>NZ_JBFAOI010000001.1:0-1040824 GCF_040675155.1 Micromonospora sp. NPDC049645
TTCGAGCCGAAACTACCCGGGAAGTTCCCGATCGGCATACTCGCCCGATAGATCTTGCCGTTGTCACCGGCGAAGAACAGATACATGTTCGTACCGTCACCGATCACCGCCTGATCGATCGGACCCGTACCCGAACCCGTGATGCTCCCACTGAACAACGTCTGCGGCGACGACCAACCATTCGGGTTCGTCGGATCCGTCGAGGTCCGGTACGAGAACGCCGGCCCACCCCACTGATACGCCAACACCCAGATGTTGCGCGGCGCGAAGTAGAACAACGACGGCGCCACCGTCGCGCTGTTCATCGCGTTCTGACTCGCCGAAGCCATCTGCGAATAGTTCGAGAACAGACCGAAGTTCATCGAACCCCAGCTCGACCCGGTGTCGTGCGTGGTCGCGTAGACCAACTGCTGACCGTTGTACGGGGCGACGGTGAAGTCCTTCAACGACACCCAACCCGACCTCGGCGTCGCCAACTGGCCCGTCGACGACCAGCGGTACGTCGACGGAAGATCGCAGGTGCCGGACGGCGGCGGCGTCGTGGGGTTGCCCCCGCCGTCGACGCGGACGAGTTGCCACTGCTGGTTGGTGCCGTTCCAGTCGTCGTACTGCACGATGTTTCCGCCGTCGGCGGTCGAGGCGCCCTGCACCTCCATCACCTTGTTGCTGTTCCGGTTGATCAATCGGACGTAGCCGCTGTCCGAGTCGGCCAACCGGAACTGCTGGTTGGTGCCGTTGGCGTCGCTCCACTGCACGATGTTGGCGCCGTTGGCGGTCGAGAAGTTGTAGACGTCCAGCACCTTGCCGGACAGTCGCGACTTGAGTCGGTAGTAGCCACCACCCGAGTCGACGAACTGCCACTGCTGCTGGTTGCCGTTGTTGCGGGCCCACTGGGTGATCCGGGCACCGTCATTCGTGGCCAGGTTGTAGACGTCCAGGGCCTTGCCGCTGTTGCGGTTGATCAACACGTACCACGCGCTCGTGTCGACCGTCGCCGCGGCGGCGGGTGACGACACCACCGCTACGGCCGCGCCACCGACCATCAGCGCCGCCGCGCCGGCGGCGAGAACGCGGGGCAACCACCAACGTCGCCGCCGCGACGGCGGCGCGATCGATGGAGACCTATCGAGGGCAGACATGATCCTCCTTCAGTGACCAAGAGCCAAACGGCCTGCCCGAGGGTGGGCGTACCGCGACGCGTGGTCGAGCCCAGGCGCCGGAACGTTAGCGTTAACACGGCACCTGCGTGCCCGGACGCACGCCTGATTCGAGGTCGACGAAGCAGGGCTTGCCCGGAAAGCCAAGATGTCGTCGTCCTTAGGCATCGACTGTGAGCGATAACATGCCGTTCGTCAAGACGTAACGTGCTGGGAACATCGACCAGCTTCGCGTTGCGGCCCGCAGCACGACCGCTCCACACCGACCAGCCGCAGGCCAGCCCGCCGCCCGGCAACTCAGAGCGGTCGTTCGTTGACGTTAACATTGACAGCTATCCATGGAAACCTTCCGACGCCCACCCCGGCGACCAACGCGCCGCGACGATGCCGTCACCGCCTCGCGGCCCGGAAGACGGTGTCGCGCGCCGTACGGAACGGCCGCAGTCGCGCCATCGGTGCGGACGCCGGCCGGGGCGACAGACGCCGCCCGTCGTCAGCGGACGGCCGATGCGCCCGACGCCGGCGGCACCGTTCCTACCGATGCCCCTGGCCGGCTCCCGCCAGTTCGCGGTCGGTCGCGGAGGCGGAATCCCGACGGCGGGGTAGCAGCAGCGGGCTGGCGAGGATCAGCAGCCCGGCGACCGTGATGGCGGTGCGTGGGCTGGTGGCGGCGGCGAGCAGTCCGCCGAGCGTGCTGAGGATGGCGATGGAGGCGCTGCTGCTGATCGACCAGGCCGACAGGGTGCGGGCGACGCGATCTTCGGGGGTGCGTTCGAGCCGGTAGGTGGCCAGCACCGGGTTGTACAGGCTCATGCTGATGATGATCGCGAGTTCGACGACGATCACCGTGGCCAGACCTGCCAGCCCAGGCTGGACGAAGGCGAGGCCGACCAGCCAGACCGCGCGCAGTGTGCCGACGGTACGGATGATTCGGTGCTGGCCGTACCGGGCCACGGCGCGGCGGGCCAGGCGTGAGCCGACGAGCCCGCCGAGGCAGGGCGCGGCGAACGCGAGGCCGTACTGCCACGGAGGAAATCCCAACTCGCCGAGCAGGAGCACGGCGAGCAGCGGCTCGGTGGCCATGATCAGCCCTGCGACGAGCAGCTGGTTGAGGTAGAGCGCCCGCAGACCCGGATGAGCCAGGATGTGCCGCCAGCCGTCGAGCAGGTCGGCGAACCGGGTCCGGCGCCTGCCGGCACGCTGCGGGTGCTCCTCTCGACCGCCAATCGCGGTGATGCCCAGCGCGGACAGCAGGTAGCTGAGCGCGTCGACCGCCACGGTGGTGACCGGCCCGAACAGGCCGACCGCGGCCCCGCCCAGCGGCGGTCCGACGGCAATGGAACTCCAGTTCGTCGACTCGAAGCGCGCGTTCGCCACGAGCAGGTCCTCCGGCCGGACGAGGGCCTTGAGGTAGGCGCCACTCGCAGCACCAAAAGCGATCTTGGAGGTGGCGACCACGGCGGACACCGCCAACAGGTGGGCGAAGCTGAGCAGTTCGCAGGCGTAGGCGACCGGGATCGTCAGCATGGCCGCGAACCGGGCCAGGTCCATCGCGATCATGACGGGCCGCTTGCGGTGAAACTCCACCCACGGCCCGAGCGGCAACGCGACCAGCGCGCCCACCGCCGGACCCACCGCCGACAGCGCGGACACCTGGGCCGGGCTGGCGTCCAACACCAGCACGGCGATCAACGGCAGCGCCCCGAACCCCAGCCCCGAGCCGTAGGCGCTGACCGCGTACGACGCCCACAACCACCCGAACTGTCGGCCCAGCGATCGTCCGCCCAGCAAGCCCCACACCTTCCGACCCGAACAACGCAGCGTTGACCACGGCGATCCAAGCAATGCCTCGAACACGGATCAAACAACCAACTGGACGGCGAGCCACAACCAACTGTTGTATCTCTAGGCTTCGGGCGTGGATCTCAATGCCGTCCGTACCCTCGTCGCCGCCGCCGACGCCGGCCAGTTCCAGGACGCCGCCGTCGCGCTGTCGATCACCCAGCAGGGCGTGTCCAAGCGCATCGCCGCACTGGAGAAGGACCTGGAGGTACGGCTGTTCACCCGCACGGCCCGTGGAGCCCAGCTCACGATCGACGGCCAGGCGTTCCTGCCCCACGCCCGGGAGCTTCTGCGGGTGGCCGACCGCGCCGACGCCTCCGTACGCCCGGGTCGGCGTGCTCTCCGCATCGACGTCCACAGTCGACGGACCGCGCCCGCGGTGCTGCTCCAGGACTTCCACGGTACGTACCCGAGAATCGAGCTGGACGTCGTCACCCTCGACGCCGATGTCCACGCGGCGACAACCGCCGTCGAGGCGGGAACCGTCGACGCCACCTTCCACGCCGTCACCGTCGCCGCGCGCCACCTGCCGACCGCGATCAGGACCGCCCGCGTCATCGACGAGCACCACGAGCTCCTCGTCGGACCCCGCCACGCGCTCGCCGACGCCACGGCCGTCACGCCCGCACAGCTCGCCGAACACCGCATCTGGATGCCCGGGATGGCCCCCGGCACCGAATGGGCCGACTACTACGACGAGCTCGCCGCCGCGTTCGGTCTCACCATCGACCTGGTCGGGCCGGTCTTCGGCAACGAGGCACTGCTGGCCGAGATCGCCGACTCCGCGGAACTGGCGACGCTTGCCGGCGAACGCACCCGCTACCTGTGGCCGGACAGCTACGACCTGCGCCGCATACCGGTACGCGGCCCGGCACCGATCTACCCCATGTCGCTCATCTGGCGCGACGACAACCCGCATCCCGCGCTGCGCACCCTTCGGGACCACCTCGACGCCAGGCGGATGAGCATTCTCGACGAGGATGAGCAGGTGTGGCTGCCGACGTGGGGGTCGGAGCTGGGCGGGTTGCCGGAGTAGTTGCGGTCACCGATGCGGTGACGCGTACCGCGAGTCTTACCGAGGCGACGCCGACGGTCGGATCGTCACCGCCTGCTCGACGAGGCGATCCGACCGGCCGACGCCACCGGGTGAACTATCGGCGACTCCACTGCTGGTTGGTCTGGCCGGTGCAGGTCCAGAGAACCAGCTTCGTGCCGTTGCCGGTGCCCACGTTGTAGGGGTCCAGGCAGAGACCCGACTGCACCCCGGTGATGGTGCCGTTGGCGTTGACGTTCCACTGCTGGTTCGTTCCACCGTGGCAGTCATAGATGGTGACCAGGGTGCCCGGGGAGGTGCCGTAGCCGGCGGCGTCGAGGCACTTGTTGCCGTACACGGTGAGCGTCTTGGCGGACGTGTAGGTCCACTGCTGGTTGGTGCGGCCGTGACAGTCCCACAACTGCACCTGAGTGCCGTTGGTGGTGGACGAGCCGGGCACGTCGACGCAGCGACCGGAGAGGGCTCCCACGATCGCCGTGGTCTGTCCGCCGCCGCCGCTGCCCGGGTTGCCGATGCTGCCGGGCACCGACTGCAACGCGCTGTACCAGCGGGCCGCCATCTTGTCGTAGCCGCCGGACGTGGGGTGGACGCCGTCGATCAGGTCGGAGGTGGTGAGGGCGCTGTGCATGTCGACCAGGTGCACCCGCTTGCCGGCGTTCACCTTGCTCTGCACGATGCCCGGGATCGCCGCGTTGAAGGTACGTGCGGCCGCCTCCTGGTTGCTGTTGGAAAGCGGGATGATCTGCGCGACGAAAACCTCGGCGGTGGGAACGGTCGCGGTGATCCGGTCGATCAGGGTGGAGAGCCGGTTCGGCGCGCTGCTCACGTTGTAGTTCTGCAGGATGTCGTTGGTGCCGATGTGCAGCAGGACGGTCTGCGGCCGTTGGGTGTTCAGCCAGCCGACGATGTTCGCGTCGATCTGGTCGATGCGCCAGCCGGGATGCCCCTGGTGGTCGTGGTCGCCCAGGCTTGCCGGGCCGTTGAACTGCGAACCGACGAAGTCCACCGTGTACCCACCGCTGGCCAGACGCTGCCAGAGCCCGATGCGGTACCCGCCCGGCACCTGGGTGCCCTCGGTGATGGAGTCACCGAGGGGCATCACCCGCACCCCGCCGTTGGACTCCGCGCTGGCCGGACCGGCCGAGGTCAGCACCCCGGCGAGGACGACACCGAGTGCGGCGGTCGCCGCGAGCCATCTTGCCCTCGTTCGCATAGATTTCTCCCCTGCAGTGGTAGTGCTGACCGAGGAGTCAGGCCGTCGGGACCGGGCGCCACATCGGCATGACGACCGCCGTCGCAGCACCGGGACGGATTGTTAACGCTAACAGCGATCGTTGTAAATTCTTGTCGCTAACCTGACCCACGTCAAGCGCCGACCCTCGATCCCCGCGAGAACTCCGGCGCCGCTCGGACAGCACCGGACCAGCCGACCGCCCGTGCCACGTCGTCCACGAACAACGGTGCCGGCACGGGTGCGGATGGGCTCGCTGGTGCAGTCGGGGTGCGAGTGGCATGTACGCCGAATGTAGGGGTTTTTCGCATAAGACCGTTTGATGCGAGGATTGCTCGACTACCTTCGCCATGGGGGCGACAACCGATTTGTCGCTGTCTGCACTGATTACGGCGTGCAGAGACATGGTGCGCGGAGAAGGGCTAGGTAGCTCGATGTCCAACTATCTACACCCGAACATCAGCGAGGTAGCGGCAGATCAGTCACGTCGGCCGAAGCGGCGGCGGGCACGCTGGCTCGTCGCCGGGATGGCCGGGCTGACCGGAGTGGTCGGTCTGGCCGCCTTCACGTCGGCAGGAGTGAGCGGCGCGGCCGGAAAGAGCGGCGGCGACCCGTCGAACGCCGGCACGCAGATCCTCGCCGACGGCAACCGGGACAGCGGGGACGACCACGGAGGCCAGGACAGGGGCGGCCGCGACGGCAAGGACGACAAGAAGGACAACGACCGTCGGGACGGCAGGGGCGACGACTTCCGGTCCGTACCCTGCAACGCCGACGAGCTGATCGCGGCGATCGTCCGGGCGAACACCGGGTCCGGGGCGAAACTGCGGCTCGCCGAGAGGTGCACCTACACACTCACCAGGTCCGCGCCCCCTCCGCCCGTGCCCTACGGTGCGGTCGGCCTGCCGATCATCACCCAGCAGGTCACGATCGACGGAAACGGGTCCACCATCGTCCGCGCGGCCAACGCCACCCCGTTCCGGATCCTCGAGGTCGGCACCGGCGGTGACCTGACACTGCGCGACGTCACCATCAAGGGCGGCCTGGCCGAGGGCGGGCTCGGCGGCGGGGGCGGTGGCATCCGGATCGACGTGGGCGGCAGGGCCGTCATCGAGAACACCGACGTGGTCTACAACCACACCAACGGCCCGGGTGGCGGTATCGCCAACTTCGGTGTCACGAAGATCCTCGGCCGGAGCGACCACGGCGGCGACAAGGGCCGGGACGACAAGGACAAGAGCAAGAAGGACGGCAGCACCATCAGCAACAACAGCGCCGTGTTCGACGGCGGCGGCATCTTCAACAACGGCAACCTCACCGTGCAGAACACCCGACTGAGCTACAACAACACGATCGGGGTCTTCAACACCGTGCCCATCGGCGGCGCGGGTGGCGGGCTGTCGAACAGCAGCGTCGCCGTACTCGACAACGTCCACCTGGACAACAACACCGCCGGTTTCCGGGGCGGTGGCATCCGCGGCGGCATCGACTCCACCACCGAGGCCAGGAACGTCGAGGTCAACGACAACCGGGCCGGCAGCGAGGGCGGCGGAATCTTCACCGACGGCGTCTTCCACCTCAAGCACGGAAAGATCCACCACAACGAAGCCGGCCAACGCGGTGGCGGCGTCTACAACCAGATCGGCCAGTTCGTGGCCGAGGAGAGCCGGATCAGCGAGAACGTCGCCAGCACGAACAGCACCATCGAAAACGGCGGCGGCATCTACAACGGCAGCGGCACCGTCGTACTGCGGCGTAGCCAGGTCGACCGGAACAGGGCCATCGGCTCGAGCTCGCGGGCCGGCGGAATCTACAACAACGCCACGCTCAACCTCACCGAAACCACGGTCACCGACAACATCTCCACCCTGGCCCCCGGCGGGATCTTCAACGACGGCGGCCAGGTCACCGTGGACCAGAAGTCGGCCATCACCGGCAACCGACCCACCAACTGCACACCCAGCTCACCTCCGGTGCCGAACTGCTTCGGCTGATCATCCGATCGCCCCGGCACCCGGGTTGTCAGAGAGTCATCCGGTCCCGCACGGGTCCGATCACGAAGATCGGGCCTGCTGCGGGACCGGACGCCGTACGGCGGCGACGCGACACCGCTGACAACCGGTTCGTTGGGCACAAGGAAACGGAGGCGACGATGGCGGCGAGACCGGGTGCCGCACTGCTGCGTCCTCCCGAGAGCTCGGGCCGGGCCACGTTTTTGGAGCTCTTCTTCGACCTGGCGTTCGTGGTGGCCCTCACCCGGGTCTCGCAACGATTCGCCGGCCTGAGCGATGACACGGGCTGGACGCTCGCCGAGGGATTCGCCCGTACGCTGCTGCTGTTTCTGGCGCTCTGGCTGATCTGGTCGCACACCACCTGGATCACCAGTCGCTACGAACCGGAGCAGCCGCTCATCCAGGCTGTCGTGGTCGGCACCATGTTCGCCATCCTGGTCATGGCGGTCACGTTGCCACGTGCCATGGAGGAGCGAGCCGCGCTGTTCGCGGCCGCGTACCTCATAGTGATGCTGGTGCGGCCGCTGGTGGTCGCCGCCGCGCTGCGTGGCCATCCGCGGCGGCTGGTGCCGTTCCGGCTTGCCGCGTGGGCTGCGGCTACCGCGCCGCTCTGGCTGGGCGGCGCGCTGGGCCCGGACCACCTTCGCCTGCCGCTGTGGGCCGCGGCCCTCACCACCGACTACCTCGCCTGGACCCTGGGCTGGCCGCTTCCGGGACTCGGAGCATCGAGGATAAGCCGCTGGCGGATCGCGGGGACGCATCTCGCCGACCGTTACCAACAGGTGGTTCTCATCGCGCTCGGTGAGTCGATTCTGGTCATCGGCACGGTTTTCAGCGGCACGGACTACTCCGGGGAGCGGGCCGCCGCCTTCGCCGTCGCGTTCACGACCAGCGCGCTGATCTGGCGGATCTACTTCCACCGCGCCGGTCTGCTGCTGTCCGAGGCGTTGGACCGGGCGGCCATGCCCGGCCGGCTGGGTACGGCGTCGGAGCGGACGCATCTGCTGATCGTGTTCAGCGTGCTGGTCACCTCGGTCGGCTACGAACTGGTGATCGACGATCCGTACGGACCGCCTCGGCCGGGTTGGCTTCTGTTCGTGGTGGGCGGTCCGATGCTCTTCCTCGTCGCCCGAGCACGGCTGGAGTACGAGATCCTCGGCCGAGTTTCCCGATCCCGGGTGATCGGACTGGTGGCCCTGGTGCTGTTCACGGCGGCGTTGACCCGCTGGGCGCCGATGGTCGGGCTGAGCGTGGTGGCCGGGGTGCTGGCCCTGGTCGCGCTCCTGGACGCGCTGCGGGGTCGGGGACGGCCGCTGGAGGTGCCCGCCTCGCCGGTCGCGGGGGAGACACCTCGCGATCAAGACTCCGAGGCCTGACCCCTGGTGTCGTTACGAGCGGAACCCTGGTGTCGTTACGAGCGGGATCCTGGTGTCGTTACGAGCGGGCGGAATCGGTGGCCCGGCGCTCGGCACCGATCCGCAGGAGTTCCTCGATCCCGCGGAGGAAGGTGTCGGAGACCAGGGCGGGGTCGAAGAGGCATCCGGCCGCCATCGCGCCGTCGCGGAGCATCACGAAGTGACGCGCGGCGGGATCCGCCGTTTCGGGGTGGACCTGCGTCATCAATCTGGTGAGCGTGTCCAGGAACCATTGCCGATGGGCGATGATCTCCTGACGTACGGGGTGGTCCGCGTTCGGGTACTCCGCCGCGGCGTTGAGGAAGGCGCAGCCGCGGAACCCGGGAGACTGGATGTGCTGGGCGATGGTGTCGGCGATAGCCAGGAGAGGATCGACCGCCGAGGGGTTGGTGGCGATGGCCGCGTCGATCGTGCCGCGTTCCAGCTCATGGACTTCGCGCAGGTAGGCGAGGATGAGGTCTTCCTTGCTCGGGAAGTGCCGGTAGAAGGTGGCCCTGGTCACCTTCGCCTCGGCGATGATCCGGTCGACGCCCACGGAGTGGATGCCCTCCGCGTAGAAGATCCTGGTCGCCGTGGCCAGAAGCCGCTGTCGCGCCGCCGAGGGCCGGGTGTCGGTGTCGCCGCGCGTCATACCACCACTATAGCGGATAGAACGTTCGGTCTTTGTCTCTCCGAGCGTCCCCGCCTTCGGCGCGCCGGCGCTCCCCTGTGCAACAGATCACTCAGGAGGTAGAACGTTCGGTCTTGCATAGCTGGACCGGGGTGGCCATGCTGGGATCAGACAGAACGTTCGGTCTCCCGAGCATCCCCCTGGAAGGGCCACCGTGACCACCATTGCTGCTTCGCCCGGCATTTCCCAGACCGCTACCGCGCTGCGCCGGCTGTACTTCGTCCGCTTCGCGTTCGCCATCCTGTGGGCACTCGTGACGATCGCGACCGCCAAGGAGATCGGGCCGCTCACGGTGGTGCTCTTCGTGCTCTACCCGCTGTTCGACGTGGGTGCCGCCATCTACGACCTCCGCTCGTCGCGGACCACCGGCACAACGCCTACCCTGCTGTACGTGAACATCGCCGTCAGCCTGCTGACCGCGGTCGGCGTGGGTGTCGCAGCCGCGTCCGGCATTCCGGCGATGCTGAGGGTGTGGGGCGCCTGGGCGGTGGTGGCTGGTCTCGTCCAGCTCATCGTGGGTGTCACCCGTCGCCGGCTGGGCGGACAATGGCCGATGATCATCAGTGGCGGCATCTCGGTGCTGGCCGGTGGGTCCTTCATCATCGGTGCCTCCGCGGACATCCCGGCGCTGACCAACGCGGCCGGCTACGCGATCCCCGGCGCCATCTTCTTCCTCATCGCCGCCATCCGCCTCGGCCGCAGCGCGAAGGGCAACTGACATGACCACCAACGAGTACGACGTCGTCGTGATCGGTGCGGGCCCGGTCGGCGAGAACGTCGCCGATCGGGTCGTGCGGGGCGGCCTGACCGCCGCCATCGTCGAGCGGGAGTTGGTCGGCGGCGAATGCTCGTACTGGGCCTGCATGCCGACCAAGGCGTTGCTGCGCAGCGCGTCCGCGCTGCGGGCGGCGCGTCAGGTGCCGGGTGCCCGCGAGGCGGTGACGGGTGACCTGGACGTGGCGGCGGTGTTCGGTCGCCGGGACTCCTTCGCGTCGCACTGGAAGGACGACGGGCAGGTGGCCTGGCTGGAGTCGGCCGGCATCGCACTGCACCGCGGCCAGGGACGCATCCGTTCCCCCCGGGTCGTCGATGTGACCGGCGTCGACGGTGGCACGACGAGGTTGACCGCGCGACACGCGGTGGTCGTCGCGACCGGAAGCAGCGCCCTGTTGCCGGATATCACAGGTCTGCGGAAGGCGGCGCCGTGGTCCAGCCGGGAGGCCGCCTCGGCCGGGTCGGCTCCCCGCCGGCTCGCCATCATCGGCGGTGGTGTGGTGGCGGCCGAGATGGCGACCGCTTTCGCCGCTCTGGGCTCCTCGGTGACGGTGCTGGCGCGCGACGGTGTCCTGCCGTCGGTGGAACCGTTCGCGAGTGAGCTGGTCAAGGAGTCGTTGCAGGAGGCCGGCGTGGCGGTACGCGTCGGCGCGGAAGCCGTCTCCGTCCACCGGGACGACAGCGGAACCGTCCAGCTCACCACCGCTAACGGCGACCGACTGGAGGCCGACGAGGTTCTCGTCGCGGTCGGTCGTACCCCGAACACCCGGGACATCGGCCTGGAGAACATCGGGTTGGTGCCGGGCGGCTGGCTGGCGGTCGACGACACGTTGCGCGTCGTCGGCGGCGGGGAGTGGCTGTACGCCGCCGGTGATGTGAACCGGCGGGTGCTGCTGACGCATCAGGGCAAGTATCAGGCGCGTGCGGTGGGCGACGTGATCGTGGCCCGCGCGAAGGGCGAGGAGGTTCAGGACGGCCGGTGGGGTCGGCACGCGGCCACGGCCGACGAACGTGCGGTGCCACAGGTGGTCTTCACCGACCCGGAGATCGCGTCGGTGGGGCTGACCGCGGCGGCGGCCGAGGCGGCCGGACTGCGGATCCGGGTCGTGGACTACGACCTGGGCGCCGTTGCCGGCGCGTCCCTGCACGCCGACGGCTACAAAGGCCACGCACGCATGGTCGTCGACGAGGATCGGAAGGTGCTCGTCGGCTTCACCCTCGCGGGCCCGGACGTCGCAGAACTGATCCACGCCGCGACTGTCGCCATCGTCGGCGAGGTTCCGCTGGACCGGCTGTGGCACGCGGTCCCCCCGTACCCCACCATGAACGAGGTCTGGCTGCGGCTGCTGGAGACGTACGGCCGTTGACGGTGGCGCTGCGCTTCGCGCGTCCCGGATCAACGCTTCTGATCCCGCTCGACCGCCAGGGGCGTGCCTTTGGACGACGTGGTCAAGCGCCCCTCCCGGACCGCTCGCCGAATCAGATAGACGTCGACGGCCACGGCCCCGAACAGCGCGGCATTGGTGACCAACGAGATGGTCAACGGCTGGAGGAAGAGCAGTACGGGACTCAGCAGGCCGAGAATCGCCAGGCCCCGGAATCAGGTAACCGCGCCACAGCAGCACCACGTTGAGGAACCCCAGTCCGAAGGCGAGCGTGCGCAGCGCAGTGATCCCCGCGCTGGCATAGGCGAGGCCATTGACCAGGATCCCCTCGCCCAGGGCGATGATGAACACCTGCTGGTACCGCTCCGACAGATGCTCGCCGACATTACGCGGGCTTTCGTCCGGCACTCGGCCGAGCCCCGGAGTCGGCCAGCCGAGCCAGGCTATTCCGTAGTCGATGACCAGTGCGACCAGCCACAGCACCACCCGCTCGTCCTCCGGCCGGAAAGCACCGACCAGCCAGGGCACCGCGGAGATTGCGAACCAGATCATGATCAGCCACGACCGGCGTTGCAGCGGATGCCCGCGCAGCAGCGTAAGCAACACCGCACCCCGGATGACGTGGACGAGGACGTACGCCCCGGCAAACATGAATCCGTGCGAAGCGAACGCGGCCGGTATCGCGGCCACCATCACCAGGCCGACGAACATGATGGTGAGAACGAGCCCCTTGATGATCAGGTCGTTGGGGTTGTACCAGTCGGTCGCCGAGGCGGTCGCGATCCAGATCCAGTAGGTGCCGGCGAACAGAATCAACGTCTCGAACGTGTTGCCCCAATTGAGTTCGTGGAAAAGTCGCCTCGACAGCAGGGTCAGCCCGAGAATGAAGGACAGATCGAAGAACAATTCGAGAGCGGACGCCTGACGCGGATGCTCGCGCTTACGCAGCAGCCGCGCAATCCGGTTGTCCGCCACTGTTGATCCGCCTCACCCGATCCGTAGCACTCTTCGTATCACGGGGCCAGGATCGGGTGGGACGATACGGGGGGAACCCGAGGGAGACCTGGTGCGGGCGATCTTTGATCTTCGCCGTCGCCTGGACCGACCGGATCGAACGAGACCCGCGCCACACGGACACGGCGGGGCGGAGGTGGTGGAGCCGCCAGAGGTCCACAAGAGACGGGTACAGCAAAGGGCCCGACCCACGTTGCCGTGGGTCGGGCCCTCACGATCTTGTGCGCCCGAAGGGACTCGAACCCCTAACCTTCTGATCCGTAGTCAGATGCTCTATCCATTGAGCTACGGGCGCTTGTGCTCAGCCAGTGTACACACCCGGCTTTCGCGCGGAGACTCCGGGATTCGAACCCGGGAGGGGCTTTAAGACCCCAACCGCATTAGCAGTGCGGCGCCATAGACCAGACTAGGCGAAGTCTCCCATGGTGATCCGTAGACCACCGCGCCCGAGGATACAGGTCGGCACCCACCGCGAGCAAAACGACTTCCGGGGTACGCCCGGCAGGGCCCCCGGCCCCGTGTTTCGACGCTGTGCGCGGACGTGATCGGGACTACGCTCCATCGATATGCAGGAGCAGCCGCCCAGCGAGCCGACCCGTCGAGAGCCTGCTGAAAGAGCGCGTCGGCGCTCCCCACGGGCCACCTTCAGGCCGCCGACCGCCGCCGAGGAGCCGACCGAGACGACGGAGCCCGCAGCGACAGCGCCGCCGGCAGCGGCCCCGGCGAACCAGCGTCCTCGACGGGCCAAGGCTGCCCCGGCGGTGCTCTTCCAACCACCGGAACCGGACCGCCCGTTGCCCCGGCAGCCTCGACAGGCACCAGCCGACGTGACCACCGACCCGAGCGCGGAGCACCCAGGGCCGCCGCACAGCGACGAACCGGGCCCGCCCAACGGCGGAGCGGGCACCGGCCAGCCCTCCCCGCCACCCGGCGACCAGGCAAGCTCTCCGCCCGCGACAGCTGACGCCGGCCAGCCGGGCCCAGCGGAAGGCGTCGCGCCGGGGAATCTGCCACCGAAGGCCCGCACCACTCCCGTTCGCAAGGCTGCTGGCCGGAAGGCGGCCGAGCCGCCCACCGAGGTGACCCCGGCCACACCAGCACCGCGCAAGAGCGCCGCAAGCCCCTCCAGAACCGCGACGCCCTCCAAAACCGCGACGCCCCGCAAAGCCGCCAACCCGGCCAGAGCCGCGACGCCCGCCAGCACGACGGGTCCGACCAAAGCCGGGAGCCCCGCCAAGCGCGCGGCCAGCTCGCGCAGGAGCGCCACGCCGACCAAGCTCGCCCCCGAACCGGTGGTCGAGCAGATCCCGGCACCGCCCGCCGTCGCGCTGGCTTCGGGGCGTACCCCGGAATCGGAGCTGCGCGCGGTCGCCGCGCGCGTGCTCGACCACCCGGGCTTCGCGCCGGAGCTGTTGGCGTTGGCCGCGGTGCGGGCGCTCGGGCCGGGCGCGGCCGGGTGGGCCGCACGGTTGCGCACCCGGTATCCGGGCGCGTCGGCGGACGGCCTGGCCCGGTTGGCGACCCGGCGGTTCGTCCGCTCCGCGGGCGCCGGCGGAGCGACCGCTGCGCTGGCCGGTTTCTTCGCGCCGCTGACCGAGTTGGCCTCGGTGCTGTGGACGCACTCGGAGCTGGTGCTGCACCTGGCCGCGGCGTACGGCAAGGACCCGACACACCCCGACCGGGCCGTCGACCTGCTGGTGTTGACCCAGGTGCATCCGGACCGGGTGAGCGCGGAGGCGGCCCTGGCCGCCGCTCAGGCGGCGGGCGATCCGGTCGAGGGGGCGTGGCCGCGGGCGGCGGAGGCGGCCTGGCGGCTGGCCGCGCCGCTCACCGCGCAGGCCGGGGGTTGGGTGGCGTTGCGGCTGGTGGCCCGGTTGCTGCCGGGCGCGGCGGTGCTCGCGGCGGCGCTGGGTGACGCGGCGGCGGCCGACCGGCTCGCGGCCCGGACGGTGGCCGTCTACCGGCCCGGCCGGCGTTGACCGGTCAGAGCCAGTCGAACCACTCTCGGGGCAGCAGCGCGTAGCCGACGAAGGCGACCACGTCCAGCAGGGTGTGCGCGATGACCAGCGGCATCACCCGCCGGGTGCGCAGGTAGAAGAGGCTGAACACGACACCCATGATCGCGTTGCCGACGAACGCGCCGAAGCCCTGGTAGAGGTGGTACGAGCCGCGGAGCAGCGCGCTGGCCGCGATGATCGCGGCCAGTCGCCACTGGAGTTGGCGTAGCCGGGTGACCAGGTAGCCGACCACGATCACCTCCTCCAGCACGGCGTTCTGCACGGCGGAGAGGATCAACACCGGGACCGCCCACCAGACCGGTGGCAGCGCGGCCGGCACCAGCGTGGCGTTGAGGCCCAGGTGGGCCGCCACCCAGAACAGCGCCAGCCCGGGTAGGCCGATCAGCGCGGCCAGGCCGGCTCCGCGCGCCACGTCCTGGCCGGGCCGTCGGGCGTCCAGGCCGAGGGTCCGCGCCGGGTCGCCGGGGTCGCGGCTGAGCAGGTGTACGGCGAGCAGGACCGGCAGCAGCGCGAACGCGATGCCGAGCAGCTGATAGGTGAGGTCGAGCCAGGGTCGGGCCGACGCCGAGGTGTTCAGCGAGGCGGTCTGCTTGGACAGCGGACCCTCGGCGGTCAGCTTCGCGATGATCGAGACCACCGCGTAGACCGCGGACTGGCCGAGGGAGAGGCCGAGGACCAGCAGCGTCTCGGTGCCCAGTAGTCGGCGGGACACCGGACGGGTCAGCTCAACGGTCACCGCACCACTCTGCCCGACGGGTGGCACCGGCGGCACGGCCGACCGGCCAGCATGAGCCGATCGCACATTCTGTGCGACCAGTCGACACTCTCCGTGGAGATTCTATGGGCGCCCGATCCGATGCCGTCTGGAGAAGGAGCGTCCGTGGACAATCTCGCGCGGTTGCTGAAGGAGAGCTGGACCCTGGTCGAGGACGACCGGGTCCGGTTGAGCGGTCACTTCTACGCTCGGCTGTTCCTGCTCGACCCCGCACTGCGGCAGCTCTTCCCGGTGCAGATGACCGGCCAGGGCGACCGTCTACTCGAAGCGATCATCACGGCCATTCACACGGTCGACGACCCGGAGAGCTTCGACGAGTTCCTCCGGGCGCTGGGCCGCGACCACCGCAAGTACCACGTCGACGAGCGGCACTACGCCACCATGGGCGTCGCGCTGCTGGACGCCCTGCGCAGCACCGCCGGCGTCGGCTGGAACCTCGAGTACGACCAGGCGTGGCGGGAGGCGTACGCGGCGATCGCCGCACTGATGGTGGCCGGGGCGGCCGCCGACGACGACCCGCCGTTCTGGCACGCCGAGGTGCTGACCCACGAGCGGTACGGCCCGGACACCGCCGTGTTGACCTGCCGGGCGTTGCAGCATCCGCTGCGCTGGCAGGCGGGGCAGTACGTCAGCCTGGAGGTGCCGCGCTACCACCCCCGGGTGTGGCGCAACTACTCCGTGGCGAACGCCCCGAACGACGACAACGTGCTGGAGTTCCACGTGCGGTCTCCGGGCGCCGGTTGGGTGTCCGGTGCGTTGGTGCGGCGGGTGCGGCCGGGTGACCTGCTCCGGCTGGCGGCGCCGATGGGGTCGATGACCCTGGACCGCACCTCCGAACGGGACGTCCTCTGCGTGGCCGGCGGGGTCGGCCTGGCGCCGATCAAGGCATTGGTGGAGGAGTTGGCCAGTTACAACCGGACCCGCTGGGTGCACGTCTTCTACGGGGCCCGGCAGGCGGCGGACCTGTACGGCCTGGCCGGCTTGCAGGAGCTGGTGGCCGTACACCCGTGGTTGTCGGTGACCCCGGCGTGCAGTGAGGAGCCGGACTTCGACGGCGAGCAGGGCGACATCCCGGACGTGGTGGCCCGGTACGGCCCGTGGACCACGCACGACTGCTACGTCTCCGGCTCGGCCCGGATGGTCCGCTCCACCCTGCGGGTGCTCGCCGCGGACGAGGTGCCGCCGCCGCACATCCGCTACGACACCTTCGGTGACCTCTAGACGTTCCTCCCCCCACACCGGGGCGCGTGCCCCTGCCCCCTGGGGCACGCGCCCCGGTCCCCCCTCTGGTCAGTAGCGCCAGGGGTGCCCGGTCTCGCGGTATTCCTCCACCGGCACCAACGGCACTCCGGGTGCCATCCGGTCGACGTAGAGCCGACCCTCCAGGTGGTCGATCTCGTGGGCGACCAGTCGGGCCATTCCGAACTCGAACGAGGTGATGATCCGACTGCCGTCCCACTGGGCGTGTTCCACGTCGAGTCGGAGCGGCCGGGGCACCAGACCCCGATGGTCGAAGAAGGAGAGGCAGCCCTCGTACTGCTCGTCGGTCTCCAGGTCGGCGTCGACAACCCGGGGGTTGAGCAGCACGACCGGCTCCGCCGACCGGTCGGGGGGCCGCACCACGGCCGCCGCCCGGCCGATGCCGAACTGCGGGGCGGCGACACCCACCCCCTTGCTGAACGGGTGCAGTTCGTCGAGCCGGGCCAGCGCCATGGTGAGCCGGTCGACCACGTCCCGGGCGACCTGTTCCTCGCGGGGAAGGTCGAACGGGCGGGCACGCTGGCGGAGCAGGTCGTCGCCGCGTTGCACGATGCCCAGGCCGCGCATCCGGTCGCTGGGTCGGACCCGGGTACCGCCGGGGTCGTTGTCCGGTTCGGTGTCCGGGCGGGCGCGGAACCGCCACTGCATCCGGTAGCGGGCGTTCAGCGGCGGGTCGTCGGTCTGCCAGTCGTAGATCGCCCGGTCGCCCTCGTCGTGCCGCTGCGGCGCCCTGCGTAACGGGCCCTCCTCCGCCGAGAGCGAGGTTTCCACGCCCCAGACCTGCGGGTCGAGGGTCGCGGGCAGGTCCAGGCGTACGGCGAGCTGCCGGGTGGGCAGCCGGACGGCGCGCTGGAACCAGGGGCCCCATTTGTCGTGCCCGACGCTGTACGCGTACTCGATGGTGGCGCGGTCGCCCGGGTAGAGCGGAAAGCGCCGCTCCCCGTTCTCGAAGAGCAGCCAGATCTCCTTGAACGCGTCCCGGTCGTGTTTGGCTCGCCAGTGCATCGGCTCCGGGTCGCCGCCGCCGTCGTCCCGGTGAGCCTGTATCTGCAGCTCGGCGAAGGTCAGGGGGTGTTCGCGGTGGTGCCGGTTGGAGCGGCCGGGGTCGTTCGGGTAGCGGTCGACGGCGACCCGGACCAGGTAGCGGGTGACCGGTTCGGTGCCGGCGTTGTACAACTCGCGGTGGATGACGCACCGGTAGCCGTCCTCGGTGTGGGTGAGAGTGGCCAGCTCCCGTTCCACCACCAGGCCGGTGCCGGGTGGCAGCCACTGCCCCGGCAGGTACGGCTCACGGTGCCCCTGACCCACCCGGGCGTGCCGCAGGTCGTCGTACTCCCGGAAGCGCTGCCAGATCGCGCCGCTGGCCTCCAGGACGGCCTCGGCGCGGCGGGCGAAGTCCTCGGTCGGGCGGTGCCGGCGCCCCTCGACGTGACTCACGTAGGACGGGTCGAACCCCATCAGGACGGCCAGTTGTTTCTTGGAGAGCCCACGCCCGGTCCGATGACGGGCGAGCTCGGCCGCGAAGGAGTCGGCAGCCCGTTCGAGGGGTGAGGTCGTCATCAGCTTCCTCGTGGCCGGGGCTATAAGTTTCACGTTCTGTACGCGAGCGCACACGCATCTGGCACTTTGCCGACACTCTGCTTGACAATCCACCGACGACCATCGATCCTGCCGCCGTGTTTCCCAGCACATACGCCGGGTAGTACGCGGGGCACGCAGCGCTGCCGCACCGGCGGGCCGGGTGACCTGGGCCTCCAACCGAGCAAGGTGAGGCTTCCCTTAGACCCGGCGGCGTGGTTAGGCTAGCCTTAGCTCAGGACGGCGCTGGCCGTCCGCCGGGGCACACTCCTCGGCCACGCGGACGGGGGATGCTCAGGTGACAGCGGTGATGCCGAGGCGGGAGGCCGCCGCCATGCCGCTCGCCCCCGTCACCGCGGCGCTGCGGGCCATGTTCGGCACCGACGACCTTCCGGGTCTCGCCCGGGGCCTACTGGTCCACGACGAGTTCGGCTGGGCACCCGCGACCACCCTGATCGACGGCACTCGGCTGCCCGAGCTGCTGCGCGGCGCCGCCGTCCGCTGGGGCGGCACCCCGCACGCCTGCGCCGCGCTGGCCTGGAAGTCGTACAGCTACTGGACCGCCCTGCCGGTCGTGCTCGGCTGGGCCTCCGCCCGCCGGGTGCCGCTGCTCGACCCCGCCGACGTGCTGATCCACTTCGAGGACCACCGGCAACTGCTCACCCTGGGGCTCCGCCGGGGCACCACCGTGGCGGTGCTGCCGAACGACCCGCTGGCGCTCGCCGGCCTGCCGGAGGTACGCGTCGTCGCCGACGAGGCGGACCTGCTTGCCGCACTGCGCGGGTCACTGCTCGACGCCCACCTGGCACCGCTGATCACGGCGATCCAGTCCGAGGTCCGGGTGGGCACCCGGACGCTGCTCGGCTCGGTCGCCTCCGGCATCGCGCACGGCATCCTGCGGGCCGCTGACGGCCTGCCCGGCTCCACGGTGCAGAGCATCGACACCCTGCTCGGCGCACTCGACCTGACCGACCTGATCGAGCTGGTGCCCGGGCCGACCGGTGAGCCGACCGTGCAGCGGCGCACCTGCTGCCTCGCCTTCACGCTGCCCCGGCCGAAGGTCTGCCAGGGCTGCTGCGTCCGCTAGCCGGCACGACTCACTCGGTCAGCGGCCGGACGTCCCACACCCACACCCCGCCAGTGAAGACCGGTTGGATTCCGGTCAACTCGGTCATTCCCCGGCGGAGCGCGGCTTCGTGCTCGTGCGGGCCGAGGATGACCACCCCGGCCCGCCAGAACCGCAGGTCGTCGACGGCCTGGACCCGGCTCTGCGGGCTGATCGGTGGCACCGCCCCGGTACGGCGGATGGTGGCGAAGAAACTGCTGGTGGGGCGGGGCGGCGCACCGAACAGCGCCACCTTCGGTGGATCGGCGTTCGGGCGGGTGTCCGGGCCGAGGAAGTAGCCACGGGCCAGGGGCATGTCCAGCCGGGTCTGCGCGGACCAGCGCAGCGGGTCCGCGTACGTGGTGTCCGGCAGCGGCAGCGTCACCACACTGCGCCCACCGCTCACGTAGGGACGCCAGGCCCCACTGGTCACGAAGGTGGGAACCGGGTCGAGGCGGACCACCGGCAGCGGAGTGGGCACGATCGGCAACAGGGCCATGGTGAGCATGGTCGCGGTGACGAAGCGGATCTGCCCCCGGGCGGCCGGGTGCGCGCCGGCCAACTCCCGGGCACGTTCCGCGCCGAAGGCGAGCAGCAGCCCGATGATCGGGGTGATCGCCAACGCCCAACGCGTGGGCACCACCGAGTGCAGGATGGGCAGGTTCTCCAGCGCCGCCCAGGGCCCCGGCACACCCGTACCCCGGTTGTCGAAGCGGACCTCCCGGCCCAGCGACAGCACCGCGAAGAGCAACCCGAGCGCGGCCAGCGCGAGCACCACGACCGAGCGGCGCAGCCACCAGACCAGGGCGACCACCAGCACCGCCAGCGCCCAGCCGAAGAAGCTGTTCTCCTCGGTCGGGTTCTTGGCCAGGCCCGCGGCGGTGCGCGCGCTGCCGGCCAGGGATTCCCGGGAGTACGCGACGAACGAGGCCAGGTCGCTGGAGTAGCCGCGGATCAGGCGGGACAGCCCCGAGTACGCGCCCGGTCCGAAGAACTGGACGTACAGCGGGTAGGCCAGCAGCAGCCCGGCGACTCCGGCGGCGACGGCCAGACCGGCGAGGAAGGGCCGGGCTCGTGACCGCAGATCCGCGCGGCCGATGGCGAGTACGCCGACGATCACGCCGAGCCCGATCGCGGTCATCAGCAGGATCTCCAGGTTGAGGAACGCCTGCCAGACGATGACGAGCGCGAGGAGGACCCCGTTGCGCAGCCAGCGGCCCGGATCATCCAGTCGCAGCGTGCGCCAAATGATCAACGGGACGACGAACTGCGACACGATGTTCGGGTGCCCATTGGCGTGCGACACCATGGCCGGCGCGAACGCGCAGAAGCCGGCACCCAGCCAGGCCGGCCCCCGGGCGCCGATCAGGACCCGGGAGAGCAGGAAATACCAGGCGGCGGCGGTGGCAATCATGCCGGTGGTGAGAAAGACCAGGAATGACGCCCGCGGCCCGAACAGCAGGGTGATCGGCGTCATTGGCAAGGAAATGGATAATACGGACGTATTGGCCATCAGATTGACCCCGTCGGGGACGTTCATCTGATTGGTATGGAATGGATACGCAAAGTGCGTGACGACTCGCGCACCGTGGGCCATCATCCATTCGAACTGCGACTGATCGGACTGGTTGTCCCGCACATCGCTGCCCGGGTCCAACCAGAGTCGGCCAGTGATCCAGAAGCCGAGCGCCACGAAGCTCAGCACGGCGGCCAGATCGGCCCACCTCCCCCTGCGGGAGGGCCGCGCGGCGTCGGAGCCCCCCTCCGCCGACGACGCGGCGGCCGGGCCGCCGCTGTCGCTGGGCACGTCCGGTTCAGGAGTAGTCATGACAATTCATAGGGTAGTCAGCGTATGGCACCGCCGTGACATGTTTCGGGGTACTGCCGTACTATGTGCCGGGTTCGCCGACCGCCGATCACGAACCCACCCCCCGACCACAATTCGGCCACCCCGATGCCCCGATTCTTTCGCCGTCCCAGCGGATGATTCACACTGTCGGTCCAGGCACGGGTCGAGTTCATATCGTGAGGAATCGACGCATGGCAGAAATCACTGGGGATCAGCGCGTGCAGTCCGAGGTGCTCGAGGGCCTGGCAACCGCTGTCAACCACCGTCGCTGGTTCATCGAACTGGCCGTGCCGTACCTCGGCGACGACCCGATCGAGATCGGCAGCGGCCTTGGTGACTACGCGCTGGAATGGTCCGAGCGGCTGCCCCGGTTCACCGCCACCGAGGCCGACCCGGACCGGCTGGTGCAGCTCAAGGAGCGCCTCGCCGACCGTCCGAACATCAACGTCCGGCAGATGCTGCTGCCGCACAACGACCGGGGTGACTACAGCGCCGCGGTCTCGTACAACGTCCTGGAGCACATCGAGGACCACGTGGGCGCGCTGCGGAGCATGCGGGACCTGGTCCGGCCCGGCGGTGCCGTGATCATCATCGTGCCGGCGTTCCAGTTCGCGATGGGCCCGGCCGACATCGCCACCGGGCACGTCCGTCGCTACACCAAGAAGACGCTCGGCGCGGCGATGACCGAGGCCGGTCTCACCGTCGAGAAGATCCACTACGCCAATGCGCTCGGGCTGATCGGCTACTTCATGGCCACCAAGGTCTTCCGGCTGATGCCGAAGGAGGGCCCGATGGTGAAGGTGTACGACACCCTCGTCCTGCCCGCCACCAAGGCCGCCGAGCAGGTCGTCCTCCCACCCTTCGGCCAGTCCGTCTTCGCCGTAGCCCGAGTCCCAGCCTGACCCACCCCGGCTCCACCCCGGCCCCGCCCCGCGATCTTGCAGTTTCTGTGGTTCTTATGCCCTTTATGCCGGGCATGTCGGGACAGAAAGTGCAAGATCGCGGGAGCTGGGGGTGAAGGGGTTACTCCTTGACCTGGTACGTGGGGCGGATCACCGCTCTCGCCAGGGTGTGGAACGTGAGGTTGAAGCCGACGTAGGCGGGGGTGGCGTCCGGGGTCAGGTCCAGACGGTCGACGTCCAGGGCGTGCACCGCGAAGACGTACCGGTGCGGGCGGTCGCCGGCCGGCGGAGCCACCCCGCCGTAGCCCTTCTCGCCGTAGTCGTTGCGGACCGAGAACGCCCCACCGAGGTCGGTGCCCTTCGCCCCACCGGCGCCGGTGGGCAACTGGGTGACGGTGGCCGGCACGTTCACCAGCACCCAGTGCCAGAAGCCGCTGCCCGTGGGGGCGTCGGGGTCGTAGCAGGTCACCGTGAAGCTCTTCGTCTCCGCCGGGAAATCCGACCAGGTCAGCTGCGGCGAGAGATCGTCGCCCCCGATGCTGGCATTCGCGTGCCGCGCGTCCATCGGCTCGCCGTTCTGCACGTCGTCGCTGTGCAGCGTGAACGAGGGCACCGTCGGCAGCAGCTCGTACGGATCCGGGGCGATCGGTCGTTCCAGGGTCATGGGGACGTGTCCTTCCGATGTGCGGAGATGCCAACCCCTTCTTACCCCGCCGCGGCCCTCCCGACGATCGGAAGTGCGCGCTTACCCACAGTGGTTTCGCGGAGCTACGTTTGAGGTTCGGGCAGCGTTCCTCAGGGGGACATCGTGGCCGGCATCTGGCGGGACTTCGTGGTCGCCGTCTTCACCGCGTTCCGCCGCCGCGACGAGCGAGCCACCGCCGACGAGCGCCGACGAGCGGTGGAGCGACTGGCCGAGGAGACGATCCGCCGGCAGCGGCGGGCCACCGACCCGCCGAAGTGACCGGCACGCGGGGCCGGCGATCAACTCACGAGGCGGAGGGTGTGGGATTCGAACCCACGAAGACATCGCTGCCTTACCGGTTTTCAAGACCAGCGCCATCGGCCACTAGGCGAACCCTCCCGGGCCGCCACCCGTGGGTGTACGGCCACGCATAGTCTGCCACGGCTCACTCCAGGCGGCCCGGCGTCCCTCCCCGAAGCGCGGGCCCGGCGTTCTGTCGCGTCCACAGTGGGCCAGACGGTGCGCCTGCGGCACCTGGCGAGATCGGGAAGACTGGGCCCATGCGAGCCATCACGATTCCCCAGCCCGGTGGACCCGACGCACTGGTCTGGGCCGAGGTGCCGGACCCGGAGCCGGGCCCCGACGAGGTGATCGTGGACGTACGGGCCAGCGGGGTCAACCGGGCCGACCTGCTGCAACGACAGGGGCTCTACCCTCCGCCGCCGGGCGCGCCCGCGTACCCCGGGTTGGAGTGCTCCGGGGTCATCACCGAGGTCGGCGCGGAGGTCGCCGGGTGGGCGGTCGGTCAGCAGGTCTGCGCGCTGCTGGCCGGCGGCGGGTACGCGGAGCGGGTCGCGGTCCCCGCCGGGCAGTTGCTGCCGGTGCCGGCCTGCGACCCGGTCGACGCGGCGGCGTTGCCCGAGGCGGCCTGCACGGTGTGGTCGAACCTGGTCCAGGTGGCGCGGCTCGGCGCGGGCGACACGCTGCTGGTGCACGGTGGTGGCAGTGGGATCGGCACCTTCGCGATCCAGCTCGGGGCGGCCCTCGGCGCCACCGTGCTGACCACGGCGCGGGAGGCCAAGCACGCCCGGCTGCGCGAGTTGGGCGCGTCGCACATGATCGACTATCGGGAGCAGGACTTCGTCGAGGAGGTCCACCGGATCACCGACGGACGCGGCGTGGACGTCGTCCTCGACATCGTGGGCGCGTCCTACCTGGGGCGGAACGTCTCCGCGCTGGCCACCGGCGGTCGGCTCGTGGTGATCGGGATGCAGGGTGGGCGCAAGGGCGAGTTGGATCTCGGCGCGCTGTTGACCAAGCGGGCGAGCGTCGCCGCGACGTCGTTGCGCTCCCGGCCGCTCGCCGAGAAGACGGAGATCGTCCAGGGCGTCCGCGACGAGGTGTGGCCGCTCATCGAGGCGGGCCGGATCCGGCCGATCGTGGACCGGCGGCTGCCGATGACCGAGGCTGCGGAGGCGCACCGGCTCGTCGAGTCGAGCGATCACTTCGGCAAGGTGCTGCTCACCCGCCCGCCGGGTGGAGGGTCGGCCGTCAGTTGAGCGAGCTTGCCAGCGTCGGGTCGTCCGTCGGTCGGGGCAGCACCAGCCGGGCTCCCGGGCCCTCGCCGGCCAGCGTGTCCTCGGGGTTGTTGAGCGTGCAGCGCTGTAGGGACAGGCAGCCGCAGCCGATGCAGCCGTCCAGGTCGTCGCGGAGCCTGGTGAGCAGCCGGATCCGTTCGTCCAGCCGGTTGCGCCAGCTCGCCGAGAGCCGCGCCCAGTCCTGTGGGCTGGGGGTGCGGGCCTCCGGGAGCGAGTCGAGTGCCGCGCGGATCTCGTCGAGCGAGACGCCGACCTGCTGGGAGATCCGGATGAAGGCGACCCGCCGCAGCTCGGCGCGGGCGTACCGGCGCTGGTTGCCGCCGGTGCGGTCGGCGCGGATCAGCCCGAGCCGCTCGTAGTAGCGCAGCGCCGATGGTGCCACCCCGGAACGGGCGGACAGCTCACCGATCGTCAATGAGTCCGGCATCACCAGGTCCTTGAGTTGAAGTGCACTTCAACTCACACAGTAGTGGCATGACCACCACACTGACCACCGACCGCAGCGCCCGGCTGCCCGGGCTGATCCGACGACTGACCGGAGACGAGAAGCACGCGCCCAGCGCGCACTCCACCATCGACGTGCTCCAGGTGCTCTACGACCAGGTGCTGCGGGTCACCCCGGACACGGTCGACGACCCGGAGCGGGACCGGTTCCTGCTCTCCAAGGGCCACGGGCCGGCCGCCTACTACGCGGTGCTCGCCGCGCACGGCTTCATCCCGGACGCCTGGCTCGACGACCTGGCCGGGCCGGGCAGCCGACTCGGCCACCACCCCGACCGCATGCTGGTGCCCGGGGTCGAGATCAGCTCCGGATCGCTCGGGCACGGGCTCGGGCTGGCCGTCGGCACCGCGCTCGGCCTGCGTGCCCAGGGGCTGCACAAACCCCGGGTGTACGTGCTGCTCGGCGACGCCGAACTGGACGAGGGCTCCAACCACGAGGCGATCGCGTACGCCGGGGCCATTGGCCTGGACAACCTCACCGCGATCGTCGTCGACAACTCGTCGGCGAGCTACGGGTGGCCCGGCGGCATCGCCAGCCGGTTCACCGTCAACGGCTGGACCGCCGACACCATCGACGGACGGGACCACGGCGCCCTGTACACCGCGCTGACCGGGCACCGACCAGGACACCCGCACCTGGTGGTCGCCCGCACCGAGAGCAAGGGATGACCGACATGCGTGCCGCCTTCATCGACACCACCACCGCGCTTCTCGACGAGGATCCGCGTACCGCGCTCGTGCTGGCCGACATCTCGGCGAGCCAGTTCGCCACGGCAGGTCACCGACATCCCGACCGGGTGCTCAACGTCGGGATCCGGGAGCAACTGATGATCGGTGTGGCCGGCGGGCTCGCCCTGACCGGGTTGCGTCCGATCGCGCACTCGTACGCGACGTTCCTGGTGGACCGGGCGTACGAGCAGATCAAGTTGGACCTGGACCACCAGGGCGTCGGCGCGGTCCTGGTCAGCATCGGCGCGTCGTACGACGGGTCGGCGGAGGGGCGCACCCACCAGTCGCCCGGCGACGTGGCGCTCTTCGACTCCCTCGGCGACGGTTGGACAGTCCGGGTGCCCGGTCACCCGGACGAGGTCGCGTCGCTGCTCCGCGCGGCGGCGGCCACCGATGACCTGATCTATCTGCGGCTCACCGAGCAGCGCAACACCGGGGCGTACCCGGACGCCGACCGGCTACGGGTGCTCCGCCGGGGCGGGACGAACGCGCCGCTCGTGGTGGCGGTCGGCCCGATGCTCGACCCCACCCTGGCGGCCACCGAGGGGATCGACGTGACGGTGGCGTACACCCACACGCCCCGACCGTTCGACACGGCCGGGCTGCGGGCGCTCACCAACACCGAGGTGGTCCTGGTCGAGCCGTACCTGGCGGGAACGTCGAGCGCGGTCGTCAGCCGAGCGCTGGCGGACGTACCGCACCGGCTGCTGGCTCTCGGGGTGGGGCAGACCGACCTGCGACGGTACGGCGATCCGGCCGACCACGCGCGGTGGCACGGTCTGGACGCCGCCGGTCTGCGCCGGTCGATCAGCGCGTTCCTGGAATCAGTTGGCGGCTGAGGCGACGGGGCGGCGGCGAGCGCGCTCGCGCCCGAGGATCCAGATCGCCTCGACGCCGTCCTTCCAGGTGATCTTCTTGCCCTCTTCCCGGCCGCGAGCCCGGTAGCTGATCGGCACCTCGTACGGCCGGATGCGGCGACGCAGCAGCTTGCCGGTCACCTCGGCCTCCATGCCGAAGCCGCGCGAGCGCACCTCGAGCGACCGGTAGAGCGCCACCGGCATCAGCTTGAAGCAGGTCTCCAGGTCGCCGATGTACGAGTTGAACAGCACGTTGGCCGCCATCGTGACGCCCTTGTTGCCCATCACGTACCAGAAGCTGTAGGCGCTGTGGCTGCCGAAGGTGCGATTGCCGTAGACCACCGTGGCCCGCCCGTCGAGCACCGGGTCGAGCAGCTTGGGGATGTCCTGCGGGTCGTACTCCAGGTCGGCGTCGAGGATGACCATGTAGTCACCCTCGGCGCTGTCGACCGCCGTCTTGATGGCGGCACCCTTGCCGGCGTTGCGCTGGTGGGTGATGACCCGCAGGCGGGCGTCGTCGGCGCGACCGAGGACCTCACCGGTGCCGTCCCGGCTGCCGTCGTCGACGACGACCAGCTCGATCTCACAGGGGTAGTCCACCGCCAGTGCCTGCTTGAGGGCATCCGCGATGCGTTCTTCCTCGTTGTAGACCGGCATGAGGATCGAGAGCTTCACGGGAATCTCCACGGTGGCGGCAACACGTCGGCCATAGCCTAGCCTGGTTGGTTTGTTCACCGCGTACCGCCACCGCTGGGCAGTCGGCGCGGCAGGTTCAGGCCGATGGTGTTTACTTCCGCCATGTCGGCTGCCGGCTCCCTGCTCGCGGCGGTTCCTGCCGCCTCGGTGCTCCTGCTCACCGCTGCGGCGATGCCGCGCGACGCTGGCGCGTTGGCACCGCTGCGGCTTGCCGTGGTGCGCGCCGTCCTCATCAGCGGGGCGTACGCGGTGCTCGTCGTCGAGGTGCTCGGCGCGTCGCACGCGTTGACCCGACCCGCGTTCGCTATCGCCTGGCTGCTCTTCCTGGCCGCTGCCGCGACGGCCGCCGGTCTGCGCTGGCGACGGACGACCCGCCTCGGGCAGCCGCCCGCCGCCGCGTCGGTCGGTGCCGCGCCGCGACCAGTGCCGGTTGGCGCGGTGGTGTCCGGGGGTAGCTCCGAAACGCCGGCCCCGGCCGTCGAACACGGTGCGGACGAGCCCGACGCCGCGCCGACCCGGGCCGGCGGGGGGCCTGCCGGCCTGCTCGCCGCGGCGGTCCACACCTGGCGTACGGCCCATCGGGGCGAGCGCCTCCTCGCCGGCACGGTCGGCGGGCTGGTCCTGGTGGAGCTGCTGGTCGCCCTGTTGGCCGAGCCGAACAACTTCGACTCCCAGACGTACCACCTGCCGAAGGTGGAGCACTGGGTGGCCCAGGGCGACCTGGACTTCTGGCCCACCGCCATCCACCGGCAGGTGACCATCCCGCCGGGGGCCGAGTACCTGCTGCTGCACCTACGCCTGCTCACCGGCGGGGACCACCTGCACAACCTGGTGCAGTGGGCGGCCGGACTGGTCTGCCTCCTGGTGGCCGCGCGGATCACCGGGCAGCTCGGCGGTGGCCGCCGGGCCCAGTTGCTCACCGCTTTCGTGCTGGCGACCACCCCGATGGTGGTGCTCCAGGCGACCAGCACGCAGACCGACCTGGTCTGCGCGGCGTGGGTGGCCTGCGCGGCGACCCTGGTGCTGGACGGGCTGCGTCGGCGGACCGGCTGGGGCACGCTGCTCGGCTTGGGGGCGGCCACCGGGCTGACCGCGGTGACCAAGACCAGCGGCCTGATCGCGGTCGGCCCGCTGCTGGTGCTCTGGGGGGTGGCCCAGCTGAGGCTTTCCCGGACCGGGGGCACGGGTCCGGCTGACCCGGGAGTGACGGACCCGGCACCAGCCCATCCGGCAGCGGCGGGCGGGGGCCGGCGGTCCTGGCCGGTCGGCGGGCTGGCCCGCACCGTCGGCGGTTCGGTGCTGATCCTGCTGGTCGCGGCGGTGGTGGTCGGCCCGTTCCTGGCCCGGGTGACCGCCGAGTTCGGGCACCCGTTGGGGCCACCCCGGTTGCGTGAGTCCATCCCGATGGAACGGCACGACCCGGCGTCGATCCTGGTCAACGCGCTGCGGATCGGGCACACCGCGTTCGACACACCGCTGGCGCCGCTCCGTAGCGCCGGGGCCGACGTGATCATCAGTGGTGCGGAGGCGATCGGGGTCGACCCGCAGGACCGGGCGATCACCTTCGGGCGGGAGCTCTTCCCGGAGCCCGCCTGGTATCCGGACGAGGACCGGGTGGCGTTTCCGCTGGCCGGCGCGTTGGCGTTGATCGGCGCGGTGATCGCCCTCGCCCGACCACGGCGGGTCGCCCCCGGGCGGGCCGGGTCGCTGCGGGCGTACGCCGTGGTGGTGCTGACCGCCGTGCTGCTGCACACCGCGATGATCAAGTGGCAGCCGTGGGGGAACCGCCTGCTGCTCTACGCCGTGGTCCTCGCCGTACCTCTCGCCGGTCTCTGGCTGGACGCGCTCTTTCGCCGCGCCCACGCACGTCGTTCGGTGGCCACCGTGGCGGCTGTCACCGTGCTGGCCACCTCGGCGCTGGCCGGGGTGCTCGCCCTGTCGTACGGCTTCCCGCGCCGGCTGGTCGGCAACGGTTCGGTCTTCACCACCTCGGACTGGGACACCCGGTTCCTGCGCCGCCCGCAGTGGGCCGACGAGTTCCGCTGGGCGGCGACCGCGATCCAGGACAGCGGTGCCCGACGGATCGGGTTGGTGCAGCAGAACGACAACTGGGAGTACCCGTGGTGGCTGCTGCTGCGGCAGCCCGACGGAAGCTCACCCGACCTGGTGGCCTTGCAGTCGGTACTGCCGCAACGACCGCCGGAAGACCCGTCCTCGGTGGACGCGATCGTCTGCACCGGCAGCGAGGCGGCCTGCGCCAAACTCGTCCCGGCCGGCTGGAGGCTGGAGTTCCACGGCTACGTCGGCTACGCGCTGCCGCCGGGCCGCTGAGCCAGCGGGCCTGGCGGCCCTCGGGACCTGGGGCCCTCGGCCGACAGTCGACCGTCGTCAGGTCGAGGGCATGTTCCTGTTGACCGATATGACACACGGGCATAAATATGCCTGTGTGTCATAACGCCTCTCGTGGTGTCCGCGCCCACGGTCGATCCCCGCCGCGCGCAACATACGCCGACTGTCCCGTTCGCCCACCGACGGGCGGCAGCGCCGCGCGGGGATGGCGACGGCCACGCCCGCGCGGTGATCGTGCTCGATCCTTGTTGCAGTGGCCTCGCCTCTCGAAGAAGAGGGCCGACCGTCGTCAGGTCGAGGGCCGACTGTGGCCCGGACCGCCGGGCCGGGACGCCCGGATCGTCCGATCCGGGCGGTTCTGCATCCCGCGCGCAAGGACCTGAGGCGCATTCACATCTGTTGATCCGCACGTTACCGTCTGGTAACTCAATCGACGTCCCGCGATTGAGCCGAAAGGAGTGCGTCGATGCCTGCAATCCCCGCCAGGCCCGAACGCGCGACCCGACGACGGGCCAGCACCGTCGCCGTCGCCGTCGCCGCTCTCGTCCTACCGATGCTCGCCGGACCGGCTACCCCCGCCAGCGCCGCCGACCGGCCGGCTGTCCAACCACTCCCCGCCAACCTCGAAGCCGTCCGGGCCGCCGAGGCGACCGCCCTCTACGGCAGCCCGGCGATCCGCCCGATCGAACAACGCCGCACCTCGCTGATCACCATGGGCGACAGCGAGATATCCGGCGAAGGGGTCGGCAACTACGTCCCCGGCACCCACCAGGACGGCAACTGGTGCGACCGCTCGTACGACCAGGCGGTCTTCCGCACCGGCATCACGTCGGACGCGCAGTACAACATCGCCTGCTCGGGTGCGACCCCCTGGAACCTGATCGCCGGCGGCCCGACCCAGCACAACGAGCTGAACCAGGGCGACTACCTGGGCATCAAGGCGCGCAACACGCACGTGAAGCTGATCTGGGTGGTGGTCGGCGCGAACGGTGAGGGCACCATCCAGTTCGGTCCGGTGGCCACCGACTGCGCCGTCCGCCGGGTCTTCTTCCAGGGCGCCTGCTACCCCACCTACACCGACCAGTGGACGATCCGCACCGACGGCAGCCGGCAGGCCGTCGAGTCGGCACTGACCGACATTCGGCAGACCATGACCAACGCTGGCTACCTGCGGTCGGACTACGAGTTGGTGCTGATGTCGTACCCGAGCCCCGGCAGCCCCGACGTGGAGGACAACCCCAACTTCCCCGGCTGGTACTCCGGTGGTTGTCTGCTCTACCTCGCCGACGCCGCGTTTGCCCGGAACAAGGCGGTGCCGATGTTCGAGTCGGCGCTGCGCTCGGCCGCGGCGAACACGGGCACCCGCTACCTGGACGCCAGCCGCCTCTTCCACGGCCACGAGGTGTGCACCGACAACACCTCGGTCCGTGGCCTCTACATCGAGGTGGGGATCTGGAACGAGAACGCCGCCCGGCAGTCGTTCCACCCCAACGCCCGCGGACACGGCATGTTCGCCCAGTGCATCACCCAGTTCTGGAACTCCGGTCAGCAGCGGGCCAGCTGCGTCGACCCGGCCAGCACCGGCGGTGGAGTGCTCTACCCGGGGTTGCTTGAGTTCAAGCAACTGCGCAACCTGGCCACCGGCACCTGCGTCGACGGCAAGGGGTACGACTCCCGCAACGGCACCGCGCAGCAGCCGTACTCCTGCCACGGTGGGCGCAACCAGGGCTTCTGGTACGACTCGGCCCGGCGGTCGCTGCACTCGGAGCTGTCCCACGATCGCTGCCTGGACGTCGCCAACAGCTCGATGACCGCCGGCACCGCCGTCAACATCTACGACTGCAACGGCACCGGCGCGCAGCAGTTCGTCTTCGTGGGCAACCAGATCAGGCCGGCGAGCGCCGGCAACCTCTGCGTGGCGTTCGACAACCCGTTGCTGGGCAGTTCCCGCCTGCGGTTGGCGACCTGCTCCAGCAGCACCCGGCAGCAATGGTCGTTCGAGGCCCGGACCGCCGCCAACCCGGTCGGCTACGGTCACGACGACTTCATCGGCTCCCGCGTCTACTGACGAGAACGCGTTTGCTGACGAGCGCAGGGGGCCCTGGTCGACGCCAGGGCCCCCTGCGCTCACTTGGCGCGCGGTACGAGGATGAGCCGGGCCACGCCCTTGTCGCCGTCCTTCGCGCCGGCGACACCGAGCGTCGCGCCGACCTTGACCTCGCTCGGCTGCACGGTGGCACGCCGCTCGACCACCCGCAGGTCGTCACCGAAGCTCCAGGTCATGGTGAAGCCGTCGGTGGACTTGACGGTCATCGAGTCGCCGTCGATCGCGGTCACCTCGCCGCGTTGCACGGTGACGGTCTGCGTACCGCCGTCCTTCGTCTTCACCACCGCCTCGCCGTGCAGGGTGTTCTTGCGCAGCAGCACGCGGGCCTGACGGCGCTTGCGCCACTCTTCGCCGCGCTTCTCCCGGGCCTTCTCCCGGGCCGTGGGCGACGCGCCCGGCGTCGGAGTGGCCGGCGCGGCGATCGTCTGCACGTCCAGGTCGTCGGCGTCGAAGCCCATCGCGGCCAACGCCTGACCCTCGACCCCCATGGCCGCAGCGACCTCGACGGCGGCATCCCGGGCGGGCTGGCTGGCCACCTCGGCCGCGCCGCAGCCGCTGACGCCGAGCGCGACTGCCGCGAGCAGTGCCGTGGTGCCGGTGGCGATACCCCAACGTGGCATGACTCTCCCTCTCGTCCGTGGAGTCCTCAGCCTTCCCCGCGACGACGAGCGGAGCGTCAGGCCGATGTTCGGGCCAGGTAAGGATCACCGGGCAGCCGGACCGTGAAGGCGGCGCCGCCCTCCGGGGCGTGCCCGGCGGAGATCTCTCCGCCCAGCCGGCGGACCAGTCCGGCGGCCAGCGCCAACCCCAGCCCGCTGCCCACCTTGCGCACGCCCCGGTAACGCTCGTGCAGGGCGCCGCGCTCGAAGGCCACCGCCAGGTCGTCGTCGGTGAAGCCCGGCCCGCCGTCACGGACCTCCAACACGCCGCCGTGCGCCGGGTCCGCGCCGCCCGGCCGGACCGCGAGCACCACCGGCGACCCCGGGGGTACGACCCGCAGCGCGTTCTCCAGCAGCCCGTCCAGCACCTGCCGGATCCGCCCCGGATCGGTGTACGCGGGCACCGGCTGACCGGGCGTCTCCACCCGGAACGCCACGCCCACCGCCGCGCACCGGGCCGACCAGCTCGGCTCGGCGTCCAGGGCGAGTCGGGTGAGGTCCACCGGCACCGGTTCGAGGGGGAAGTCGGCGGCCTCCAGCCGGGCCAGTGCCAACAGGTCACCGATCAGTCGGTCCAGGTGTTGGGCCTCGACCAGCATCGTCCGACCGGTGTCCACCGTGTCGTCGGGGCCGAGCACGCCGTCGGCGAGCGCCTCGGCGTACCCCCGGATCGCGGTCAGCGGGGTGCGCAGCTCGTGCGAGACGGAGAGCAGGAACTCGCGCTGTCGGCCCTCGCTGGTGGCCAGTGCGGCGGCCAAGCCGTTCAACGCCTCGGCCAGGTCGGCGACCTCGTCCGGCGGCTCGACCGGCACCCGGACGGCGCGGTCACCGGCGCGCAGCCGGGCCGCGGCGGTGGCCGCGACGCGGATCGGCCGGGCCAGCCGACGGGCCAGCAGCAGGCCGGCCACCACACCTGCGGTCAACCCGGCCAGCAGCGGCAACCAGAGACTGAGCAGCACCCGGGCCCACAGCCCGTTGGCCAACGGACGGGACAGCACCACCCCGTTGCCGCCGGGCAGGGCCCGACCCTCGACCAGCGCTCGCTCACCGTTGACCGAGCGGCGGGCCGACACGTTGCGGCCCTGCCCGATGCGCTGCACCACCCGCTGTGGCAGACCCGCCCGGTCGACCGCCCCGCGCCGGATCAGGTACGCGTCGATGCCCTGGTCGCGCAGTTGCTGGATGAGCCGCTCCTCGTCGGCGGTGCGGCCCCGGTCGAGACGGGTCCGCAGCACCTCGGCCGCGAGCCGGGCCTGGGCGGCCAGCGCCTGCTGCTCGCTCCGCTCCGCCCCACGGATCGCCAGCGGCACCGCGACGATGGCGGTGACCAGCACCGACACCAGCGCCACCGCGCAGGTGACCAGCACCGCGCGGGCGGTCAGCGTACGGGCGATCCGGCCTCGTCGAGGTGTGCTGGGTGGGCCGGTGCCGACCACCGGCAGGGCCATGGTCGGCGACTCGACGGGCCAGGGGCGGTCAGGCATCGACCGCGTACCCCACGCCGCGATGGGTCCGGATCACGCTCGCCGGGCCGAGTTTGGCCCGCACCTGGGCGATGTGCACGTCCACGGTCCGGGTGCCGGCGTGCGCCGCGTAGCCCCAGACCCCGGCCAGCAACTCCTCCCGGGTGAAGACCCGGCCGGGCCGGGCCATCAGGTGGGCCAGCAGGTCGAACTCGGTCGAGGTCAGCTGCACCGGGGCACCGGCGGCGGTGACCGTGCGGCGAGCCGGGTCGAGCGTCACCGGGCCGACCACCCGGGGCCGGTCCGCGCCCTCCGGGCCGCCGGCGGAACGGCGCAGCACCGCGCGCACCCGGGCGACCAACTCCCGGGGGCTGAACGGCTTGGTGACGTAGTCGTCGGCACCCAACTCCAGGCCGACGATCCGGTCCACCTCGTCGTCGCGGGCGGTGAGGAAGATGACCGGGGTCCAGTCGCCGGCCTCGCGTAGACGGCGGCAGATCTCGGTGCCGGGCAGACCCGGCAGGGCGATGTCCAGGACGCAGGCCACCGGGCGCAGCCGGCGGGCCGCGCTCAACCCGGCCTCGCCGTCGCGTTCCAGGTGGACGCCGAACCCGTCCCGGGTGAGGTAGAGCCGGACCAGGTCGGCGATGGCCGGCTCGTCCTCGACGACGAGGACGAGACCGCGATGCGGTGGTTCGACGGTCACCGGCCCATGATTGCCGACCGGCCGGCTCGGCGCGATCGGTGCGTGTTCGAGTTCGGTAAAGGCGCCGCGACACCGGCGGTGGCGGCGTCAGCTCACCACGGCGGGGCGGAAGACGCCGGGCCGCACGGCGGCGGGCGCGTCGCCGATGGTGGCGACGATCCGCTCACGGGGTGCGCGCAGCCGGGTCCGGAAGGCGTGGTTGAGCAACGCGTCGAGCTGCCACACCTGCTTCGGGTGGCTGGTCCGGATCAGGAACCGCTCACGGATCCCGTCGATGGCGGTGGCCGCCATCTCGACCGAGTGCAGCCGCGGATCGGGGCTCCAGGTCACGTTGCTCAGCTCGCGTAGCTCGGTGTTGAGGTGCAGGCGCAGTCGGTGCAGCAGGCGGGTCTGCTGGGTCACCACCAGCCGACGGTGCGTGAGCAGCAGCAGGTAGTCGCCGGTGACCGGGCGGTCGGGGCGGCTGCATCGGGTGACCAGGATGGTGGCGTCACCGGAGCCGACGCAGCGTCGGAAGACCGGCATGTGCCGGCTCACCGTCTGCACGGCCAGGCCAGCCTCAGCGGCGGCCGGGAGGAACGTTCGGGAGAAGACGTCCATGATTTGCCCAACGACCTCGCCAGCGGGGTGACGTGGGTCACGCGGGTTTTTTGGAAGTTCCACGCGGCCTGTCGCACTGCCTGTCCGACTTCCGACTGGGACGGATCGTGGTCAGGAGTTGGGCTGAAGTGGACTGGCGGCGAACAGCTCCTCCAGCCAGCCCGGGACGGCGTCGGCGTACTCCGCGCGGGACTCCTCGGCGGTGTCCAGCGCACGACGCCAGGACAGCGACCGGCTGACCGGGCCCAGGCTGATCGCGAGGTCGGCGGCCTCGACGAGAGTGCGCCGGTCGTACCGGTCGGTCCACGCCTCCAGGTAGGCGTCGCGCAGCCGAACCAGCTGGGTGTCGTCGGCGGCGAGCTTCCTGGCGTGCCCGATGGAGCGCAGGGTCACCAGCAGCGTGCCGAACGGGTGCGCCACCGAGGCGTCGCCCCAGTCGAAGTAGCGGTACCCGGCCTCGCCGGCGAAGACGTTGCCGTCGTGCAGGTCGTCGTGTTGCACGGTGGCCGGAATGCCGATGTCGGCGAGCCGGCGGCACCGCTGCGCGTACGACGGCACCTCCGCCCGCAGCCGCTCGTACAGGTCCGGACCGAGCCCGCCCTCGGCCCCGATCAGCAGCGCCTCGCGATCGTCGAGCAGCTCGGCGAAGAGGCCGGGCAGCACCTCGGCCCGCTGGTCCGGCACGCCCCGGGCGACCAACTCGTCGGCCCGCGACGCGCTCGCCAGTTGCAGCGCCGCGTACCCGGGCAGCGCCCGCTCCCAGTGCGCCAGGTCGGGGTCGCGCGCCAGCACGTCCCGCAACGACTCGCCGCCGTCGGGCAGCAACGACCAGCCCTGCGCCGGGTCCACCGCGATCGGTGTCAGCACCCGGTCGGGTGTCAGCTGGGCGAGCGTCGCGATCAGGACGGCCTCGTGCGCCGTGCCCGGGTTGTTGGCCTTGAACCAGACCGGACCGTCGTCGGTGGGCACCCGCCAGACCAGGGACCAGGGACGCAGCCGAGGCTCGACCAGCCCGGTCACCCGCCGGCCGGCCCGACTCAACTGCGCGTCGACCCAGGACCGGGCGCGCACCTGCCACTGCTCGCTGGACCAGTCGGGGGCGGCTTCACCGGCGATCGTCGTCACGCTGGGCACCCTAGGCGGCGGTCACGCGGCGAGCGAGGAGTTTTCCCGCCGGTCAGACCAGCTCGACGATTGTCGCGTTGGCCATGCCGCCGCCCTCGCACATCGTCTGCAGGCCGTAGCGGATCCCGTTGTCCCGCATGTGCTGGAGCATGGTGGTCATGATCCGGGCACCGGAGCCGCCGAGCGGGTGCCCGAGGGCGATCGCCCCGCCGCGCGGGTTGAGTCGCTCCGGGTCCGCCTCCGTCTCCGCCAACCAGGCCAGCGGCACCGGGGCGAACGCCTCGTTCACCTCGTACACCCCGATCTCCTCGATGCCCAGCCCCGCGCGGCGCAGCGCCTTCGCGGTGGCCGGGATGGGCGCGGTGAGCATGGTGACCGGGTCGTCGGCGGCGACCACGGCGGTGTGGATCCGGGCCAGCGGGCGAAGGCCGTGCCGGCTGGCCCAGTCGGAGGTGGTCACCGCGAGGGCGGCGGCACCGTCGGAGATCTGGGACGCGGACCCGGCGGTCACCACGCCGTCGGCACGGAACGGGGTGGCCAGCTCGCCGAGCTTGTCCAGCGAGGTGTCCCGGCGGATGCCCTCGTCGGCGGCGAACTTGCCACCATCGCCGAGCGGCACCGGGGTCAGCTCCGGGTCGAACGCGCCGGCGTCCTGCGCGGCGGCCGCCTTCTCGTGGCTGGCCAGCGCGAACTCATCCAGCTGGGTACGCGAGAGGCGCCACCGCCGGGCGATCAGCTCGGCACCGACCCCCTGGTTGAACGGCAGCGGCGCGTCGTCGGCGAAGCCCTCGACGCCCCGGTAGCGGGCCCGCAACTGATCGCTGAACGGCATGCCGCCGGCCACACTGGCGCCCATCGGCACCCGGGTCATCGACTCGACCCCGCCGGCGACCACCAGGTCGGCCTGGCCGGAGAGCACCGTCGCGGCGGCGAAGTGCAGGGCCTGCTGGCTGGAGCCGCACTGCCGGTCCAGTGTCGTGCCGGGCACCGTCTCGGGCCAGCCGGCGGCGAGCACGCCGTTGCGGGCGATGTTCCACGACTGCTCGCCGACCTGGGACACGCAGCCCCAGAAGACATCGTCGACCTGTGCCGGGTCGAGCCCGGTGCGCTCGGCGAGAGCGCGCAGCACGTGCGCCGAGAGGTCGACCGGGTGGACGCCGGCGAGGCTGCCCTTGCGCCGCCCGACCGGGGTACGTACCGCGCCGACGATGACCGCGTCACTCATGTTTACTCCCCGGTAACTTGGGCTGACCCGATCCTACGTCGTCAATCGACCGGTCGTCGGCGAGGCTGCCCGGACCCGCCAGCGTCGATCATGGAGTGGTGGTGGGCAGAAGGTTCCGCTTCGCACCATATGCGAGGCACCACAACTCCATGATCGACCCAGGCGGCGCGGCGATCCGGCGGACCGCTGGCATGCTGGGCGGGTGGATGAGACCTCGGTCCGACAGTGGCGGGTGCCGTCGAGCCTGCCGGCGGCGAAACTGGCCGGCGCCGTCCTGCTCGTCGCGCTCGGGCTGCTCTTCGCCGACGGCGACCCGGTGCGCCTGGCGGTGGCCGTGCTGGCCGCCGCCGCGCTGGCCGCCTGGGCGGTACGCGACCTGGTCGCGCCGGTCCGGTTGGCGGTGGACCCGGTGGGGCTCACCGTCATCCACGGCTTCGCCGGCCGACGGTCGCTGCCCTGGTCGGCGGTCGAGGCGATCGACGTCGACCGGCGGCCCCGGCTGGGCCTGACCAGCGAAACCCTGGAGATCGACGCGGGCGACTCGCTGCACCTGTTCGGCCGGTACGACCTGGGAGCCACCCCGGAGGAGGTGGCCGCCGCGCTGCGGGCCGCCCGCCCGGTCAGCTGAGCAGTGGGCGATCGCCCGCCCGGCCCGCCCGGTCAGGTGAGCAGTTGGGCGGTCCGGAAGAGCACCAGCGCGAGCAGGACCGCCAGAATGATCGCCGCACCGGCGACCTGCACCAGCGTGCGCCGACCCCGCGGCGCGTACGCGAGCACCAACGCCATCAGCGCGCCGACCACCAGACCGCCCAGGTGCCCCGGGATCGAGATGCCCGGAACGGCCAGCGTGAACACCAGGTTGATCACCAGGATCGGGATGATCCGGGAGATGTCCCGGCCCAGCCTGCGCTCGATGATGATCAGCGCGGCGAAGAGCCCGAACACGGCGGTCGACGCGCCGACGGTGGCCGCCCTCGGGCTGCTGAACAGGTAGGCGGCGACGTTGCCGCCGAGGCCCGCGATCAGGTAGAGTGCGGCGAACCGCACCCGCCCGAGGTTGGCCTCCAACGAACGGCCGAGCACCCACAGCGCCCACATGTTGAGCAGCAGGTGCAGCACGCCGTAGTGCAGGAACATCGCGGTGATCAGCCGGTACCACTGACCCTCGGCGATCCCGCCGAGGGTGTAGTCGGAGAGGTAGGCCCGGCCGAGCACCGCACCCCACTCGGTCAGCGGCGTGCTGCCACCCATCAGGCCGCCGAAGCCGGACCCGCCCACCGCCGCGTCCCCACCCCGGGCCGAGGCGATGGAGAGCAGCAGGAGCAGCACGTTCACGGCGATCAGCGTCTTGGTGACATAGCCGTGCCGGCCGGCCGTACCGCCGCCGAAGGCGGTACGCGCCGGCCGGACACTGCGACGTCCCTCGTTGACGCACTCCGGGCACTGGTGCCCGACGGACGCCTCCCGCATACAGTCCGGGCAGATCGGCCGGTCGCAGCGGGTGCACCGGACGTAGGTCTCCCGGCCGGGGTGCCGGAAGCAGACCGGAGTGGTCGGCGGAGACTCGCTCACCGGGTCGACCCTCCGTCCACCGCCGCGCGATCCACCGGCACCGGCCGGTGCGGTGCTCCGGAGCGCTCAATCATGCGAGCAAAGGTACCTCGCGAGTCGCTCAGGAAGCGGACCGCTCGATCTCGACCCGCTCGATGACGACGTCCTGGAGCGGACGGTCGCTCGGACCGGTCGGGGTGTTCGCGATCGAATCCACGACCTTCACCGACTGCTCGTCGGCGACCTGGCCGAAGATGGTGTGCCGGTTGTTCAGGTGCGGCGTCGGGGACACGGTGATGAAGAACTGCGAACCGTTGGTGCCCGGTCCGGCGTTCGCCATCGCCAGCAGGTACGGACGGTCGAACCGCAGCTCCGGGTGGAACTCGTCGGCGAACTTGTAGCCCGGCCCGCCCCGGCCGGTGCCGGTCGGGTCGCCCATCTGGACCATGAAACCGCTGATCACCCGGTGCGAGATGGTGCCGTCGTAGTACGGACCACTGCCCGGCTGACCGGTGCGCGGGTCGGTGTACTCACGGTTGCCCTCGGCCAGGTCGACGAAGTTGCGGACGGTCTTCGGCGCGTGGTTGGGGAAGAGCTCCAGCCGGATCGGGCCAGCGTTGGTGTGCAGGGTGGCGTAGACAGCCTCGGCCACGGGTACTCCTCACTCGTTGGTCAGTTCCATGCGGATCCTCCCATGTGCCCGATCTGGCATCGCGGAGGCATCCGAAGGTGGAGGATGACGAAGGAACAACTCCCAGGAGGTAGGACCGTGTTTGGATTCGGGCGGCGTAAGTCCCAGGGGCAGTTGGCGAAGGCCGAGCTGAACCAGAGCATCAGTCACCTGATGCTGGCAGCCAACCACGCCGCGAAGGGCGCCGGCGCGACCGTCGGCCCGCGGGTCCAGGTGGCCCGGGGCTACGTCGGGCCGACCGCGGCGAAGGTACGCGACCACGCGTCGACCGGCTGGGGGACGACTCTCACCACGCTGGCACCGCTGGCGGCGGCGGCCCGTGACGGCGCCGCGCAGGCAGGGCCGCTGACCAGGAAGGCCAAGTCGAAGACCATGCGGATCACCGGTAAGAAGAAGCAGTCGCGCCGTCGCGGCCCGATGATGACCGGCCTGTTGGCGGCGGGTGCCATCGCCGGCCTGGCCGGCGCGGTCGCGCTGCGTCGCCGCCGCGAGCAGCAGGAGTGGGCCGAGTACGACCCGACCCGCGGCACCCTGGAGCCGATGCGTGACGACGTCGACTCGATCGAGGTACGCACGCCGTCCTCCGCCAAGGGATCCGACGGGTCCGCCATGACCGGCGCGGCGGGGATGACCGGCGCGGGCAGCTCGGCGGTGGCCGGCGGCAGCAGCACCAGCACCAGCACCACCGGCACGGCCAAGCAGACCGGTGTGCGCCCGACCGACAAGGTCCCCTCGGTCGCCGAGGGCGCCACGGACGTCTCCGGTCGACCGACCGACGACCTCACCAAGGCGCTCGGCAAGGACACGGCCCGCACCAACGGCCGCCGCTGAGGTCAGCAGCGCGTTCGGACGCCGGCGAGTGGGTTCCCCCGCTCGCCGGCGCTTCCGCGTCAGCGGCGGCGTCGGCGCTTCCGCGTCAGCGGCCCCCACCCCCGGGCCGATGCTCCCGCCGGCCGGTCAGAGCCAGCCGTTGCGGCGGAACCAGCGATAGAGGGCCAGCGAGACGCCGAGCATGAGGGCCAGGGCCACCGGATAGCCGTACGTCATCTTCAGCTCGGGCATGTTGTCGAAGTTCATGCCCTCGACGCCGGCGATGGACGTCCAGACGGCGGCGATGGCCGCCCAGGCGGCGATCTTGCGCATGTCGTTGTTCTGGTCGACGGTGACCTGGGCCAGCCGCGCCTGGAGGATCGAGTTCAGCAGGTCGTCGTACGAGTTCACCTGCTCAACGGTGCGGCTCAGGTGGTCCTGCACGTCCCGGAAGTAGCGGCGGATCTCCTTGGGTACGTCCCGGTTGACCTGGGAGGTCAGCGTCATCAGCGGTCGCTGCAACGGCACCACCGCCCGCTTGAACTCCACCAGCTCCCGCTTCATCTGATAGATCCGCTGGATCCGCCCGTGGCCGTGGCGGTCGAAGACCTCGGCCTCCAACACGTCCAGGTCGTCCTCGATCTGCTCGGCCACCTCCAGGTAGAGGTCGACCACCCGGTCGGTCACCCCGTACGCCACCGCCCACGGGCCGTGCAGCAACAACTCCTGCTTGGTCTCCAGGTCGGCGCGGATCGGGGCGAGCCGGCAGGCGTCCCCGTGCCGGACGCTGATCACGAAGTTCGGGCCGATGAAGAGCATCACCTGGCCGGTCTCCACCACCTCGGAGTTCTCGGTCAGCTCGGTGTGCTCGCAGTATCGGGCGGTACGCAGCACCAGGAAGACGACGTCGCCGAACCGCTCCAGCTTGGGACGCTGCTCGGCCTTGACCGCGTCCTCGACGGCCAGCTCGTGCAGGCCGTAGGTCTCCGCGATGGCGGTCATCTCGGCCAGCTCAGGCTGGTGCAGACCGATCCAGACGAAGCCGTGCTCCTCGCGGCGGGCCGCGGCAAGCGCGTCCGCGTACGTCCAGTCGCCGGGCTGCCGCTTGCCGTCGACGTAGAGCGCGCAGTCGACCACCGCGCTGCGGCCGGTGCCCGTCGGGGCCGGCACGGGCGGTGTGCCGTCGGCGTTGAGGATCCGGGTCATCGCCCGGACCGGTGAGGGCCACGCCCGAGGTCGCAGCACCCGACCGGTGGTCGACGGTGCCGACCGGTCCCGCTCTGTCCGATCCGTCATCGCGTCACCTCCCGCGCTCAGCTGCGGCTTGCAGGCTACGCCGACTGCGGTCGAGGACCGGTGTGACGGCGGTCGCGCGGGGGCGGCGCCGGGCGGGCCGGGCCGCATCGGGGGGTGTGCGGGGACGACACGGCCCACCCGGCACCTGTGGGGGCGGGAGGTGGTGCTGCCGCGTCACCAGGTCGGGGCCGGCCCGGGGGCCGGGCGGTGGATCTCCGCGGCTGCCGGGTGACGCTCGCAGCATTGTGGGGCAGCCGGCCGCCCGGAGGGGAGTCCCGGGACGGCCGGCATCGTCGTTCTGTCGGGAACCCGACAGATAAATCAGGCGCGAACCGCCTCGACGGCCTCCGCGAGACGACGAACGCCCTCGTCGATCCGGTCGGCGGTCACCGCCGAGAAGGCCAGCCGGAGCGCGTGCCGCCCGCCGTCCACCACGAAGTCGCTGCCCTTGACCACCGCGACCCCGCGCTCGGCCGCCGCCGGGGCGAGCCGGTCGACGAGCACGTCCTCCGGGAACTCGACCCAGAGGAAGTAGCCACCGTCGGGCTCGACGAACCGCGCCTGCGGCAGGTGCCGGCGCAACGACTCGGCGAGCACCTGGGCCCGCTCGCCCAGCGCCGCCCGTACCGTCGCGATCGAGCGGTCGATGTCACCCGAGACGCAGAACTGGTGCACGATCGCCTGGGACACCATGCCGGGCGAGATGTAGAGACTCGTCGCGTTCTTCGCGATGTCGGCGATCAGGTCGGCCGGGCCGACCAGGTAACCGACCCGTACACCCGGGCAGACCGTCTTGGTGAAGCTCGACGCGTGCACCACCACGTTGCGGGTGTCCAGCGACAGCATCGACGGCAGCGCCTCGCCACGGAAGCGGATGTCCGCGTACGGGTCGTCCTCGAAGATGGTGAACTCGTACTCGGCGGCCAGGTCGAGCAGCTCCCGGCGCTTCTCCAGCGAGAGAGTCATGCCGGCCGGGTTCTGGTAGTTCGGGATGACGTGCGCGAGCCGAGGCCGGACCCCGGACTCCAGCAGCTTGCGCAGCTCGGCGGTGTCCAGGCCGTCCGGCTGCACGGAGATGCCGTGCAGCTCGCTGCCCATCCGCTGGAGGTTGAGCAGCGTCCGGTCGTACGTCGGGCGCTCCACCACCACCGCGTCACCGGGGCGGACCAGGTGATCGAAGAGGAACGCGTCGGCCTGGAGCGACCCGTTGGTGACCAGCACCTGGTCGGCAGCGACCCCGTGCTTCTCGGCGATCCACTTCCGCAGCGGAAGATAGCCGACGGAGGTGCCGTACGCCGTTACCCCCGCGGGGTCGGCGTCGAAGGCGCGGACGGCGGCGGCCTTGAGCCCCTCGACATCAACGATGTCCAGCGAGGGAGCCCCACGGGCAAAGGAGATCAACTGCTCGGCGGTCATGAATGTTGAGCGTACGGGCGGCGGCGGGGAACGCGCGGTCGGCACGGCGATGTCCGCATCCTGAGCCACCGGGTCGGGTGACCCCACTGGACCGGTCGGCGGCAGATCAGACCGGAAGGGCGAGCGCGTCGTGCTGCGCCGCCCGGGAAAGTCCCTCCAGCTGCACGCCGAGGGCGTCGAGGAGCTGGCTCCAGTCGAAGTAGGAGCGCCAGGCGGTGATCCGACCCTTGCGGGCCCGGACCACGTCGGCGACCTCCCAGCTCACCAGACGACCGGTGGGCGCCACGGTGCCGTACGGCGAATGCAGCGTGCCGGTGTGGGTGCCGGTCAGCCGCACCTCGACGGCGGCGCCACCGCCGGTGCGGACCGCGCCCATCGGGTCGACCCGCAGGTCCGCGAAGGCGCCGGTCCAGGTCCGCAGAAGCGCGGGCAGCTCGATCGGACGGACCGTCAGGCCCGGCATGGAATAGAACGCCTCCGGGGCGTAGAGATCCGGCAGCCGGGCCACGTCCCGGCGCAGGAGCATGGCGTACTGCTGCTCGACCAGCCGCTCCGCGTCGCGCATCGGGACCTCCCGCACGGGCCACGGCACCTCCGCGCCCGCAAGGGATGCTTACCCATCGATCCGATCCCGCACACCACCCCGGGTCAGGTCGTGCTGACCGCCTGGCTCTCCGACCAGACCCGCATGATGTCCCGAACGGAGATCACGCCGGCGACCTCCCGACCGTCCAGCACCACCAGGTGCCGGAACCCGCCCCGGGCCATCGCGGCGGCGGCCTCGGCCACCGTCCACTCCGGCCCGGCGTAGACGACGTCCCAGGTCAGATGGGCTCCGGTGCGCTCCACGTCACAGTCCAGGCCGGCGCCGATGGCCTTCAGCACGTCGCGTTCGGTCATGATCCCGACGCCCTCGGAGTCCGGGTCGATCACGACCGCCGACCCGACACCACGGGCCGACATCATTCGGGCCGCCTGACGGAGCGTGTGCTCCGGACCGACGACGAGGACCTGGCTGGACATCGCATCCCGTACCTGCATCACACATCACCCCTTTGGGACGGTGGCATTCGGTACGGACATGGTGGTCCGTGGATGTTTCCGGGACAAGAGCGGCATCGCACATGCTGCGGGCGCTGGCTACTGTCGGGTGGTGTCCACCGAGCCCCTGCGCTGCGCCGGCGCGCTGATCGTCGACCACGACGGCCGCATCTTCTTCCAGCGCCGCTCACCCCACCGACGACTCTTTCCCGGTTGCTGGGACATCGTCGGCGGCCACCTGGAGCCGGGCGAGGGCATCGACGAGGCGCTACGCCGGGAGATCACCGAGGAGACCGGCTGGGTCCTCTCGCACGTCCTGGGCCAGGTGGGCGAGTACAGCTACGTCGGCGACGACGGCCTCGCCCGGACCGAGTACGACTTTCTGGTCCGCGTCGACGGTGACCTCGACCGACCGACGTTGGAAGTCGGCAAGCACACCGAGTACCGCTGGCTGACCGAACCCGAGGTGACCCTGCTGGACGAGCACCGCGACGTCAACGACGGGCTGATCCGGCGGATCGCGGAGGAGGGCTTCGCCGTCCTGCGGTCGATCGGTCTGTGAACACCGTCACGCTGGCCCCGCACCGGATCGCCGGGCTGCTCGCACCGGCCGTGGACCGGACCTTCCGCGCCGGCATGTCGGCCGGTCGCGACGGTGGTGGCGCCGAGCTGTCCCAACGTTACGGCGGGGTGGCCGCCACCGGTTTCCTGGTCGACCTGCGCACCCGGCTGGCCGCACCGGGTGGCACGGTCGACGGGCCCGGGTTCGCGGCGATCACCCGGTACCAGGACCCGGTCACCTGCCGGCGGGCCGTGGACAAGCAGGTGGCACACGGGATGATCTACCGAGGCCCGGACGGCGCGCTCGCCGCCACCGAACGTGGCACCGCCTTCCTCACCGAGCTGTACCAGGTGCACGCCGAGGTCACCGAGGAACTGTGGGCCGGGCAGGACGAGCGGGTGGTCCGGCTGGTGGCCCTGCTCGGCCGACTGCTGTCGTACGCCCTGGTGCTGGCCGACGAGGAGGGAGACCGGAGCGGCTCGGCCTTCGCCGCGCTGGCACCGCCGTACGAGCCGGACGGCACCCCGCCGGGCGTGCTGCTGCTCAACCGGCTCGGCACGCTGCGGTACCACCGGGCCGACGCGCACGCCGCCGCCTGGGCCGCCGCCGGGCACACCGCGTCGAGCATCACCGCGCTGCCGACCGGCCCCGAACGGCTCGCCATCGAGCTGGAGACCGACCGGCGGGCCGCCGGCCCGTACGCCGCGCTCAGCGCGGAGGAGCGGCTGACGATGCTCGCCGACCTGGCGGCGTTGCCCGGCTGACCCGGTTGGCCGGAGCGGTGCCGCCAGCCGGGGCTATCCTCCAGCGGTGACGGGGAGCAGGACGAGGGAGGATGTCGCGATGATCGGAATGGTGCTCGCGGCCGGCGCGGGACGACGGCTGCGCCCGTACACCGACACCCTGCCCAAGGCGTTGGTGCCGGTGGACGGCGAGACGACGATCCTGGACATCGCGCTGGGCAACCTCGCCGAGGTCGGGCTCACCGACATCGTGATCGTCGTCGGCTACGCGGCGGACGCGGTCCGCGAGCGGCAGGCCGACCTGGAGAAGCGGTACGGGGTCACGCTCACCCTGGTGCACAACGACAAGGCCGAGGAGTGGAACAACGCCTACTCGCTCTGGCTGGCCCGGGAGTACTTCGCCCGCGGGGTGCTGCTGGTCAACGGGGACACCGTGCACCCGGTGAGCATCGAGAAGACCCTGCTGGCCGAGCGCGGGCCGGGCATCCTGCTCGCCGTGGACACGCTCAAGCCGCTGGCCGAGGAGGAGATGAAGACCACCTTCGACGCCGCCGGCCAGCTCACCCGCATCACCAAGATCATGGATCCGGGCGAGGCGTACGGGGAGTACATCGGCGCGACGCTGATCGAGCCGCAGGTCGCCGACGCCCTCGGCGACGCGCTGGAGGCGACCTGGCGACGGGACCCGAACCTCTACTACGAGGACGGCTACCAGGAGTTCGCCGACCGGGGCGGGGAGGTGCGGGCGGCGCCGATCGGTGACGTCCCGTGGGTCGAGGTCGACAACCACGCCGACCTGGCCCGCGCGCGGGAGATCGCGTGCCGCTACTAGCTCGGAGCGTCCTCACCCCGCTGCACATCGACGTGCGACGCGGGGCGGTCGCCGACCTGGGCGCGATCCTGGCCGACGGGCGGATCTCCTCCGGTGGCGACGTCGCCGTGGTGGTCGGGCCGGGCCAGGGCGCCCAGATCGCGGAGCTGATCCGCCCGTCGCTGCGCTCGGCGGACGTGTTCACCGTCTCCGGGGGGACGCTGGACGCCGCCGACGACCTGGGCGGCAAACTGCGCGCCCGGTCGTACGACGCGGTAGTGGGCATCGGCGGCGGCAAGACGATCGACGTGGCCAAGTACGCGGCCACCCGCCGAGGGCTGCCGATGGTGTCGGTGGCGACCAGCCTCGCCAACGACGGGATCGCCTCCCCGGTGGCCAGTCTGATCACCGACGGGCTCAAGGGCTCCTACGGGGTGCACATCCCCATCGCGGTGATCGTCGACCTGGACTTCGTGGACAGCGGCCCGGACCGGCACAACCGGGCCGGCATCGGCGACGTGATCAGCAACATCAGCGCGTTGGCCGACTGGGAGCTGTCCCGGCAGGTACGCGGTGAGCTGGTCGACGGGCTGGCCGCGTCGCTGGCCCGGGCGGGCGCCGAGGCGGTGCTCAACCACCCCGGCGACATGAGCGACGACGCGTTCGTCACCGTGCTCGCCGAGGCGTTGATCTCCAGCGGTCTGGCGATGGCGGTCGACGGCACCAGCCGCCCGTGCAGCGGCGGTTGCCACGAGATCATGCACGCGGTCGACTCGCTCTTCCCCGGCACCGCCTCGCACGGCGAGCTGGCCGGGCTGGGCGCGCTGTTCTGCACCTGGCTGCGCGGAGACCTCCGCCGCTTCGGGGAGATGTCGGCCTGCCTCGCCCGGCACGGTCTGCCCCGACTTCCCGCCGAGGTGGCGCTCACCGACGACCAGTTCGTCGAGGCGGTGCAGTTCGCGCCGCGTACCCGACCGGACCGCTACACCATCCTCGAACACCTGGCACTGTCGCCTACCGAGACCCGGGAACGGCTGGCAGACTACGCCGGTGCAATCCGCGACCAGCTTGGCTGACCCCCGTCCCACCGTCGCCGACTTCCACCGGGTGAACCGGGGCGGCGGCCTGTTCAGCGAGTCGATCAGCCAGTGGCTGGGCGCCGTCTTCGCGCTCGTCGCCCAGCGACTCGGGCTGCGACCGACCGCGTTGACCATCACCAACCTGGTGCTCGGGCTGGCCACCTCGGTCACCGTGGTGGCGCTCGCCGGCCCGGTCGCCGCCGGGGACGTACCGGCCTGGGTGGTCGGCCTGCTCGCCCTTCTCGGCTGGCAGGTGGCGTACTCCCTGGACTGCGCGGACGGGCAGCTGGCCCGGGTGACCGGCCAGGGCAGCGCGGCCGGCGCCCGCGTGGACGTGCTCTGCGACGTGGCCGCGCAGATCGCCCTGGTGGCAGCCCTGGCCGCCACCGCCGTCGCGCAGCAGCCGTCCACGCCGACCTGGCTGGTGGCGACGTTCGCGGGCACCTGGATGGTCAACCTGGTGACGTCGGTGATGCAGGCCGGCCCGAACGCGGCCAGCATGGTCACCTCGACCTCGCTGCCGGTACGCCTGGTGAAGCTGGTCCGCGACTACGGCGCAGTGGTCTTCGTGGCCGCCCTGGTGCTCGCCCTGGCCCCGTCGCTGATCCTCTGGGTGATGGTCGCCTTCACGATCGTCAACGGTGGCTTCCTGCTGGCGAGCATCGCCTTCTCGGCCCGCGCCTCCCTACGCTGACGCGCCCCGCCCGCCCAGACGCCCGCCGGCTCGGACGCCGGCCCGAGCGGGACGCCCGCCGGCTCGGACGCCGGCCCAGACGCCCGCCCGCCCGGACGCCCCCGCCTGCTCGGATTCCCGCCCGCCCGGACGCCCGCCCAGACGCTCGAAGGCTCGGCCCCGTCCGCCCGCGCCCGCGACGCCGTGGCGACACGCCCGCGCGGCACGCTCGCAAGATCCGCCCAACTTCCCTGAAGTTGCTGTCTCCGGCCTGCGGGAGACCCCAACATCCCTGATGTTGCGCGGATCATGCGCGCTCTCCCGCAAGGGCCTGGCGGTGGAGCGCCGCCGGTTGCCCGGACCCCCGCCAGCCGGCGCCCTGGGCTCCGTGGGCAGGCGCGCGCTCAAGATCGCACTCGATCCAGGAAGTAGTTCCATCCGACTGCTCCGAGGCCACTACATCCTGGTTCGAGCGCGATCTTGACGAAGTCGCCCCGCACGACGGGCACGCCCCGCAAGCCCCGCAAGCCCCGCGAGACGCGCACCGCCCCGCACGCGCCGCCAGACGCGCGGGTGAGGGCGCCGCTCTCGCCGGGGCGGTGCCGGCGTCGGCGTACCGGCCGGTGGTGTTGGTCGTGTGCACGCCGCACGCCCCGGCGCCCGTGCCCCAGTTCTGGGGCAGCTCGACAGGGCCCGTGCAATGGAGGGGGAGACGAGCATTGCCCCGCTCGCCCCGCGAGACGAGCATTGCCCCGCACGCCCCCGCGAGACGAGCACGCCCCGCGGGACGCGCCGCACGACAGGCACGCGCCGCACGGCGCGCACCCCGCTTACGGCGGGCACGGCAGGCACGGCACGGCACGGGGCGGGGCGGGGCGGGGTGCGCGGTCAGACGTGGTTGGGGGTGCGGGCCAGGCCGGCGTAGACGTCGACGAGCTGCTTGGTGACCACATCGGGGTGGAACGTGCGCTCGTAGCGGGCACGGGCGGCCAGGGTCAGCCCGGACGCACCGGCGCGGGCGACCGGCAGGGCGGCAGCGAGCGCGGCCGGCTCCGGGGCCACCACCCAACCAGCCTCGCCCAGGCCGATCCCCGCTGGCACGGCCGACCCACCACCTCCGGTGACCGCCGAGCTGATCCCCGCCGGCATGGCCGACCCGCCACCGCCGGCGACCGCCGAGCTGGTCTCGGCCGGCCCGGTGCCGGCGGGTTCGTGCGGGGCGTCCGCTCCGACCAGGTAGGGGATGCCGCCCAGCGCGGTGCCGAGCACCGGTCGGCCGCTCGCCAACGCCTCGATGATCACGGTGGGCAGCACGTCGTGCCACATGGCGGCGGCGATCACCACGGCGCTCGCCTCGACTGCGGCCCGCACCCCGGCCCGGTCGAGCTGACCGAGGTAGACGACGTCGGGGCGCTCGGCGGCGGCTGCCTCCACGAGGTGGCGCAGCTCGCCGTCGCCGGCCACCCGCAACGTGCCCAGCGAGCCCACCGGGTGCCGACGCCAGGCGTCCAGGAGCAGGTCGACGCCCTTCTCCGGGGAGAGTCGGGCCATGAAGAGAAACCCGTCACCGAGCGGCGCCGGGCGGCCCGGGTCGGGTACGGAGTTCGGCTTCACCACGAGGCGTTCGTCCGGAATGCCGTAGTCGCGGAGGTGGTCGGCGATTGCCGAGGTGAGCGCGATGTACCGATCCACCGAACGCCAGGTGCCCCGGTGCACGGCCAGTGTGGTCGCCATCAGCGCGCTCTGCACCGCCGAGTCGCGGTAGCAGCGGTGCTTGATCGCCGGCACCCCCAGCGCGCGCCCCTTGCAGTCCTGACAGATCACACCGTCGCGGAAGTAGATCCCCGACGAGCAGACCTGCCGGTAGTTGTGCACCGTCTGCACCACCGGCACGCCGTGCCGGTGCGCGGTCCGCACCACCCAGGGCGAAATCAGGGGGTACGGGTTGTGCAGGTGCAGCACGTCCGGGCGGTGCTCGGTGAGCAGCCGGCTGAGGTCGTGCTGGGCCCGCGGAGCCCAGATCGGCGAGATCGGCAGCAGCGCCTTGGCGGCCTTCGACATCGACGGGATCTCGTCCGAGCTGCGGATGAAGGGCAGCACCTCGACACCGGCGGCGGTCAGCTGAGCGATCTCCGAGTCGACGATCGTGTTCTCGCCGGAGGGCTGGGCTTCCCGGTACCGGTTGTGCGCCACCACGATTTTCACAGAGCTCGCCTTTCGTTCGCGATTGCGGTACTCGCGAGCTCATTCCTCACGCTCACGGGAAAGAAGGCTACCGTTGTGTCGTGCCCGAACTACCGGAGGTTGAGGCGCTCGCGGGTTACCTGCGTCAGCGCGCGGTGGGGCGGCGTGTCGATCGGCTGGAGATCGCCGCGATCAGCGCCCTGAAGACGTACGAGCCGGCTCCGAGCGAGGTCGCCGGCAGGGCGGTGGTCGACGCCAGTCGGCACGGCAAGTTCCTCGACGTCCTCTTCGAGGGCGGTCTGCACCTGGTGGTGCATTTGGCGCGGGCCGGCTGGCTGCACTATCGGGAGGCGTTCCCGGCCAGCACTCCGCTGCGTCCGGGCAAGGGCCCGATCGCGGTACGGGTACGCCTCGATGACGGCTCCGGCTTCGACCTCACGGAGGCGGGCACCCAGAAGAAGCTGGCCGCGTACCTGGTCACCGACCTCGCGGCGGTCCCCGGGGTGGCCAAGCTGGGCCCGGACGCGCTCGCTGCGGATCTGCCCACCTTCGCCGAGCGGCTGCGGAGCCGGCGGGGGCAGGTCAAGGGGGTGCTTACCGACCAGTCGGTGCTGTCCGGGGTGGGCAACGCGTACTCCGACGAGATCCTGCACGCCGCGAAGCTGTCTCCGTTCGCGATCACCGATCGGCTCACCGACGCCCAGATCGCCACCCTGCACGCCGCGACCCGGCAGGTCCTCGGCGACGCGGTCGAGCGGTCCCTCGGTCAGCGGGCCGCGGAGCTGAAGGGCGAGAAGCGCTCCGGGTTGAAGGTGCACGCCCGCACCGGGTTGCCCTGCCCGGTGTGCGGGGACACCGTGCGGGAGGTGTCGTTCGCCGACTCCAGCCTCCAGTACTGTCCGACCTGCCAGACCGGCGGCAAACCGCTCGCTGACCGTCGGTTGTCCCGTCTCGTACGGTGAGTAATTCCACTCGACGACTACGGAGCGGAATCGCCCGCACTGAGTGGAAGCTCCGGTCCGCCGTTCTCGCCAGGCGCGCATCCATCGGTATAGTGGCCCGGTCCCCGGCTTCTGAAATGGTGCGGAGCCGGCCAGATCCCGCCGGCACCATCGGTCGCCAATCTCCTTCGGGGCGACGACCGGGTCGGAGTCTGCGTGGGAGACTGGGACGGTGGGCGACCGGGCCATCACGCCGAGTGAGCGGCCCGTGTCATGCGGGAGGACATGGGTGAGGTGACGGCAAGCCTCCAGCGCCCGGTAACCAACGAAGGCCGGAGCAGACTCGTGCGGCACGTCGACAGCTTCGAGATCCAGCCGCCGACGCCGCCGTCCCACAACGGCGTCCCTCGGTCGGCGTGGACCAGGGCGCGACGCCGTGTCTCCCGTTGGCACCGCCCCTACATCGCGATCCTGCTGCTGCTCGACTTCGCTTCGGCGGCGTTCGCCAGCTGGATCGCGATCCAGCTCTTCGACCAGGCCGCTTCCGGGTTCTCCGGCACCAAGCAGGACCCGACCTGGTTCCACACGATCTCGTACCTGCTGCTCCCGCTCGGCTGGGTGGTCATCCTCTGGAGCAACCGGGCGTACGACCGGCGCTATCTGGGGCTCGGCCCGGACGAGTTCAAACGGGTGATCCGGGCGTCGGTGACGGTTGCCGCGAGCGTCTCGTTCCTCGCCTTCTCCACCGTGACCCAGCTCTCCCGGTTCACCGTGGGCACGGCGCTGGTCGGTGCGACGCTGCTGATCCTCTGGGGCCGTTTCGTGGCCCGCTGGGCGCTGCACTACATCCGGCGGCGGGCCGGCCAGGCCGCGCACCGGATGGTGCTGGTCGGCACCCTGCCCGAGTGCCTGGAGGTCTACGCGGCGGTCACCCGCAGCCCGGCCGCCGGGCTGATGCCCGTCGCCATCCACATCACCGACGGGTACGCGGCGGCCCGCGGGATGCCCACCCCGGTCCCGGTGTACGCCGGGCGCGACGTTCTGGCCCTGGTCCGTGAGGTCGGTGGGGACACCATCGCCGTCTGCGGGTCGGCGAGCGCGGAGCCGGGCGAGCTGCGCCGGCTGGCCTGGCAGTTGGAGGGCTCCGGCGTCGACCTGGTGGTCGCCCCGCAGCTGACCGACATCGCCGGCCCCCGGGTGCACATCCGCCCGATCGAGGGTCTGCCGCTGCTGCACGTCGAGGAGCCGACCCTCTCCGGGCCTGCGCTGCTGGCCAAGAACCTGATGGACCGGGTGGCCGCCGGCCTCGGCCTGCTGCTGCTGATCCCGCTGTTCGTGGCCATCGCGGTGGCGATCAAGGTCTCCGACCGTGGGCCGGTCTTCTTCCGGCAGCCCCGGGTGGGGCACGAGGGGCGCACGTTCCGGGTGTGGAAGTTCCGGACCATGTACGTCGACGCCGAGGACCGGCTGGCCAGCCTGGTCGACCGGAACGAGACCGACGGCATGCTGTTCAAGATGAAGGAGGACCCTCGGGTCTTCCCGGTCGGTCGCTTCCTGCGGGCCACCTCGCTGGACGAGCTGCCTCAGCTGATCAACGTGCTCTGGGGTGAGATGTCGCTGGTCGGACCCCGCCCGTTGCCGGCCGACGACGGCGACTTCCTGGGCGACGTCCGCCGCCGCCTGCTGGTCCGCCCCGGGATGACCGGGTTGTGGCAGGTCTCCGGCCGCTCCGACCTGTCCTGGGACGAGTCGGTCCGACTGGACCTCTACTACGTCGACAACTGGTCCCTCGCGTACGACCTGAGCATCCTGTGGCGGACCGTCGGGGTGGTGCTCGCCCGCAAGGGCGCGTACTAGGGGTTGGCGCGCCGGCCCGCAGGGGCAAGGATCGCTGCGTGGCTGCCAACCTCTCCGCCGTGGTCGGCGTCGTCTCACTCGTCACCGCGCTGACCGCGGCCCTGTTGGCGGTGCTGCGACTGCGCGCCCGCCGGGGCATCGCCACCGCCACCCAGCGGGCCACCTATGAGGTGCTGCACACCGCCGGCCTGGCCGCCGAGCCACTCCGGGCCGGCCTGAGCGAGGCGGGCGCGGCGAAGGCCGTACGCCATCTGCGGGCCCTGGTGGGCGCGGCCGGGCTGGCGCTCACCGACGCCGAGCGGCTGCTGGCCCTCGACGGGCGCGGCACGCACCACGGGGAGCAACTGCTCGCGGCGGCCCGGCGGACGGTGGACACCGGCCGTTCGACGGTGCTGGGTGAGCAGGAGCTGCACTGCGACCGGGTCGACTGCCCGATCCGGGGGGCGGTGGTCGCGCCGTTGCTGGGCGCGGACGGCCGGGTGGTGGGCGCGCTGGTCGCGGTCGCCGACAGTCCACCACCGCCGGGGTTGGTCCAGGCCACCCTGGAGACGGCGCACTGGGCCGGCAACCAGCTCGCCCTGGCCGAGCTGGACTCGTCGCGGGAGCGGCTGGCCCGTGCCGAGATCCGCGCGTTGCGGGCGCAGATCAGCCCGCACTTCATCTACAACGCGCTGACCGCGATCGGCTCCTTCGTGCGCACCGACCCGGAGCGGGCCCGCGAGCTGATCCTGGAGTTCGCCGAGTTCACCCGGTACTCGTTCCGGGCGCACGGGGAGTTCACCACGCTGGCCGAGGAGCTGCGGTCGATCGACCGTTACCTGACCATCGAGCGGGCCCGGTTCGGCGACCGGTTGCAGGTCCGGTTGCAGATCGCCCCGGAGGTGCTGCCGGTGACGCTGCCGTTCCTGTGCCTTCAGCCGTTGGTGGAGAACGCGGTTCGCCACGGGTTGTCCCGCAAGCCGGGCACGGGCATGGTGAGCATCGAGGCCCGGGACGCGGGTGCCGAATGCCACATCACGGTGGAGGACGACGGAGTGGGAATGGATCCGGCCACGCTGACCGCCGGCATCGCCGAGCTGGCCCGCGGCACCGGCGACCCGGGCGACGACACGGGCCAGCACGTCGGCCTCTCCAACGTCGACGAGCGGTTGCGGTCGGTCTTCGGGGATCGGTTCGGCCTGGTCGTGGAGACCGGGTTGGGCTCGGGCACGAAGGTGAGCATGCGGGTGCCGAAGTTCCATCCGGGCGTGCGGGCGGGATCGTGAGCGAGCGGACGGGGACGGGTTCGGTGAACACGTCCGGTTTCCTGCGGGTGCTTGCGGTGGACGACGAGCCGCCCGCGCTCGACGAGCTGGCGTACCACCTGCGGGCCGACCCCCGGGTGGCCCGGCTGCACACGGCCGGGGATGCCACCGAGGCGTTGCGGCTGCTGCGCGACGGCGACGTGGACGTGGTCTTCCTGGACATCCGGATGCCCGGCCTGGACGGCATGGAGCTGGCCCGGGTGCTGCGCCGCTTCGCGCGACCACCGGCGATCGTGTTCGTCACCGCGTACGACGACGGTGCGGTGGACGCCTTCGACCTGGGTGCCACGGACTATGTCCGGAAGCCGGTCCGGGCCGATCGGCTGGCCGAGTCGCTGCGCCGGGTGATCGGCTCGCGGGTGGTGCCGTCGCACCCGGCGGCGCTGGCCCGCGCGGAGGAGGACCCGACCATCCCCATCGAGTTGGCGGGCACCACCCGGATGCTGCCGCGCTCGGCGGTGCGGTGGGTGGAGGCGCAGGGCGACTACGCCCGGTTGCACACCGCGGAGGGGTCGCATCTGGTCCGGGTTTCGCTGGCCACGTTGGCGGAGCGCTGGGCCGATGCCGGTTTCGTTCGGGTGCACCGGTCGTACCTGGTGCAGTTGAAGTTGATCGCGGAACTGCGACTGGTCAACTCCGGCTACGTCGTGGTGGTCGATTCCACCGAGCTGCCGGTGAGCCGCCGGCACACCCGGGAGTTGAAGGACAAGCTGGTCAGGGCGGCGAAACAGGACTGGAGTCGCTGAGACGGGAATGCGGGCAGCCCTACCGTACGTTGTACGCTAGTCCGTACGACTCCGGGAGGCCGCCGTGACCGAGACCCCGTTCGACATCGAGACCGAGTTCGACCGCCAGCTCGACCGACTGGTGCAGCTCGGCTACCCCGCCCTCGCCGAGCTGACCGAGAACGCCTTCCGCGACCTGCTCGCGCCACTGCGGGCCAGCGCGGTCGAGGGCGCCGCCGGGCTGCCCGCCCCCACCGACGCCAGGGTGCCGTTCCTGCTGGTCGTCACCCGGGACCTGATCGGGGTGCCGGAACGGGTGCAGCTCACCACGCTGGCCGGCAAGCGCAAGCCCGGCGTCGTCGACCGCAACTACGCCGAGGACGACCTGCCCCGCTTCGACCCGATCAAGGAGCTGGAGGTACCGGCCGGGCCGGCGTACCTGCTCTTCGACGTCGACCGGGGCGAGGAGTTCCGCAACCTGGCCCCGGCGACGGCCATGGAGGGAATCACCGCCCAGAGCCGCCTGCCGCTCAGCATCGACGAGGGGCTCGCCTTCGTCACGCTGCACCCGGCCGCGTTGGCCAGCAACCGGTGCTTCTCGCTGGTCGGCTCGCGCTGCGGTGACAAGCGGGTGCCGGCACTGTGGATCAGCCAGGGCGCCCCGAAGCTGGGCTGGTGCTGGTACGGCAACCCGCACACCTGGCTCGGCTCGGCCTCGGCCCGGCCGGAGCGCATCGGCCTCGACTGATTCCACCGGGACGGTGTCCCCGATCGGCCGATCCACTGGCCATCGTCGGTGACCTATCCTTCGTGTGCCGATCCCGTACGGGGCGCAGGGTCGGTGCGGGCGGAGCCTGCTCAGGCCGCCCCACCGCCCTCACATTGGGACCACAATGCAGCTTTTGCCAGCCCGCCGCGCCCTGCTGGCCGGTGCCGTCGTGGCAGCACTCGTGCTGCCCGGCGCCACCCCGGCCCAGGCCGCGGCAACGGGCGCGGTCAGCGGACGACTGACCACCAGCGCAGGCGCACCCGCCACCGACGTCCAGGTGCAGCTCTACGAGAGCGACACCTACAACTACGCCGGCTCCACCACCACCGACGCCGACGGCACCTACACCGTCGGCGGGCTGCAAGCCGGGTCGTACGTGGTGGGCTTCTTCCCCTGGGAGAAGCCCGAGCAGTACCACCACCAGAAGGACAACGCGTTTGACGCCGATCCGGTGACCGTCACCGCGGGTGGCACCACCAGCGTCGACGAGCAGCTCTTCGGCACCGGCACCATCACCGGCCGCATCGTGGACACCAGCGGTCAGCCGGTGGTGGACCTGACCGTCGACGCTCGGGAGACCGACACGTACGCAAGGGCGTGGGGTCGCACCGACGACCAGGGCAACTTCACGATCGCCGCCCGACCGGGCCGTTACACCGTGAGCATCCAACCGATCGAGGGCTCCTACCAGGAGCAGTACGTGCCCGGGAAGCTCGACCAGGAAAGCGCCGGCGTCTTCGAGGTAAAGCTGGACGAGGCGATCGTGGTCAACGAGACGGCGCTCCCAGCGGGCAGCCTGACCGGCCGGTTCACCACCGCCGCCGGCGCCCCTCTCGCGAACGCCGAGGTCAACGTCACCACCGCCAACTCGTACGGTGGGGCCTGGACGCAGACCGACGCGAACGGTGAGTTCGCCGTGCAACTGCTCCAGGGCTCCTACAAGGTTGGTGTGACCGCCGGTGAGCGGCAGCAGTACTACCGCGGCAAGCTGACCCCGGAGGAGGCCAACCTGGTCGAGGTGCGGGGTGGCCGGCGGACGACCATCGCGGACAGCCTGCTCGGCACCGGCACGGTCACCCTGTCCGCCATCGACTCGGTCACCGGAGCGCCGATCGCCAACTTCTGCGCGCAGTCGATCTGCAGCAACGGCACCGGCACGGTGACCGTCACCGACCTGCCGCAGGGCAGACACACCATCTACCTGGACGCGCCGGACAAGCTGCACTTCTCCCGGGAGGTGACCGGGGTGCGGGTGACGGCGAGCGCCGACACCAAGTTGACGGTGAAGATGCGGCCCGGCGCGGTCATCAGCACCACCATCGTGGACCGGCAGAGCGGCGCGCCCGTATCGAACGTCTGCTTGGACACGTTCCTGCCGAAGCAGGCGTCGCTCCAGGACGGCTACGGCGACTGTAGCGACCGTAACGGCAAGATCCAGGTCGGGCCGCTCGCGGCCGGCAGCTACAAGCTCTTCGCGGTGCCGCGCACCGACACCTATGGCCGCCAGTGGGTGGGCGCCAACGGTGGCACCGGCGACGAGCGGGAGGCAGCCGTGGTCGCCGCGACCGCCGGTCAGGTCGTCACCGCGCCGCAGGTCCGGATCGATCGGGCCGGCTCGGTCACGGGCACGGTCACCAACGTGGCCGGCGAGCCGGTGCCGAACGCCAGCGTGTCGGTGCTGACCGGTCACCCCGGGGTCGGTGCCGAGGATGCCACCGCCGACGAGCACGGCGTCTACACCATCAAACGCCTCGGCCCGTACGCCTGGCCGCTGGTGTTCGGTGCCAACCCGTACGCCAGCGAGTGGTCCGGCGACGGGCCCAGCCGGTTCACCGCGACCCCGGTGCCGGTGACGGCCGGGGCGACCGCCACCCACAACGCCCAGCTCGACCAGGGCGTCGCGCTGACCGGCACCTTCCGTACGCCGGACGGCGCACCCTTCACCGGCGGGTTCGTGATGGCGCGCAGCGCCGACACCGGCGACATCGCGGGTAGCGGCTGGATCACCGACGGGCAGTTCACCATCCGCCTCAAGGGGTCGCAGCGGATCTTCTTCACCTACAACGCCTACCTCGGCGAGGAGCAGCAGGTCGACGGCCGCTACCTGGTGACCCAGCCGGACGGCACGCGCAAGCTGGGGCTGTTCACGGTCCCGGCCAGCGGCGGCATGTCCGTGGACCTGGTCGTACCGACCAGCTGACGGATCGACGGGGCGGGTCCGGTGGCGCGGTGCCACCGGCCCCGCCCCGTGTCAGTTCACACAGGCCAGCCTGCCTCGTCGCCGGGTTATCCACAGGGGTGAGCGGTTGTCCACAGGTTATGCACAATGCCGCCCACCGCTGGGCGCGACGCCGGTTGGCGGCCCTGCTTGACAAACGCGCACGGCGGGTGAGACTGCCGGGGTGGCCAAGCAACTCCCGGACGTGGGGTCGGGCGGTACGGTGCCGCCGGCCCGGCGGTCCCGGATCGTCCTGGCCGAGATAACCCGGCAGGACACCCGCGCCGAGCGGACCCGCGCCGAGTTGGCCCAGCAGACCCAGGTCGGTGAGGCGCTGGTCCGCGGCCTGGTCCGGGCCCAACTCGCGCTGGCGCTGCGGTTGTCCCTGGTGGTGGCGATCGGGTTGGGCGGCCTGCCCTGGCTGTTCGCGATCGCGCCCTCGCTCGGCCGGACCACCATCGCCGGCGTCAACCTGCCCTGGCTGCTGCTCGGGGTGGCCTCCTTTCCGTTCCTGATCGGGGTGGGCTGGGCGTACGTGCGGCTGGCCGAACGCAACGAGCAGGACTTCATCGACCTGGTGCAACGGCCGGAGCACTGAGGTGGGCAACGACTTCGTGGTGCCGGCCATCGTCGCGGTCACCCTGGTGACCGTCGGGATCGGCTTCTACGGGCTGCGGCTGGCCCGGACCACCTCCGACTTCCTGGTGGCGTCCCGGGCGATCAGCCCGACCTGGAACGCCGCCGCCATCGGCGGGGAGTACCTGTCGGCGGCGAGCTTCCTCGGCATCGCGGGGCTGGTCCTCAAGTACGGCGTGGACGTGCTCTGGTACCCGGTCGGGTTCGCTGCCGGCTACCTGGCCCTGCTGCTCTTCGTGGCGGCGCCGCTGCGCCGCTCCGGCGCGTTCACCCTGCCCGACTTCTGTGAGCTGCGGCTGGGGTCACGTCGACTCCGCATCCTGGCCACCGCGTTCGTGATCTTCATCGGCTGGCTGTACCTGGTGCCGCAGCTCCAGGGCGCCGGGCTGACCCTGGCCACGGTGGCCGGTTCCCCGTACCCGCTGGGTGCCCTGCTGGTGGCCACCGTGGTCACCGCGAACGTGGCGCTCGGCGGGATGCGCGCGATCACCTTCGTGCAGGCGTTCCAGTACTGGCTCAAGCTGACCGCGCTCGCCGTACCGGTGATCTTCCTGGCGTTGCAGTGGCAGGCCGACGGCCGCCCGGCGGTGACCCCACCGGACGGTCCGACGTTCCGGGCCGCGACCACCGTCGTGGTCGAGCACCGCGCGACCCTCACCCTGCCCGACGGCGAGATCCGGGAGGTACGCCCCGGCGACGAGCTGACCTTCGCCGCCGGCGACCCGGTGCCGGACGTTTCCGGGGTGGCCACCGAGGCCGGCGACTGGCTGCTGCCCAGCGCCGCCGGCAACGACGACCGGGGGCTGTTCGCCACGTACTCGCTGATCCTGGCCACGTTCCTGGGCACCATGGGCCTGCCGCACGTGCTGGTCCGCTTCTACACCAACCCGGACGGCGCGGCGGCCCGCCGGACCACCCTGGTCGTGCTGGCCCTGGTCGGCGCGTTCTACCTGCTGCCCACCCTGTACGGGGTGCTCGGCCGGATCTACACCCCGCAACTGCTGGTCAGCGGGCAGACCGACGCGGTGGTGGTGCTGCTGCCCGGCGCGGTCCTCGGCGACGGGACGGTCGGGCGGCTGCTGGCCGCGCTGGTGTCGGCGGGCGCGTTCGCGGCCTTCCTCTCCACCTCGTCCGGGCTGCTGACCAGCGTCGCCGGCGTGATCTCGACGGACGTGCTCGGCCGGGGTTCGGTACGCGGTTTCCGACTGGCCACGGTGATCGCCGGCGCCGTGCCGGCGGTGTTGGCGCTGCACGTCTCCGGACTGGACGTGTCGCAGGTGGTCGGGCTGGCCTTCGCGGTCGCCGCGTCGAGTTTCTGTCCACTGCTGGTGCTGGGCATCTGGTGGCGGGGGTTGACCGATCTGGGCGCCGCCGCCGGGGTGCTGGTCGGCGGCGGGGCGGCGATCGGCGCGGTGCTGGTCACGGTGCTCGGCCCGCCGCTGACCGGCTGGCCGGCCACGCTCACCACGCAGCCGGCCGCCTGGACGGTGCCCCTGGCCTTCACCGTGATGGTCGCGGTGTCGATCGCCACCCGTCGCCGCGCCCCGGCCGACGTCGCGGCCACCATGCTCCGCCTGCACACGCCGGAGACCCTGCGCATGTAGTCGGCGGAGCGGAACAAGAGCCGCCAGCGCCCGGACCAGGCGTTCTGCGGGGCTCGTCCACCTCAGGGATGATCACCGTCCACTCTCCGCCGGACGGCGGAACTGGCGACCGACGGATAACGTCGGCGCATGACTGTTGAGCACCCCGCGCTCGCACTGCGTGGCCTGGCCAAGCGGTTCGACGGCACGATCGCGGTGGCCGGCGTCGACCTGGACGTCCCCGCCGGCTCCTTCTATGGCCTGCTCGGGCCCAACGGCGCCGGCAAGACCACGACGCTGTCGATGGCGGTCGGGCTGTTGCGACCGGACGCCGGCGCCGCCTGGGTGCTCGGGCACGACGTCTGGCAGGACCCGGTCACCGCCAAGCGGCTGCTCGGCGTGATGCCCGACGGGGTCCGGCTGTTCGACCGGCTGACCGGGGCGGAGCTGCTGGCGTACAACGGCTTGTTGCGGGGGATGGACCCGGCGGTGGTCGACCAGCGGGCCGCCGAACTGCTGGACGTGCTGGCGCTCGGCGACGCCGGTCGGACGCTGGTGGTGGACTACTCGGCGGGCATGAAGAAGAAGATCGGTCTGGCCTGCGCGTTGCTGCACGGCCCTCGGGTGCTGGTGTTGGACGAACCGTTCGAGGCGGTCGACCCGGTCTCCGCCGCGCTGATCCGGGACATCCTCACCCGCTACGCGGCCGGCGGCGGCACGGTGGTCTTCTCCAGTCACGTGATGGAGGTCGTCGAGCGGCTCTGCTCGCACGTGGCGATCCTGGCCGGCGGCACCATCAAGCGGGTCGGGGCCCTCGACGAGGTCCGCGGCGACCGCTCGCTGGAGCAGGTCTTCGTGGAGGTGGTCGGCGGACGCACCGCGACCGGCGAGGAGCTGTCGTGGCTCTCCCAGTGAGCGTGGACACCACGCCCGCCGCACCCGTGCGCGCGGTCTCCGCTCGACACTTCGTACGGCTCAAGCTGCGGGTGATGGGCAACAACTTTCGGGGCCAGGGCTGGCGGATCGCCCTGTTCATCGGCGGCGCGTTGCTCGGGCTCTGGTTCGCCGCCAGCGGTTTCTTCCTCTTCGCCGCGCCGGGCCTGGCGGGCGACGGCCGGTACGCGGTGCTGGTCGCTGCGGCGGGAGGCGGTCTGCTGGTGCTCGGCTGGCTGCTGCTGCCGCTTGTCTTCTTCGGTGTGGACGAGACGTTGGACCCGGCCCGCTTCGCGCTGTTGCCGCTGCCCCGCCGCACGTTGGTGACCGGCCTGTTCGCCGCGGCGCTGGTCAGCGTGCCGGTGCTGGCGGTGCTCATCGCGTCGTTCGGGCTGGTGCTGACCGCCTGGTCGTTGGATGGCTGGTCGGCGGGGTCGGTGGCGGTGGTGGGTGTGTTCGCGGGGCTGCTGCTCTGTGTGGCCGCGAGTCGGGCGGTGACCAGTGCCTTCGCCACCATGTTGCGGTCCCGGCGGGTCCGCGACCTGGCGGCCGTGCTGTTGGCGGTGACCGCCGCGCTGCTCGGCCCGTTGCAGGTTTTCGGCCTCGCCGCGCTGCGTGAGGCGGACTGGGCCAGGCTGACCGACGTGGCGACCGTGATCGGCTGGACGCCGTTCGGCGCGCCGTGGACCGTCGGCATCGACGTGGCGCAGGGGCGGGCCTGGGCGGCGCCGGTCAAGTTGTTGATCACGGCGGTGGCGCTCGGCGCCCTGCTGGCCTGGTGGTCCCGGTCGCTCGAGTCGGCGATGGTGGGTGCGGTGAGTGCCGGTAAGGCGCCGGTGCGGCGCGGCGTCGCCGGAGGTGCGGTCGCCCAACTGTTCCCCCGGGTCGCCGGCTGGGCCCGCCGGGACCGGTTCGGCGCCCTGGTCGCCCGGGAGGCCCGGTACTGGTGGCGGGACGCTCGCCGCCGGGCCAACCTGATCACGATCGCGGTGGTCGGCATCTTCGTGCCCGTGATGATCAACGTTACGGGTGGCGACTTCGCGGCCATGAACGACGAGGGGCTGACGGCGGCTGCCAGCGAAAGCTCACCGGTCGTGGTCACCATCTCGATGGTCTTCGTGGGCGTGCTCGCCGCGGTCACCCTGGCCAACCAGTTCGGCTTCGACGGCAGCGCGTACGCCGCGAACGTGGTGGCCGGGGTGCCGGGCCGGGTCGAGTTGCGGGCGCGGATGACGGCCTTCTCGCTGTACGTGCTGCCGATGCTGGCGGTCGTCGCGCTGGTGTTGACGGTGCTGCTCGGCCGACCGGGTTGGATCGGGCTCACGGCCGGCAGCCTGGTCGCCACCTACGGCGCCGGGCTGGCGGTGAACAGCCTGGTCTCGGTGCTCGGGGCGTACTCGCTGCCGGAGACCAGCAACCCGTTCGCGATGAACAGCGGTGCGGGCCTGACGAAGGGGCTGCTCACCCTGCTGTCCATGCTCGCCTCGGCGGTCGCCGCGGTGCCGATGGTGGTGGCCGCCGCGTTGCTCGGTGACGCGTGGCTCTGGGTGGCCCTGCCGGTCGGAGTGGCGTACGGGCTGGGCGTGGCGCTGCTGGGCGCGTACCTGGCCGGCGACGTGCTGGACCGACGCCAGCCGGAGTTGCTGTCCACGGTCACCCCGCGCCGCTGACCAGCGGGTGATCCGTCCGGGCGAACACCGGTCGGGTGCCGTCATCCCTCGTTATGGTGCGAGCAGTCGGGACGAGGGGCGGTCGGGATGGGCTCGCACACGCGCTACCGCAGTGTGGTCGTCGACGGGGTCTGCGTCTTCTACCGGGAGGCGGGGCCACCGGATGCGCCCGTGCTGCTGCTCCTGCACGGTTTTCCGTCCTCGTCGCGGATGTTCGAGCCGCTGTTCGATCGGCTCGCCGACCAGTTCCGGCTGATCGCGCCGGACTACCCCGGCTTCGGGCACAGCGCGGCCCCCGAGCCGGGGAGCTTCCCGTACACCTTCGACCGGCTCGCCGAGACGATTGCGGGTTTCGCCGCAGCCGTCGGCGCCGAGCGGTACCTGCTCTACGCGCAGGACTACGGAGGGCCGGTGGGGTTCCGGATGGCCCTCGCCGACCCGGGTCGGCTCCGCGGCCTCATCGTGCAGAACGCGGTGGCCCACGACAGCGGGCTGAGCCCGCTCTGGGGCACCCGTCGGGCCTTCTGGCAGGACCGGGCCGGGCACGAGGCGGCGATCCGGGAGAACATCCTCTCGCCGGCGGCGATCCGCACCCGGCACGTCGGCAACGATCCGGACCCGGAGCGGTACGACCCCGACCTCTGGGTCGACGAGGAGTGCTTCCTCAATCGCCCCGGGGTGATCGAGCGGCAACTGGACCTCCAGTACGACTACCGGACCAACGTCGCCTCGTACCCGGCGTGGCAGGACTGGCTCCGCCGGACCCAGCCGCCACTGCTTGTCGTCTGGGGCCGGTACGACACCTCGTTCGAGGTCGGCGAGGCGGCGGCGTACCGCTCCGACGTGCCGGGGGCGGAGGTGCACGTGCTCGACGGTGGGCACTTCGTGCTCGACACGCGAGCGGACGAGGTGGCCGCCCTGATCCGGTCGTTCGCCGGTCGGCTTCGGGCGACGGACGGAGCGGGTCACAATGTTTCACGTGAATCATGAGCCGGGCGCGGAGATCCACCACACCGACCCGTTCGCGGCGCCGGCCGGGCAACGGTCGCCGGTCCGCCGGCTGCGAGGTCGCCTCGCCGCACCGGTGACCGTCTGGACGGCGCCCGGCCCGGCTGGGCTGACCGTCTCGTCCACCCTGGTGGCCGAGGGGGAACCGGACCGGCTGCTCGGGCTGATCGACGCGGAGTCCGACCTCTGGGCCGCCATCGAGGAGTCGGGGCGGTTCGCGGTCACGCCGCTCGGCCCGCCACACCGGCAACTCGCCGACCGGTTCGCCGGCCTCTTCCCCGCCCCGGGCGGACTCTTCGCCACCGGCGCGTGGATCGAGACGCCGTACGGGCCGGTGCCGGCGGACGCCGGTGGCTGGGCCGGGTGCCGACTGGACACCGCCCGGGAGTACGGCTGGGCCCTGCTCGTGGAGGCCACGATCGAGGCGGTCGACCTGGCCGAGGAGGCCGCTCCGCTGCTGCACTACCGCGGTCGGTACCACGAGTTGCCGGCCTGAACGGACGCCTCGCCCGGCGACCGATCACCGCAGTGACCTGAGTCACTTGGCGCAGCCAGTCAACCGCTCGGCGCACTCGCCGACCGGCGCCGATCTCGGCCTTCCCTGCCGGGGAGTGCGCTCTTTACGGTGCGCGAAACTCCTCTGACGCCTGTGAAGGTGGTGATCCACAGATGTCCACGGACACACCCGCTCCGGCCGCTTCCCAGTCGGACAAGTACCTGGCCGTACAACGGTCGGACGAGTTCGCCGGGCTGCGGCGTGCGCTGCGCGGCTTCGTCTTTCCGATGACCGTCGCGTTCTTCCTGTGGTATGCGCTCTACGTCATTCTCTCCGCGTACGCCCGGGACTTCATGGGCACGAAGCTGTTCGGCAGCAACATCAACGTCGCGCTCGTCTTCGGCCTGCTCCAGTTCGTCTCCACGTTCCTGATCGCCTGGCTCTACTCCCGGTACGCGGACCGGAAGATCGACCCCATCGCCGACCGGATCCGCGCCGAGATCGGGGAGGTGACCCATGAGCAAGGTCCTCGCGGTTGAGACGTTCCTCGCGGCCGAGGCGGGCAACCACACCGCCCGCAACCTGACCATCACGCTCTTCCTGGTCTTCGTGGCGGTGACCCTGGCCATCACCATCTGGGCCAGCCGGCAGACCAAGACGGCGACCGACTTCTACGCGGGCGGCCGGTCCTTCTCCGGCTTCCAGAACGGCATGGCGATCGGCGGCGACTACATGTCGGCCGCCTCTTTCCTCGGCATCGCCGGCATCATCGCGCTGTACGGCTACGACGGCTTCCTCTACTCGATCGGTTTCCTGGTCGCCTGGCTGGTGGCCCTGCTGCTCGTCGCCGAGCTGCTGCGTAACTCGGGCCGGTACACGATGGCGGACGTGCTGGCCTTCCGGATGCGTCAGCGTCCGGTGCGTACGGCGGCGGCGGTCTCCACCATCACGGTGTCGATCTTCTACCTGCTCGCGCAGATGGTGGGCGCCGGCGCGCTGGTCGCGCTGCTGCTCGGCATCAAGCCGGGAACGACCTTCCTCGGCATGGACGCGTCCACCGCGAAGGTGGCCACCATCATCATGGTCGGCGCTCTCATGATCATCTACGTCACCGTGGGTGGCATGAAGGGCACCACCTACGTGCAGATCGTCAAGGCGTTCCTGCTCATGGGCGGCGCGCTGCTGATGACGATCCTGGTGCTGGCGAAGTTCAACTTCAACCTGTCCGCGCTGCTCGGCCAGGCGGCCGAGGCATCCGGCAAGGGCGGCGCGTTCCTCGAACCCGGTCTGCGCTACGGCGTCGAGGTCGCCGGCAACTCGACGCAGACCTTCTACAACAAGGTGGACCTGCTGTCGCTGGGCATCGCCCTGGTGCTCGGCACCGCCGGCCTGCCGCACATCCTGATCCGCTTCTACACGGTGCCGACCGCGAAGGCGGCCCGCAAGAGCGTGCTCTGGGCGATCGGCATCATCGGCACCTTCTACCTGCTCACCCTGGCCCTCGGCTTCGGTGCGGCGGCGCTGGTCGGCAGCCAGGCGATCACGGCGCAGGACAAGGCCGGCAACACCGCCGCGCCGCAGTTGGCCGAGGCGCTCGGCATCGACTTCTTCGGCGGCGAACTCGGTGGCGCGGCGCTGCTGGCGATCATCGCGGCGGTCGCCTTCGCCACCATCCTCGCGGTGGTCGCCGGGTTGACGCTCGCCTCCTCGTCCAGCCTGGCGCACGACTTCTACGCGAACGTCCTGAAGAGGGGTGAGACGTCGGAGCGGCAGGAGGTGCGGGTCGCCCGGATCTCCGCCCTGGTGATCGGCGCGGTGTCGATCGCCCTGTCGATCTACGCGCAGAACCTCAACGTGGCGTTCCTGGTGGCGTTGGCCTTCGCGGTCGCCGCCTCGGGCAACCTGCCGGCGATCCTCTACAGCCTCTTCTGGCGGCGGTTCAACACCTCCGGCGCGGTGTGGGCGATCTACGGCGGTCTGCTCTCGGCCGTGCTGCTGGTGTTCTTCTCACCGGTGGTGTCGGGCGCGGCGACCTCGATGTTCCCGGACCACGACTGGCAGTGGTTCCCGCTGTCCAACCCGGGCATCCTCTCCATCCCGTTCGGTTTCCTGTGCGGGTGGATCGGCACCGTCATCTCCAAGGAGAACGACGAGGACAAGTACGCCGAGCTGGAGGTGCGCGCCCTGACCGGCGCCGGCGCCCACTGATCGCGGCACCTGTCCCCGGGGCCCCCTGTCGACGCGCGACGTCAACAGGGGGCCCTTCCGCGATTTCGGGGCTCGGTAGGCTGACCAGTATGAAGGTTGCTGAGCGCTTTGGTCCCGGTCACCGCGTCCTCGTCACCGGCGGAGCTGGCTTCGTCCCGTCCCACCTGGTCGACTCGCTGATCGCCCGCGGCTGCACGGTGGTGGCGCTGGACAACTTCGTGACCGGCTCGAAGGAGAACGTCGCCCACCTGCTGGACCGGCCAACCTTCACCCTGGTCGAGGCGGACATCTCCGAGGGTCTGCCGACCCATCACCCGGCGCTGGCCGAGCGGTTCGACGCGATCCTGCACATGGCCTCTCCGGCCAGCCCCACCGACTTCGCCCAGCTGCCGGTGGAGATCCTCCGGGTCGGCTCGGTGGGCACTCTGCACCTGCTGGAGCGCGCGGTCGCCGACGGCGCCCGGTTCCTGATGGCGTCCACCTCCGAGGCGTACGGGGACCCGAAGGAGCACCCGCAGCGGGAGACCTACTGGGGCAACGTCAACCCGATCGGGGTTCGTAGCGTCTACGACGAGGCGAAGCGTTTCTCCGAGGCCGCGACGATGGCGTACCACCGCTACCGCGGGCTCGACGCGGCGATCGTCCGGATCTTCAACACCTACGGCCCCCGGATGCGCCCGGACGACGGCCGCGCGATCCCGACCTTCGTCTCCCAGGCGCTGCGCGGCGAGCCGATCACCGTGCACGGCACCGGCAACCAGACCCGGTCCATCTGCTTCGTCGAGGACCTCGTGCGGGGCATTTTGCTGCTGCTCGACTCGACCGAGACGGGCCCGGTCAACTGTGGCACCGAGCACGAGCTGACCATGCGGCAACTCGCCGAGTTGATCGTGTCGCTCTCCGACAGCACCTCGAAGGTGACCTATGTCACCCGCAGCTCGGACGACCCGGAGATGCGTCGACCGGACCTCACGCTCGCTCGCGAACTGCTCGGATACGAGCCGACGGTCGCGCCCGAAGATGGCCTGCGACGCACGATCGAGTACTTCCGGGCGCGGCTAGGGTAGCCGGATCTTTGCGTACCGCCTGCCGCTGAGTGTCGCCTGAAGGCGGCGGTGGCTCCCGCTACGTACCCTGAGTTACATGTCCGCGACCTCGTCTGCCGGCGTCCCGCATCCGCACCTGCACCGCAGCGCCGGGCGCGCCTCGGTGCCCGGCCCCGACCGGGGCGCCTCCGGGCGTGCCCGTCCGACCGAGGCGCGCTTCTACCCGTCGTACGACGAGGAGCAGCCTCGGCCCGGCGGCCCGGTGGGGCCCACTGGGCCCGGCGGGTCGGGTGGCGCCGGCGGGCCGGGGCGGCGGGGTCCGCGACCGCGCTGGGGGCGGATCGCCCTCGTGGCCGGGGTCGCGGTGCTGGTGCTGGCGCTGCTCGGCAGCGTCGGCGCCTGGTTGTACGCCCGCAACCTCAACGGTGACCTGGCCCGCACCGACCCGTTCGCGGAGATCACCGGTGGCCGGCCGGCCAAGACCGTCGATGGTGCGCTGAACATTCTGCTGGTCGGCAGCGACTCGCGGGACCCGGACGCGCCGGTCGACACCAAGAGTCAGTGGCGCGCCGACACGATCATCGTCATGCACATTCCGGCCGACCACCAGGAGGCGTACCTCGTCTCCATCCCGCGCGACCTCTACGTGCCGATCCCGGAGAGCGCCGGGGCGGACTGCGGCTCCGGCCAGCGCGCGAAGATCAACGCGGCGTTCGCCTTCGGTGGTCTGCCGCTGGCGGTACGCACCGTGGAGTGCTTCACCGACGTTCGGATCGATCACGTGATGGCGATCGACTTCGGCGGCTTCAAGGAGGTCACCGACGCCCTCGGCGGGGTGGACCTGAAGGTGGAGCGGACCATCACCTCGATCCACAAGCCGTACCGGACGTTCACCAAGGGCACCAATCACATGGACGGCGCGGAGGCGCTGGACTGGATCCGGCAGCGCAAGCAGTTCCCGGACGGTGACTTCGCCCGGATGCGGCACCAGCAGGAGTTCCTTCGGGCGTTGATGGACAAGGCGGCCAGCACCGGCACGCTGGCGAACCCGAAGAAGCTCAACGACTTCCTCCAGTCGGTGACCGCGGCCGTAACCGTCGACCAAGGTTTCTCGGTTACAGACATGGCGCTGCAGTTCCGAAACCTGCGCGGCCAGAACCTCACCTTCGTGACCAGCCCGAACTCGGGCAGCGACACGATCAACGGCGAGTCGGTGGTGGTGTCCGACCGGGAGAAGGCGCTCGCGATGTACCAGGCCATGTCGGCGGACACCATGGCCGACTGGGTCAAGGCCAACCCGCCGAAGAGCAACGACGGGGGCTGACCTCGGCCCGACGCGCACCAACCGTTCGGCTCATCGAGCGGCGACGATCGACTGAGTCCGCCAAATTCGACGTCCGGATTGACCCGGGATGAACTCGCCAAGTCGATTTGATGTACGTACAGTGGTGCCGCCCCCTCCTGATCACGAGCTGGAGCACGAATGCCGGTTCAGGCCAGTCGTCGCCCTTCTTCCCCCGGATCCGCCGCTTCCAGCGGTCGAGTCGCCGCAGCCATTCCCGCGCAGACCCGCCCCTCCGGCGGTGGTCCGGGCGCTCGCCCGCCGGGTGGTGGCGGCGATGGTGGCCGCCCGGGTGGCGGCGGTGGGTCGAAGAAGCGGAACAAGCGCAAGGACCCGCTCTGGGCGAGGCTGACCCTGGTCTTCGGCGCTGTGCTGATGCTGAGCAGCGGGGTGGCCATCGTCGGCAGCAAGGTGCTGATCGGGCAGGCGACCGGCGACATCGCGAAGGGCAACCTGCTGGGTGATGCCGGCAAGTCCGACGCCGAGGGCGGCGCGAGCCTGGACGGCCCGATCGACATGTTGCTGCTGGGCGTGGACGCGCGGGAGCGCTGGGCCGCCGACGACGTCCGCTCGGACAGCATCATCATCCTGCACATTCCGGCCACCCACGACCAGGCGTACCTGATCTCGATCCCCCGGGACACCGAGGCGCAGATCCCGGCGTTCAAGAAGAGCGGCTACGGCGGCGGCTCCGGGAAGATCAATGCCGCGTTCCAGGCCGGTGCCGCCAACGGGGGCGGCTGGGAGGGCGGCGCCCAGCTGATGGCCCAGACGATCAAGCAGCTCACCGGGATCAGCTTCGACGGCGCGGCGATCATCAACTTCGGTGGCTTCAAGAACGTCATCGACACCCTGGGCACGGTGCGCATCTGCGTCACCCAGGAGGTCAAGTCGCTGCACATGTCGTACGTCGACGGCAAGCCGATGTGGAACGCGGACGCCAAGAAGACCGGCAAGCCGCGGACCCCGGTGGTGCACAAGAAGGGCTGCCAGGAGATGGAGGGTTGGGCCGCGCTCGACTACTCCCGCCAGCGCAAGACCCTCAAGAACGGTGACTACGACCGGCAGGCCAACCAGCAGCAGTTGATCAAGGCGATGGCCAAGAAGGCCACCGAGGGCGGGATGTTGTCCAACCCGGCCAAGATGAACAACCTGATCAAGGCGGCGGGTAAGGCGTTCGTGCTGGACACCGGCGGCGTGGCGATCGAGAACTTCATCTTCACCATGCGCGGGGTGACCGGCAACGAGCTGACCATGCTCAAGACCAACAACGGCACCTTCAACGCCAACGGCAACAACACCGAGGGCTTGAACGAAGAGACGATGGCCATGTTCCGGGCGGTCAAGCAGGACAAGCTCGCCGAGTTCGTCTTCACCCACCCCGAGGTGATCTCCACCCGCAAGTGAGGCCGGCCGGGAGTCGCGGAAAGCCAGCGACGGTGCCGTCACCGCCCGTAGCCTGACGTGAGCAGATTTCACGTATCGGCTGCGGGGAGGCGGTCACGTCCAGGTGGGGACGGAACGCGGCGGGCCGGGCCGGAGCGGCCCCGGCCGCCCGATCACGCGGCGCCCGCGGGTCCCGGATCATGCTCGGCGTCGGACTGGCCCTCCTCCTGCTGGCCGGGCTCGCCGTGGCCGGGCTCAAGACGCTCAGCCACCGGTACGACCGCACGGTGACCAAGGAGCAACTGCTCGATCCCGACGCCCGCACCGAGCGCACCAACCTGGACGGGCCACTCAACTATCTCCTGGTCGGCTCCGACCGTCGGCCCGGCGAGAGCGGCCCGGACCAACGCTCGGACACCATCCTCATCGTGCACGTTCCCGCCGGTCAGCGGGAGGCGTACCTGATCTCCATCCCGCGTGACCTGCTGGTCGCCATTCCACCCGCGAACGGCTTCGGCGGTGGCCAGGACAAGATCAATGCCGCGTACGAGCACGGTGGCGGCGGGCAGGCCGGCGCCCAACTGCTCTCCGCCACCCTGCACCGGCTCACCGGAATCCGGTTCGACGGTGCCGCGCTGATCGACTTCTCCGGCTTCCGGAAGGTCATCGACCTGCTCGGCGGGGTGGAGATGTGCGTGGACACCGAGGTCCGCTCGATCCACACCAACCGGCTCTTCTCCACCGGCTGTCAGCGGATGGACGGGGCGCAGGCGCTGGATTACGTACGACAGCGCTACGACCTGCCCGGGGGTGACTACGACCGTCAGCACCACCAGCAGCAGTTACTCCGGGCGATGCTCGACAGCGCCGGAAAGGCGGACCTGCGGAGCAATCCGGTCAAACTGGACCAAGTGCTCCGGGCGGTCGGCGGCTCGCTGACCGTCGACACCAACGGCGTACCCCTGGAGGACCTGCTGCTCGCGCTGCGCGCGCTGCCGCCCGACGGGATGCGCGGCGTCCAGGTGCCCTCCTCGCCGCAGACCATCGACGAGGTCTCGTACGTGGTGCTGGACAACGGGGGCAACGGTCTCTTCGAGGCGCTTCGCGGCACGCGGGTGCCGGCCTGGGCGCAGGCCAACCCGCACTGGGTGACCCGGTTGTGACCGTGCCGACGGCCCGGTCGGTGCCGAACCGGCCCGCGAGGATCTAGTGTTGCTTCCTGTGTTCGGACCCCAGGTTCCCACCGTGCCCGTGACCGAGATCGCCGACGAGACCTACCTGCTGGATGTGCGGGAGGACGACGAGTGGGCGGCCGGCCATGCCCCCACCGCCCACCACCTGCCGATGATGGAGCTGCCGGCCCGACTGGCCGAGGTGCCCACCGACCGGGAGGTGGCGGTCGTCTGCCGTTCCGGCGGGCGCTCCGCCCAGGTCGTCGCCTACCTGATCAACAACGGCTGGGAGCAGGTGCGCAACGCCGACGGCGGAATGCGCCAGTGGGCTGCGGTCGGCCGACCGGTGGTCGACGCGAACGGGCAGCCCGGCCAGGTCATCTGAGGCCGGCGCAATGGGCGGGCCACTGGTCTTCGCGCACCGCGGCGCCTCGTTCGACCTACCCGAGCACACTCTCGCCGCGTACCTTCGTGCTCTCGACGAGGGCGCCGACGGTCTGGAGTGTGACGTCCGGCTGACCCGGGACGGACACCTGGTCTGCGTGCACGACAGACGACTCGACCGCACCAGCAACGGCCGCGGTCTGGTCAGCGCGCGTACCCTCGCCGAGCTGGACGCCCTGGACTTCGGTTCCTGGCACCCGGGCAGCGCGCCGAGCGGCGACCTGCCGCCGGACGAGTCGCACACCCGGCTGCTGACCCTGGCCCGGCTGCTGGACGCGGTGCTCGCCGCCGGCCGGCCGGTCCGCCTGCTGGTCGAGACGAAGCACCCGTCCCGCTACGGCTCGAACGTGGAACGGCGACTGGTCAACCTGCTGCGCCGGTACGGGCTGGCCGACCCCGGGCCGGACGACCCGGTGCAGGTCACCGTCATGTCGTTCTCCCCGCTGGCGGTCCGCCGGGTGCGCGAGCTGGCGCCGACGCTGCCCACCGTGCTGTTGCTGGAGGTGTTGCCGCGCTGGTTGCGGTTGGGTCGGCTGCCGTTCGGCACCCGGATCGCCGGGCCGGGCATCGGCCTGGTCCGGGCCCGACCGCAGCTGCTGCCCGCACTGCGCGCGGCCGGCAACCAGGTGTACGTCTGGACGGTCAACGAGCCGTCCGACCTGGAGCTGGTGCTGGCCGCCGGGGTGGACGGGGTCATCACCGACCGGCCGGCGTACGCCCTCGCCCGGCTGGACCGCTGACCCCGTCGGTCGGGCGGGGGTGCCCAAAACCGGGCCGGCGGGGCACACTCGGCACATGCCGGAGCGTATCGATTTCCCCGCTCTCCTCGCCGGCCACACCGTCGTGATCGAGATGATCAACTCTGGGGACGCGGGCCTGCCGGTCCTCACCCAGCTGCTCCGGGTGGCCCAGCCGGCGCTCGGCGCGACCGGGATGGCGTTCGTCGAGTTCGGTCCGACCGGTGGTCGCGTGATCGCCGCGACCGGCGCGGCGGAGTGGGCCCTCGGTCGACCGTTGGCGGTCGACGATCCGGACACCGTCTGCCTGCTCTCCGGGCCACGGGTGCGCCAGGCGCGGGTGAGCGACCTCAACGGGAAGCTGGCCGGCGAGCTGGCCGGCAGCGGCCTGCGCCGGATGGCGGTCTCCCGGGCCGAGATCGGCGGTCACACCGTCGGCAGCCTGCACGCGCTCTATCCGGGCGACGACGAGCCGGACGCGGAGCAGCAGGGGGTGGTCGGCTACCTCGCGTCCTGCGTCGCGCACATGTACGGCGATCAGTTCGGCCTGCCGGTGCACGGCGACGGCCCGGTGGTGGCGGCCCTCGCCGACGGGCTGGCGGTCGTCGACCGGGACGGGCACGTCCGGCTCTGGAACCCGGCCGCCGCCCAGGTCACCGGGCGAACTGTCGAGCAGGCACTGAGCCGCCCGCTGCCGTTCCCGCTGCCGCCCTCCGGGCAGGTTCGGGACCACCGGATGCCGGACGGCCGCTGGCTGCGGATCACCTCCGGCGAGCTGCCCGGTCCGGGCACGTTGCGGGTGGTCACCTTCCGCGACATCACCGACCAGCAGCGTCGCGACCACGACCGCGAGCTGTTCGTGGCGGTGACCAGCCACGAGCTGCGCACCCCGGTCACCGTGATCAAGGGGTACGCGGACACCCTCACCGACCACTGGGAGTCGCTGACCGAGACCGACCGACGGCAGGCGGCCCGGGTGATCGGGCAACGCGCCAACGAGTTGGCCCGGTTGGTCGACCGGCTGCTCAGCTCGGCGGCCGAGGTGGGGCCCGGCGACGACCCGCCCACCCCGTTCGACCTCGGCGAGGCGCTGCGCTCCGCCGTCGTCGACCTGCCGGCGGAGTTGCGTCGCCGACTGGTGCTCCTCCTCCCGAGCGATCTGCCCAAGGCGCTCGGCCACCGACCCAGCCTGGCCACCGTGCTGACCGAGCTGACCACCAACGCCGGCAAGTACTCCGCCCCGGATTCACCGATCGAGATCACCGCCTCCATCGATGGGCAACTGGTGGCGTTCCGGGTCAGCGACCGGGGCATCGGCATCCGGCCCGAGCACGTGGAGCGGGCGTTCGACCGGTTCTGGCAGGGGGAGTCCGGCGACCGTCGCGGCTATCCGGGGGCCGGGCTCGGCCTCTATCTCGTCCGCCGGATCGTTGAACAACAGAATGGATGGGTATCCCTACGTCCGAGGACCGGCGGCGGTACGGTCGCAGAGGTGCGGCTACCACGCGGTTGACCGAGGTGGCGCGACGTGGAGGCGACGGTGGCAGCGGCAGTGGCAGCGGCGGCGAAGGATCGAGCGTGGTGTGTGGTGGTCCCCCACCATCCGGGCGGGGCACGGCTGGCCCGGCATCGGCTCGCCGCGGAGCTGGCGGACGTCGTACCCCCGACGCTTCTCGCCGATCTGATCGCGGTGCTCGCGGAGCTGGTCGGTAACGCGGTGCGGCACGCCCGACCGCTGCCCGGCGGCGTGATCCGGGTCGCCTGGCGACTACGGCCCTCGGCCGGGGGCGCGCTGATCCAGCTGCGCGTCACCGACGGCGGCGCGAGCACCGGGCCACGGCTGCGTACGGCCAGCCCGGACGCGGCGGACGGACGCGGGCTGCACATCGTGGCCGGTCTGGCCAGCCGCTGGGGTGTCGAACAGGACGGCATGGGCCAGCGCGTCTGGGCCGAGTTCGACCCGGTGCCGGCAGCCCGACCCGCGCTGGTGCCGGCGGGCTGAGTGCGGCTCGGGCGGGTCCCGGCCACGGCGGGCCGGTCGGGCCTCTAGGCTGTGACGCCGTGAGTAAGCGTCGAAAGAGCCAGCGCACCGCCACCGACACCACTCCCCGTCGCGACAAGGTGCGGGACGTCTTCGTGCCGCGTCCGTTCGACGGGCTGATCGACGAGCCCGAGTGGATCGCGCTTCGCGAGTTGGTGCCCGCCGCCTCCGCTCCGCTGCGACTGGCGCCCGCCCTGGTCGAGGAGTTCGGCGACCGGGCCGCGACGCTCGCCACGGTACTGCCGATGGCCGCCCCGGCGATCACCAAGCCGGACGGCCGCGTGCTCATCGGTCTCCAGCGCCACCAGCAGTCCGGCGACGTCTCCCGGGACCTGGCCGACGCGTTGCTCAGCGCGCTACGCGCCGAACCGGGTGGCCAGGTGACCGTGGCGCCACTTCCCGGCCCCGGCCCCCGCCTACAGGACATCCTGCTGGACGGTCCGTTGGACATCACCATGCACGACGGCTTCGACTTCTGGCTCGACCCCGGTGCCGCCGACGATCCGACCGTCCAGGCGTCGCTGGAGCGGGCGAACGCGGCCATCTACCCGACGGTGCGGCTGACCGCGGCGAAGGCCGCGTACTGGTGTCAGGTCCCGGAGAAGGCCCACGTGCGCTGGGTGCTGCCGGACGACGAGGACGCCGCCCTGGACGCGCTGGCCCGGCTCGGCGCGGCCGGCACGCTGACGCTCGGCGAGAAGACCAAGTTCGCCGGCATGTTCCGCGCGCACGGTCGGCTGGTGCCGGTCTGGGATCTGCCGGAGGAGACCCCGGCGGACGAGTGGGAGGAGCCGGTGGCCCAGTTCGCCAAGCGGTACGCCGAGGCGCTCACCGTCACCGACGCACTCGACTCCGCCGGCCGCAGGGCCCGCCAGGGGCTGCTCGGCCGCCAGCTCACCCTGCGCTGAGCCGAGCGGTCCCGCTCAGCCGGCGACGGATCGTCGTTCCGCTCAGCCGGCGACGGATCGTCGTTCCGCTCAGCCGGCGACGGATCGTCGTTCCGCTCAGCCGGCGGCGGGTAGCGGGTCGCGGGTGATCGGGCAGGACATGCAGCGCGGGCCGCCCCGGCCGGAGCCCAGCTCGGAGCCGGCGATCGGGATCACCTCGATGCCGGCCCGCTCCAGTTGGGCGTTCGTCTCGGTGTTGCGCTCGTAACCGACGCAGAGCCGGGGGGCCAGCGCGAGGGTGTTGTTGCCGTCGTCCCACTGCTCGCGTTCCGCGGTGACCGGGTCCAGCCCGGTGTCGATGACCCGCAGCAGGTCGAGGTCCATCGCGTCGGCGGCGGCCCGCAGGAACGGCGCGGGCCCGTCCACCCGGGGGTCCTCGCCGTCCGCTCCGGCGATCACCGTGTACGCGGACAGCGTGCTGGCGATGTTGGGATACATCAGTACGGCGTCCACGTCGACCATCGTGCACACGGTGTCGAGGTGCATGGTGGCGCGTTTCTGGGCGATCGGCACCACCAGGATGGTGTGGGCCAGGCCGGCGGCGAAGACCTGCCGACCGAGGCGCTCGGCACCGGCCGGCGTCGTCCGCTCGCCCACCCCGACCGCCAGCACCCCGGGTGCGAGCAGCAGCACGTCCCCGCCCTCCAGGTGCTCAAGGTTGGGACGGTAGACGAACTCGGTGCCGGCGAATCGGGGGTGGTGGCGGTAGATGGCGTCGGTCAGGGTGGTTTCCCGACGGCGGGCGGGCATGGCCAGGCTGGTGACACCGACCCGATCGCCGATCCACAACGACGAGTCGCGGGTGAACAGCAGGTTGGGCAGCGGGTCGATGACGAAGTCGTGCCGGTCCATCAACGTGTAGACCAGTCCGCCCGGTCGCTCCGAGCTGATCCGCAACTCCTCGTGGGCCAGCCCGGCGGTGAGCACGTCGGCGAGGGCGGCCGGGTCCAGGTAGGAGAGGTGATCGGCGACGCGGGCGCGGAGGGTGTCGCCGAGCCGGCGGGAGCGCAGCACCTGTTCGGTGAGTTCGGCCCGGGCGTCCGCGACGGCAAGCGTCTCGGCCAGCAGGGTGGCAAGGTAGAGCACCTCGACGCCGCGCTCGCGCAGGGCGGCGGCGAACGCGTCGTGCTCCTCCTGGGCGCGCCCCACCCAGGGGATCGCGTCGAACAGGAGTGAGTCGTTGTTGCGTGGGGTGAGCCGGGCCAGTTCGGGGCCGGGCCGGTGCAGCAGTACGGTGCCGAGCCGCCCGACTTCACTGTCGACGTAGTGGGTCACTCCCGCAGCGTAGGGCAGGGTTTAGCGGCATCCGAGAAAAGAACTGTGGATGAATATGGCATTCATCCACAGTCACTCCGGCGCTCCGGCTTGCCGAACACCGGTAGTGGCAACGTAGGGTAGTGAGGACATAACTTCGAGGGACCTTTTGCCGGAGGTCGCGATGACTGTCTTTCCCGCACGACGAGCCGTACCGTCCGCTCGGGCACTGCCGCCCGTCGCGGTGCCACACCCCCGCGTCGAGTCGCCGGGGGTTCTCGAACCGGTCCGTCCGACACCCCTCGAATGGGCCCGCCGTCGTCGGGCCGAGCGGGGTGCACGCCGCCTGGAGGCGGCCGGGGCCCGGGCGTTGGGCCAACTCGACCACCTCGGGCCCGCCTGGCACGTGATCGAGTGGCCCCGCACCGACGTGACGGACGTCCTCGACCGCGCTCAGGACGACCGGGCCGGGTTCCTCGCCATCGGTCCGAGTGGCCTCTTCGCCGTGACCATCGCCGACCACGGCCGGGCCCGGGTGCTCGTCGCCGGAGACGTGGTGCAGATCAACGGCAAGCGGCCGCCGTACGTGGCCGAGGCTCGCCGGGACGCCAAGCGGGCCAGTAAGGCGCTCTCCGACGCGGTGGGGTTGCCCGTTCCGGTGACGCCGGTGCTGACCTTCGTCGGGTCTGGCGTGATCAGCGTCTACGGCCTTCCGAAGGACTGTCTGATGGCCACCCACCGGGAACTGGACCGGCTGCTCGTGGCCGGTGGCAGCCGGATCAGCCCGGCGACCGCCGAGAAGCTTTCCCGGGTCGCACAGCATCCCGGCACCTGGCTGAACGGCACGTACCGTCCAACGGCCGACTACCGGTGGTATGACGAGGGCCGAACGGCCGCTGACAAGCCGGCCCACCGCCGGTAACGTCATCGGCGACGCCACGCGGCTCCGGTCCCCCCTTCACCTCACCGGTTTCCGCGCCGTCACCGGTCGCCTCGGTTCACGCTGCGCGGCCCGGTGACCCGGTGCGCTCGGTGATACCGTCGGCGACCCGCTAGCGTGGACAGTCGATCGGTGCACATAGGAGGCGCGGTGGCCCACGTCGAACTTTCGCTCTCGGAAGCGTTCGTGCCGGCGGTGCGGGCCTCGACAGAGCCGGAGTCCGGCAACGTCGGCCAATGGTCCTCGACAGTGTCCCGGGCCGACGAGCCGTGTCTGCTGATCGACGCCGACACCCGGGTGGTGGCGATCTCCACGGCCGGCTGTGAACTGCTCTGTCTGGGCGAGCCGGCCGGGCTGATCGGGCGACCGCTGCTCGATGGCGGGCTACGCCTGCTCGACTTCACCGCCAACCGCGGCGAGCTGACCGAAGCCGAGATCGACAAGATTCCGCCGCTGTTGGCGCTCTCCTCCGGCCGACTCGCCCGTGGACTACTGCGGGTGCAGGCCGCCTCGGCGAACAGCTCCGACGCGACGGTCGACGCGATCTCCACCCCGGTGCTCACCGAGGGCACCGTCGCCGGCTCACTCACCTTCTTCTCCGAGGTCTGACCTGCGGCGGAGTGTGTCCTTCGCCGCACGCGGCGTTGCCGGGGTCGGCCCCCACGAAGGCCGTAGGGTGCCTTCATGCTCGATATCGCTCTGCTGCCAGGGGAATACGCTGTGTGCCGGCTGGCCGCCGGCACCACCCTGCCGTACGCGTTGTCGAGCGGGCTGCGCGGCACCGACGTGGTGACGGTGAGCTGGACCGCCGACGGGATCTCCGTGATCTGCCCGGCCGACCGGGCACCGGCGCAGGCGGTGGTGGAGACGACCTGGCGCTGTCTGCGGGTCACCGCACCGGTGGAACTGCCCGGCACCAGCCTGGCCGCGCTCGTCAACCCGCTCGCCGAGGCTCGGGTCAGCGCCGTCACGTTCTCCACGTTCGACACCGACTACCTGCTGGTGCCGGCCGTCCGGCTGGCCGAGGGCACGGTCGCGCTCCAACGGGCCGGGCACCGCGTCACCGGCTGACCTTCACCCGACCGGCCGCTCACCCTACGATGGGCTCGGCCACCCCGGCCGCGACGAATTCTCCGATGTCCCGAGGATCGGCCCGTGCCGTTCACCCCGCCTCACCCCGCGTCCCCCCCACCGCGGGCGACGACGCACGTCTCTCCGGCGACTCGTGGCCCGGCAGCCGATCGCGTCGGCGGGCGGGCCGCCACCCGGGCCCTGCCGATGGCGCTCGCGTCGCTCGTCGTCGCCGCGCTGGCCGGCTGTGGCGCCCCACCCGGGCTGAACGAGCCGACCGGCTTACCCACCCACGCCGCGACCCCGGCGACACCCGGCCCGAGCACGGCACCGGCCACCCCGCCGGCCACCGCACCATCTCTCGGCACGAGCACGCCCACTCCGGACGCCGGGTTGGTGGCGACGGCCTGCCGCGGCGGGCCGAGCGGGCAGCGGGTGGTGCAGCTGCTGCGCGGCCGGGCCGGAGTGCTGCCGACGAACGTCCGGGTTCAGGTCCACACCGGGCCACTCTGTGCCGGCGACTGGCAGTTCACCGTGCTGGAGGTGACCGGGCACGAGGAACTCCAGGTGGTCACCCGGGGTAAGCCCAGCGCCCCGGTGCTGGTCACCGCCGGCACGGACGTGTGCACCATCGAGGTACGCGCCACCAGCCCGGCCGGGATCCGCACCCTCGCCTGCGACGCCGGCCCGGCCGCCGGACCAGGTGCGTAGGCTGATCGGCATGCCGGGAACACCGCCGACGCGTTTCGTCTACCTCGGGCCGGAGGGCACCTTCGCCGAGCAGGCCCTGCGCTCCGTACCCGCCGCCGAGCGGGGCACCCGCACGCCCGCTCGAAGCGTCGGGGAGGCGCTGGACAGCGTCCGGGCCAGCGACGCCGACGCCGCGCTGGTCCCACTGGAAAACTCGATCGGCGGCGCGGTGGGCGTCACGCTCGACGAGATGGCCGAGGGCGAGCCACTGGTGATCACCCGGGAGGTGATCCTGCCGGTGGAGTTCGTGCTCGCCGCGCGGCCCGGCACCTCGCTGACCTCGATCCGCAGCGTGGCGGCCCACCCGCAGGCGTCCACCCAGTGCCGGGGCTGGTTGCGCGACCACCTGCCCGACGCCGTGGTGGTCGACGTGCTGTCCAACGGCGCCGCCGCCGCCGGCGCCGGCACGGGCGAGTACGACGCGGCGATCTGCGCACCGATCGGAGCGTCCCGGCACCGGCTCACCACACTCGCCGACAAGATCGCCGACCACCCGGACGCGGTGACCCGGTTCGTGCTGGTGTCCCGCCCCGGGCCACCACCGCCACCGACCGGTGACGACCTCACCTCGCTCGCGGTCTACATCGCCCACGACCGCGTCGGCGCGCTGCTGTCCGTGCTGATGGAGTTGGCCGTCCGGGGCGTCAACCTGACCCGGATCGAGTCCCGTCCGACCGGCGAGGCGCTCGGGCGCTACGTCTTCTTCCTCGACTGCACGGGCCACGTGGCCGACGTACGCCTGGGCGAGGCGTTGCAGGGGCTCCACCGGGTCTGTGCCGAGGTGCGCTTCCTGGGCTCGTACCCCCGGCACCGGTGGGCCGAGGCGGCGGGCGAACGACCGGTGCCCGCGCCGGTGGGGCTCTCCGACGTCGACTACGCCGACGCGGCGGCCTGGCTGGCCCGACTGCGTACCGGTGCGTTGACCTGACCGGGCCGGGCGCCCCCAAGAACCGGGAGCGCCCGCGCCGCTGGCGATCGGCTCAACACATCGGGAGCGCCCGCGCCGTCGTGGTCAGCTCAGCAGACCGCCGAGCAGCCCGCCCTCCTGCTGCTGCTGGCCGCTGCCCAGCACCGGCGGCTCCTCGGACGGCTGCACCACCACGAAGCCCTGACCGGCGAAGCTCATCGTGAACGACTCACCGGTACGACGGCCGAGCAGTGTGCCGAGGCCGAGCTGCTCGGCCCGGTGGTAGCCGGTCTGGAGGTTGGCCGACCAGCAGACCGCGGCCTGCGGGTCGACGTACGTCGGGGCGTCCACGTTGAGCACGACCGGAGTGCCCTTGGTGGTGATGGCGATCCGGCCGTAGCCGCTGAACACACAGTTGAACAGGCCGGACGACGAGGCCATCCCGGCGCCGCCGACCATCCTGATGTCGTACTGGAGGGTGGAGTCGAAGGCGAGCACGCTGGAGCCGTTGATGGAGAGGGCGTCGCCCGGTTCCAGGTCGATGATGTGCACGTCCTTCGCCAGCTCGGCGAGGAAGACGTCGCCCTGGCCGGAGACCTTCATCAGCGGGACGCCCTCGCCGGTGAGCTTCTGCTTGAGGAACTTGCCGAGCCCGCCCGAGCCCAGCGCCTGGAACTGCACGTTCCCCTGGTAGGCGACCATCGACCCGACCCGGGCCATCGCCTCGCCGTTCAGCTCGATCTTCAACATCTTGGAGTTCTGCAGCCGCATGCCGGGCTGCGCGGACTCCTTCTCCAGATTCTCCGCGGAGAACAGCTCGCTGCGCATGAAAGGGCCTCCTGAATAGGGTCGCGTTCGCTGCACCGACGGTAGGCGACCTCGGCAACCACCGGCCATCGGCCGTGCGGCGCGGCGCCTGGTCGTCGAGTTGGCTGACCGTCAAGCGCGCCGGCCGCCGAGTGGCTGGCCATCGACCGTCTCGGCCATCGAGCGTCTCGGCCGTCGAGTGGCTGGCCGTCGAGTGGCTGGCGGTCGAGTGGCTGGTCTCAGCCCCAGCCGAGCGCGTGCAGTCGCGCGTCGTCGATGCCGAAGTGATGGGCGATCTCGTGCACCACGGTCACCGCCACCTCGTCGATGACGTCCTCGTCACTGTCGCAGATCCGCAGGATTGGACGGCGGTAGATGAAGATCCGGTCCGGCAGCACGCCGGAGTAGTCCCAGCCGCGTGTGGTGAGCGCGTGCCCCTCGTAGAGGCCGAGCAGCTCGGCCTCTCCCGGTGGTGGGTCGTCCTCGACCAGGATCACCACGTTGTTCATCAGGCCGAGCAGTTCCTCGGGCACCTCGTCGAGGGCTTCGCCGACCAACTCCTCGAAGCGCTCACGGCTCATCTCCACCGGCACCTCGCCCATTGTGCCCGATGCGAGGGCATCGGGCCGGTGCTGAGGGACACCGTGGCCGGGATCCGCACGTGCACGGAGGAAGCGACCACCCGGGACCGGGCGGAGGCTCCATCCGTGGACGTGCGGTGTTGGTCGAGCGGCTCAGGCGGCCAGGCGGGCGCTGAGGGTGATCTCGGCACCCGGGGAGAGCAGGCGGGAGATCGGGCAGTTGGCCTTGGCGGCCTCGGCGAGCTTCTGGAACTCCGCGTCGTCGATCCCCGGGACCTGGCCGACGGTCTCCAGATCGATCCGGGTCACGGTCATGCCGGCGTCGGTCTTGTCCAGGTGGACCTTGGCGGTGGTCTCGACCGAGGTGGCCGTCGTGCCCGCGTCGGCGAGGGCCTTGGAGAACGCCATCGAGAAGCAGCCGGCGTGCGCTGCGGCGATCAGCTCCTCGGGGTTGGTGCCCTCGCCCTCCTCGAAGCGCGACTTGAAGGAGTAGTTGCCGGACAGGCCGCCCTTTCCGGTGCGGACAGTGCCCGCGCCCTCGGTCAGATTGCCCTGCCATTGTGCTGAAGCGGTACGGATAGGCATGAGGCAAACGCTAGCGGAAAGGCGACCGTCGAGCGACAGACCGGGAAGCTCGCCTACCGTGCGATTCCCGTCACCATCAGGTGACTGTGCCATGATGCGACCCAGGTCCGTGACCGGCGGAAGGATGGCCGATGTCCGAGGAGCTTCCGATCCCACGGCAGGGCGACCGGTCCGAAGCCCCGGCCGTGATCGAGTGGGGCGTCGGCGATTCGACCCCGCGACGCCGGTTCGGTTGGTCGCTGGCCGGCTTCGCGCAGGATCCTCGGCTGCCTCTGCTGCTCGCCGGTCTGGGCGCGGTGGCGGCGGTCGCCTCGCTGATCGGCGAGTGGCTGGTGATGAGCCTGCCGAACGGCGGCCCCGAGGGGAACGCGACGATCGAGGTGCCCGCCGGGGTGTCCGAGGTCGGCGGCTTCGGAGTCGGCTACCTGGTCGGGCTTCTCGCGCTGGTCTGCACGGTCGCGCTGGCACTGCGCGGCACGGCGGCGGTGCGGCCGAACGCCCGGCTGGTTGGTCTCACCCTGGCTGGCGCTCTGCTGATGCTGCTGATTGCGGCCACGGCCACCCTCAACGACCCCGGTCAGCGAAATTTCTTCTACTCCCCGCAGGACGGCTTTCGAGCCGAGTACGGCCGTGGCCTGGTGATGGCGTTCGCCGCCTGCGTGCTGTTCGCGGCTGCCCTGCGGTTGACGCCGCCCGGCGCGTCCGCCGGAGCACCGGACGATGACCGCCCCGCCGACGCGCCAGCACCCCAGATCTGGCGCCGCCGCCGAAACCCCGACCCGGTCAACGACGGCCCACCCGCCCCAATCGACCTGACGGTGACCCCAGCCGCCCCCTTCACCCACCCCAAATCCCCGTCCTAGCCCACCCCACCCCACCCCCACCCCACCCCACCCCCGCCGATCTTGCAGTTGCTGTCCCGACATAACGCGCATAAAACGCGAAACGGCAACTGAAAGTGCAAGATCGGCGCGGTCGGGGGTGGGTGGCGCACGGGAGGGCACGGGACACCCTGTGGGTGCCGGTCGTTGGCGTCCGATTCGCCTGGAAGCCATGGTTGGGGCCCGTTTCGCGAGGTACGGTTGCTGCCCGCCGTCACGCCGGGCCTGGGATTCCTCGGCCGTGGCAGGTGCGACGGCGGCGGGCGAAGGAGGAACGATGACCCGCCCGGGACTGCCCAAGTTGATCGCAACCGACCTCGACGGGACGCTGGTCCGCAGCGACAACACCGTCTCCGCGTACACCCATGGGGTGCTGGACCGGGTGCGCGCCGCCGGAATTCCGGTGGTCGGCGCAACCGGGCGCGGCCCTCGGTTGACCGAGTTGACCCGCAACGACATCCGGGCCGCCGATTTCCTGGTGATGGCCGGCGGTGGCCGGGTGGTCGACCAGAGTGACCCGACCGGCCCGGTGGTGCTCCGCGACGCGCGACTGCCCGCCGAGGTGCTGGCCCGGCTGCTCGCCGACCTGGAGGCCGAGGTCGGTCCCCTGACGGTGATGGTCGAGGCGTCCGACGAGCATGATGCCCCGCTGTGGGGCGACTACGACGAGAGTTGGCCCTTCCAGGATCGCTTCGAGGCGCGCAGCCGTGCCGAGTGCCTCGCCTGCGACGTGATCAAGGCGTTCGCCCGGACCGCCGACCACGACGTGGACGAGCTGCTGGCGGTCGCCCGTCGGATCGTCTCGCCGCGGGTCGCCACGCTCACCCAGGCCGGGCTCGGCTTCATCGAGATCTGCCCGCCCGGCGTGGACAAGGCGACCGGGCTGACCGTGGTGGCGCAGACCCTCGGGGTCGACCCGGCCGACGTGCTGGTGTTCGGGGACATGCCCAACGACCTGCCGATGTTCGAGTGGGCCGGGTGGTCGCGGGTGGCCGTTGCCAACGCACACCCCGCGTTGCGCGCCGCCGCCGACGAGGTGACCTTGCGCAACGACGACGACGGGGTGGCGGTGTATCTGGACCGGCTACTGTCCCGGTAATGGGAGACACGCCCCGCCTCATCGCCACCGACATCGACGGCACGCTGATCCGCGACGACCACACCGTCAGCCCACGCACTGCCGACCTGCTCGCGCGGATCTCCGCGCGAGGCACGCCGGTCGTCCTGGTCACCGGCCGGCCGGTCCGCTGGCTCAAGATGGTGTACGACCAGCTGGCCAAGCCGCTGCCGGCGGTCTGCGCCAACGGCGCGGTGGTCTACGACCCGTTCGAGGACGAGGTGGTGCGGGCGGACCCGCTCGCGCCGCACCACCTTGCCGAGGTGGCCCGGAGGCTACGGGCCGAGGTGCCCGGGATCAGCTTCGCCGTGGAGATCGCGGACAGCCGGGAGATGCGGCACGAGGCGCACTACCCGCTGCGCTGGGACGTCGACCCGGAGGGCATCCGGCCGATCGAGACGCCGGAGGAGTTGCTCTCGGCGCCGGCGGTGAAGCTCCTCGCCCGAGCCGGGGAGCAGGACCCGGATGCCTTCGCCGAGCTGATCGCCACGGCGGTGGCGGGGTTGGCCGAGGCCACGCACTCGTCGTCCTCGGGGCTGGTGGAGATCTCCGCGGCGGGGGTGACCAAGGCGGCCGGGCTGGCCTGGTACTGCGACCAGCTCGGGGTGGCCGCGGCGGACGTGTTGGCCTTCGGTGACATGCCCAACGACGTGCCGATGCTGACCTGGGCCGGGCGTGGGGTGGCGGTGGCCAACGCGCACCGCGCCGTCCTGGCGGTCGCCGACGACGTGACGACGGCGAACACCGAGGACGGCGTGGCGGCGTACCTGGAGAAGGTGTTCGGGGTGGACTGAGGTCAGAGGTACTGACCGGTGTTGTGGCCCTCGCCGCCGCCGGGCTGGCCGATGCCCGGCATGCCCGGCACGACGCCGCCGGGGCCGCTGGGCAGCGCCTGCCGGCCGCCGCGCATCTGCTCCAGCTGCACCCGGGCGGCCATCTGCTGCGCCACCAGCGCCGCCTGGATGCCGTGGAACAGGCCCTCCAGCCAGCCGACGAGCTGGGCGTGCGCGATCCGCAACTCGCCCTCGCTGGGGGCCTTGTCCTCGGCGAAGGGCAGCGAGATGCGCTCCAGCTCGTCGCGCAGCTCGGGGGCGAGGCCCTCCTTGAGTTCGACGATCGACCGCTCGTGGATCTCCCGCATCCGGTTGCGGCTGGCGTCGTCGAGAGGCGCGGCCTTCACCTCCTCCAGCAACTGCTTGATCATGCTGCCGATCCGCATCACCTTGGCCGGCTGTTCGACCAGGCGGGTCGGGTCCTCGCCCTGGCCCTCGTCGGTCTGCATCGTGCCGATCGGCCGGCCGTCCGGGCCAACCACCACAACGGTGCCGGAGTGGCCGGACTCGTCCGGGCCGGGCTCGTCGTTCTGTCCAGCGGAGCGCGCTTCGGTCATGGGGTCCATCTTTACCCAGCCGGCGCGAGCCATGCCGCCCGGGACCGACTCCCCGGGGCCGAACCACCCGGGCGGGGCGCGCTACCGTCGCGCCATGCCTGCCGACCCGCGCGCCGTGCTGACCCGGCCCGCACCGGAGCCCGACCGGACCGTGGCGTACGGCGACGACCCGAATCAGGTGGCCGACCTGCGCCTGCCGGCGGGCGCCGGGGTGGCGCGGCGGCTGGTCGTCGTACTGCACGGCGGTTTCTGGCGGGCCGAGTACGACCGGCTTCACACCGGCCCGCTGGCCGCGGCGCTCGCCGCCGCTGGCTACCCGGTGGCGCAGCTGGAGTACCGCCGCACCGGGCAGCCGGGGGGTGGCTGGCCGGGCACCCTGACCGACATCCTGAGCGGGGTGGCCGGGCTGCCCGCGCTGGCCGCCGCGGCGCTGCCCGGTCGGGTGAGCCGGGCCGCGCCGATCCTGCTCGGGCATTCCGCCGGTGGCCATCTGGCGCTGTACGCGGCGGCCACCGCCCCGGCGACGGTGGGCGGGGTGCTCGCCCTGGCGCCGGTGGCCGATCTGGGCGAGGCGTACCGGCGGGATCTGGACTCGGGCGCGGTCGCCGAGCTGCTCGGCGGCGGCCCGGCGGAGGTCCCGGATCGGTACGCGGCTGCGGATCCACGGATGTTGGTACCGATAAGGACACGCACAGTAGTCATGCATGGCTCGGAGGATCAGCAGGTTCCGGCGGAGATGAGCCGGAACTTCGTCACATCGGCGCGTGCCGCAGGATCCGATATTTCCCTTGTTGAGCTGCCCGGATGCGAGCATTTCGGGCTGATCGACCCGGAGTCCGCCGCCTGGCCCGAAGTCCGTGCTGTGTTGCGGTCCCTGCACGATGATCACTAGCCATTGACGCAGCGTCGCCGACCAGGTAGAACGCCGGATGGGCGGTGTTCGGCCCTGTAACGCTCCTTGGAAGGAACTCGGTGTCGCAGATGAATCGCAGGCGGGCGCTCCAACTGTTGGCCGCGCTCGGTACCACCGGGTTCGTCGCCGGATGTGGCTCCGACAGTGACGCCGAACCGACCGCCAACCGCAGCCCGATCAAGATCGGGTTGATCACGCCACAGGCCGGTGGTTTCAAGAGCATCGGCGACGACATCACCAACGGCTTCCAGCTCTTCCTCGACTTGCACGACCAGCGGCTGGGCGACCACCCGGTGGAGCTGTTGACCGCCGACGAGGGCGACACCGCGAAGACGGGCAAGGCCGCCGTCGAGGGCCTGCTCAAGCAGGGCGTGCTGGCGCTCACCGGCGTGGTCAACTCGGCGGTGATGGTCGGCATCCGGGACACCGTGGAGCAGGCCCGGGTTCCGTTGATCGGCTCCAACGCCTCACCGAGCAGCCTGCAGAGCGTCTTCTACATCTGGCGGACGTCGTACGTGCTGGACGAGGCCGGCCGGGCGCTGGGCCGCTACCTGCGCGACCAGCTGCCGGCGAACGGCCGGATCGCGATCATCATGCCGGAGAACGTCGGCAGCCCGGACGTGGTGCGCGGCTTCCGGCAGGAGTTCGGCGCGACCGACCCCCGGATCGCCGACCCGGTGACCTACACCAGCGCCACCCCCAACCCGGGCAAGACGACGTACGCCTCGGACATCACCAAGGCGCTGGCCAAGAAGCCCACCGCGGTCTTCTGCTTCTTCGCCGGGGCGGCCGCGATCGAGTTCATCAAGCAGCTTCGGGAGAAGTTCGCCGGCCCGATCTACGCGCCCGGGTTCCTCACCGAGGGGACGGTGCTGGAGAACCTGAAGGACAACGCGCTGGGCATCCAGACCGCGCTGAACTACTCGGCCGACCTGAACAACACGTCGAACCGGGTCTTCGCCTCGGCGTACCGCAAGAAGTACCAGGTCACGCCCACCACGTACGCCATGGCGTCGTACGACGCGGCGCAGGTGCTCGACCAGGCCATCCAGTTGGCCGGCGGGAATCCGACGCCGCAGCAGGTCAACCTGGCGCTCGGCAAGATCGGCCAGATCGACAGCCCGCGCGGCATCTGGCAGTTCAACCAGCCGCGTACGCCGCAGCAGAAGTGGTACCTGCGCGAGGTGCAGCGCGACGGTCAGGTCATGTCGAACGTGCTGATCAACGAGCTGGCCACCCTGGGCTGAACGTCCACCCGGAGCACGATTCGGGGCCGGTCTCCCACTGGGAGGCCGGCCCCGAGACGTTCGCGGGTCAGTGCCGCAGCTCGGCGATGCAGCACTTCACGCTGCCGCCGCCCTTCTTCAGCTCGGCCAGCTCGACGGGGACCGGTGTGTACCCGGCGGCCTTGAGCTTGCCGGCCAGGCGGGTGGCCTCGCTGTTGAGCACCACGTTCTTGCCGTCGCTGACCAGGTTGAGCCCGAAGGCCATCGCGTCCTCGTCGTCGGCGATCACCGCGTCCGGGAAGAGTTGGGTGAGCACCCGCTGGCTGGCCGCGGAGAACGCACCCGGGAAGTAGACGACGTTCGCGTCGTCGATGGCGGCGAGCGCCACGTCCAGGTGGTAGAAGCGGGGGTCGATCAGCCGCAGCGACACCACCGGACGACCCAACGCCTCCTGCGCCTCGGCGTGTGCCGGGATCTCGGTGCGGAAGCCGTGCCCGGCCAGGATGAGCCCGCCGTGCGCCTCCGGCACGTACGCGAAGTCACCCTCGCCCTCGTTGGTCTCGTTGGGTGCGATGAACCGCCAGCCCTGCGCCTCGTAGAAGGCGTGGTGGGCGGCGGCCTCGTCGGCCCGCTGCTCGTGCTTGAACCGGGCGCCGTACACGCTGCCGTCCACCACGAACCCGCCGTTGGCGGCGTAGACCATGTCGGGTAGGCCCTGCTCCGGGGTGAGCAGGTGCACCTCGTGGCCGAGGCCGAGCAGCGTCTCGCGCAGCCGGTCCCACTGCTTGACGGCCAGGTCCCGGTCGACCGGGGTGGTCACGTCCATCCACGGGTTGATCGCGTACTCGACCGCGAAGTAATCCGGCGAGCACATGAGATATGTCCGCTTTCGCGGGAATCGCTGCTGGTCCACGGTCACCAAGAGTAGGTACCGTGGAACGTTGAAAACAGCCACAACCGTTGCTTCCCAGAGGCGGAACGTTGCAGATAGATGCGGTAGACCAGCGGATCATTGCGCTACTCGTCGCGGACGCCCGCGCGTCCTACGCCGACATCGGCGCGCGGGTGTCACTCTCCGCCCCGGCGGTCAAGCGTCGCGTCGACCGGCTCCGCGCCACCGGCGTGATCAGGGGATTTACCGCTGTCGTTGACCCGGCCGCCGTCGGCTGGACCACCGAGGCGTTCGTCGAGCTGTTCTGCGCCGGCCGGACCACCCCGGCGCAGATCGGCGTGGCCGCCCGCCGGCACCCCGAAGTGGTCGGCGCGTACACCGTCTCGGGTGAGGCGGACGCGCTCGTGCACCTGCGTGCCGCCGACATCGCCCACCTGGAGGCGGCGCTGGAGCGGCTGCGTGCCGAATCCTTCGTGACCTCCACCCGCAGCACCATCGTGCTCTCCCGGCTGGTCGAATCGCCGGGCGTCGGCCCGTCTTCCGGCACCCCTTGACCTCAACCCAGGTTGAGGCGGTGGACTGACCCCGAGTGGGCGGGGCCGCCCATCGCGGTCGAGGGGGATCTGATGCGGGCGATCTGGCTACGTGAGTTCGGTGGGCCCGAGGTGCTGGTGCTCGGTGCGGCACCCGATCCGACGCCCGGCCCCGGCCAGGTGCTGATCGACGTCGCACACGCGAACATCACGTTCGTCGAGACCCAACTGCGCTCCGGCCGCCCCGGCCCGTTCCGCGTCACCCCACCGCTGATCCTCGGCAACGGCGTCGGCGGCGTGATCACGGCGGTGGGTCCGGACGTCGACCCGGCACTGATCGGGCAGCGGGTGGTCAGTGCCACCGGAGGTTCCGGAGGGTACGCCGAACGCGCGGCCGTGGACGCGTCCGTGCCGATCGTGGTGCCGGCCGGGTTGGCGCTGGACGAGGCGGTGGCGCTGCTGGCCGACGGGCGCACCGCCACCATGCTGATCGAGGCGGTCGGCGTCCGAGCCGGTGACCGGGTGCTGGTGGAAGCCGCAGCCGGCGGTGTGGGCAGCCTGCTGGTGCAGCTGGCGGCCCGAGCGGGTGCGCGGGTGATCGGCGCGGCCGGCGGACCCCGCAAGGTGGAACTGCTACCGGGCCTGGGTGCCGCGCTCGCCGTCGACTACCTGCGGCCGGAGTGGGCCGACCGTGTCCGAGCCGCGGTGGGCGGGGTCGACGTGGTGCTCGACGGGGTCGGTGGGTCGATGGCCCTGGCCGCCTTCGAGCTGCTCGCCCCGGGTGGTCGAATGGTCAGCTTCGGGTTGGCGAGCGGGGACTGGTCGCCGGTGTCGGCGGAGACCGCCGCGGCGCGCGGGGTCACCCTGGTCCGGCCGGACGTGCCGCCGGCGCGGCTGCGCGCGTACACCGAACAGGCCCTGGCGGACGCGGCGGCCGGACGCCTGCGACCGCTCATCGGTCAACGATTCCCGCTGGAACGCGCCGCCGACGCGCACGCCGCCATCGAGGCGCGCGCGACGGTCGGCAAGACCCTGCTGGACGTCGCCTGATCGGGGCTCAGAGGTACATGCCGGTGCGGTGTTCCGACTCGTCGCGTCGGACCGGCTTGTCGCCCTCACCGAAGAACCGCTTGCCGCCGAACTCGCCGTGCAGACGGTCGTCCAACTCGTCGGCGAGGCCGGTCATCACCTGCACCGCCAGCATGAGATGGGTGGCCTGGAAGTTGCGGCCGAAGACCGGGATGGACGCCCAGACGGTGTCGTCGGCGCAGTAGAGGCGGCCGATCGGCATCCGGTTCGTCAGCTCGGAGAGCTTGACGTAGAGCCGTTCGGTCGGCTCGACCTCGGTGAGCACCGGGGAGAAGACGTCCACCAGCGGCGGGTTGTCGCGTACCCGCACGAAGACCATCGCCGAGCCGGCGCGGATGTTGATGTCGCCGTCCGAGTCGACCTGCAACCGGTCGGTGTCCGATTTCAACATCGTGGAGACCACGGTACGGACCCGATCGGCGAGGTCGAGCACGTCGTCCCGCTCGACCTGCGCGGCGGCGGCCTCGGCCAGCGCCTCCTCCAGGTCGGCCTCGACGTCGGCATCCGGGCCGAACTCGCTGCGCGCGGTGCCCAGTGGGTCCACGGCGAGCGGTTCGCCCTCGGCGTCCTGCACGGAGTAGACCAGGAAGGCCGGGTGCGGGGCACCGTACACGTCGCGCAGCGTCCGGGACAGCAGCGCGGCGATCCGGGTCGACTCGGTCGTCGTACCGTCCAGACCGAAGGAACCGCCGGAGCCGGCGACCACCCCGGGTGGGGACCAGCCGAGCGCGATCATGTCGGCCACCGCGCCCCGGTCCAGGCGGTAGCCCGCCGGCAGGGCGGCGTTGCCGACCGCACGGGCGGACAACACGCCGTCCGCGTCCACGTCGACACTTATCGAATAGACGGCATCCCCGGTGCCAGAGGCGGTGGGGTCCAGGGTCACGTCGAGGTGCGCGCCGACGGGGAGTTCCCGCAGCCGTACGGCGAGAGCGCGGGCGAACTCCCGCCACGCCTCGGTCACCTTCGCCCGCAGGTCGGTGGTGCTGGGCTCGTCGAGCAGGATCGATTCCGCCGGCTCGGTCGAAGCGCCGGGCAGCTCACCGTGCGGCGCCGAGGGGTGGTCAGCCGTCATGATCGCCTCCGTCCGTCACGATCACCCTACCCAGGCCACCCGTGCGTCGAATCAGCCCGGACCGGGATCGGACAGCGACGGTCAGGGGGCCGTCGGGTCCGCGGGATCGGCGCCCAGCTCGACCGGCCAACTGCCCGCCAGCGCGCCGAGCCGGGCCGCGACGTCCGCCGGGTCCGCGCCCCGGCCAACCGCCAACCCGAAGAGGTACGCGGTGACCGGCGCGCCCGGCCGCAGCACCTGGTGGGCGACGTCCCGGGCCAGATCCAGCACCGCCGGCACGGGAACCGCGCTCGGGTCCAGATCCAACTCGGCGCACACCGCCGTGACCCAGTCGTCCATCACCGTCATCGCGCCCACTCCTCCGCCCGGCGTACGTCCTCGTCAGTGTCGCAGTCGAACCAGGGCGGCGGGCCCTCGCCGGACCACGGCACCTCCCGCACGACGAGACCGGCCAGCAGCGCCCGGACCGGGGCTCCGGAGAGGGTGCCGCCCCGCTCGACCGTCAACCGGTGCAACGCCGCCCGCAGCGCGGTCACCCGCCAGACACCGCAGAGCGACTGCCGCCGGCCGTCCCCGTCGACGAAGCACGCCCCGTCGGGTCGCCGCTCGCCCCCGGTGGTGCCGACGCGGGCCGGTTGCGCCGAGGGAGGGTCACCGCCCGGGATCTCGGCCGGCGGTGGCCCGGCGAGGTGGTGCAGCAGATCGCCGATCGCGGCCCGGGTGAGCAGCGGCAGGTCGGCGGCGAGCAGCGCGACCAGGGTCGTGCCGGGTCCCAGCAGCGCCAGGCCGGCAGCGGCTGCGGCGACCGGGCCGCCGCCGGGCGGATCCTCCCGGACCACCCGGACGCCCATCGGAACGACGTCGGCCGCACCGACCAGCACCCGTGGCGTCGCGTCGGCGACGGCGGCCAGCACCCGGTCGCGCATCGGCCGGCCGCCGACCGGAAGAGCGGGCTTGTCGACCCCACCCATCCGCCGGGCGGCCCCGCCCGCGAGCACCACAGCGGCGTACGTCTCCACCCGGCCACGGTAGCCGGGACTGATTGTCAGGCGGCTGCGCGAACCCGGCACGGCGGACGACCACCATGATCGACTCGGATTTGCCGAAGTCGCGGTGTCCCGGTGCCCGGGATACCGCGACTTCAAGGAACACGAGTGGATCACGCCTGGAGCAGCGCGCCTCCCGGCGCGAACCTCACTCACGCGCCGTCACGCCCTCTCGGACGGCAGCCGGGCGGGCGGGCGGGACGGCGGGCGGGCGGGACGGCGGGCGGGCGGGACGGCGGGCGGGCGGAGGGCGCCGCCGGGTGCCTGATGGCCGGTGGCCGTGCGTGTGTGCCGGGGGCGGGTGGAGGATGGCGGGATGGGACGGGCAACTGATCGACGGGGCGTACTCCGGATCGACCTGGACGCTGCGACCGCCGGGCGTGGGTCGGTCCGCCGCCCGGACACGCTCGCGGTGGAGGAGCCGCTGGAGATCCGGGTCGGCGCGGCCGGGCCGGGCCGGCGTAAGCCGCTCGCCGTCACCATGCGCACTCCGGGTGACGACCTGGACCTGGCCATCGGGTTCCTGCTGACCGAGGGGCTGATCAGGTCGACCGACGACGTGTTGACCGCGCAGCTCTGTGCCGGCGCGGAGACGCCGAACACGTACAACGTGGTGGACGTGGTGCTCACCCCCGGCGTACCGGAACCGACCACCGACCCGTCCCGGAACTTCTACACGACCAGTTCCTGCGGGGTCTGCGGCAAGGCGAGCATCGACGCGGTACGCACCCGGTCGCTGTTCCCGGTCTCGGCGGACCCGCTCAGCGTGCCGGCCACCCTCCTCGCCGAGCTGCCGGACCGGTTGCGCGCCGCCCAGCGCGGCTTCGATCGGACCGGCGGGCTGCACGCGGCGGGGTTGTTCACCCCCGACGGTGAGCTGGTGGTGCTCCGGGAGGACGTGGGCCGGCACAACGCGGTGGACAAGGTGATCGGCTGGGCCGTGCGGGAACGCCGGCTGCCGCTGGCCGGGCACCTGCTGCTGGTCTCCGGGCGGGCCAGCTTCGAGCTGACGCAGAAGGCGTGGATGGCGGGTTTGCCGCTGCTGGCCGCGGTGTCCGCCCCGAGCACCCTCGCGGCCGAACTGGCCGACGAGGCGGGGATGACGCTGGTTGGCTTCCTACGCGGCCGGACCATGAACGTCTACACCGGGCCGCACCGGATCACGCTGGAGCAGCCGGCCTGACGCGCGCCGGCTGCGGTCGCCGCGGGTCGGGCCGCCGTGAGCGCAACGGCAGCGGTCGCCGCGGGTCGGGCCGCCGTGAGCGCACCGGCAGCGGCCGGTCGGTCAGAACAGGGCCAGTCGCGCGGCGGCGTCCCGGGCGATCAGGAAGCCGGCGATGCCGAGGATCCAGCCCAACGCGCTGCCCGCCTTCGTGACGATCCAGGTGTTCAGGCGGGCCAGCACCGGCTCGACCAACTGCGGGCGGGCCAGCCTGGCACCGAGCAACAACACCGCCGGCAGCACCATGACCACGCAGTACCCGGCGAGCAGCGCCACCACAGTCGCCGCGCCGACGCCCGAGGTGGCCAACAGACCCACCGCGCCGAGGTACGGAAGCATGGTCGCCACCTCGGCGAGCGCGGCGAGCAGCGCGAGACCCACCAACCAGCGGGCCGAGGAGTCACCGGCGGTGGCCCGGTCCCGCCACCGCAAAACGCCACCGGTACGCGGACGCCGCTTGCCGTCGTAGCGGAAGCTGAGCGCCAGCATGCCCACGCCCAGGACGAGTTGCGCCCAGAGGACACCCCGGTTGTCCAGAGCGCCGCCCAGCGCGTCGCCCAGCGTGCTGCCGCCCCAGACCAGCAGCAGCCCCACCGCGAGGTAGAACGCCGCGATCGTGGCGAGGTAGCCCAGGATCCGCCGGGCGTTGACCGGCCCGGGGGCGAGCAGCAACCAGACCGGGATGAAGAGGGTGCCGATGCTGGTGCTGTCGACCAGTGCCAGCCCGGCCAGCGACAGCAGCAGTTCGGGGGTCATGTCGTACCAACGCGGAGAACGGCCACGAGATCATTCTCCGGCGGTGCTGGCGCTGCCGCCTCGGCCGTGGACAGGAGCAACGCGTACATCCTTCGACGGACTATCGAGGGTCGACCCAGCCGGTGAAGCGTTCGGTCAGGCCGTCCGGCGTCCTGCCGCCGTACAGCTCGGTCAGGTGTTCGGTCGCTTCGGCTTGCAGCGCCTTCAGGTGCGCGATCAACTCGTCGGGTCGACCGCGGTACCGACCGAGCAGGCGCAGTTTCGCGGTCGAGCAGGGCCAGGCGATCCCGCACGTACGGCAGCGCCAGGCCGGCTTGAGCAGGGGGTGGTCCGCGTGATCGGTCATCGGCCGGCCCGCGCCTCGTGCCGGGACGGCTGGTTGGTCGGAGCGCAGGCCAACCGGTCGACCCCTTCGCGCAGCACGAACAGCTCCCGCTTGGCCCGTGCGGTGCCGTCCGGTCCCAGCTCGTACGCCTCGATCCAGGTCCAGCCGTGGTAGGTGTGCCGGTCGGTCAGCTCGCGGATGACCCGGACCGTGATGGGCGTGACGAACTGTGGGCTCGCCGCGCGGGACAGGCGAACGAGGTCGCCGGCCGTCATGGTCCCGGTCGTCGCGCCACCGCTGGCGTGGCCGCCACCCCGGCGTGCTGCGGGCTGGTTCGTGCGCTTGTTCGGCATCGCTCCCCCTGCTCGTTGGGAGGGGCCGCCCCTGAGTGCTCGCCCGCGAGGCGGCCCCGGCACGAACGCGACCGCCGGGTCTCGGGTGGTCCCTGCCGGCCGCGCCGTCTCAGAGGCACACTGCCAAGGGTTGTTATCCGAATACACTGCGTAGGAATATCTCCTGTGGACGTCCCGGACGTACTAGAGGAGACACGGATGAATCGCGCAGTCGCTGAGGCCATGTCGAAATCCGGCCTGACCGCCGACCGGCTCGCCGCCCAGATCGGGGTGGATCCCAAGACGGCGGCCAAGTGGGCGAACCCGGGACGGATTCCGCAGACTCGTCACCGGTCGAAGGTCGCCGAGGTGCTGGGCCGCGACGAGGAGGACCTCTGGCCCGACCTGTACAAGCGGCGCGAGCCGGCGTGGTTCCGGCCGTGGACGGACATCGAGCGCGAAGCGGTCGGGCTCCGGTACTACGAGTCGGCAGTCGTTCCCGGTCTCCTACAGACCGAGGCGTACGCGCGAGCCGTGCTGAGCAGCGGGCTCTGGGCCGACGACGACCTGGAGGCACACGTGGAGACCCGCCTCCGCCGGCAGGCCGCCGTGTTCGATCGGCCTCGGCCGCCGTTGAGCGTCTTCGTCATCGACGAGGCCGCGCTGCGCCGGGGAAGACCCGACATCATGACCGAGCAGCTCGACCACCTGATGACGCTCGCCGAGCGGCCGGCGGTGATGATCCACGTCCTGCCCTGACGGCCGGGTTCCACCCCGGCCAGGCCGGGCCGTTCGTCATCGCCAGCACACCGGATGGCGGCGACGTCGGCTACCTCGACGACCAGGCCGCCGGACGCCTCAGTAATGACGTTGCTCCGCTCTGGGCGGTCTGGGATAGCGTGAGGTCGTTAGCGCTACCGCGAGACCTGACCATCGACCTGATGAGAGCGCGAGCATGGATAACCTGACCGGCGCCCGTTGGCGCAAAAGCACCCGCAGCAGTTCAAACGGTGGCAACTGCGTCGAGGTGGCCGACAACCTGCCCGGGGTCGTGCTCGTGCGCGACACGAAGGACCGGGATGGCGGCACGCTGACGTTCGGGCCGGCCGCCTGGGCGAGCTTCCTCGGGCTGGCAAGGACGATCGGCCCCGTCGGCTGACGCAGCCGGCGATCTCGGCGACGGGGCACCGACGTCAGTTGACCAGGACGATCCTTCCGGGTGCGTGGCGTGCCTCGCTCAACTCGTGTGCGGCGGCGGCCTCGGTCAGCGGAAACGTGGCGGCGACGGGGATGCGCAGCCGACCGGATTGGGCGAGGTGCACCGCGATGTCGAGGCCGTGTACCGCGAGCGGGTCGGCACCGGAACCCACCGCCCTGCCAGTCCGATCCGTAAGTGCGCCGTGCGACAGGTGGACGCCGTGGGCGGCGGCCGCGAAGTCGGCGATCGTCACCACGCGTGCCGCGTCCCCGGCGATGGCGATCAGGTCGGGAAGTGCGCCTCCGGCGCAGTCGAACACCGCGTCCACCCCGCCGGTCGCCAGCCCGCGGATCCGGTCCGGCAAACCGGGGCCGTACGTCGTCGGCACCGTGCCGAGCGAACGCAGAAAGTCGTGGTTGCCTTCACTTGCCGTGCCGATGACGACGGCGCCTCGGGCGGCTGCGAGCTGAACGGCGACGCTGCCGACCGCGCCGGCCGCGCCATGCACCAGCACGGTGTGCCCCGCCGCGACCCCGAGCCGATCGAGAACGCGGGTGGCCGTCTCGACACTGCCGGCGGCACCGCCCGCCTCCTCCCAACTCCAGGCGTCGGGCTTACCGGCCCACGCGCTCAGCACCACCTGGTCGGCGTTGGCGCCACGCGTGGCCGGCGAGGCCATGCCGAACACCTGATCGCCGACGGTTACGCCGGTGACGCCGGCACCGACCTCGTCGACCACTCCGGCCGCGTCGAAGCCGGTCCGGTGCGGGAACGTCACCGGCACCAGGTCGGCCAGCTTGCCGGAGCGAATGAGCACCTCCCCCGTCGAAACCCCGGACGCCCGGACGGCGATGCGGACCTCACCCGGCCCGGCGTGCGGGGTCACGACCTCGCTGACGTGCACAACGCTGGGCGGCCCAAACTCGGCAAATACGACAGCTCTCATGGCCGGAACCGTAACGGATCACCCCGTCCGGTTAGCTAAAGTGAGACCGGTGACGGCGGAAGTGAGACAAGGTCTGCGTTCGGATGCCCGCGACAACCGGGAACGCATCCTCGCCGTCGCTCGCCTGGCGTTCGCGACCGACGGCCTCGACGTGCCGATCCGCGAGATCGCCCGGCGGGCCCAGGTGGGCGCCGCCACGGTCTACCGGCACTTCCCCACCAAGGACGCGCTGCTCGCCGAGGCGTTCGCCGAACAGATGACCCTGTGTTCGGCGATCGTCGAGGAGGGCCTCGCCGAGCCCGATGCCTGGCTGGGCTTTCGCGTCGTGGTGGAGAGGCTGATGGAGACGCATGCCCACGATCGCGGCTTCGCCCGCGCCTTCATCAGTCAGCTGCCCCGGGAAGCCGGCTTCACCGCCGATCGCACCAGAACGCTGCGCATGCTTGCCGAACTCGTCGACCGCGCCCGAGCGACAGGGGAACTTCGCGACGACTTCGTGCTGGAGGACCTGGTCCTGGCGCTGATGGCCAACGAAGGCATCCGAGCCGAGTCGACCGCCAGACGTCTGGCAGCCGCACGTCGCTTCGCGGCGTTCATGATCCAGTCATTCCAGACAAGTCCGGCGCGGGCGCCACTGCCACCAGCCGTACGCCTGCCGCTGTCGACGCCCTGACCAGCCGTACGCCTGCCGCTGTCGACGCCCTGACCAGCCGGGGCGGCGACGGTGTCGGCGTCCGGCCAGGTCGAGGATGCTCCAGTTGCCGGGTGATCGGGCCGGTCAGCGGCGGCCACGTCGACCCCGTTTACGCGGCCGGATGACCCCGGGCATGCCGACCGACGGCCAGCCGTCCAGCTCGGATGGGGGCACACCGCGCCGGAGCAGGTCGTCAAGCAGCACGGCGAGCGAGTAGTCAGGGTGCAGGGTGAGCGTGCGTTCGATCGCGACAGCCGCCAACGCGCCCTGCCCCGCGCGCCAGGCGGCGAACGCCAGCAGCGCACCCGGAGCGGCGGCCACCTCCGGCTCGGCCCGGCGCAGCACGTCGGTCCAGAGGGCGATGTCCCGGTCCCGACCGTCGGTGCGCTCCCAGGCGTGATCGCGGACCGGCAGGTGGGTCATCAGCAGGCTCAACCAGGCCACCTCGTCGTCGTCCAGCCGTTCACCACGCCGCTGTCGACGCTGGGCCTCGCGGACCGCCGCCACCCCGGCGGAGCGCAGCGCCCGACCGCCGAGCAGGTCACTGTCGGGCGCCTGTTCCAGCAGCTCGGCGAGTCTCCGCTCGGCGCGGAGGGTGGCCGCGCGTGCCGCGTCGCGGGCCGGGCCGTGCACCGGTGCCACCTGCGCCACCAGGGCCGCCCGGTCGGGGAGCGCGACCTGGCCGGCGGAGACCGCCGAGGCGGTCACCGCGTTGGCGCTCGGGTCGTAGCGGCGGCCCTCGGGCGGGCAGCAGTCGGGCTCGGTGCAGAGATAGGACCACCAGCGGCCGTCGGTCACCCGCAACGCGTCGAGCACGTGCAGCCCGGTGACGTTCAGCGCGTTACGTACCGCGTCCACGGCCGGGGTGACCCGATCCGGTTGCCCGTACCCCACCACGGTGGCGGCCTCCGCGCCCTGCCGGCGGATCACACCGGCCAGGTGCCCGGCCAGCCCGCCCGGATCGGTCGACGGCTCGGGCAGGTCCGCGCGGGCGGCGAAGATGATCTGTCGACCGTGCAGCGCCACGGCGACCACGCTGTCAGTGGGATGGAAGCCGAGCAGGTACGGCACGGCGGCGATCAGGTCGGCGGGTGAGCGGACGGCGAGCTGGGGGCGTTCGGTCGAGGTCATGTCGAAAGCCTGCGGCGGGGGTACCCGGCCTCGCCGCCCCTGTGGACGACACGCGGCTTATCCACAGTCACTGAGCGTGTTATTCCTGCTCACGGCGTACCCACGGGTGCGAAAAGAGCGACGATGTCCTCGGGCGACACCTGGCTGTCGTAAGGAGCGGTTACCGTGCGCTGATGGACCTGGCGTACCTGCGCGCGCACCCGGCACACCTGCCGACCTTCCGGACCCATCAGCGGCTCCGGGAGACGCCGGTCGCCGGTGGCAACATCTGCGCCGCCGCCCGACTCACCCTCGACGACGGCCACTCCGTCTTCGCCAAGTCCTGGCCGGAGGGGGCCGACCGACCGGTGCCGGAGGGCTTCTTCGCCGCCGAGGCAGCCGGCCTGCGCTGGCTGCGGGAGGCCGGCGCGATCGGCGTACCCGAGGTGATCGTGGAATTGCCGGAGCTGCTGGCGCTCGACTGGGTGGAGCCCGGCGAGCCGACGCCGGAGGCCGCGGACCGCTTCGGCCGGGAGTTGGCCGGGCTGCACCGGGCGGGCGCGACCGCCTTCGGCGCGAGCTGGCCCGGTTTCATCGGGTCGCTTCCGCAGGACAACACCCCCAGCGACGGGCCCTGGTCGACGTGGTTCGCCGAGCGTCGCCTCGCCCCCCACCTGCGACGTTCGGTCGACCGTGGCGCGCTGAGCGGCGCCGACGCCACCCTGGTCGAGCGGGTGATCGGCCAGCTCGACGGGCTCGGCGGCGACGAGCCGCCCGCGCGCATCCACGGCGACCTGTGGCCGGGCAACGTGCTGTGGGGGGCCGACGACCGGGCCTGGCTCGTCGACCCGGCCGCGCACGGCGGGCACCGGGAGACCGATCTCGCCCAGCTCACCCTCTTCGGTGGCATCCCCCACCTCGATCGGGTGCTGGCCGCCTACCAGGAGAGTTGGCCGCTTCCGGACGGCTGGCGCGAGCGGGTGCCCCTGCACCAGCTGCATCTTTTGCTCGTGCACACCGCGCTCTTCGGCGGCAGCTACCGAGACGCGGTCGTCCAGTCCGCCCGTGCCGCCCTGGGCCGGGCCGAGCGCGCTACGGTCGACAGGTGAGCGCCGCCCCGGGGACCGACGGCGTCCTCGTCGACCGGTATGGCCGCGTCGCCCGGGACCTGCGCGTGTCCCTCACCGACAAGTGCAACCTGCGCTGCACCTACTGCATGCCGGCGGAAGGGCTGCCCTGGCTGGCCGGCCCCGAGTTGCTGACCGACCAGGAGATCATCCGGCTGGTCCGGGTGGCCGTCGAGCGGCTCGGTGTGACCGAGGTGCGGTTCACCGGTGGTGAGCCGCTGATCCGACCCGGGCTGGTCGACATCGTGACGGCGGTCGCCGCCCTCGACCCCCGCCCCCGGGTCTCGCTGACCACCAACGGCATCGGCCTGGACCGGCTGGCCCCGGCGCTGCGCACGGCCGGCCTCGATCGGGTGAACGTCTCACTGGACACCCTGGACCCGGCCCGGTTCACCGCGCTCACCCGCCGACCCCGCCTGGACGCGGTGCTTGCCGGGCTCGCCGGAGCGGCAGCCGCCGGGCTCGACCCCGTGAAGATCAACTCGGTGCTGATGCGCGGTGTCAACGAGGACGAGGCGCCGGCGCTGCTCCGATTCGCCCTCGACCACGACTACCAACTGCGGATCATCGAGCAGATGCCGTTGGACGCCCAGCACGGTTGGGCGCGGGACACGATGGTCACCGCCGAAGAGATCCTGGCGTCGCTGCGTACCACCTTCGACCTCAGTCCCGACCCGACCGAGCGAGGGGCGGCACCGGCGGAGACCTGGCTGGTCGACGGAGGCCCCGCCCGGGTCGGTGTGATCGCCAGCGTCACCCGCCCCTTCTGCGGAGACTGCGACCGCACCCGGCTGACCGCCGACGGTCAGGTCCGCGCCTGCCTCTTCGCCACCGAGGAGTCGGATCTGCGCGCCGCGCTGCGCACCGGCGCGGACGACGACGAGTTGGCCCGACGCTGGCGCACCGCGATGTGGGGCAAGCGCGCCGGGCACGGCATCGACGACCCCACCTTCCTCCAGCCGACCCGTCCGATGTCCGCGATCGGCGGCTGAGCATGACGTCGACACCGCTGACCGTCCGCTACTTCGCGGGCGCCCGCGCCGCCGCCGGCCGCACCGAGGAGGCCCTGCCAGCAGGGCGGTCACTCGACGACCTGACGGCCGAGCTGACCCAGCGCCACGGCGACCGACTCGCCGCGGTGCTGCGGGTGGCGAGTTTCCTGGTGGACGGCGTCACCTGTCATGATCGTCAGGCACCCCTGCCGGCCGGGGCCACGATTGATGTCCTGCCCCCGTTCGCGGGCGGCTGAGGGAGGCGCACACACATGGCGGTTCTGGGGTTCGTGGCTGTCCTGGCGCTGGCCACCGGTCTCATCCACCTCTACCTGTGGAAGCGGCTCGTTCGCGACACCACCGCGCCGGGCCGCTGGCGACGCGTCGGTGGCATCGCCGCTCTGGTGTTGGCACTTCTCGTGCCGGTCACCCTCGCCGGCACGCAGGCCGGTCTCTACTGGCTCGCCTGGCCGGGCTACCTGTGGCTCGCGTTGATGTTCTACCTGCTGGTCGTGCTGGTCGTGCTGGAAGTCCCGATGCTGGTCGCCCGCCTGGTGCTGCGCCGCCGGGTGATCGCCGCGGAGCCGACCACCGCCGCGCCCGAGCCGGTGCTGGTCGGCGCCGCCGGGCCGACCGAGCCGCCGGCCGCCGGCGCCGTCGCCGCACCGGACCACGACCCGGCCCGCCGGCTGCTGCTGGCCCGCGGGGCCGCCATCTTCGCCGGCCTCACCGCCACCGGCATCGTGGGGTACGGCGTGCGCACCGCCCTCGGCCCGCCCCAGCTCGACCGGGTGCGCATCCCGCTCGCCAAACTCCCCCGCAGCATGGACGGCCTGCGCATCGCCACCGTCTCCGACATCCACCTCGGCCCGCTGCGCGGCCGGGCGCACACCGAGCGAATCGTCGCCGCGATCAACCGGCTCGACGCCGACCTCGTCGCGGTCGTCGGTGACCTGGTCGACGGCTCCGTCGCCGAGCTGGGTTCCGCCGCCGAGCCGCTGCGCGACCTACGTTCCCGCTACGGCAGCTTCTTCGTCACCGGCAACCACGAGTACTACTCCGGGGTGGAGGAGTGGGTCCAGGAGGTCGACCGCCTCGGCCTGCGGGTGCTGCAGAACCACCGGCAGGAGATTCAGGCCCGGGGCGGCGTGCTCGACCTGGCCGGCGTGAACGACCTCACCGCGGCGGGCACCGGCCTCGCCGCCGGGCCGGACTTCGCCGCAGCCCTCGGTGACCGCGACCCGAGCCGTCCGGTGGTCCTGCTCGCGCACCAGCCGCTGGCGGCGAAGGAGGCGGCCCGGTACGGCGTCGACCTGCAACTGTCCGGGCACACCCACGGCGGCCAGATGGTGCCGTTCAACCTTGCCGTCAAGCTGGAGCAGCCGGTGGTCAGCGGGCTCGGCGAGGTCGACGGCACCAAGGTCTACGTGACCAACGGCGCCGGTTTCTGGGGGCCACCGGTCCGGGTCGGCGCGGAGCCGCAGATCAGTCTGGTCGAGCTGCGCTCGGCATAGCGGACGTCACGTCCGCGCGTGGCGGCAGGCGGCCGGCGCGGCGGGCGTGACAGGATGCGGCGTGCCCCCGTTCAGCGCCGTACCCCCCGGTGGCCTCCCGCCATTCGTCGCGGACCTGCACATCCACTCGAAATACTCGCGCGCGTGCAGCCGCGACCTCACGCTGCCGAACCTCGCGTGGTGGGCCCGGCGTAAGGGCATCGGCCTGCTCGGCACCGGCGACTTCACCCACCCCGGCTGGTACGACCACCTGCGGGAGACGCTGCGCCCGGCCGAGCCGGGGCTCTACCGGCTCGACCCGGAGGCGGAACGGGACATCGCCCGCCGGCTGCCGCCCCGGCTCGCCGGGGCGGCAGAGGCGGACCCGGTCCGGTTCATGTTGAGCGTCGAGATTTCCACCATCTACAAGCGGGACGACCGGACCCGCAAGGTGCACCACCTGATCTACCTGCCGGATCTGGACGCGGTGGCCCGGTTCAACACCGCGCTGGGCCGGATCGGCAACCTCGGCTCCGACGGTCGGCCGATCCTCGGACTGGACTCCCGCGACCTGCTGGAGATCACCCTTGAGGCCAGCCCCGACGGCTACCTGGTGCCGGCGCACATCTGGACGCCCTGGTTCTCCGCGCTGGGCTCGAAGTCCGGCTTCGACGCGATCGCGGACTGCTACGCCGACCTGGCCGAGCACATCTTCGCGGTGGAGACCGGGCTCTCCTCCGATCCGGCGATGAACTGGCGGGTCGGCAGCCTGGACGGCTACCAGCTGGTGTCCAACTCGGACGCCCACTCGCCGCCGGCTCTCGGCCGGGAGGCGACCGTACTGACCGCCGAACGGGACTACTTCGCCGTTCGGGAGGCGCTGCGGACCGGTGACGGCCTGGCCGGCACCATCGAGTTCTTCCCCGAGGAGGGCAAGTACCACGCGGACGGGCATCGGTTGTGCGGGGTCAAATGGTCTCCGGAGCGCACCCGGGCGGCCGAGGGGCGCTGCCCCGAGTGCGGCAAGCCGCTCACCGTGGGTGTCCTCAGTCGGATCGAGGAGCTGGCCGACCGCCCGGAGGGGCACCGGCCGGCACACGCCCGGAACGTCACGCACCTGGTGCCGCTGGCCGAGATCCTCGGCGAGATCAACAAGGTGGGCGCCCGGTCGAAGAAGGTCGAGGGGCGGTTCAACGAGCTGCTGGCCGCACTCGGTCCCGAGCTGGAGATCCTGACCACGACGCCACTGGGCGACATCGCGCAGGCCGGTGGCGAACTGCTCGCCGAGGGCATCGGGCGACTACGGCGCGGCGACGTCCGCCGGGTCCCCGGTTACGACGGCGAGTACGGCGTGATCACGCTCTTCGACCCGACCGAGTTGGGCGCGCAGGAGACGCTGTTCGACGTACCGGTGCCGGCGCAGCGGCGACCCTCGGAGCCGGCGCCCCGGGCCACGGCCAAGCGCCCGGCGGCGGCAAAGGCGGAGCCGAAGCGTAAGCCGGTCCCGGCGCCCGCGCCTCCGATCGCACCGCCGCCGTCTCCGCACGAGCCGTTCGAGCCGATGCTCTCCGGAATGGAGGAGGTCGGCACCGGTCTGCTGGACCGACTGGACGCGATGCAGCGGGTGGCCGCCTCCGCACCCGGCGGCCCGCTGCTCATCGTGGCCGGTCCCGGCACCGGCAAGACCAGGACGCTCACCCACCGGATCGCGTACCTCTGCGCGGAGCTGAACGTCTTTCCCGAGCGATGCCTCGCCATCACGTTCACCCGCCGGGCCGCCGAGGAGCTGCGGCACCGCCTCGACAGCCTGCTCGGCCCGGTCGCCGAGGACGTCACCGTGGGCACGTTCCACGCGCTGGGGTTGACCATCCTGCGGGAGAACGCCGACGCGGCGGGCCTGCCCACCGACTTCCGGATCGCCGACGACGCCGAGCGGGCGGCGGCCCGATCGGAGGCCGGCGACGACCGGGCCGCCTACACGACGCTGCTGCGCAAGCAGGACCTGGTCGACCTGGACGAGTTGGTGAGCCTGCCGGTGGAACTGCTGCGGGCCGACCGGCACCTGGTCGAGCGGTACCGGGACCGCTGGCGGTGGATCTTCGTGGACGAGTACCAGGACGTCGACGAGGTGCAGTACGAGCTGCTGCGGCTGCTCAGCCCCGCCGACGGCAACCTCTGCGCGATCGGCGACCCGGACCAGGCGATCTACTCGTTCCGGGGTGCCGACGTCGGCTACTTCCTGCGCTTCTCCGAGGACTTCACCGACGCCCGACTGGTCCGACTCAACCGCAACTACCGCTCGTCGGCCCCGATCCTGGCCGCCGCCGTGCAGGCCATCGCACCGTCCTCGCTGGTCCGGGGGCGACGACTGGACCCGGCGCGACTCGACCCGGAGGCCCCACTGGTCGGGCGCTACCCGGCGGCGTCGGTGGCCGAGGAGGCCGACTTCGTGGTGCGTACCGTCGACGACCTGGTCGGCGGTCTGTCGCACCGCTCGCTGGACTCGGGCCGCATCGACGGCCGCTCCACCTCGCTGTCGTTCTCCGACATCGCCGTGCTGTACCGCACCGACGCGCAGGCCGCCCCGATCGTGGACGCGCTGACCCGGGCCAACATCCCGGTCCAGAAGCGGTCCCACGACCGGTTGCGCGACCGCCCCGGGGTGACGGCCATCGCCCGCGAGCTGCGGCACGCCGACGGTCTGGACGGGTCGCTGGCCGCCCGGGTCCGGCTCGCCGGTCAGGTGGTCGCGGAGCGATTCGCCGTGCCCACCCTGGACGGCGCGGGCAGCACGGTCCGTCCCGAGGACGTCCGCTCGGCCGTGGACCTGCTGACCCCGCTGGCCCGACGCTGCGGCAACGACCTGGAGAGCTTCCTGTCCCAGTTGGCCACCGGCGCGGAGGTGGACGCGCTCGACCCGCGCGCCGAGGCGGTCACGCTGCTCACCCTGCACGCCGCGAAGGGCCTGGAGTTTCCGGTGGTCTTCCTGGTCGGCGTCGAGGACGGGTTGCTGCCGCTGCGCTGGCCGGGCGCGACGCCCGACGAGGACGCGGTCGCCGAGGAGCGCCGGCTCTTCTTCGTCGGCCTCACCCGGGCCCAGGACCGGCTGTACGTCAGCCACGCCGCTCGCCGGATCCGCCACGGCGCAGAGCGGGAGTGCGTCCCGTCGCCGTTCCTCGGCGCCATCGACGCCGCCCTGTTCGAACGCTTCGGCGAGACCGAACCCCGCCGCCCCAAAGACCGCCAACTCCGCCTGATCTAACACCCCGCCCCGCCCCGCCCCGCCTGCCCGGCGTGGCCTGCCCGCCCCGCCCCGCCCCGGCCCGCCCCGCGATCTTGCACTTTGTGTTGTCGAGTTGCGCGGAGATGCGCCGTATGTCGCCGCAGAAACTGCAAGATCGGCGTGCGGATGGAGGGAGAGCGCGGGGTGGGAGGGAGAGAGCGCGGGGTGGGAGAGGGAGAGCGCGGGTGGGTTTTCAGGTGAGGAGGGCGGCGAGCCAGGCACCGGTCAGCAGGGCCGGGCCGAGGGGCAGCAGGGTGTCGCGGCGCACCCGCCGGGCGGCGAGCAGACCGAGCACCAGGCCGCCGTGCAGCACGTGCGGCAGCAGCAGGCCGGCAAGCAGGGCGTCCCGGCCCAGCCACCCGAGCGGCAGGCCGAGGACGGCGGCGAGTTTCACGTCCCCGAAGCCCAGTCGTGAGCCCGGCAGCAGGGCCAGCAGCACGTGCGCCGCCCCGGCGACCGTCGCACCACCCAGCGCGCCGGCCAGCCGCCCGGGAGTGCCGGACAGCAGCGCCGCAGCGGTCAGACCCCCGAGAGCCAGCAGCCCGGCACCGAGGACCAGCGGGTCGGGCAGCCGCAGGCAGACGAGATCGACCCGAGCCAGCACCAGCCCCACCGCCGCGACCACGAGGAAGACCGGCAGCGCCGGGTCGTCGGCCTGAGTGACCGCGAGCCCGGCGAACACGCCCGCCGCCAGCAGCGGGCCGAGCAACGCCCGGGGGTCGCGCCGATCCCTCCGCAACGCCTCCGTGCCGAGGTTGCCGTCGCGCCGACGTCGCGGCCCGACCGGTGTGGCGGTGAAACGCCGGGCCAACCGGGGTACGACGAAGCCCACCAGCGCGCCGAGCAGGGCGAGCGACACCAGCGCGGCGGTCGACATCCGCCGGACGTTACTGGCGGTCGCTCACCAGCGTGGCCCCCGATCGCGATTCCGTGCCCGGCCGACGGGGCCGTTCGGTGCTCACCACCAGGGCGACACCGGCGACGATGACGGCACCGCCGAGCAGCACCTGCGGGGTGATCGGCTCGGCCACCAGCAGCGCACCGAGCGCCACCGCGACCGCCGGGTTGACGTAGGCGTACGTCGACACCAGCGAGATGGGCGCGGTGTGCAGCAGCCAGACGTACGCGGTGAAGGCCACCAGCGAGCCGGCCACCATGAGATAGCCCAGCGCCAGCCAGGACCGGGTGCTGACCGCCGCCGGATGGAAGTCGGCCAACTCGCCCCGACCGGCGGCGATGACCGCCAGCACCAGGGCACCGGCCGCCATCTCGTACACCGTGGCAACGAAGGGGTCGGCGGGCATCCTGATCCGTCCGGACAGGAACGACCCGACCGACCAGGAAACCGCGGCCGCCACGACGGTCAACGCCCCGAGCAGCGGCACCGCGGCCGAACCACCGCCGGGCAGCACCAGCAGGATGAGGCCGACGAAGCCCAGGGTGACCCCGACGAACGTCCAGAGCGGCGGGCGGTCCCCGGTGCCCGAGCGCAACAGCACCACCAGCAGCGGCACCGTGGCCACCAGCAGCGCGGCGATCCCGGACGGCACCGCCACCCCGGACGGCCCGGATTCGGCGAGCACCACCAGTCCGTTGCCGCCGGCGAGCAGGAGCACCCCGACCAGCGCGGCCGAGCCGAGTTGCCGTCGGTCCACCCGCAGTGCGCCGGGACCTCGACGCAACCGCAGCACCACCGCCAGGACCAGCCCGGCCACGGCGAACCGGAGAGCGGCCGACAGCAGCGGAGGCAGCGTCTCCACGGCGATCCGGATGGCCAGGTAGGTGGACCCCCAGAGCAGGTAGACCACGATCAACGCGGTCCAGATTAGGGTCGGCGTGGTGCTGGCGGGACGCCCGGCGAGGGCCGTGGCGCTCGGTGAAGGTGAGCTCATCAGTGGACCACGCTACGGTGACCTCGGAGTCGGCGTCCCGCTTTGGTGGCCGGCCTCTCACCACTCGTGCAGGAGGGCGGCATGACGAACTACGGACAGCCGGGGGGCGGACACCCGGGGCCGTGGCGTGGGCAGCGACCCGACGAGCCGCCCGGACGCCCGGTGCAGCAACCCTATCCGCCGGCCCCCGAGCCCTACCCGCCAGCGGTCCCGCCGTACCCGCCCACCGCGCAGGAACAGCCCAGCCCGTACGGCGGAGCGCCCGGCGCGCCCTATGGAGGCGGCACGGGAACGCCGTACGGCGGAGCGCCCGGCGCGTCCTATGGAGGCGGCTCGGGAACGCCCTACGGCGGAGCGCCCGGCGCGCCGTACGGCGGAGGAACGCAGACTCCCTACGGACACGAGCCCGGCCCGCCCTACGGTGGCGCGTACCAGCCGACCTCGACGATCCCGACGTACGGCGGGCAGCCGTACCAGCCCGACGACCCGTACGGCGGCGATCCGGCACCGGGCCGGCGTGGTCGGGGCCCGCTGATCGCGATCCTGGCCGTCGTCCTGCTGGTGGTGGCCGTGGCCGGCGTGTTCTGGTTGCGCCGTGGGCCGGACGACCCGGCGCCGGTAGCCGCGCCGAGCAACTCTGCCGCCGCCGCTGACCCCAGCGCGGACGCGGTGCAGCCCGCGCCGAGCGCCGCCGCCCCGGAGTCGTCGGCTGATCCACGCTTCGCCAAGGTCGGCCAGTGCGTCCGCAACGAGGGCGCGGCCGGCGGTAAGCCCAAGCTGGTGATCAGCGGCTGCGCCGCGAAATCGTACGAGGTGCTGAGTCGGATCGACGGTCCGACCAGCGGCGAGCGGGACGCCGAGGCCAAGTGCGGCAAGGTCGAGGGTTACACCAACTGGTATTTCTTCGACAGTGAGCTGGACACTCTCGACTTCGTCCTCTGCCTCAAGCAACGCTGAGACCACCCACCCCCGGGGATGACATGACGACCTACGGACCTACGGGATCCGATCAGCCGGACGACCCGTACCAGCGCCCGCCCACCGGGCCCGACAGCTCGCCGCCGGTCGATCCCACCGTGCCCCAGTGGAGCCCTCCGCCGACGGCCGAGGACCCGACCCGGCAGCAGTGGGGTCCGCCGCCGACCGGCGCCGAGCCGCCGACGGCACCCATGTGGGCGCCGCCGCCCACCAACCCGGAGCCGCCGACCGCGCCGATGTGGGCACCGCCGCCCACGTCTGGCCCGGATTACCCGCCACCCGGGCCATTCCCGCCCGCCGGGCCCACGCCGGGTCAGCCAGCGGGGCCATTCCCGCCCGCCGGGCCGACGCCGGGGCAACCAGGAGGGCCATTCCCACCCGCCGGACCCATGCCGGGCCAGCCAGGAGGGCCGTGGGGTCAGCAGCCTCCCGGCGGCTACGGGATGCCGCCCGCCGCCCCGGTGAAGAAGACCGGCGGCAAGGTCGCCCTCATCATCGTGCTGGTGGTGCTGCTCGTGCTCTGTCCGTGCCTCGGCCTGGCCGGTTGGGCGGTCTGGCGGGTCGCCGACGCCGGCAGGGACGCCACGCCCACCCCGTCGACGAGTGCGCCGGCCCTTCCTCCCGCCCTGCCGAGCGACGCGCCGACGTCGGCCGCACCGACCCCGGACGAGGAGTTCGCGAGGGGTGACTGCGTGGTGAACGACGGCAGCGAGGACGACGCGGAGCTGCGCAAGGTGCCGTGTGGCCCGAACACCTACCAGGTGCTGCTGCGGATTCCGGCGACCACAGACGGAGACCGGTGCGAGACGCTCGCGCCGCAGGCGACCGCGAACTACGTGCACGACAACTCGATCGACCTGTTCGACTACGTGCTCTGTCTGAAGAAGCGGTAGCCGATCGGGCGGGGTATTAGCCGATTGCCAAAACTAGGGCTGTCTAGCGTGGACGCTAGACAGCCCTAGTTTGTTGTCGAGGGTCTCAACACGCCGGTAGCCCCATCTATCCATGTCTAGCCTCGCAGCTAGATGGCCCGATACTCTGCGATGCGTGGATCCGGTCCGCAACCCGTACGCGCCGGGCGCCGGTCAGCGTCCGCCCGAACTCGCCGGGCGGGGGCGGGAGCTGGACGTCTTCGACATCGTGCTCGAACGCATCGCGCGGGGCCGACCCGAACGCAGCCTGATGCTCACCGGGCTGCGTGGCGTCGGCAAGACGGTCCTGCTCAACACCCTCCGGTCGCAGGCGATCAACCGGCTCTGGGGCAGCGGCAAGATCGAGGCTCGGCCGGATCAGTCGTTGCGCCGCCCGGTCGCCGCCGCGCTGCACATGGCCGTCCGGGAGCTGGCCCCCCGGCACCGCGCGCCGGACCGGATCGACGCGTTCCTCGGCGTGCTCAAGGCGTTCGCCCAACGGTCCGCCCCGACCGGCCGGGCCGGTGCCGCCACGAAGCTGCGGGACCGGTGGCAGCCCGGCATCGACGTCCCGGCGGCGAGTGGCCGGGCCGACTCCGGCGACATCGAGATCGACCTGGTCGAGCTGTTCAGTGACGCCGCCGCCGTGGCCAGTGACGTCGGCACCGGCATCGCCATCTTCATCGACGAGATGCAGGATCTCGGCCCGGAGGACGTGTCGGCCCTCTGCGCCGCCTGTCACGAGCTGTCCCAGCTGGGCGCGCCACTGATCGTCGTCGGCGCCGGCCTTCCGCACCTGCCGGCGGTGCTCAGCGCCGCGAAGTCGTACTCCGAACGGTTGTTCCGCTACCAGCGCATCGACCGGCTCGACCGGATCGCCGCCGACCGGGCGCTCTGCGCGCCCGCCGAGCGGGAGGAGGTCGAGTACGAACAGAAGGCACTCGACCTGCTCTACGAGAAGTCCGGCGGCTACCCCTACTTCGTCCAGGCGTACGGCAAGGCCACCTGGGACCACGCGCCGCGCTCGCCGATCACCGCCGCCGACGTGCGGGTCGCCGCGCCCGAGGCGGAAGCCGAGCTGGCCGTCGGGTTCTTCGGGTCCCGGTTCGAACGGGCCACTCCCGCCGAGCGCGAGTACATGCGGGCGATGGCCACGATGTCGGCGGTCGAGGGCGAGCCCGGGGCGGTGGTCCGCGACGACATGGACGCCGCGGTGCCGACGGCGGAGATCGCCCGCGCCCTCGGCCGCAAACCGGCCAGCCTCTCCCCGGCGCGGGACGCGCTGATCAAGAAGGGGTTGATCTACTCCGGAGAGCGGGGCACCGTCGCCTTCACGGTCCCGCACTTCGGCCGCTACCTTCGCACGCAGCCGGCCTGAGCCCGGTCAGACCCTCGACCAGGGCGCCGGAAAGAGCACCTCGCCGGGGGGCGGTGGCCCCTCCTCGCTGGTGGACGGCGGCAGCACCAGCGCCTGCCAGGGCTCACCGAGACCGGCCCACGGACCGGTCAGGCCCAGCTCACTCGCCGGGCCGAACCCGAACCGGCGGTAGAAGGCCGGGTCACCGAGGACGACGACGAGCCGCTCGCCCAACTCGGTGGAGGCGTCCAGAGCGGCCTGCACGACCGCCGTGCCGTGCCCGACACGCTGTCGGTGCGGCGCGACCGCGACCGGGCCGAGCGCCAGGACGGGCACGTCCGAGCCACGCTCCGGCCGCAGACGCACCCGGGTGAGCAGCGCGTATCCGACCACCTCACCGCCGTACTCGGCGACCATGGCCAGCCGCGGCAACCAGGCAACGGTGCCGCGCAGCTCGTCGACAAGGCTGACCTCCGGCGGCGTCGTCACGTCCGGGCGGGCGAAGGCGGCGGCCAGCACCCGGCGGACCGGGCCGGCGTCGGCCGGGTCCTCGGGGCGTAGCCGCAGCGTGGTCACCCGCGCGACGTTACCCGCCAGCGCCCGTCCATCCGTGACGGTCGCTTGATTCGGCGTGGCGCACGTGTACGAACACCAATCCGATCCGGCGGTTGCCGGGGTAGCAAACGCCGCGACGGGGTATGACTGATCCATGACGCCCGTACGCTCCCTCGCCCGCGCCATGTTGAGCGGCATCTTCGTGGTCAGCGGGTATCGAAACTTCCGCAATCCCGGCCGGCTCACCACGGCGGCCAAACCGGTGACCGACAAGGTCGCGCCGATGCTGAAGAAGGCACACCCGAGCTTCCCCACCGAGACCGAGACGTTGATCCGGCTCAACGCGGCTGTGCAGGTCAGCGCGGGCCTGATGCTGGCGAGCGGCCGGTTCAGCCGACCCGCGGCGCTGGTGCTCGCCGGCACGCTGGTGCCGGTGACCATCGCCGGGCATCCCTTCTGGAACAACGACGACCCGACCGCCAAGAACAACAACCAGATCCACGTTCTGAAGAACCTCGGGATCCTCGGCGGTCTGCTGCTCGCCGCGGCGGACACCGGCGGCAAGCCGGGTCTGCGGTGGCGGACCGGTCATCGCATCGGCCACTCTCGACGTTCCATGCAACGCGCCGTCCGTACCGCCCGCCGCGAGGCCCGGATCGCCGTCCGGTCGGCGTCCACCGCACGTCGACTCCCCGGCTGACCTGCGGCTGACCTGCGTCGATCCGTCTCTGCCCCACCCCCACCCCCCCGCTAAGGCCACGAATTACCTGAACCACCCGGTAGGCGTTAACGCGGTGGAAATGTCAAAAACATGTGTGGGATCGGACACGGTCGCATAACGCGGGAGGCACTGACGTGAGGCGCCGTTCTAGGCTCCGTGCAGGACCTGGACGGGTAGGACGACCTTGGTACGGGGGTGGCCACGCCATGCCGACGGCTGTCGGTAGACGGGCGGACCGCCTCGCCCCAATCCAACGTGTGACACGCGGGCTCGACCGGGTGACGCGCGGGATCGATCGCAGGAACGTCGTACGGGGCGCCATAGTGGCCGCCGTCGCCTATGCCGCATGGCTCGCCATCGGCACCTTCGGGCGGCCGTACAACTTCTTCGACATGAAGATCTACCACGGTGCCGTGGTGTGGTGGGCGAGCGGTCACGAGCTCTACGAGTTCATCGCGCCCGGAACCACACTCGGGTTCACCTACCCGCCCTTCGCCGGGCTGGTCATGCTGCCGATGGCGCAGCTGCCGATCGGCGCGGCCGGCATGGTCAACGCCGCCGCCAGCATCGCCGCGTTGGCGCTGGTGCTCGCCGGGCTGCTCCGGCCCATCGTGGACCGGTTGGGGTGGCCACTGTGGTTCACGGTGGCCGTGGCGGTGCCGCTCGCGGTCGCCATCGAGCCAGGTCGGGAGACGCTCGGCTACGGCCAGGTCAACATCCTGCTGTTCGCCTTGATCATGGCCGACCTGATCGGCCTTCGATGGCGCTCCCGCCGGGGCACCCACTACGCCGCGACCGACGGCCCGCTGCTGCGCTTCGTCTATGGCGGGGCGTGGGCCGGCGCGGGCATCGGCCTGGCCACCGCGGTGAAGCTCACCCCGGCGCTGTTCATCGCCTACCTGCTGATCACCCGTCAGTGGCGGGTGGCGGCCACCGCCATCGGCACCACGATCGGTGTGACGGTGGGGAGCTTCGCGATCGTCGGTGACGAGTCGCGGACGTACTTCGGCAGCGTGCTCTGGCAGACCGAACGGGTCGGTGCGGCGGACATGACGCCCAACCAGTCCCTCGCCGGCCTCCTCGCCCGGCTGTACGACTCGATCGAGACCCCCGGGCTGCTCTGGCTCGCCTTCTCGGTGCTGATCCTGGCGCTGGGCCTGTCCCGGGCGGCCAGTTCCCGCGCCGACGGCGACGAGCTGACCGCGTTCACGCTCGTCGGTCTCACCGCGAACGTGATCAGCCCGATCTCCTGGACGCACCACCTGGTCTGGGTCATCCCGGCGATCATCGTGCTGGCCGACGCCGCCGTACGCCGCCGTGAGGCGAGCCGGAGCATGCCGCAGCGCACCGGCCAGGGCCCCGTGTTCGGCGGACTACCCGGGGTCAACGGGCTCCGCCCGCCGATCTGGTACCCCACGCTGACCGGGCTCCGCCACGGTGTCGCCGCGATCGGGCTCTACCTGCTCTTCCTGATCTCACCGATCTGGCCGTACGAACACCAACTGCCGGAGATGTCGCACTACCAGGACGGGCTCTTCGGCGCGCTGATGGAGAACTCGCTCGCGGTCGCGCTGATCGTGCTGGTCGCCGCCCTGCCGTGGCGTCCCGGCGCGGAGCCGGCGTTCTACGGCGACCGACTCGCCCGGGCCGTGGTGATCAACGGCCACCGGTGAGCGGTCAGGGGCAGTTGACCCACTCGTCGGTGCCGTCGGTGAAGACCTGCCGCTTCCAGATCGGCAGGCGCGCCTTGACCTCGTCGACCAGCCGGGCACAGGCCGCGAAGGCCGCCGCCCGGTGCGCGGTGCTCACCGCGGCGACCAGCGCCACGTCACCGATCGCCAGGGGCCCGACCCGGTGCGAGACCGCCACCGCGTAGACGTCGGGCTCCGCGGCGATCTCGGCGGCCACCTCGCGCAGGACCTGCGCGGCGCTCGGGTGCCCCTCGTACTCCAGGCTGGTGACCTGGCGGCCGTGGTCATGATCGCGGACCACGCCCTGAAAGGACACCACGGCGCCGGCCCGGCGGTCGGCGACCGCCGCCTCGTGCGCGGCGAGGTCGAGCGGCTGGTCGGTGACCTCGCCGAAGGTGATCGTTGGTGCGGTCATCACGCACGCTCCCCGGGAAACAACGGCAGTGGCACGATCGGCACCCGGTCGCCCGGCTCGCCGCCGGTGCCGGGTCGGATGACGGCGAACCCGGCCGCGCCGGCCAGGCCACGCAGCATCGCCGAGCCGACGTGCCGGACCGGGGTGGCGGTGCCGGCGGCCCGGTCCACCCGGACCAACGCCAGGTGGGTGTAGTCACCGCGACCGGGCACCGCCTCGGCCAACGTGGCCTGCGGCAGCACCGGCATCGCGCGACCCTGGAGGCCGGCGAGCAGCGGCGCGACCAACGACACCAGCGCGACGATTGCGGACTGCGGGTTGCCCGGCAGCCCCGCCACGAACCGGGCTCGACCGTCGTGACCGGTCAGCCGGGCCAGGAGCATCGGGAACCCCGGGCGGACCGCCACCGTGTTGACCACGTAGTCGGCGCCGAGCGCCTCCAGGGTCGGGTGCAGGTGGTCGACCGGGCCGTTCATCGTGCCGCCGGTGGTGCAGACCAGATCGGCGTTCGCCAACGCCGAACGCAGGGCCGCCACGTGCGCGGGCAGCGTGTCGGCCACCGGGCCGACCACGTCGGACGGGCGGACCTGGCAGCCGTAGCGCCGCAGCCACCCCGGCACCGAGGGGCCCAACGCGTCGCGGACGCGACCCGCCGCGGGCGGACCGGCCGTCAACAACTCGTCACCGAAGACCAGCAGCGCGGCGCGCGGCGCCCGCCGGACCCGCAGCGTGTCGTGCCCGCAGGCGGCGGCCAGGCCGATCACCGCCGGGTCGACGGGCGTGCCGGCCGGCAACAACTCCTCATCGGCGTACGCCTCCTCGCCGGGCTCCCGCCACTCGGGCGTCTCCCGGGGAACGCCGCTGACCAGACCGTCGGCGCTCGTCGACTCTTCCACCCGCAGCACGGCGGTGGCGCCCTCGGGCACCATGGCACCGGTCGCGATCTCGACGGTGGTGTCGTCCTCGGTGAGCGGCGCGGGGGTGCTCCCCGCCAGGACCCGGCCGACCACGCGCCACGGGCCGCGACCGCGCACCGCCCAGCCATCCACGCTGGAGGTCGGGAAGGCGGGCAGGTCGGTGCGGGTGGTCAGCGGCTCGGCCAGGGTCGACCCGTCGGCGTCGACGAGTGGTCGGGCGACGGCGGGCAACGCGGCGGCCAGACCGACCGCGTAGACCCGCGAGCGCGCTTCCTCCCAACCGGCTGGCGGCGGTGCGACGACCCGATCCGCGGTGGGTGCGGTTTCCGTGCTCACCGACCGAGCCTATCGGCCCGGACCGACACCCGCCCCAGCCTGGCCTGCACCGGTCAGTGGTCCCCGCCGCGAAGCTGGTCGACGGTGTGACTCAGGATCGGCCCGAGAACGGCCAGGCCGTCGCGGGCGCCGCCGGTCGAGCCGGGCAGATTGACCACCAGCATCCGGCCGGCGACACCGGCCAGGCCCCGGGACAGCACCGAGGTCGGCACCCGGTCACGGCTGTGCGCGCGGATCGCCTCGGCGATGCCGGGGATCTCGTAGTCGAGCAGACCCCGGGTGACGTCCGGGGTCCGATCCGTCGGGGTCACCCCGGTGCCACCGCTGGTCAGCACCACGTCCACACCATCGGCGCGGGCGGCCCGCACGGCGTCGCCGACCGGCTCACCGTCGGGCACCACCACCGGTTCGTCGACCTGGCAGCCCAACTCGCGCAGGCCGGCGACGAGCAGCGGCCCACTGGTGTCGGCGTAGACACCGGCCGCGGCCCGGTTGGAAGCGACGATCACCCGGGCCCGGATCACGGCCGGTCCTCCGGACGGACCCACTCGCCGGTCTTGCCGCCCTCCTTGCGCAGCACCCGGACCGCCTCCACCGACGCCGCCGGGTCGACCGCCTTGACCATGTCGATCAGGGCGAGACCCGCGACGGCGACGGCGGTGAGCGCCTCCATCTCCACGCCCGTCCGGTCCGCCGTACGGGCCGTGGCAGTGATCTCCACGGTGTCGGCGGTCAGCACCAGGTCGACGGTGACGCCGTGCAGGGCGATGGGATGGCAGAGCGGGATCAGCTCCGGAGTGCGCTTGGCCCCCATGATCCCGGCCAGCCGACCGACCGCCAACGCGTCACCCTTGGGTAACCCATCGCGGTGCAGCAGGTCGATGACCTCGGGGGTGGTGTGCAAACGGCCGGCCGCGACGGCCAGCCGACCTGTCACCGCCTTGGCGGAGACGTCGACCATGCGGGCCGCGCCGGCGCGATCGACGTGGCTGAGCTGCGCGGGTTCGGTCACGGTGCTGAGCCTAGCGTCGCGGTGCGACGGTGATCCGGAGGAGCGGTGTCCGGCTGACGCAGCCGAGTTCGGACACTTCCGAAGATGAGTCGGTGCCGGCCCAGATCGTATCCACTCCCATCATCTCCGAAGCGATGGAATCGCCAGCCCGAAACGCCCGATCCGGATGCCCGTCCGCGCGAGCAACTCAATCGCGAGACGGTGCTCCACCTCCGCCGCCATAGAACGAGCGGTGCGAACCGGGCCAAGCGGAACGTCAACGGGCATCGGCCCTTTTACTGGTCCACCGCCAGCCTGAGTAGCTCTTAGGTTGACCCGGAGAATCCCGTTCGACGGGGGCTCCTTGCCTCCCGGTACTGGTTTTCGAAATGGATAAGACCGATTCAGTTCGGGTCAAGTTGCGGTCGGTGGCCATTCCGATGCCGATTCACAAGAGCCCTGCCGCAATCCACAGATTCGAACATACGTCGGATTGGCGGTGTAAGCCACGCGCGGTCGGCCACGGCCGAATGCGGTAGCGCGGTCGACCACAGCCCAACGATCAGCTGGTCGACCGGAAAGATAAGTCAGCGTGAACAGCAGGCATCGCGAGCACCACCTGCTGGCTGAGCGTCCCGGGATGCAACTTGACGTCGGCAAGCCGCACGTCGGGTCCGCCCAGCACCTTGATCTCCAACAGTCCCCCGATCCAGAATCTGTGGGTGTCCGGATGATCACTCGGAGAAAGGTTGGCGGCGACGAATTCGACGTCAGAACCGTTAGCGCCGGCCCGGGAACCGCCGACATTCCGGCATGTGCCGCAAATTCATCCGACAGGACCTACGCTGAGCCAAACCCCGGGCGAGGAAGATGAGTTTGCTCGTTCAGACTGAGGGACGGAGACGGCAGGAGCCTGGACGCCAAGCACGCCCACGGCGATGGCCGGCAACATGCGACCTGCAGGCCGAACAACCTGACCCCGCTCCGCATAGGAGTCATGGACACAACGTTACAAAACCCTCTATCTTGGCTTATGTTGCGCATACCGACATTTATTGCTGCTAACCGCATCGAGTTCCCCCTAGGCTCTCGTCACGAAATACAGCCCGAGACACAGAACCGCGTCGCGGGTGACGAGAGTGGAGGGAGCGTGCAATGCGCGGCAGCGACTGGCACTGACATTCGAGTGACACACAGCGGTAGGCTCCTGTCGTCAACATGTAACTGTCGGCAACGACAGGAGCTTCATGAGTCGGGTTTCATCCGAGGACACCACGAGAGCAGACCGGCGACTCCTGTTGCTCGTCGGCATCATCGTCATACTGGCTGTCGGTCCGACGCTCATCGCCGTCACCGACCTACTGGCTCACCCGCCGAACTCGGTGGGCGATGGCGCGACGATCGTCGCGTTGACCTTCATGACGGCCCTCGGGACGATCATCAAGGCGCCCATCCGCATCCGTTCGACCACGCACGCGATCACCTGGATCGAGGCGGCGATCGTGATCGGGCTCGCGGTGGCTCCGCCTGCCTGGGTGTTGCTGGCGACCGGAGCGGGCGTCGGCATCGCGTCGGCGATCATGAAGCTTCCTTCGATCAAGACCGCCTTCGGAGTAAGCAAGAACATCCTCGTCGCCGGTGGAGCGAGCGCCACCGCGCTGGCGGTCCACTGGCAGTGGCCACCCGTGGGGCTGACGGAGCTCATCGGCCTGTTGGGAGCCATCTACCTGGTCGCCGCACTGTTGGACGATCTGCTGGCAATCCCGGTGATCGCGCTGGCGACCGGCACCCGGATCTCCCGCCAGTTCCTCAACAACCTTGACCTCCGGCTGGCCGGCTTCGGCGTGCGCTTCGTCGTCGCCCTCTGCACGCTGTTCATCCTCTGGGCGGACCCCCGCCTCCTGCTCGCCGTCCCACCCCTGGTCCTGAGCCTGCACCTGGCCTACTCCGCGCGCATCCGAGGCCGCACCGAGCAGCAGGCGTGGCAGCGACTCGCCCGCACCACCGACGCGCTCAACGTCGTCGACCTGGACAACGTCCTCACCACCGCCGTCACCCAGGCCGCCGAGTTGTTCTCCGCGGACGAGGTCGAGATCGAGCTGCGCGACGGTGGCCGCACCGTACGCGGCGGCACCGGCGGCATCACCTTCGACGGGCCGACCGGAACGCCCACCGACGTGGACGGCACGGTCATCCCCGCGCCGTTGGAAGGCCATGACCGGACGGTCGACGTCGGCATGCTCCGGCTGCGCTTCCGCGGCCCGGTGCAGCTCTCCGAGCGGGAGCAGTACACCCTGCGCACCTTCGCGTCCGCGCTCTGCACCGCCGTCCGCAACGCCCAGGCGTACGCCGAGCTGGCCCGGGTCGCCGACGAGCACGCGTACGCGGCCGCACACGACGCGCTGACCGACCTGGCCAACCGCCGACACCTCCTCGACGAGGGCACCGAGCAGTTGAGCACCCGGCACGCCGACGGGGTGACCGCGCTCGTGCTGATCGACCTGAACCATTTCAAGGAGGTCAACGACACGCTCGGGCACGCCGCCGGCGACCAGGTGCTGGTGCAGGTGGCCGACCGGTTGCGCGGCGCGGCCCAGGCGACCGACCTGGTGGCCCGTCTCGGGGGTGACGAGTTCGCCGTACTCCTGCGCGGTCTGCCGGCCCCGGCGGTGGCCGCGCACCGGGCCGAGACACTGCTCGTCGCCCTGCACGAGCCGTTCGAGCTGGACGGCATGCGGATCAGCGTCGAGGCCAGCGGCGGGATCTCCATCGCCCCGTCCAGCGGCGGCATGGCCGAGCTGCTGCGCCGCGCCGACGTGGCCATGTACCAGGCGAAGCGGGCCGGCCAGCGGATCGCCACGTACGCCCCGACCCGCGACACCGCGGACCTGGGCCGCCTCACCCTCGGCGGTGACCTGCCACGCGCCGTCGCCGACCACGAGTTCGTCGTCAACTTCCAACCGATCGTCGACCTGGGCAGCGGCGCGGTGACCAGCGCCGAAGCACTGGCCCGCTGGCACCACCCCACCCACGGCATGATCGACCCACTGCGGTTCCTGGAGGCGGTGGAACGCTCGGGCCTGCTCCCAGCCTTCGCCGAAGCGATCCTCGACCAGGCGTTGATCGCCGCGGCGACTTGGCGCGAAGCCGGCTTCGACGTACCCGTCGCGGTCAACGTGTCCCCCCGCAGCCTGCTCGACGCGCGGTTCCCGGGCTCGGTGCTGGCCCGCCTGCGCGCCCACGACCTACCACCGGACCGGCTGGTCCTGGAGCTGACCGAAACGCTGACCCTCAGCCAACTCGACGTGGTCGACCGGGTGCTCAGCCGGTTACGCGACGAGGGGGTCCGGTTGGCGTTGGACGACTTCGGCACCGGCTACTCCTCCCTCTCCCTGCTCTCCCGCATCCCGGTACACGAGCTGAAGATCGATCGGAGCTTCGTGACGACCATGGAGAGTTCGGCGGAGGCCGCCGCCGTCATCCGTTCCACCCTCGACCTGGGCCGCAGCCTCGACCTGGACGTGGTGGCCGAGGGGGTGGAGAGCGAACCGCAGCGACGCGCCCTGTGGGAGTTGGGCTGCGTCGCCGGCCAGGGGCACCTGTTCGCGCGGCCGATGCCGTCCGGCACCCTGCTCGCGGCGATGCAGCGCGGCTCGGGCGGTCGCCCCGGCACCCTCGCCGCGCCGTTGCACGACGCCGGCGCGGTGATCCGGTTGAACCAGAACCGCCGCCAGGCCGGCCGCTCCGGCGCCGACCGTCTCCCGCACCTGCCCGCCTGAGCAAGCAACAGCACGCCTGAGCGAGCAACGGCCTGCGGCGGCCCGGCTGCGCGAGCAGCGGCACGCGGCGGCCCGGCTGCGCGAGCATCGGCACGGCTGAGCAGCCTCGGGCCGCCGCGCCAGCAGGCCGATCTGCCAGACTGTCGCGCGTGATCGTCGACGACCCGACCGCCCGCCGTCGTCGCTGGCACTGGCGGACGCTCGACACCGCCGCCGGCGGACTCGCCCTCGACCTGGGTCTCTACGGCGTCTCGGCCATCTTCGCCGCGATCACCACGGTCACGTCGACGCTGCTGCCGCACCGGGCGTGGGGCGCCGTCGCCGCCGTCGGCTACCTGCTCGCGACGCTGGCGGTGATCGTTCAACTCCTACTACGTCGACGCTCTCCCACCTCCCGGCTGAGCGGTCTCCCAGCCCGCTGGGTGATCACTGGCCTCACCTGGGCGGCCACCACACTGCTACCCCTGCTCTGGCAGAGCATCGACCGGGCCGGCGGGCGCACCGACCGGGCGCAGGAGGAGGTGCTGGTCGTGGAACAGGCCGGCAGCCGCCTCCTGGAACACGGCACGCCGTACCTCGGACCCGACGCCATCGCCGCCCTGCCACCCGACGAACAACTGATGGGCTACACCCCGTACCAGCCCGGCATGGCGATGTTCGGCCTGCCCAGAGCACTCGTCGACAGCTGGTGGACCGACTCGCGGGTCTGGTTCGCGGTGGGCACCACGCTGGCGCTCGCCCTGGCCGTGGCCGCCCTGCGGCGCACACCGGCCACCGCCGGCCAGGCCACCGCCGGCCAGGCCACCGCCGCCACGACGCACCGGCGCGACGCCGCCCTGCTGCGCGGCGTGCAGGCCGCCACCGTACTGCCGATCTGTGCCCTCACCCTCGCCACCGGCGGCGACGACCTACCCGTACTCGCGCTCTGCCTGCTGGCTCTCGCGTTCGCCGCCACCGAACGACCCGGCCGCGCCGGCCTCGCGGTCGGGCTCGCCGGCGCGCTGAAGCTGTTCGCCTGGCCGGTCGCCCTGGTCCTGATCGTCTGGGGCCTGACCCGGCGCGCCGGCGCGCGGGTCGCCGCCGGCGCGATCGGCCTGCCCGTCGCCGCACTACTGCCGGCGCTGCTGGTGGACCACGACGCCCTCGCCGAGAACGTCCTCCGCTTCCCCCTCGGCCACGGGCTGGTCACCAGCCCCGCGCAGTCCCCGTTTCCGGGTTACCTGATCGCCAGCGCGCTGCCCGCCGGCCGGTTGATCGCCGCCGCGCTGCTGGTCGCGGCCGGAGCGGCCATCGCCGTCCAACTCGTCCGCCGCCCGCCCCGCACCGCCGTCACCAGCGCCCTCATCTGCGGGTACGGGCTACTCGCCGCGATCGCCCTGATGCCCACGACCCGCTTCGGCTACCTGCTGTATCCGCTGGCCCTGCTCACCTGGGCGCCCGCGCTGCACCGGACGGTCGACCAGCCACCGACCGCCCCGGCTCCCGGCGAGCGGTCCAGTTGGACCACTTCGGCGTAACTGCCGGGCGAAACCGCGCGTCAGGGCGTAGACCTGAAGGCATGACGACGTACCGCGACCGGGCCGACGCGGGCCGGGTGCTCGCCGACCGACTCACCGCACTCGTCGGCGAACCGGACGTCGTCGTCCTCGGCCTCGTCCGTGGCGGCGTGCCGGTCGCCCGGGTCGTCGCGGAACGGCTCGGCGCACCACTGGACGTGCTGGTCGTCCGCAAGCTCGGCATCCCCTGGGCCCGCGAGGTCGCCTTCGGCGCACTCGGGCCGGGCGGGGTCCAGGTGCTCAACGACGTGGTGGCCGGCCGACTCAGCAGCGACGACATCGCCGAGGTCAGCCGGCGCGAGCAGGCCGAGCTGGAACGCCGGGAGCGGCTCTACCGGGGCGGGCGCGCCCAACTGGACCTCACCGGACGGGCCGTGGTGATCGTCGACGACGGTCTCGCCACCGGCGCGACCGCCCGCGCCGCCGTCGAGGTCGTCCGCCAACTCGGGGCCCACCGGGTGGTGGTCGCGGTGCCGGTCGGCGCGCAGGAGGCGTACGAACTGCTCGCCGCCGAGGCTGACCAGGTGATCTGCGCCCAGCGCCCGCCGGACTTCGGCGCGGTGAGCGTCTACTACGACGACTTCCACGAGGTGTCCGACGAAGAAGTCACCGAGGCGCTCACAGCAACTGCATAGGTACAGCAGGTACCGTCGGGCGATGAGTAGCCTCACCTGTCCGAAGTGTCACGGAGAAATGCGCCAGTACGAGCGCAGCGGCGTCGTCATCGACCAGTGCGGGGAGTGCCGAGGCATCTTCCTGGACCGCGGCGAGCTGGAGAAGCTGTTCGAGGCGGAGGCCAACTGGAGCCGCCAACAGACCGGCGGCGCGCCAGGGCAACCCGCGCAGCAGCCGGCCGGCTACCCGCCCCCGCCGCCCCCGCCGCACCAGCCCGGTTACGGCGCCGTCCCGCCGCCGCCCCCGCCCGCCCACGGCTACCCGCCGCAGCCGGCCTACGGCCACCAGCAGCAGCACCACGGCTACCACGGCCACTACCGGCAGAAGAAGCGCAAGGGCTTCCTCGACGAGATGTTCGGCTGAGCCCTGCCGACCTCCCGCCCGGGTCGATCCACGCGTCGGCCCGGGCACACCACCCGAGCCATTGATCGTTGGCGGGTGTGGTGGTTCATGCGAGGCTGAGTCGCATGACCGCACACCGACCGGACGAGGCGCTGGCCCAGGCGTACGACGGGATCACCGCGGTGGTCGGTGGCCTGGACGACGCCGGCCTGCAACGGCCCACCCGCTGCCGGGGCTGGCTCATCGCCGATCTGCTCCTGCACGTGCTCGGTGACGCCCAGCGGGCACTCGTCGCCCTGGCCAGCCCCGTCGACGGCCCCGCCGACGTCGACGACGTGAGCTACTGGCGTGACTTTCCCGGCGGCGATGACGGCACCACCGGGCACGCCTGGTGGGTCCGCCGATCGGCCGCCGCGTTCGACCGCCCGACCGGGATCGTCGACCTGTGGCGGGACACCGCCCCGGCAGCGGTCCGCGCCGCCGCTGCCGCCGACCCTGACGGGTACGTGACCACACAGGGGCACGTGCTGCGCGTACCGGATTTCCTCGCCACCCTGACCACCGAGGCCGCCATCCACCACCTGGACCTGACGCTGGAACTCCCCGACGCCCCGCCGCCCGGCCCTCTTGCGGTACGCGTCGCGGTGGCGACCATGGACGGCCTGCTCAGCGACGACACGGTCAGACCCACCGCCTGGGACGACCACGACTACCTGCTGAAGGCCACCGGGCGTGTCCCACTGACCGACCGGGACCGGCTGGAGCTGGGCGAGTCGGCGGGCTGGTTTCCCCTGCTCGGCTGACCCGACGAGGGACCGCCGCGCCGGTCAGCCGATGGCCATGTCCACGAAACGGGACAGGTGCAGTTGGGCGGCGACGGTCACGGTGTCGGTAGGCCCATTCCGATGCTTGGCAACAATGAAGTCCGCCTCCCCGGCCCGCGGCGACTCCTTGTCGTAGTAGTCGTCGCGGTGCAACAGGATGACAACGTCCGCATCTTGCTCAATTGACCCAGATTCCCGCAAGTCGGACAATTGGGGTCGCTTGTCGGTGCGCTGCTCGGGACCACGGTTCAGCTGACTGACCGCGATGACCGGGCACTCGACCTCCTTGGCCAGCAGCTTCAGGCCACGGGACAGGTCGGCGACCTCCTGCTGCCGGCTCTCGGTGCGCTTCGGTGAGGTCATCAGCTGGAGATAGTCGACCACGATCATCTTGAGGTCGTGCCGCTGCTTCAGCCGCCGCGCCTTCGCCCGGATCTCCATCAGGTTCATGCTCGGCGTGTCGTCGACAAAGAGCGGCGCCTCGCTGATTTCGCCCATGCAGCGGGCCAGCTTGGTCCAGTCGTCGTCGGAGAGCTGACCGCTACGCAGCACATGCAGCGGCACCCGCGCCTCGGCGGAGAGCAGCCGCATGACGATCTCGACCTTGCTCATTTCCAGCGAGAAGATGGCGGCGGCCTGGTTGGCGCGGATCGCAGCATTTCGGGCAAAGTCCATACTTGCCGTGCTGTTGTGGGTAGGAATCATCGCTCGGCTGGCGAGGTACAGGTGTTCCTCGTTATCGACAGTCACGCACCGGACCGGAACGCTGGGAACCGGCCGAACGTCGACGATGAACCGCGAGGTCGTCCGAACATCGGAGGTGCGGCGGCGTTCGGCGTGCGCGTCCTGCTTCCGCTTGAGCCGGAAGATGACGTCCGGGGTGGAGAAGCTCAAGGTGTACGCCGTTGACGACTCGGGAGTGCGGCCGCGTACCGGCTTGGCGTTGACTCTGCAGCGGTAGCCGAGGCTGACGATCAGTTCGCGTACGTCCTCAGCCAGCCGCTTCGAGGTCGACGTGTACTGGAGGTTACCGGTGGGGGCCACCGTCCCATCGGTGTCCATCAGCCCAGCGAGCAACGCTCTGCGCTGAGCCTCAGATGCCCGCAGGTAAGAGACCGGGATGTGCTTGTCGGCCGCTACCCCAACCTGCCGCAACAGGCCGAGGAAGGAGCCGTCCCGGTGACGGCAGGCGGCGCACTTCCTGGTCCCTGGGTTCTCCCGCAACGCCCTGGTGGAAACGCCACAGTCCACGCAGACGCCGTTCGCCGGAGCAGCGGACGTGGGCCGCAGCAGGATGGTGTAGACCATCGGCCCGCTGGGCCGCACGACGAAACCGTCAGCCTCGACGAGCGTGACCATCTCTGGATCCGCAGTGGTGAAACGGCTGGCACCGCTGTGCCCGTCACCGAGCCACGCTCCCAGGGTGTAGGGCGGGACCAGCAACTCCCGGTCCGGGAGTTGGAGGGGAGCGGAGTTCCGCACAGCGTGGTTGAGCCGCCGGTCGGCGGTCTCCGTGTGCAGCGTGGCCGCGATGTCAGCAGTGGTGACGACACCGTCGTGCTCGGCCCGGCTGCCTGCGTTGACCTGCCGCTCGGCTCGCTCGGGAAGCGCGGTCAGCAGCGGACCGGCGGGGTAGCCGGGGGCACTCCAATTGCGTGTCTTGCCGTTGCGGACGATGGGGCGGCTGACCCGGCCGATCGGCCCGACCTCATGGGCGACCGCGTGCAGGACATGCCGGAACTCTGGCCCGGCCTGTTGGATCGTGTCGAAGAGGGTGATCGGCTGGTTTCGCAGGGCGCTGAGCGTCTTGTGGGCCGTACGTGAGCCAGCAAGCGACGCTTCGGGCCAGTGTCGTCGCTGCCGCGCCGGCTCCTGCCGCCGGCTCGCCCGCGTGGTCGTCTTCCACAGATGCTCCGCGTCCGCCACGATGACGGTGCCGTCCGAGAACTCGACCTCGTAGCAGGGGCGGTCGTGCAGCACGTCGAAGGCGTGCGTGACAGTGGTCGGGGATCCGTCGGCTGCCAGGAGCTGATCGCCCGCCTGGACCTCGCCCATCGTGGTCCAGCCGTCCGGCGTCGGCAGTGGGGTGTCGAGCGCGAGCGCCTTTCCCAGACCGGGTCGACCCGCCACGATGATCAACTGCCCGGCGTGCAGGCCGTTGAGCAGCCGGTCCAGGTCGCTGAAGCCGGTGGGCACGCCGGTCATCACACCGCCCTGCGCGCCCACCGCCTCGATCTCGTCAAGCGTGGGCTGCAACATGTCGGCCAGGATCGCGAAGTCCTCGCTGACCCGCCGTTCGGTGACGTCGTAGACGGCCTGCTGCGCGAGATCGACGACGTCGTCCACGTCGCGGCTGCCGCCGCTGGCGGTGCCGTAGCCCAACTGCACGATCTTGGTGCCGGCCTCGACCAGCCGGCGCAGCACCGCGCGCTCGCTGACGATGCGGGCGTAGTACGCCGCGTTCGCGGCGGTGGGCACGCTGGCGATGAGGGTGTGCAGATACGGCGCACCGCCGATGCGCACCAGATCGCCGGAATCGGCGAGCGCCGCCGCGACCGTGATCGAGTCGGCCGGCTCACCCCGCCCGTAGATGTCCAGGATGATGTCGAAGATGGTGGCGTGCACCGGCCGGTAGAAGTCGTTGGTCTTGAGGATCTCTACGACGTCGGCGATGGCGTCCTTGGAGAGCAGCATGCCGCCGAGGACGCACTGCTCGGCGGCGACGTCCTGCGGCGGAGTCTTGTCGAACTGGCCGTCCCGCTGCGCAGGTGGCTGGCCTCCGCCGGAGCGTGGCTCTGCCCGCATGTCGTCGGTGACCGACACGGGTCCCCCCTCCACTGCGCCGGATCCAGCCCCAGCTTTACCGCTGGGGTCTGACACTTCTCCTCCGACCGGGCCGGTCGATCGGGGGCCATCGCCGGCGGTCGAGGGCCAACCATACGGACCCCGAGGTCAGCGACTCAACCAAGCCGGTGGACGAGCCTCGGGACAACCTGTGGATCCCGGTGGACAGCATGTGCGCAGCGTGTGCACAGCCTGTGGAAAACCATTGGGGAATTCTCGGCCGAAAGTCGTTGACCTGCGGATACGTGCTTCACAGCCTGTGGAGGAGAATATTTCGGTCGGGCCTGTGACACGATCGTCCCGTACTATCTCCAGCGAACGGCTACACCTGGACAGCGGATTCCGCTTTCGGTTCAGAAGGGTCACACTCCGGCCGTGAGTTACCGGGACTGGGGACGCGGCGATGGCAGCCCGCGCGAGCGCCAGCCAACCGCCTCGTGGGGTGAGCGCGCGGCGTCCGTTCCGGTCGATCCGTACGACGAGGAGGGGCGCTACCGCACCTCCAGCCGGCGGCGTGCGTTGGATCGCGGTCAGGACGAGCCGGTCGACGCCTACCTGCCCCGCTGGGCGCTGGAGTCGGGGGTCCGGCACGCTGACGGTGGCGGTCGCCACGCGGCACCGGACGAGGACGAGCGTGAGCCCGAACGGCCGACGTCCGATGCCGGCAGGTGGTCCGCGGAGTCGTCGACCGGTCGGCGGCGGGGCCGGGAGATTGGTCGGCGGGAGCAGGCCGCGATCGGCCCGGCACCCGACTCGGACCACACCAGGGAGTGGACGCTCGACCGGCCACAGGAGCAGGGGTACGCGGGCCGTCGACGGGCCGATTCCGGGGAGGACGAGCCGGTCTCCGGCGCCGTCTCGGACCGGCGTCCCCGCCGTGCACCCGTTGGTCGTCCGCAGGTGATCTGGTCGGGCGGGGACTTGGAGGCGGCCCCGGCCGAGCAGGCGCCGGCCGAGGAGCCGAGCCGTCGCAGTCGGCGCAGCCGTCGGGCGGCGGAGGAGTCCTGGTCCCGTCCGGCGGCCGACCCGTGGGTCCGCGGATCGGATCCGGTGGCTGAACCCGAGCCGTCGTACCCGCCCGCGGTGGATCCTTGGGACGCCTCGGGCATGCACGCATGGCCGCCGTCGGCCGGCGCGGATGGCGGGGATCTGAGCGGGCAGTGGTCGGCGGTCGAGAGCGTCGGTGGTTGGGAGCGGTCCGACCGCACCGGCCAGTGGGAGCGGTCGGCGATCGAGGACGACGACTGGGACCGTACGTTGGCGCCACGCTCCGACCGCTCGGTGGCGGCGGAGGGGTGGCCGAGCCGGGACGGGGGATTCTGGTCCGGCACCCGGCTGGCCGACGACGATCCGCGGTGGGCGGATCCGGCGACGTCGGCGCCCCGGTCTCCGGTGGTGGGATACACCGCTCCGCGACCGCGCAGCGCGCCGGTGCAGCCACCCGCGCGTGCGCCACGGCGTCGGCCGGAGCGGCCGGTGGCGGGGACGGCGTCGGTGCGTCGGCGGGTCGAGTCGGCGGCCACGGGTGCCTGGGCACGGCGTCTGGAGGACGACCTGCTCGACCCGGATCCGGGTGGGTCCGTCCGGCCACTGATCTACACGGCTGCCTGCTACCTGGTGCCGGCGATGCTGATCTTCGTCTGGTTGTTGACGTTGGACAGCCAGGCGCCGGCCGGGTGTGTGACCGACATCAGCGGGGGCGGATGCGACTCGGCCCGGTCCCGCGCGTTGGAGTCACTGCTGGCCGGTTCGCCGCGCTTCGGGTTGGCGTTGGTGAGCAGTCTGGTGGTGGCGGCGCTGCTGCGCCGGGTGGGTACGACGTGGCGCTCGGCGACCATCGCGCTCGCCGCCGCGGTGGTGGGCGGCGGCCTCTCCACGGTGCTGATCAGCGCGGTGACGGGTCAACCGATCGGCTGACCGGCGTTCGGGGCAGCCGGGTCGGCGCGGGCACCGTCGGGTTGGACGAGGTACGCACGAGGGCCCGCACCGATCGCTCGGCGCGGGCCCTCGTGGTGATGTGTGCGGACGTCAGCCCTGAACGACGTTCAGGTTGAACGACGCGGTCACCTCGGGGTGCAGCTTGATCTTCACCGGGTAGCTGCCGGTCGACTTGATGTGACCGGGCACCTCCAGCCGACGCCGGTCGAGGACCGGGCCGCTGGCCGCCTTGACGGCGTCCACGATCTCGGCCGGGGTGACCGAGCCGAAGAGCCGTCCGCCGTCGCCGGCGCGGACCTTCAGGTTGACCTTGAGACCCTCGAGCTGAGCCTTGACCTCGTTGGCGTGGTCGAGGTCGCGGATCTCCCGGGCCGAGCGGGCCCGCTTGATGACCGTGACCTGCTTTTCCGCGCCCTTGGTCCAGGCGATCGCGAAGCCCTGCGGCAGCAGGTAGTTACGGCCGTAGCCGTTCTTGACCTCGACGATGTCGCCCGGGGCACCGAGGCCGGACACTTCCTGAGTCAGGATGATCTTCATATCGGTGCCTCCTCTCAGCGGGTGGTGGCCGTGTACGGCAGGAGCGCCATCTCACGGGCGTTCTTGACCGCACGGGCGATCTGCCGCTGCTGCTGCGAGGTCACGCCGGTCACCCGACGAGCGCGGATCTTGCCGCGATCGGAGATGAACTTGCGCAGCAGCGCGGTGTCCTTGTAATCGATATAGGTGATCCCGTCCTTGTCGAGCGGGTTCACCTTCTTCTTCGGCTTGCGAAGTGCCGCAGCCTTGGCCATTGCACGTGCTCCTGGTTTGCGATCGCGGGCGCTCGGCGCCATTAGAACGGTGGCTCCTCGTCAAAATTGGCGCCCGAACCGGCACGCGCGGGAGAGGGAGCAGCCGAAGCCCAGGGGTCGTCGAAGTTGCCTCCGCCGCCACCCTGGTTGCCACCGCCACCGCCGCCACCGAAGCCGCCGCCACCGCCGCCGGAGCGGGACATTTTCTGCACCTTCGCCGTGGCGTAGCGCAGCGACGGGCCGATCTCGTCGACCTCGAGCTCGATGACAGTGCGCTTCTCACCCTCGCGGGTCTCGTAGGACCGCTGACGCAGCCGGCCCGACACGATCACCCGAGCGCCACGCTGCAGCGACTCGGCGACGTGCTCGGCGGCCTGCCGCCACACGGTGCATGCGAGGAACAGCGGCTCGCCGTCCTTCCATTCGTTCGACGCCTTATCCATGAAACGGGGCGTCGAAGCGACTCGGAACTTGGCGACCGCAGCCCCGGAGGGGGTGAACCGCAACTCGGGGTCATCGGTCAGATTGCCGATGACCGTGATGGTGGTGTCTCCTGCCATGACCATCTCCTCGCGCACTCAGCGTCTCGTCGTAAAGGCTCGCAGAGCCGTACGACAGAGTCGCGGAGGCTGATCCGGACGAACCGGGGTTGGATGCTTTAGCGCATTTCCGGTCGGATGACCTTGGTGCGCAGCACGGACTCGTTGAGCCGGAGCTGACGGTCCAGCTCGGCCACCGCAGCAGGCGTGGCCTGCAGGTCGATGACGGCGTAGATGCCTTCGGCCTTCTTGTTGATCTCGTACGCGAGGCGCCGGCGGCCCCACACGTCGGTCTTCTCAACCGAGCCACCCGCGGTCCGAATCACGTTCAGGTACGTGTCGAGCGACGGTGCGACGGTGCGCTCCTCGAGGCTGGAATCGAGGATGACCATTAGTTCGTAGTGACGCAAGACGTGCTCACCTCCTGTGGGCTAAGCGGCCACGGTCCTTCCGTGGCAGGAGGTCTTGTGTCGCTGCCCGCACGCGCCGAGGGAACCCGGCCGGACGCGGACAACCTGACCAGGATACCCGGTCCCAACGATCATGCCCGGGGCGGTCGGGCCCGCGGCCGGACGTGCTGACGGGGGTCCACCATCCGACCGTTCGATCGGCCGATGGTGGACCCCCGTCTACAAGGCCGCGGGGCGTCCGGTCCGCATTCCTTGGGTGGGACCTGGGGAGGAACGACCACACCGATGAGGTTGGACCGAAGACGCCCCGCGGAGCTTTATCGTGTTGTTATCTGACGATACAACAGCACTCGTACCTTGTCGGGGGAAAAAGCACAAATTTCCGAGATTCTTCATCGGTCGGCACCCGGTGTGCGAAGGGGTCGCCCCCGCTGCGCCGGGCCGCGCGGCGGGAGTGACCTCGCTGTCGGCCGTCGACCACCGGTCGCCGCGCGCGAGGCTCGCGTCACTGGCGGCACCGGATGCTGGTCGCCGGTCCAAACCCATCAACGATCGTCGGTCCGTCCGGTGACGCGACACCGCCCCGGCCGTCGCCCGGCCGGTCAGGGTCGCGACGTAGGCTCGCTCGCATGCGTATCGGAGCCCACGTCGATTCGACCGACCCGCTGGCGGAGGCGGCCGCCCGGTCCGCCGACACCGTGCAGTTCTTCCTTTCCGACCCACAGGGGTGGAAGGCGCCCAAGCCTCGGGAAGATGCCGAACGGCTGCGCGCGGCCGAGGTCGACCTCTACGTGCACGCGCCCTACGTCATCAACGTCGCCACCCTCAACAACCGCATCCGGATCCCGAGCCGGAAGCTGCTGCTCGGGCACGCCAACGCGGCCGCCGCCATCGGCGCCAAGGGACTGATCGTCCACGGTGGGCACGTCAACGCCGGCGACGACCTGGCCGTCGGCTTCGACAACTGGCGCAAGACCTTCGCGTACGCGGCCGACTCCGGTGGCTTCGGCGTGCCGGTCCTGATCGAGAACACCGCCGGCGGCGACAACGCCTGCGCCCGACGCCTGGACGCGCTCGCCCGACTCTGGGACGCCATCGGCGACCACGAGGTCGGCTTCTGCCTGGACACCTGCCACGCCTACGCGGGCGGTGAGGAGCTGCTCGGCCTGGTCGACCGGGTGAAGGCGATCACCGGGAGGATCGACCTGGTGCACGCCAACAACTCCAAGGGCGCGTTCAACTCCGGCCAGGACCGACACGACAACCTGGGCGGCGGGACCATCGACCCGCAGCTGGTGGTGGCGGTGATCCGGGCGGCCGGCGCGCCGGTGGTCGTCGAGACGCCGGGCGGCGTTCCCGGCCAGGCCGCCGACATCGACTTCCTCCGTCAGCAGCTCGGGACGGGAAGCCCGGCGGCATGACGACCGGACAGCCCGGGACCGGCAGCGCCCGGCCTACCCCCACCGGCGCGGACGCCGAGGTTCGACCCGCCGTTACTGCCGCCGGGAGCACGCCCGCCCAGCCGGCCCGCAGCTCCGACCCCGCCAAGGCTTCCGTCGAGACCACCGCGGACCACACCCCGCCGGGCGATGGCGCGACGACCGCCCCCGCCCCGACCGGCGGCCCCGTTATCGAAGCCGCGCCGAGCGGTCCGGCCAAGAAAGCGGCCCCGCACGGCGACAAGGGGGACGTCGCGGCCAAAGACAGCGACGCGACCAAGGGCGACGACCCGACCAAAGACAGCGACGCGACCAAGGGCGACGACCCGACCAAGGACAGCGACGCGACCAAGGGCGACGACCCGACCAAGGACAGCGACGCGACCAAGGACAGCGACGCGACCAGGGACGGCGACACGACCAGGGGCGACGGCACGACGACCAAGACGGCCAAGGACGGCGACACGGCCAAGGGCGAGAAGACCGGCGACGCCGACAGTCCCGACAAGGCCGACGGCGAGGCGAAGCCCGTCACACCGGAACGTTGGGAGGCGTTCGCCTCCGCCCCGGAGCCGAAGCCCTCCATCGTCAGTCGGGCAGGGCGAGCCGTCGGTCGGTTCCTGATCCACGAGTGGACCCTGGCCAGCCTCGGCGCGTTGGCACTGGCCGTGCTGATGACCTGGCCGACGTTGCGCTATCCGCGCTACACGCTTCCGCAGGACTACTGGGACCCGAGCCTGCAGGCCTGGCAGATGGCCTGGTCCGGGCACATCCTGCTGGCCGATCCGGCGCGCCTGTGGCAGTCCAACACTTTCTTCCCCGAGCTGTGGAGCTTCGCGTTCTCCGACACCCTGCTCGGGTACGCCCCGGCCGGGATGCTCGGCAGCGGCCCCGAGGACGCGATCCTGCGCTACAACATCATGTTCGTGCTGGCCCACGCCCTCGCCACGCTCGGGGCGTACGCGTTGGCCCGGCAGCTCGGAGCCGGCCGGATCGGCGCGGCCGTGGCTGGCGTGAGCTACACCTACGCCCCGTGGTTGCTGGCCCAGGCCGGGCACCTGCACGTGCTCTCCAACGGCGGGATCCCGCTGGCATTGGCCATGTTGGCGCGCGGGCACGGCTGGTCGTTGCGGCACGGCTACCGGCCGGAACGCCGGCACGACGGTTGGGTCTACGCGGGTTGGCTGGTGGCGGCCTGGCAACTCAGCCTCGGCTTCGGCATCGGGCTGCCGTTCGCGTACTTCCTGGCCGGCGCGGTGCTGGTCGCGGCCGTCCTCTTCGGTGTCCGGCGACTGCGCACCGGCCAGGCCGTTCCGTTCGGTCGCCGGTTGTTCGCCGCCGACGTGCTCGGCGGGGTGTTGTTCGCCAGTGTGGGTCTGCTGATGGCGTTCCCGTTCTTCAAGGTGACCGAGCTGCACCCGTATGCCGAGCGCACCATCGCCGACATCGGCCTCTTCTCGCCGCCGGCGTCGGGCTTCGTGACGGCGCCCGCCGAGTCGCGCATCTGGGGTGGACTGCACGAGGGGGCCCGCGCGGCGCTGCCGTGGCACCCGGAGATGACCCTGCTGCCGGGCTTCGTGCTCTACGCGCTCGCGGCGGGTGGGCTGTTCTTCTCGGTCTGGCGGCTGCGGCACCGACTGCTGCTGCTCGCCGGGGTGCTGGTGACGATGGCGTTCGCGATGGGCACCCGTTTCTTCGACGGCACCGTGACCTACGTGCCGCTCTTCGAGCATGTGCCGGGCTGGAGCGCGCTGCGTACCCCTGGGCGGTTGATGCTCTGGACCACGTTGTTACTCGGCCTGCTCGCGGCGGGCGCGGTCACCGCGCTCACCGACCGGGTCCGTGAGTTGACCGCGCAGCGGATCCCGTCCTGGCCGGGGCCGTGGCTGCGGATGGCCACCCTGCTGCCACTGCTGCTGGTCACCGTGGAGGGCCTGAACACGACGCCGCATCCGGTGGTGCCGACCCAACCGGCCGCGATGCGCGCGGCGGAGGGCCCGCTGCTGGTGCTGCCCAGTAACCAGAGCCTGGACCAGCACGTGATGCTCTGGTCGACCAGCGGGTTCCCGGACGTGGTCAACGGCGGTAGCGGCTTCACTCCGCGTCAGCTCGACGACGTCCGTCGGGTGAGCCAGTCGTTCCCCGACCAGACCAGCGTCGACTACCTGCGCACGCTCGGCGTCCGCACGGTGGTGCTGCTGCGCGGCCAGATTGCCGGCACACCGTGGGAGGTCACCGTCAACGCGCCGGTCGAGTCGCTCGGCATCACCCGACAGGAGATCGGCGAGGCGGTCGTCTACCGCCTGTGATCCCGCGGTAGTTGAAGCCGTTGGTCGACCGAAAGTTCGGCCCGGGTCGGCACTCCGACGATGGAACACCGTTCATTCCATCGTCGGAGTGCCGACGTGATGGCGGTTTGATGGCCGCCCTGCCTAGCGTCGCTGGCTCAGCCTGTTCACGTCGGCCCCTTCGGTCGGTCGACGGTTCGACAAAGGAGACGGATGACGAAGCCGAAGGTGTCCCAGTCAAGCCGCCGTTCGTGGCACTCCCGACTGCTGCTGATGCTGGCGATGGGCCTCGCGATGGTCATGGGGTTCCAAGCGCCGGCGATGGCCGCCACGTCGGGCTGTGGCTCGGTCTGCGACGGCAAGGATCCCGACACGTACTTCGCGACGGTCGACGGGCAGGTCATGCGGTGCAGCTTCATCGACGTCATCACCCCGTACAGCGTGGCCAACGTCGAACTGCGCTACAGCCCCTTCTGCCGGACCGCGTGGGCGCGGCAGACCGACAGCTTCGGCTGGCTGTCCGGGGTGTTGGTCCAGAGCTACAACTCGAACGGGACGCTGCGTCGGACCGTTGACGACACGTCCACCTCGGGCTCCTGGTCGGCCATGGTCAACGACAAGGGCATGACCGCGCGGGCGTGCTTCTACCAGTACGACAGCGAGGCGGATTACGACGCCGGCAACCGCCGCATCCTCCGCTGCACGGCGCGCTACTGACGTCTGTCGTACGACGGGGACGCCACGGCGGCCGGAGCGTGACGCTCCGGCCGCCGTGGCGTCTATCGCGGGTGGCCCAGGGCCGGCGCCGCCTCGACCTGGGCGGCAGGTCGAGGTCGCCAGCGGTCGAGCCAGGGCGCGTCGGGTGCGCCGTCGAGCACGCCGCCGTCCGGGTCGTCCGGGTAGGTGGCCCGCACCGCGTCCCGCTCCGGGTGCAGGATCTCCTTGACCACCAGCACGCAGAGCACCACCACGGTGGCCAGCCGCAGCGTCGAGGCCAGTACGAACACCCCCTCCGGGAAGACCGGCCGGCTGGTTGCCGCACCGAGCAACTCTCCGTAGAAGGCGACGAAGTAGCAGACCTCGGCGATCTGCCAGGCCAGGAACGCACCCCACTTCGGCCGGGCAAGCACCACCAGTGGCAGCAGCCAGAGCACGAACTGCTGCGACCAGACCTTGCTGAAGATGAGGAACGCCGCCACCACCAGGAAGGCGAGCTGACTCAGCCGCGGTCGACGCGGTGCGCGTAGCGCCAGCACGGCCACGCCGAGGCAGGCCAGCCCGAACAGGGCGTACGACAGGGTGTTGAGGGTCGGGATGTTGGCGTTCAGCCACTCGAACGGGCCGAGCCGGGTGGGGTCGTTGCCGACCTTGCCGTCCAGATAGCGCCCGATGTACCAGAGCGTGCCCCAGTCGATCGGCCGGGTGGTGTTCAGTTCGAAGAATCGGTCCCAGTTCTCCGGGTACGCCCGCGCGGCCGGCAGGTTCACCAGCACCACGGCGGCGATCGCCGTGCCGATGGCGATCAGCGCGGCGCGGACCCGGTCGGCGCGCAGCGCCAGGATGAGGATCGGCCCGAGCAGGAACAGCGGCCACAGCTTCGCCGCGCCGGCCAACCCGAGCAGTACGCCGGCCGCCGCGGGTCGTCTTCGGGCCCAGGCCAACAGGCCGAAGGCGGCCAGCCCGATGGCGAGCAGATCCCAGTTGACGGTGGCGGTGAGCACCAACGCCGGGGCGAGTGCGAACATCGCCGCGTCCCAGGGTCGTCGACGGCGCAACGCCAGGATCACCGCCACGGTGGCGACCGCGAGCGCACCCAGCACCAGCGCGTTGAGGTTGTAGAACCACTGGCCCTGGTTGATGCTCGGGTCGCCGTCACCGATGGCGTGCACCGGCAGGCCCAGCGCCCCCATGAAGTAGCCGGTGAGCACCGGGTACTCGACCGGGTGGTCGCGGTAGGGCACCTTGCCCTCGTTGAGCCCTTCGGCGTAGTAGAGGGCGAGGACGTCGGTGTAGCAGAACCGGGTGTACTGGACGTTGTTCTGCCAGGCCCCGTTCTGACAGGGCGACTTCTGCACCCAGTGCAGCGCCAGCGTGAGACACACCAGCGCCAGCACGATCCGCACGGCGGTCCAGAAGCGCCGCTCCCCACCGGCCGGCCGGTCAAGTGCGGTCGCGTGGTCGCCCAGCGGGCCGCCGATGACGCTGGAGAGGCCCCGGACGAACCCGTCGGAGCGGGACGGGTGATCGGTGGTTCCGGCGTCGTCGATGCCGGGCGTCGACTGGGTACTCATGGGACAGCATCCTGCCGTACGACAGGGTCGGCGACGAGCTACCTCGGCGTGCCGTCGAACAGTCCACACAGCCAACATCCCCGCCGGGCTGGCCCGGGGGCAGGGCCGGTGCCAAGGTCCGGGCTTGGGTCTGGCACCTGGAATACGCCGAGCGACTCGGGCTACGGGTATTTCGACTCGCAGGTCGACCAAAGGCATGAACAATCGTCCCATCCAACGCCCATAAACCATATCCATTCACGTCGCCACGGGTCTTCTTCCGACGACTCGCGGCTAGCCGACCCAGGCCATGAACAGGTCATTTCGGGTTGACCAATTTTGCACGTCTTCCAGGTTGAAGGTATCCAACATTGCCTGATCAGCCTGCCAACCGCTTTTCCAGGCTCAGGCAGAGAGAATCAGCTGGTGTTGACGTGCTGAATTACCCGCCACATACTTGGGAAGTTCGGCAGAAAGCCGACGCCCGCGGGGGAATGGAGATTTAATGAAACCGAAACGGCTTTACGCTGCTGCCACGATGCAGCTATTTGCGTTTCTCCTGGTAATCGCAAGCGTGGTAGCCACCAGTTCGGCGCCTGCCAGCGCCGCGTCGAAAATGGACCCCCACCCGGAAACCTACTCGGCGTGTCAGGAGTTCGCAGCCGCAGATTATCTCACCGCCATCGGCGGGTGTAATTATATTGATTGGGTTGCCGGCCCGTCGTCGAACACGATCCAGCACAGCGGATACATCAAAATTGGACCTAACGCCACTTCGGCGACCGGCTGCAAGGTGACGGCGTACGTCACGATCAACTTTGTCAGCACTTGGACGACTCCCAAGGTGACGAGGGACTGCACCAACGCACTCACGAACCGGAGCGCCGGAGTGTCGACGTACTTCTGGGGCGGCCAAACGTCCGGAACCAGCGGGATCGGACAGATGTGCATCGATCTTTACTACAACAATTCCAGCAGCTCGGGCTGGCAGCGTTGCCGGCAGACTGGCGTGTCGCAAATGCCCTAACCTCGCCCTGTCATAAGGGCTGGTTGTAGTAGGTCTCGAACGTGAAGTGCCCTCTGTGGCGGATGATGGAACCTTTTGAAGGTCACATCACTCCGCGACGGAGGGCACTTTCTCGTTGCAGAGGCACGCCGAGCTGCCCGGCCAGGTGTCGTATGACGCGCTTCAGGTCCGTCTCGCGGGACGAGCGCACCGTGCGGGTACGAACGCGCCGCCGGCCGGGACAGGTCGTCCGGCCGGCGGCGGCGTGGTCGTGCGCTGGTGCGGGTCAGTCCCGGTTGGGGGGCAGGCCGGGCAGCACCCCGCCGCCACCACCACCTGCCCCGGGGCCGCCGGGGCCGCCGGGGTTGTTCTGGTTGTTGCCGCCCGGGTTGTTGCCGTCGGTACGCGGGCAGAACGGGTCGGTCAGCGGGTTACAGGGCGCGTTGGGCTGGCCCGGCTGATTCGGCTGACCCGGGAAGACCGGCGGCGTAGGCGGCGGAGGCGGCGGGGGCTTCTCACCGTTCCCGGAGTCGGGATCGCCGATGTTCGCCGCCGGCGGGAAGTCGAGCTTGGGCTTGCCCTTCAGCGCCTCGTTCATGAACCGCTCCCAGATGTCGCCCGGGAGGTTGCCACCACTGACCTTTCGCTTGTCCTTGAGGATGAGTGGCTTGCGGGCATTCACGTTGCCCACCCAGACCGCGGTGGCCAGCTGTGGCGTGTAACCGATCATCCAGGCGTCGCCGTTGTCCTCGCTGCCGCCCTTGAGTTCCCAGGTGCCGGTCTTCGAGGCTGCCTTGCGGCCGTCGTCGAGCCGGTGGTTGACGGCGGCCGGATAATCCTTCAGCACCGACGTCACGTCGTCCACCACGTTCTTGTCGATTCTCCGCTTCGAATCGAGTTTCTCGCTGTAGACCTTGTCCCACTTACCGGTGTTCGGGTTCTGCTTCTCCACCGAGTACAGGAAGTGGGCCTTGTTGTAGACGCCCCCGTTGGCGAACGTGGCGACGCCGTTGGCGTGGTCCAGCACCGTGATCGGGTACTGGCCGTAGCCGACCACGTTGAAGAACGGCTCCGGCGTGATGTCCTTCGGGTCGGTCTTGGTGAGGTCGTAGGCCTTCGCCGGGTTGGTGTCCGTGCGCCACATGGTGGTCACGCCCGCCTGCTTGGCCATGTCCACGACCTTGTCTGCGCCGATCTCCTCGGTGACGTAGTAGAACGGCACGTTCAAGGACTTGAGCGTGGACACCCGGAGCGTGCAGGAGTTACCGCAGTCGGGGTTGTCGTCGCCCGCGTTGCTGACCTTGAACTCGGTGCCTTCCGGCGTGAATGCCTTGCCCTTCCACCGAGATTCGAGCGCCTTCTTCTCCTTGAGCGCTGCCGCCAAGGTGTAAATCTTGAAGCTGGAGCCTGGTGAGTGACCGCCGCTGATCGCTCCGGTGGAGTCGGTGTTCTTGCCGGCGTAGTCGGTGCCGGTGCCGTTGTCGCCACCGTAGTACGCGAGCACTCGACCGTTCGTCGGGTCGATCGAGACGACCGCGGCCATCAGGTTGGACGGCTGGCCAGCCAACTCGGAGCCCTTGGACTTTCGCTGAGCGGTTTCGACCGCCGCCTGTTGGATCGTCTTGTCGACGGTCGTGCGGATCCGGTAACCGCCGGCCATCAGCGCCTGCGAGCACAGCGGCTTGGCGTCCGTCACCTGCTCGTCCTTCTCGACGCAGATGCCCCTGTCCCGCATCTCTTCCCGGACGTAGTTGATGACGTTGCCGTACGGCGTGTCGACGCCGAAGTCGACGCCGATGCCGCCCTTCTTCGGGGCCTTCAGGGTCTTCGTCGGGTACTCGGTAGGCCGTTCCTTCTTGCCGGGCACACCGAGCCAGCCCTCCTTGACCATCCCGTCGATCACGTAGTTCCAGCGATCCTGGGCCGCGGTCGGATTGATCGCCGGGTCGTACCCCTGGTGGGTGGAGCTCGGCTCCGGCTGCTTGATCAGGGCCGCGAGCACCGCTCCCTCGGCCGGCTCGAGCTTGCTCACCGACTTGCCGAAGTAGGTCTGCGCCGCCGCTTCGATGCCGTAGGCGCCGCGGCCGAAGTAGATCACGTTGAGGTAGTGCTGCATGATCTGCGGCTTCGTGTACTCGTCGTTGAGCTTGGAGGCGAAGATCGCCTCCTTCACCTTCCGGGCGTAGGTGTCGTCCTTGAGGTTGTCGTAGGCGTTGCGCGCGTACTGCTGGGTGATGGTGGAGGCACCCTGCTTGTCACCGCCGGAGAGGTTGTTCCAACCGGCGCGGGCGATGCCTTTGTAGTCCACACCCGAGTGTCGGTAGAAGTTCCGATCCTCGGCCGCGGCCACCGCGTTCTGTACCCACTCCGGGATCTGGTCGATGGTGACCAGGGTGCGGTTCTGATCGCCCACCTTCGCGATGATCGTCTTGTTGTCGAAGGCGTACAGGGTGGTCGCCTGCGGCGGGGTGATCTCGTCCGGGAGTACCACGCTTGTCGAGTAGTAGGTGAAGGTCACCACACCGAGGCCGGCGAGCATGATGAAGACCGCGAACCCGGCGATCAGCAGGTTCATCCGCTTGCGCTTCTTCGCCCGCCCCGCCGCGCCCGAGTCACCCGGACCACGACCGCCCCGACCGGGGCCGTTGGGGCCGCCCGGCCCGCCCGGACCACCGGGGCCACCGGAGACCGGTGAGACGCTCGCTCGGGCGACCGCAGCGCGACCACCGACCGAGGCGGAGCCGACGCTGGCCCGCCCCGCGGAGGCGGAGCCGACCGAGGCCGCGCCGACGGCGGCGGCACCGACCACTGCCCTACCCGCCGGCGCGCCGGGCGCCGGGGACACGGGCACCGAGGCCCGACCCGCGCCGGCTCGGCCAGCGGCCACTCCCGGTGCCGGCGACACCGGCACCGAGGCCCGACCGGGCCGGCCCGGGGATGCCGAACCCACCGAGGCGGACCCGGCCGCCGCGCCGCCGCGTGGCGGCACCGAGGCCGAGCCACCGACCGTGGCGCGGCCGCCGGCGGCTCGCGGGGTCACCGAGGCTCGGCCCGGGGTCGCCGCGCCGCCCTCCGAGGCAGACCAGCCGCTCCCGCCGGAGTCACCGCGAGGTCGGCGGTACGCGTCGTCCGCGCCCGGTCCGGGGTCACCGTCCGGACCCGGGTACTGGGCCCGTCCGCGCGCAGAACTGGGATCGCCGTACGAGTTCATTCCTCACACCCTGCCGGTCGCGGTGGGGCGCGACTGCGCCGCCACCGGGTTGCCGTGAGTTGCTTCACCCCGGACACCGGCACGGGGGTGCCTGGCGACCGGGGTCATTGCCGTATCAATCGGTCCAATCGGACCAATAACCGGTCGACCGTCCCGGGTTTCGTCTACGGCCCCGGGGCCGGTCCAACCAGCTGAGATCACCGTTGCGCCTCTCGCCTCCGCCGCCCGGCGCCCTCGGCGCCCGCCGCGTCCTGCTCGCTGGCGCCGTCGCTGTCACCGGTCAGGCCGTCCCGGCCGAGCAGGTACTGCTCGACGAGATGGTTCCAGTCACACCCGAGGCACACCTCCACCACGAAGACCTGGAACTCACGCAGCGTCATCGCCAGCACGGGCAGCTCGGTGAGTGTCCGGGCCTGCCCGGCGGACTGCTTGAGTTCGTCGCCGTAAATGTAGTGGACGAGGGTCAGGTTTTCGCTGCGGCAGATCGGGCAGCGCCGGTCAGTCGGCTCGCCGTGGAACCGAGCGGCGTTCTTCAGGTACGGCGACGCGTCACAGACGTCGTACGTGCCGACTCGCCCGGCCAGGAGCTCACGCAGCACTGCTCGCTTCTGAAGCGAGTAGTCGACGACCTGGCGCTGCGTACGCATGCGGAGAAGGGTACGCGGTCCAGCCCGAGCAGGCGACCATGCTCACAATCCGTAACGACGCCACCCCGGAACGGGGGTTTGCCCTGACTCGCGTGAACCGCTAACGTGCGATGTATCGGTCCGATACATCGCGGCGGTTACCACTCCACGCCGGAGGGTAAAGAGAGGGTGGCCAGTGCTCGAGTTCGCCATCCTCGGCCTCCTGCAGGAGTCTCCGATGCACGGCTACGAGCTGCGCAAGGAGCTGACCGCCAAACTCGGCGCGATCCGGGCGGCAATCAGCTACGGCTCGCTCTACCCGACGTTACGCAGGCTGCAGGCGGCGGGTTGGATCACCGAAGCTGCTGAGACACCCGCCACTGCCGAGGAGGTTCCCGCGCTGACCAGCCGACGAGGTCGGGTGGTCTACAAAATCACCGCGGAAGGCAAGGAACGCTTCGCCCAGCTGATCGCACAGGCCGGGCCCGAGACGTACGACGACACGGGCTTCGGGGTGCACTTCGCGTTCTTCGCCCGGACCGACCAGGCGACCCGACTGCGCATTCTGGAGGGTCGCCGCCGCAAGATCGAGGAGCGTCGCGAAGGGCTTCGCGACGTGCTGGGCCGGGCGGCCGAGCGCCTCGACGCTTACACGCTGGAACTGCAGCGCCACGGTCTTGATGCCTGTGAGCGCGAGGTCCGCTGGCTGGAGGAGCTCATCGCCAACGAGCGCTCCGGCCGAGCCCCGACGGTCCCGAACATCGGGACAGCCGGCGGCCGACGAGAAGACAACAGCCCGCCTCCGCCTGGAGAGACCAGGAATGAGCGGCCGTGACAGAAAAGAAGGAGGCAGACGCTATGGGCTCCGTCCGCGTCGCCATCGTCGGTGTGGGTAACTGCGCCTCGTCCCTGGTTCAGGGCGTCGAGTACTACCGGAACGCCAACCCGAACGACCGCGTCCCGGGTCTCATGCACGTCGCCTTCGGCGACTACCACGTCAACGCCGTGGAGTTCGTCGCGGCATTCGACGTGGACGCCAAGAAGGTGGGCATGGACCTCGCGGAGGCGATCGTCGCCAGCGAGAACAACACCATCAAGCTCTGCGACGTGCCGCCGACCGGCGTCAGCGTGCAGCGCGGTCCGACCTTCGACGGTCTGGGCCAGTACTACCGCGAGATCGTCGAGGAGTCCGACGCCACCCCGGTCGACGTGGCGCAGGCGCTGCGCGACGCGCAGGTCGACGTCGTCGTCTGCTACCTCCCGGTCGGCTCCGAGCAGGCCGCCAAGTTCTACGCCCAGGCCGCGATCGACGCCGGCTGCGCGTTCGTCAACGCCCTGCCGGTCTTCATCGCGTCCGACCCCGAGTGGGCCCAGAAGTTCACCGACGCCGGCCTGCCGATCGTCGGCGACGACATCAAGAGCCAGGTCGGCGCCACCATCGTGCACCGCGCCCTCGCGAAGCTCTTCGAGGACCGCGGCGTCGAGCTGCTGCGCACGTACCAGCTCAACTTCGGCGGCAACATGGACTTCATGAACATGCTGGAGCGCAAGCGGCTGGTCTCGAAGAAGATCTCGAAGACCCAGTCGGTCACCTCGCAGATCCCGCACGAGATGAGCAAGAGCGACGTGCACATCGGCCCGTCGGACCACGTGCCGTGGCTGGACGACCGCAAGTGGGCGTACATCCGCCTGGAGGGTCGTTCGTTCGGTGACACCCCGCTCAACGCCGAGCTCAAGCTCGAGGTGTGGGACTCTCCGAACTCGGCTGGCGTGATCATCGACGCCGTCCGCGCCGCGAAGATCGCGCTGGACCGGAAGATCGGCGGCCCGATCCTGTCGGCCTCGTCGTACTTCATGAAGTCCCCGCCGGTGCAGTACGCCGACCACGACGCCCACCAGGCTGTCGAGGAGTTCATCGCCGGCGAGGTCACCCGCTGACCCGCTGAGCGGCAAGCACGGCCGGGGGCCGGGTCCGAACGGACCCGGCCCCCGCCGCGTTCAGTGCCTCGCCATCCGGTCAGGACCACGCCTGTTGCAGGGCCACCCGGGCCTCCAACTCGAGCAGGTGCACCTTGCGCGGCAGGCCACCCCCGAAGCCGACCAGTCGCCCACCCGCGCCGACGATGCGGTGGCACGGCACGATGACCGGAACGGGGTTGCGGTTGCAGGCCACGCCGACCGCCCGAGCCGCCCCGGAATCGCCGACCCGACGTGCCACCTCGCCGTAGGTGAGCGTCTCGCCGTAGGGGATCAGGGTCATCTCCCGCCACACGGCCCGTTCGAAATCCGAGCCACGCGGGATCACCACCGGCACGGTGAAGCCGGTCAGCTCACCGGCGAAGTACGCCCGCAGCTCGGCGACGGCCTGCCGGGACAGCGCGTGGTCGGGCTCGTCGACCGCCCCGTCGACCCGGCCGAAGTGCGCGCCGCAGACGCTCGTGCCGTCGGTCGCGACGGAGAACTCACCGATCGGTGCGTCGAGCACGGTCCAGCGCATCCCCCCATTGTCCCCGACGCCCGCCCCTGCCGGCCGACCCCGGCCCTGCCCTGTTCCGCGAGGCCGAGGCGCGTTGCGCAGCGTCGATACCGTGCAGGTCGTGGCAACGGGGACGCTCATCTTTCTGATCATCGGTGGGGCGGGCATCGGCGTACTCGCGCTCGCCCTGCTCGGCACCGAGCTGTTCCAGTTCGGGCACACCGTGGACGGGCCGATCTCGGTCGAGACGGTCGCCGGTTTCGCCGGCGCGTTCGGGTTCGGCGCGGCCATCGTCAACGAGCTGCTCGGCGCGCGTACCCCGGGCATGATCGTCGGGGCGGCGGCCGGTGGGGTGCTCGCGGCCGTGCCCACCGCCTGGTTGGCCGCCCGGCTGAGCCGGGCGGCGCGGAACATGCGCACCGACCCCACCCCCACCCGCGACGACCTGGTCGGGGCGCTCGGCCTGGTCGTCACCCCGGTGCCGGTCGACGGTTACGGCGAGGTCCGGGTACGCCTCGCCGGCCAACCGGTCAAGCTCAGCGCCCGCGCGGACCAGCCGATACCGGTCGGCGCCCAGGTCTTCGTCGTGCAGGCGCTCAGCGAGACCAGCGTGCACGTCGAAACCTACTGACTCCCCCCTCTAGACGGGAATCCCATATGGCCCTGTTAATCGCCATCGGTGGCGCGGTCCTCCTCGCGCTCGTCCTGGTGCTCTTCGTGCTCTCCCGGATCAAGGTCGCCGGACCGAACGAGGCGTTCATCGTCACCGGCCGCAAGGGCCGCACCACGCAGACCGCCGACGGCGGGCGGTCGACCGACAACTCCGGGCAGAAGGTCGTGCTGGGCGCGTCCGTCTTCGTGCTGCCGGTGGTGCAGAAACTCCAGTCGCTCGACCTGTCCAGCCGGCGGATCGACGTCGGCATCCGGGGCGCGGTGAGCAAACAGGGCATCCGCGCCGACCTGCACGGTGTGGCGATCGTCAAGGTAGGCGGCACCGAGGACGCGATCCGGGCCGCCGCGCAGCGGTTCCTGCACCAGCAGGACGAGATCGACAACTTCACCCGGGAGGTGCTCGCCGGGGCGCTGCGCTCGATCGTCGGCCGGCTCACCGTCGAGGAGGTCATCCGGGACCGGGCGGCGTTCGCCAGTGCGGTGGCCGAGGAGGCCGAGCACTCGATGACCAACCAGGGGCTGGTGCTGGACACCTTCCAGCTCCAGGACATCCTCGCCGAAGGGTCCTACCTGCAGGATCTGGGCCGACCCGAGGCCGCCCGGGTGCTCAAGGACGCGGCCATCGCCGAGGCCCGCGCCCGGCAGCAGGCCGAACAGGAGCGGCTGCTCGCCGAGGAGGCCATCGCGGAGGCGAACCGGAATCTCGCCCTCAAGCAGGCCGGCATCCAGGCCGAGATCGACGCGGCCAAGGCGAAGTCCGCCGCCGCCGGCCCGCTCGCCCAGGCCGAACGGGACCAGGCGATCCTCTCCGAACAGCAGAAGGTCGCCGAGCGCAACGCCGAACTCAAGCAGCGCCAACTCGACACCGAGGTCCGCAAGCCCGCGGACGCGGCCCGGTACAAGGTGGAGCAGGAGGCTGAGGCGTCCCGCAACGCGGCGGTGCTGCACGCGGACGCCCAGCGGCAGTCGGTCATCGCCGCCGCACAGGCCTCCGCCGAGCAGGCCCGACTCACCGGTGAGGGTGAGCGGGCCCGACGTGCCGCGCTCGCCGAGGCGAACGCGATCGAGGGTGCCAAGGAGGGCGAGGCCGAGCAGCGCCGACGCTCCGCCATCGCCGAGGCGGTGGAACGGGAGGGCCAGGCCGAGGCGGCGGCCATCCTGGCCAAGGGTGAGGCCGAGGCCGACGCGATGGCGCGCAAGGCGGAGGCGTTCGCCGCGTACGGGGAGGCGGCGGTGCTGGACCTGCTGGTCAAGGTGCTGCCGCAGGTGGTGCAGGCGGCCAGCGCGCCGATCGGGGCGATCGACAAGATGACTGTCATCTCCACCGACGGCGCTTCGTCGCTGACGAAGTCGGTGGCCGGCAACGTGGCCCAGGGGCTCCAGCTCGGCAGCGATCTGACCGGGATCGACCTGCCCGCGCTGCTCGCCCGGCTCGGTGCCGGCGGTGCCGAAGCCCGCACCGTTCGCGCCGCCGATCCGGCGACGCGGGGCGACACGCCGCCGACGGGTACGGCTGTCGTCCCGAGCGCCCGCTGACCACACTTTCCCTCATCGACAGTGGCGCCGCCGAGCCGGACGGTTCGGCGGCGCCACGTGTCGGCCCCGGGGTGCGGTCAGCCGAACGCCGGCCGGCCCGCTGGGTTCAGCGGACCGACCGGCGTCGGTCGAACGGGGTGCCGGTCAGGCCAGCCCGATGGTGAAGTTCTCCCAGGCCCCGAGCCCGTAGGTGGGGCTGTACCAGTCGATGTACCGGTTCGCGATGAGCGGCTTGGTACCGGCGCTCTCGGCGGTCACGGCCATGTCGTAGGTGTACGTACCGAACATGACGGTGCCATCCGAGTTGTGGTCGATGATGTAGAAGATGGTCGCGTCGGTGATCGCCCCGCTACTGGAGAGCAGCGGGCTGACCCCGGCGGTCACGTACTTGTTGTTGACCAGTGTCCGCAGCGCGTAGTACTGGAAGCCGAGGTCGACAAGCTCGTACTTCTCCCAGGTGCTGACCGCCGTGCCACGGGCGATCAGCGGCTTGGTGCCCGCGCTCTCCGCGGTGACGAACTTGCCGTTCGCCGACGCCTTGAGGCTGATCACCGGGTTCGGCGCCTCCAGGTCGAACTTCTCCAGGGACCCGATGGTCGTGGCGGCGGCGAGCAGCGGCTGGGAACCGTCGGCCATCGCGCTGACGTACTTGCCGTTGATCTGTGCCTTGAGGCTGACGCTGCCGTCGGTGTTGTTGGTCAGCTGGAACTTCTCCCAGGTCCCGATGTTCGCGGCACCGGCGATCAGCGGCTGGGCGCCCGCGCCGTTCGCGCTGACGTACTTGCCGTTGACCTTGGCCTTGAGTGCGACCAGACCGGTACCGGCGGAAACGATGTCGAACTTCTCCCACGCGCCCAGGACCTCGCCGCGGGCGATGAGCGGCTTGGTGCCCGCGGAGTCCGCCGACACCAGGTGGTCGTTGACCCGGGCCCGCAGGCCCACGTCGGTACGGGTCGTGACCTCCGGCCCGATGTAGAGCAGCCGGTCCACGGACATGGTCGTGCCGAGCACGGCGCCCGAGACACCGCTGGTCACGATGGCGTTGCGCACCTCGGCGGGGCTCCACGTCGGGTTGGCGGCCAACCGCAACGCCGCGGCGCCGGCCACGTGCGGAGACGCCATGGAGGTGCCGTCACCGAGCACGGAGGCGGTGGTGCTGGCGATGCCCGCCGAGGTGATGCCCACGCCGGGGGCGAAGGTGTCCAGGCACGAACCCCAGTTGGAGAAGGTCGCCCGCATGTCGACCCGGTCGGTCGCGCCCACCGTGATCGCCGCCGGCACCGCGCTCGGCGAGTAGCCGCAGGCGTCGTCGTAGCTGTTGCCAGCGGCGACCGCGTAGGTGATGCCGGAGGCGATGGAGTTGGCCACCGCCTGCTCGATGACCGTGTCGCGGCCGGAGATGGTGCCGAGGCTCATGTTGGCGACGGCGGGCTTGACGGCGTTGGCCGTCACCCAGTCGACCCCGGCGAGGATCCCTTCGGTGTCACCCCCGCCCTCGCAGTCGAGCACCCGCACCGCCACCAGCTTGACGTCCTTCGCGACGCCGAAGGTGCTGCCGCCGAGGGTGCCGGCGACGTGCGTGCCGTGACCCTCGCAGTCATCGGCCACCGCGTCGTTGTCGATGAAGTCGTAGCCGTACGAGGCACGGGCGCCGAAGTCCTGGTGGTTGGTCTTGATGCCCGTGTCGATGACGTACGCGTGCACGCCGCTCGCCGACGTCGACGGGTAGGTGTACGACTTGTTCAGCGCCGGCGTCACCTGGTCGAGCCGGTCCAGACCCCACGACGGTGGGTTGGTCTGCGTACCGTTCGCCTGGTAACGCCGCACCGGCTGCACCGACGCCACGTCCTCGTGCGTCGCCAACCGCTTCGCCTGCGTCGCGCTCATCTGGGCCGAGTAACCGCGCACCGAGCGGGTGAAGACCTGCCGGACCTGGCCGCCGTTGCTCTTCGACAGCGCGGTCGCCGCCGAGCGGGTCTGCGCGGGGGTCGCCTTGCTGTCCTTCAGCAGGACGATGTAGCGACCTGGCACCACCGCGTCCGACTGGTCCTTCGCCGCGGCCGGGGTGCGCGGGGCGGAGGGCAGCTGCACCCCACCCGGATCGGCCATTGCCGGAGCGGCGGCGAGGACGGACGTCAGAGTGGTCACTGTGGCGAGCGCAAGGCCCGCCGCAGCCGTTCGGTGTTTCACGCCACGGCTGATTCTCACATGGACTCCCCGTAAGGCAGATCAGCGCCCGTCCACGATGGACATCGATGCAGGCCGCCACCTGGCGGCGCAAGACGGACGCTGGGATGTTGCCTAATCGTCCATGAGCGCCAATGTCGACGCTTCATCCGTTCGGTGGACAACGATGGCGATTCATCCCAGTCTGTGGTCGCCGGAGTCGTGTCGGGTTATCGAAGGCCCTGCTCACGGGCCCAGCGCAGCAGTTCCACCTCGGCGGCGTCGCGGTCCAGCGGGCCGTGCTCGAGGCGCTGTTCCTTGAGGTGCTTCCACGCCCGCCCGACCACCGGCCCCGGCGGGACGCCGAGCAGCTCCATGATCGCGTTGCCGTCCAGGTCGGGTCGGACCCGCGCCAGGTCCTCCTCGGCCGCGATCCGGGCGATCCGCTCCTCCAGCGCGTCGTAGTCGGCGGCGAGCTGCGCGGCCTTACGCCGGTTACGGGTCGTGCAGTCCGAGCGGGTCAACTTGTGCAGTCGGGGCAGCAGGTCACCGGCGTCGGCGACGTAGCGGCGCACCGCCGAGTCGGTCCACTCGCCCCGCCCGTACCCGTAGAAGCGTAGGTGCAGCGCGACCAACGCGGTCACCTTCGCGGTGACCTCCTTCGGGTACCGCATCGCCTTCATCCGGGCCTTGGTCAGCCGGGCGCCGACCACCTCGTGATGGTGGAAGCTGACCCGGCCGTCGGACCCGACCGCCTTCGTCGCCGGCTTGCCCGCGTCGTGCATGAGGGCGGCCATCCGCAGAATGAAGTCGCAGCCCTCCTCCTCGTAGGAGACCGCGTTCTCGACGACCGTCAGGGTGTGCTCGTAGACGTCCTTGTGCTGGGCGTGCTCGTCGATCTCCAGCTTCAGCCCGGTCAGCTCCGGCAGGAACCGGTCGGCCAGCCCGGTGTCGACAAGCAGTCGCAGCCCGGTGATCGGGTCCGCGCCGCAGAGCAGCTTGGTGAACTCGTCTCGGATGCGCTCGGCGGTGATCCGGTCCAGGTCGGCAGCCATCCGGGTCATGGCCAGGTGCACGTCCGGGTGTACGGCGAAACGCAGCTGCGCGGCGAACCGGGCGGCCCGCAACATCCGCAGCGGGTCGTCGCCGAACGACTCACCCGGCGTGCTCGGCGTACGGATCACCTTGGCGGAGAGGTCGTCCAACCCACCGTGCGGGTCGGTGAACCGGTGGTCGGGCAGGCTGACCGCCATCGCGTTGATCGTGAAGTCGCGCCGCTTCAGGTCCTCGTCGAGGCTGGTGCCGTACACCACCACCGGGTTGCGGCTGACCTGGTCGTACGACTCCGCGCGGAACGTGGTGATCTCCAGCCGGAGGCCGTCGCGCTGGGCGCCGATGGTGCCGAACTCCCGACCGGTCTCCCAGATCGACTCGGCCCAGCCTTTGATGATCCGCAGGGTCTCGTCGGGATGCGCGTCGGTGCAGAAATCGAGGTCGTCCCCGAGTCGACCGAGCAGGGCATCCCGTACCGAACCGCCCACCAGGTGCAACTCGTGACCGGCGCGGACGAAGCGGCGGCCCAACTCGTCGGCGACCGGGGAGACCCGGAGCAGTTCGGCGACGGCGTTGCGCTGCGCGGCGGTGAGTTCGCGGCGGTCGGCGGCGTGAGGAGCGGAGGCTTCGGACATGGGATCGCCAGCTTATCGGGCCGGGGTGTGATCCGATCCGCCGGGCGCGGGGTAACGGGTGGGGGTTGACTATGGTCTGTGGCGTGCGGGTCGGTGCCCGACCCGACGTACCCCTGGGAGGCTGGAGATGAGCGGCGGGCTCTACCGCAGCGCCAACGCCATGCCGGACGGTAACGTGCCGCCGGCTGACGGGGCGATCTTCATCTCCGCGGAGCCGCTGAACCAGCCGGCGGTGGAGGCCACGGCGCCACCGCCGGAGGTGGTCGCCGAGACCAGCGCCGCCGCGAACAGCGCGGTCATGGCGGTCGGCAGCCTGGTGAGCCGGGGCACCGGGTTCATCCGGAACCTGATGATCGGTGCCGCGCTCGGCAACCTGATCGGCAACGCGTACACGACCGCCCAGTTCCTCCCCAACCAGGTGTACGAGTTCCTGCTCGGCGGGGTGCTGACCAGCGTGCTGATCCCGGTGCTGGTTCGTCGCCGCAAGAGCGACCCGGACCGCGGCGAGGCGTACGCCCAGCGGCTGCTCAGCCTCGCGGTGCTGGCGCTGGCCGTCGCGGCCCTGATCGCCGTGGCGTCGGCCTCCTCGCTGACCGCCATCTACGCCAGCGGCAAGGACGAGGACTACACCGGCCTGGTCACGCACCTGTCGTGGCTGATGCTGCCGATGCTGTTCTTCACCGGCGTCAGCGCGTTGATCGCCGCGGTGCTGAACACCCGAGGTCACTTCGCCGCGCCGATGTGGGCACCGATCCTCAACAACCTGGTGGTGATCGGCGCCTTCGGGCTCTACATCCTGGTCTACGGGGCGAAGGGGCTCCAGCCGTCGGAGATGGGCCTGGGCCGCGTCCTGCTCGTCGGTGGCGGCACCCTGCTCGGCGTGGCGGTGCAGACCGCCGGGTTGCTGCCGGCCCTGCGCAAGGTCGGTTTCCGCTGGCGGTGGCGTTTCGACTTCCGGGAGCTGGGGCTGCGCGAGTTGGCCCAGCTCGGCGCCTGGATGTTCTGCTACGTCGCGGTCAACCAGCTCGGCCTCTTCGTGGTGGTCAACCTCCTCACCCGGGCCGCGGGCTCGGACCAGGCCGGCATCCTCATCTACAACAACGTCTTCCTGCTGCTGATGATGGCGCACGGCATCATCGCCGTCTCGATCATCACCGCGCTGATGCCCCGGATGGCCGCAGCCGCGGCCGACGGGCGGTTCCACGACGTCACCGCCGACCTCTCCAGGGGCGTCCGGATGGTCTCGGCGGTGCTCGCGCCGATCGCGGTCTGCTATGCCGTGCTGTCCACGCCGATCTCGGTGGTGGTCTTCAGGTACGGCGCGTTCAGCGCCGAGAACGCGACCGCCACGTCCACCGTCCTGTTGGCCGCCGCGATCGCCCTGGTGCCGTTCGCGATCAGCCAGCTCTTCACCTTTGCCTTCTACGCGCTGCCGGACACCCGCACCCCCGCTTTGATCAACATTCCGGTGGTGGCGCTGCGGGTGGGCGTACAGATCGTGCTCTTCGCCGCCTTCGCGGCGCACTTCGCGGCGGCCGGGATGATGATCGGCAACGCGGTCTCCTACCTGGCGGCGGCGATCGGCTCCGCCTGGTTGCTGCGACCTCGGGTGGGCCGGATCGGTCTGGGCGCCATCATGCGCACGCTGGGCCGGGTCCTGGTCGCCGCTCTCGGCGCGGCCCTGGTCGGATGGCTGGTCATCGCCCTGCTGCCCGGCGACGACAAGCCGAGCTGGATCGAGGCCGCGATCCAGCTCGTGATCGGCGGCGCGGTGATCGGCGGGGTCTACCTGGGTCTGGCCATGCTGCTGCGGATCGGCGAGATCACCGAGGTGGTCGGCATGGTCCGCCGCCGCCTCGGTCGCTGACCGCCAGTGTCCGATCACAACAAGTTGACACTCATACGCACCGTGACCGCGGATCACCAGGCTGGGGATGCTCCTGTGGATAACTCCGCGATTCGCCGGTCAACCACCGCATCAGCCTGTGGATAACCAACCGTAAGGCTGAGGGTGGCAACCCGATCGGTGGGAACGTACGAGGCAGCGCGAGTGCCACGCCAGCCCGGCCCCGGCGTCGGTCACTTGCGGTGAAGCCGTAGATTAGCTAGTACATGTGCCAGCAACGTGGCTGACAACGGTCGTAACCGGACGAGTTCTCCGACTGCCGGAACCCTGCCAGGTACGGCAGGAAGATGACATGTCGAAGAGGCGGGCAACCCGGGTAAGGTCGCTCTCGACGGGTACGGCAGGGGCCGACGCTGCGCGTCGACACCGGTCGGCCGGTTCCTTCAACGGCAGAGCGGGAAGCCACATGCCCAGCAGTTCGGGTTCATCGATCGACACGATCACCGAGGGAGGACGGGTGACCCAGGTCGGCGAGGGTCAGGAGGCAGACGAAAGCGCTCCTCCGGTCATGACCTTCGGTGCTCCCACGGCCGGTGAAGTCCTCGCCGAGCGGTACGAACTGGTTGAGCACATCAACAACGACAGCGCGGGTCGGCTGGTCTGGCGCGGGGTCGACGTCATCCTGCGTCGTCCCGTCGCGGTGGTGCTGCGTTACCCGGGTGGCGACTCCGCCACCGAGATGCTTCAGGCCGCCGTCGCGGCCAGCCGGGTCATCCACCCGAACCTGGTCGGCGTCTACGACGCGATCGACGAGGCCGACCGGGCGTACGTGGTGCGCGAGTGGGTCGACGGGCAGTCCCTCCGGGACCTGGCGACCGACGGCCCGCTGGACCCGGCCCGGGCCACCGCCATCGGCAACGCCGTCGCGAGCGCTCTCGCCGCCGTGCACGCCACCGGCATGGTGCACGGCAACGTCCACCCCGGCACCGTCATGATCAGCGACGAGGGCCGGGTGGTCCTGGCCGACGCCCGCACCGACGGCGCCGACAGCCAGGAGAACGACATCCGCGCGGTCGGCGGTGTCCTCTACTTCGCGTTGACCGGTTACTGGCCGCACACCGAGGCGCCGCTGCGTGGCGCCACCGCCGGCCACGGCCGCGCCGCCATCCCGGACGCTGTTCGGGACGCCACCGGAGCGATCGCGGCGCCCCGCCAGGTCCGGGCGGGCGTTCCGGCGTACCTGGACGACCTGACCATGGATCTGCTCGACGCCGAGATCGCGCCGCCGTCCTCCGACGTGCTCGCCGCCGAGCTGGCGCGACTGGACGTGCCGGCCGAGGAGGAGCACTACCTCGACAACAGCGGGCCGCTGCGGTTCGCCGCCGACACCGAGGAAGAGCCGTCCCCGCTGGCCGCGGCCGGTGGCCGCAAGGTCGCCGTGGGCATCGCCGGCCTGCTGGCCGTCGCCCTGGTCGGCCTGCTGATCGGGATCAGCGCGCTGGGCGGCGACGACAAGGACCCGCAGTCCAACCCGGTCGCCGCACCGACCTCCAGCGCCCCGGCCGGCGGTGCCACCCCGGCCGCCGCGACGGCCCGCAAGCTGACCGTGAAGAGCGTCCGGATCATCGACCCGGACAGCAAGAACCGCAGTGAGGTCGACGGCGCCGAGAAGGTCATCGACGGTGACGAGGACAAGGGCTGGGAGACGGAGACCTACCGGGACCGGCCCAACTTCGGCAACCTGAAGAAGGGCATGGGCGTCTGGATCGACCTCGGCGAGCCGCACAACGTCAAGTCGGTCCAGGCGGTGCTCTCGGCCACCGGCGCGTCCGCACAGCTTCTCGCCGGCACGACCAACCCGCCGTCCAGTTCCAGTGGTGACAAGCAGTTGGTCGCGAGCTACAAGACCGCCATCGGTCAGCCGTTCGAGGATCACGACGGCACCACCATGACGTTCAACGGCTTCGACGCCGACAAGAAATACCAGTACCTGCTGTTCTGGATCACCGAGCTGGCCGCGGCCGAGGGTGGGTTCAAGCTGGGGGTGCAGGAGATTACGGTCCAGGGGTCGTGAGCCGGGCACCACGATCCGGGCACTGCATTCGCTGGACGCGGTGATGGACGGGCGCGACGCAACGGACCTGGAACTGCTGCGCGCCCACGTCACCGGAGACCGCAACGCCTTCGCCGAGCTGTTCCACCGGCACCGCGACCGGTTGTGGGCGGTGGCCCTGCGGACCCTCGGCGACCGTGAGGATGCTGCCGACGCCCTCCAGGACGCCCTGCTGTCGGCGCATCGGGCGGCAGCCCGGTTCCGCGGCGACTCCGCGGTCACTACCTGGTTGCACCGGATCGTGGTCAACGCCTGCCTGGACCGGATCCGACGCCGGCAGGCGCACCCCACGGTGCCGCTGCCGGACGGCAACCGGGCTGAGGACGGACCGGGCATCGGCGGGTCGGAGCCGGCGGCCCCGGCGGCGGACCACGACACCGTGCTGGTGGTACGCGAGGCGCTCGCCGCGCTGCCTCTTGAGCAACGCGCCGCGCTGGTGCTGGTGGACGTTCAGGGCTACTCGGTCGCCGAGGTCGCCCGCATCCTCGGCGTCGCCGAGGGGACGGTGAAGAGCCGGTGTGCCCGGGGCCGGGCGCGACTGGCCGTGCTGCTCGGGCATCTTCGCCCCGTCGTCGCGACGCCTTCGACCCGTCCGGACCCGTCTTCCCCGATCACCGGCGTGCCCGGCGTCACGCCGGGGAACCCCGGCCCGGTGGAGGGCGTCGGATCGGGGTCGGGCCGATACCGGCGGGACGCCAACCAGGAGGAAACGTGACGACCGAGGGGTTCCGAGAGGTCGATGTCGACCTCCTCGCCGACTACCTCGGCGGGGCGTTGGAAGGCACCCCGCAGCAGAACGAGGTCGACCAGTTGGTGTCCGCGGACCCGGCCTGGGCCGAGGCGTACGCGCTGCTGGCCCTCGCCGTGACGGAGGTCCGGGCGGAGCTGACCCGTTGGGCCGAGCCATCCCCGGAGATGCCGCAGACGATCGCCGACCGTCTGGTGGCCGCGCTGACCGCCGAACCGCCGAGCGAATCCTCGACCGACGGGGAAGCGACCACCACGCCCAGGGCCGACTCGGGCGGCGACGCCGCGACGCCGCTGGTCGTGCCGGTGCAGGGCGGGGCCGGTCGTCGACCGGCCGCCCCCACCCCTGCCGGGTCGGGGCGCGGGGCGTCCACCGGTCCGGGCCGCCGCCAGCGCGGCTGGGCCCGCCGTGGCGCGCCCCTGGCCGCCGGCGCGATCGCCGTCATCGCGGTCGCCCTGGGTCTCAACCAGCTGTCGATGCGGGCATCGGACGATTCCGCTGCCACCAGCGCCCTGGACCACCCGGCCAGCGCGCCCGAGGGCGTCGCGGGTGCCGGGACGGTCCGCACCACCGGGCCAGCACTGCACAGCGGCACGAACTTCACCCCGCAGACCCTCGGCAACGCCTATGGCACCTCCGGTCCGAGCGCACCGGGTGCCAGCCGGGCGACTGGCAACGCCCCCGGTGGGCAGCCGGAGGTGGATACCAAGGACGAACGACGCCGCTCGCCCGACGGGTCGGACCAGCTGGCCCGGCTGACCGACGAGGTCGCGCTGACCACCTGCCTGGCCAGCGTCGCGGCGGAGCACGGGGCCGCCCCGTTGGTGGTCGAGGTGATCGACTACGCACGGTTCCAGGGCGATCAGGCGCTGGTCGTTCGGTTCACCGACGCGACCGGAGCCCGGTGGGCCTGGGTGAGCGGCCCGGAGTGCGGAGTGCCCGGGTCCGGCTCGGACAGCCGGTATTCGGCGCGGGTAGGGTGAATCCACGGTCAACGGCACGATGACCGCCCACGTGACCTGACCCACCGGATGCCCGGCTCGGGAATCCCCGGTTCGTACGATGACGTTCTGGAAGTCAGCTGCCGGCCCCACCCAGGCGTCGGCAACTCGGATCAGCATCGGTGCTCGCGCCGACGCCGAACACACACAACTCGGGAGACGGCAGTGGACGAGGTCCGCAACCTGATCATCATCGGCTCCGGGCCGGCCGGCTACACAGCGGCGGTCTACGCCGCACGCGCCAACCTGAAGCCGCTGATCATTGAGGGCGTGCAGTCCGGTGGCGCGCTGATGACCACGACCGAGGTGGAAAACTTCCCCGGCTTCGCTGACGGCATCCTCGGCCCCGAGCTGATGGACAACATGCGCAAGCAGGCCGAGCGGTTCGGCGCCGAGTTCCTCACCGACGACGTGACCCGGGTCGAGCTGGTCGACACCGGCGACGCCGGCTCCGGCGCGGTGAGCACCGTCTGGGTGGGCGAGACCGCCTACCGGGCGCGATCCGTCATCCTCTCCACCGGTTCGGCGTGGCGTCCGCTGGGCGTGCCCGGTGAGCAGGAATACCTGGGCCACGGCGTCTCCGCGTGTGCCACCTGTGACGGCTTCTTCTTCCGCAACCAGCACATCGTGGTCGTCGGCGGCGGCGACTCGGCGATGGAGGAGGCCACCTTCCTCACCCGCTTCGCCGAGTCGGTCACCATCATCCACCGCCGCGACTCCTTCCGGGCCAGCAAGATCATGGCCGATCGGGCGCTGAGCAACGAGAAGATCAAGGTCGAGTGGAACAGCACCGTCGAGGAGATCCTCGGCGAGGACGGCAAGGTCACCGGCGTACGCGTCCGCAACGTGCACACCGGTGAGACCAAGGTGATGGACGTGACCGGCGTCTTCGTCGCCATCGGTCACGACCCCCGCAGCGAGCTGTTCCAGGGTCAGGTCGAGCTGGACGACGAGGGCTACGTGAAGGTCCACGCCCCGAGCACCCGTACCAACGTGCCCGGCGTCTTCGCCGCCGGCGACGTGGTCGACCACACCTACCGTCAGGCGATCACCGCGGCCGGCACCGGTTGTGCCGCCGCGCTCGACGCCGAGCGGTTCATCGCGACGCTCAGCTGAAACAAGAACACATCCCGGAGGAGGGGCACAGTGGGAACAACCAAGGCGGTCACGGACAAGAGCTTCGTCGCTGACGTGCTACAGGCCGACAAGCCGGTGCTGGTGGACTTCTGGGCGGAGTGGTGCGGGCCGTGCCGCAAGGTGTCGCCGCTGCTCGAGGAGATCGCCCGGGAGATGGGTGACCAGGTCACCATCGTCAAGCTCAACATCGACGAGAACCCGGAGACCGCCCGCGCCTACCGGGTGATGTCGGTGCCGACGCTGACCGTCTTCAAGAACGGTCAGCCGGTGCAGTCGATCGCCGGCGCCAAGCCGAAGGGCGAGCTGGTCCGGCTCATCGAATCGGCCCTCTGACCAGCAGAAAACGTCAACCGCACCCCGTACCCGCCCAGCGGGTGCGGGGTGCGGTGTCTTCCGGCCCGCCCTCGTCGACGTATTTCCCGGCCCAGCCACCTGGCCGCCCCGGAGCGCATAGCCTCAAGCCTGGGCCGCCCGGCCAGCCAGCGTCGTGCAGAGGGGGTCGTGCGTGCGTCCGATCCGACCCGGTGACCGGGGACCAGCGGTCACGGAGATCCGTACCATCCTGACCGGCCTCGACCTGCTCACCGCCGCCGGCCCGCAGACCGACGAGTTCGACCTGGACACCGAGCGGGCGGTCCGCGCGTTCCAGCAGTCGCGGGGGCTCAGCGTGGACGGCCGGGTCGGGGCGGAGACCTGGCGCGCTCTGGACGCCGCCCGCTGGCGGCTCGGCGCCCGCACCCTCTACCACGCGGTCCCCGAACCGCTCACCGGCGAGGACGTCCGGTCACTGCAGGAGCGGCTCCTGGAGATGGGGTACGACGTGGGCCGAGCGGACGCCATCTACGGTGTCCGGACGTCCCGGGCGGTGGCCCAGTTCCAGCGCGAGGTCGGGCTCACCCCCGACGGCTCCTGCGGCCCGCACACCATGAACGCGCTCCGCCGGATCGGCCGCAAGGTGGTCGGTGGCCGCCCGCAGTGGCTACGCGAATCCGACGCGATCCGACAGTCCGGGCCGGCGCTGGTCGGCAAGACGGTCGTCATCGACCCCGGGCACGGGGGCACCGATCCCGGCATGGTGGTGCCCGACGGGTCGCTGCGCTGGACGGAGGCGGACCTGGTGCACGACCTGGCCAGCCGCCTGGAGGGGCGACTCGCCGCCTCCGGGGTGCGGGTGCAGCTCACCCGGGGGCCGTCGCCCGACAGTTGCCTGCCGGACACCGACCGGGCTCTGCTGGCCAACTCGCTCGGCGCCGACGTGTTCATCTCGCTGCACCTGGACGGCCACGCCAACCCGGACGCGGAAGGCGTGGCGACCTACCACTACGGCACCGACAACGGCGTGACCTCGGCGACCGGCGAACGCCTGGCCGGGCTGGTGCAACGGGAGATCGTGGCCCGCACCGGGCTGCGGGACTGCCGGACCCACGCCAAGACGTGGGAACTGCTGCGACTGACACGGATGCCCGCCGTTCGGGTCGAGGTCGGCTATCTCACCTCGCCGAGCGACCGCGCCCACCTTGTCGACCCCCGGTTCCGAGACCGTGTGGTGGAGGCCATCGTGGCCGCGGTGCAGCGGATGTACTACCCGATCGAACGGGACGTACCGACCGGGTCGCTCGACGTCAGTGAACTGCGCGCCGTCGTGGCCGCCGGCACGGTGGTCGACTGATCCGCCGCCGGGCGGACGGTCAACCGCGATGTCGCGGTCGGTCAGCCGTTGGTGGAGCGGGTGGCCGGGGCGGGGCGCACCGGTCGGAGCAGGGTCTCCGGGCTCATCGACCCGAGCAGCTTCTCCAGCGCGTACTCGACGTCGGACTTCCAGCTCAGCGCGGTACGCAGCTCAAGGCGCAGCCGGGGGAAACGCGGATGCGGACGTACGGTTTTGAAGCCCACGGAGAGGAAGAAGTCGACAGGCGCCACACAGCCGCCGGCCGGGTCGTCCGCGTCGCCGAACTTGGCGTCGCCGAACGCCTCGATGGCCTTGATCCCGCGCTTGGTCAGGTCTCGGGCGACACCCTGCACGAGCATCCGACCCAACCCACCGCCGGCGAACGCGGCGACCACGTTGGCGGTCATCAACAGCACCGCGTCCGCAGAGACCGGTGAGGTCGGGAACGCCATCGACCGGGGCACGTAGGCGGGCGGGGCGTACGTCACGAAGCCGGCCGGCATGCCGTCGACGTAGGCGAGCTTGCCGCAGGAGCCCCATTCCAACAGTGTCTGGGAGACCCACGCCTCCTTCTCCAGGCCCGGATCGCCGGCAGCGCAGGCGCGGTCCGCGGAGACCGGATCGAGCTCCCAGTAGACGCACTGCCGGCACGGGCGTGGGAGGTCTTCCAACGTGTCGAGGGTCAGGCTGACCAGACGTCGCGACATATGGAGCATCCCCACAATAGGCTCGGTGGTGAGACCGGCATGGAACGACAGCGCCGCCTTCCTGCCCCCGACGAGCGATCGTACGCCGCCGATCGGCGAAGCGGGAGGGGACGCGCGAATGCTCACCACACCGGGGGCGGCGAGGATCGTCCGCCATGTGGTCGATCCGCTCCGGCACGGCGGCAACCCGATCGTGGCCGACTAGGATCGACAATCGGTGTGCCTGCCGCCATGGTCAGCGGCGTGTGGGGTACCCGGAGCGGGAGCCACCCGAGCAGCGATCGAGGTGAGGTCATGACCGGCACGACGCTCGACGACTACACCGACCGGTACGCCCGGCGGGTACGCGGGATGACCGCCTCCGAGATCCGAGCATTGTTCGCGGTGGCCAGTCGCCCGGAGGTCGTCTCGCTCGCCGGCGGCGCACCGTACATCGCCGCTCTTCCGCTGGACGCGGTCGGCGAGATGCTCGGCCGGCTCGGCTCCGAGCACGGCGTGACCACCCTCCAGTACGGCATCGGTCAGGGCACCCTCGAGCTGCGCGAGCGGATCTGCGAGGTGATGGCGCTCTCCGGCATCGACGCCGCGTGCGGTGCCTCCCCGGAAGACGTCGTGGTCACCGTGGGCGGGCAGCAGGCACTGGACCTGGTGGCCCGACTGTTCCTCGACCCGGGTGACGTGGTGCTCGCCGAGGGGCCCACGTACGTCGGTGCGCTCGGCGTCTTTCAGGCCGCCCAGGCGCAGGTCGTCCACGTACCCATGGACGCGGACGGGCTGATCCCGGAGGCCCTGGAAGTGGCGATCGCCGACCTGGCCCGGGCGGGCCGGCGGGTCAAGTTCCTCTACACCATCCCCACCTACCAGAACCCGGCCGGCGTGACGCTCAGCGAGGAGCGCCGGGAACGGGTGCTCGACATCTGCGAGCGTGCCGGCCTGCTCGTGGTCGAGGACGACCCGTACGGTCAGCTGGGTTTCGAGGGTGAGGCCCCGGCGCCCCTGCGGGCCCGCCGCCGCGACGGCGTCTTCTACCTCAGCACCTTCTCCAAGACCTTCGCCCCCGGGCTGCGGGTCGGCTGGATCCTGGCGCCGCACGCGGTGCGCGACAAACTGGTCATCGCCAGCGAGGCGCAGATTCTCTGCCCCAGCGGCTACGCCCAGGCCGCGGTGGCCACCTATCTGAGCACGATGCCCTGGCGTCAGCAGCTCAAGGTCTATCGCGAGGTCTACCGGGAACGCCGGGACGCCCTGCTCGACGCGATGGCCGACCTGATGCCGGAGGGCACCAGCTGGACCACGCCGGCCGGCGGTCTCTTCGTGTGGGCCACCCTGCCGGAAGGGCTCGACTCGAAGGCCATGATGCCGCGAGCGGTCGCCGCCCGGGTCGCCTACGTGCCCGGTACCGGCTTCTACGCCGACGGCACCGGCACCGGCTCCATGCGGCTCAATTTCAGCTTCCCGCCGCCGGAGCGGATCCGTGAGGGCGTCCGCCGGTTGGCCGGTGTGATGGAGCAGGAGATCGCCATGCGCCGGGTCTTCGGCCCCGTGGGTGGCGCGGCCGGCCGTCGCGGCCAGGCCGGCTCGGACGTACCCGGGCCCGACTTGGCATGATGCCGGCATGGGTACGACCGCCGAGCGCCTCCTCGTGACCGATTCCGCCGTCTCGGCCGACCTGCGCGTCGTGGTGCTCGCGGGTGGGCTCTCCTACGAACGGGACGTGTCACTGCGCTCCGGGCGTCGGGTGCTCGACGCGCTGCGTGCCGTCGGGGTGGAGGCCGAGCTGCGGGACGCGGACGTGGCGCTGCTCCCGGCCCTCCAGGCCGATCCGCCGGACGCGGTGGTGATCGCACTGCACGGTGCCACCGGCGAGGACGGCTCCCTGCGCGGGGTGCTGGATCTGTGCGACATCCCGTACGTCGGCTGCGACGCTCGCGCCTCCCGGGTCGCCTGGGACAAGCCCTCGGCCAAGGCGGTGCTCCGCGAGGCCGGCATTCCCACCCCGGACTGGGTGGCCCTCCCGCACGATCGTTTCTCCGAGTTGGGCGCGGTCGCCGTACTGGACCGGATCGTCGACCGTCTGGGCCTGCCCCTCATGGTCAAGCCGGCACAGGGCGGGTCCGGGCTGGGCGGCGCGGTGGTCCGGGACGCCGCGGCGCTGCCCGCCGCGATGGTCGGCTGCTTTGCGTACTACTCCACCGCTCTCGTGGAGCGGTACGTGCCGGGGATGGACGTGGCGGTCTCCGTCGTCGACCTGGGCGACGGCCCGCAGGCGCTGCCGCCGGTGGAGATCGTGCCGCGCAACGGCGTGTACGACTACGCCGCCCGCTACACGGCGGGACGGACCACCTGGCACGCCCCCGCCCGGCTGGATCCGGAGGTGGCTGCCACGGTCGCCGACGTGGCCCTCGCCGCGCACACCGCGCTCGGTCTGCGGGATCTCTCACGCGTCGACGTGATCGTGGACGCGGCCGGTCAGCCGCACGTGCTGGAGGTCAACGTCTCGCCGGGCATGACGGAGACATCACTGCTCCCGCTCGCCGTGCAGGCGGCGGGTCTGGACTTCGGCCGGCTCCTCGGCACCCTGGTCGCCCGGGCAGCCGCCCGCCTCACCACCCACTGACCCATCCGCCGAGCCCTCAAATCGCGGGGCCCCGCAGGCCGACCATGAGGTTGGCCGGTCGGGCCAAGCTCATGGTCGGCTCCGGCTCATTGGCTCGCGCGTACGTCGGGTGTGTCGCTGCCATTGCTCCGTGCGGTCGTGTCCGGCGTTGCGCCCGGGGTGTTGGCGTCCCGGGCGGCGCTCTCCCCGACGACCTCGCCGCCGTTGGCGGGGTCGAAGGCTGCCGTGTTGGCGGCACCCGAGGTGGGCTCGTCGGCTCGTCCGCTCATTGGGCCGACGTCGGGCCTGCCGGTGGTCGGACCGACCTGCGGGCCGTTGTTGGGTGCCGCTTCCGGGCGGTGGTGTGATCCACCGGTGGGCGTCTCCGCAGTGGCGACGGCTGTGCTGCCGGACGCTGTGCTGCCGGACGCTGTGCTGCCGGAGGGTGCGGCGGAGTCTTCGTTGGTGGAGTCCCGAGTGGCAGGGTCCCGAGTGGCGGGGTCCCGAGTGGCGGGGTCCCCGTCAGCGGAGCCCCGAGTGGCGTCGGCGGAGTCCCGGGCGGCGGAGTTCGGTACGCCGGCGAACTGCGTGCCCGGCAGGGTGGTTGCGGATGCCGGCCGAGCGGATTCAGTCGCCGGACCGGTGACCGTCGCCGGTCGAGCGGGCTCGACCGTCCAGTCGGCGGCGGTGGTCGCCGTCGAGCCGTCGGCGGTGTCTGCGGCTACCGAATCGCTCGGGGGCGGGCCGTCGGCGTCGGTCGAATCGGGACTGAAGTCGAGCGCTGGTTCCGGGATCTCCTCGGCCGCCTCGATGACCGAGACCGCTTCGGCTGCGGCTGCGGCTGCTGCCTCCGCTGCGGCAGCGGCGTCCGCGGCAGCGGACTGGGCCAGCAGGCTCGACGGCGCCTGCCATTGGATGCGGGGCGGTTCGGCGAGCGGACGGCCACCGAACTCGGCGAGCCAGGCCGCGACGAGCGCCAGATTTTCCCGCCACTGCGCCTCGGAGATCGGCGGCAGGATCGAGTCCCACAGGGACAGGAAGGTGCCCCGCAGCTGAAGGCGGCCGTACGGTCGGGCGAGGAACCACATGTGCAGGTGAGCCGAGCCGTCGCCCCACCGATTGACGTGCACCCGCGCCACCCCGTCGAGAGACCGGATGGCCCGTTCCAGACGTACGGTCATCACGCCCAACTCGGCGGCCAGCAGGTTCGGCAGGTCACCGAGGTCGAGGTGGGTGCGCGATTCCAGGATGAGCACCATGGGCAGCCCGGTGGGCCGGTCCATCGCGCGGACCCGCCACCGCTCGCCCACCCAGATGTAGGCGTCGTCGGGTGCGTTGCAGGCGGTGCATTCCCGGAGACCCTCGCCCTTCCGGGGCGGTTCGACCGGGACCGGATCATCGAGTTGCTTCACGCGGAGGTCACCCTCGAAGGGGAATGACGGCCACTGGGTGAAGTCCGGGACTGAGGGAGGGGTGTCGTGCACGACGCTGACCCTAACCGAGTCTGGCACCGCTGTCCCTACCTGTTCGAGTGGTCCCGGGCCAGCGGATCGGCGCCCCGCCGTCGACCGGAGCCGTGTGGTTGCGTGGGCACTCAGAGGCGATATCCACAGGCTGCCGAGATCCTGAACACAGGCCGTCATCCACAGGCCCACACCCACTCCCACGCGCTGTTTCACGTGAAACGAGGGGTGCCTGTGGACAACCGGTGTGGATAACTTTTCGGTCGGTCGGTCGTTGTCGCAGCCACCAATTTGGCGGGCTTGACTGATCACCGGGGAGGAGGCCGAACGGAGGTGTTCCGATCACACCGGGGCGTGGCGGTCAGGCGGCACAGCTCGAACCTGCGGCACCGCCGCGGGGCCTCCCGGACGCGGCGGACGACTCGCTCCGAGCCGTCACGTGGCCTTGGGATCGGTCAGCCCTCGCGAGTGGGGTGGTCCCGTTTCACGTGAAACGGGACAGCCGAGAGCGCCGCGCGAACGGAACTGCTTGGCACGTCGGCCGACTCCGTCAGGTGCACCTCGTACAGGCACCCACCGAGACGGATCGCAGCGCGAACCTGGGCACGCTCGACGGCAGCGCGGAAGATGCATTGCGAGCCACTCAGCGGCTCGCTGACGCGTCGGGCGGGGCAGGGGGTGGTTGCGGTCGATTGGACCATGCCGGGCCTTCTGCGACGCGTGTGGGGACTACCGCTGGATGGTGCTCGACGGCGCTCGCCCCGGCGGGTCGTAGGAGTAGCGGGGTAAGGCCATCTTCGGGTTGATCGAGGCTCGCTAGCCATGGCTCAACGCGTCGCACACTCATCCGCTTGGCGGGCCGCGTCACGCTGACCGGCACCCGTGCCTCACGCGGTCGCCGCCGATGCGACCGCCGCCCATGCACCCGTGTCCGACCCAAGCGCGCCCCCGCAGTCGCCACCCATGCACTCTTCGCACGCCCTCGTCGCGCACGCGGCCCGCCACGCTCCCTTCGCCGCCGTCCGGCGTTCACTCTCCCGAGCCTCATCACCCGCCTCCCCACGCCCTCATCACCCACGTCCGGAGTGGATGCCTTGCCGTGCACGCACTCACCGCGCCTCGCCCCTTATCCACACGCTCCGGGAAACAGGCTCTCGGCGCGTACCCACTCGCCCCGTGCCCGGGAAGCACGCTCTCAGCGCGCACGCACACGCACCGCGCCCTCGTCCCGCAACCCCTCGCCCCTCGTCCATCCCGCGTCGACCCATCGGCGTCGGAGGCCGGCGGTTGCCCCTAACTCACCGTCGAAGCGCTCGCCGACCGCGTAATCCGACCGCGTAATCCGATCGCGCCTCGGCGACTGCGCCAGCGAAAGTGCGGGCCCACCGCGAGCCGGCCCGAGCACGGCTCCGAAAGTCCTCGTCGTCCGAGCGGGGTCACGTCGTCGCTCTTGACCACCGTGCTGTCGCCGGGCTAGCCGAGCGAGCCAAAGACGGACCTTCGTCGTACACGCCGACCGGTCCAGGCGGGACCGCCGACTGTTTCACGTGAAACGCGGCGACCCGGGACGCAGAACGGCCGCGCCCCCTGCGGGTAGCGCGGCCGTGGAAGGAGAGGGCGGGCTCAGTCCCCGCTCTCCTCCTCCTGCTGCACACCGATGATTCCGACGATCCGCTCGAGGTCGTCCACCGTCGCGAACTCGATCGTGATCTTGCCCTTGCTCCGACCGATGTCCACCTTCACCCGAGTGTCGAATCGGTCGGACAGCCGGTCGGCGAGATCGGTCAGGGCCGGCGCGTGTGCCTTGGGTCGCCGCTTCGCCGTCTGGCCCTTCGCCGGCCCGTCGTTCAGCGTCAGGGCCACGATCTCCTCGGTCGCTCGGACCGAGAGGCCCTCGGCCACGATCCGCAGCGCCAACTGCTCCTGCGCCTCGGCCTCGTCGAGGCTCAGCAGAGCGCGGGCGTGCCCCGCCGACAGGATGCCGGCGGCGACCCGGCGTTGCACCTGTGCGGGCAAGTTCAGCAGTCGGATGGTGTTGGAGATCTGCGGGCGGCTCCGGCCGATCCGACGAGCCAACTCCTCGTGGGTGGCCCCGAACTCCTCCAGCAGTTGCTGGTAGGCGGCGGCCTCTTCCAGAGGGTTCAGGTTGGCTCGGTGGATGTTCTCGAGAAGGGCATCGCGGAGCATGGCGTCGTCGCGGGTGTCCCGGACGATCGCCGGGATGCTCTCCCGCCCCACCGCCTGGGCGGCACGCCAGCGCCGCTCGCCCATCACCAGTTCGTACTTCTCGTCGTCGAGCTGTCGGACGACGATGGGCTGGAGGAAGCCGACCTCCTGGATCGAGGTCTTCAGCTCCTCCAACGCCTCCTCGTCGAAGACCTGGCGGGGCTGCTTCGGGTTGGGCATGATCGCGTCGACCGGGATCTCCGCGAATCGCGCGCCCGGCACCGGGCTGAGCGCGGGCTCCGGTTCCAGAACCGGCGCTCCGGCGGGCACGGTGGAGACCGTCGCGGAGACCGCGTCGTCCACGTGCTCGTGCTCCGGCTCGGCCGTCGCGGTGCCGACGGCACCCGGCGCCGGTCCGGTCGGGATCAGCGCCCCCAGGCCCCTACCCAGACCGCCCCGAGGACGGTTCTTCATGCCACGCCTCCCAGCGACTCGTCCGCACTACGCATTCCGGCCCACCGGCTCCTTGACGCCTCGCTCGGCGATCTCCTGGGCGGCCTCGAAGTAACTCGTGGCACCCCGCGAACCGGGATCGTAGGTCATCACCGACTGGCCGTAGCTCGGTGCCTCCGAGACCCGGACGTTGCGGGGGATGACCGCCTGGAGAACCTTGTCGCCGAAGTGGTTGCGGACGTCCTGCTCGACGGCGTCGGCCAGCCGGGTACGGCGGTCGTACATGGTCAGCAGGATGGTGGAGACGTCGAGCTTCGGGTTGAGGTGTTGGCGCACCAGGTTGATGTTATTGATCAACTGGTTGAGCCCCTCCAGCGCGTAGTACTCACACTGGATCGGGATCAGCACCTCCTGCGCGGCAACCAGAGCGTTGACCGTGAGCAGCCCGAGCGAGGGCGGGCAGTCGATGAACACGTAGTCGAACTCGCCCGGGTAGGCGGCGATCGCCCGGTCCAGCCGCGACTCCCGTGCCACCACCGACACCAACTCGATCTCGGCGCCGGCCAGGTCGATGGTCGCGGGTACGCACCACAGGTTGGGGATGCCCTCGACCGCCTGTGCCACCTCGGCCAGCGGCACGCTGTTGATCAGGCAGTCGTAGACGTCCGGGATGCCGGTGTGGTGCGGGACGTTGAGCCCGGTCGAGGCATTGCCCTGCGGATCGAGGTCCACCACGAGCACCCGGTTGCCGTGCAGGGCGAGCGCCACCGCAAGGTTGACGGTGGTGGTGGTCTTACCCACGCCGCCCTTCTGGTTGGCGACGCACATGACCCGGGTCCGGTCCGGCCGAGGCATGGTCACCTCGCCACTGGGATTCAGGATCTGCACGGCGCGCATCGCCTCCATAGCCAACGGTGGGTCATCCTCTTCGCGCGTCGGGGTTTCACGTGAAACGTACGTGGGGTCGGCAGCAACGGCAGCCAACGACTCGGTCGAAGCGACCGGCGCATCGGCGACCACCGGCGCGGCGTCCCGAACGACAGCCGCAGTGGGTTGATGCGGAACCGCCGGCTCGAAGCGAACCGCCGCGGCGGTGTTGCGGCGACCCGAGGTCGACCGCACCTCGGCGGCGTTGACCGGTCGACTCGGTCCCTCGCCCGACCGGCGAACGCCCGCCGGCTCGGGAACGGCGGAATCCTCCGATCGCCCGGCCGCCACGGATTGATCGAACACCGTCGGCGGATCGCTGTCCGTAGGTCGGGTCGATGGCCCGGTCGCGCCGGGCGACCAGCTTGGGTAGTCGGTTTCACGTGAAACGGGATCGCTGGTCGACCCGGTCACGCGTGGATCGTCGTACCTGCCGTCGTCATGCACCTGTCATCCCTGCCCGCTTCGGATGGTCGGTCCGCGCCCCGGTCAACTTGGCCGCATCCACGCCCGCATCCCGGAGCGTACGGCCCAAGGGAGCGGTCGGAGACCCGCGACGTCCGTCACCCGCTCCACACTATCGACGCGCGGTCAGCCTACGGCGGACGGGCGCGGCCGGTCCACGTCGGGTTCTCATCCCCTCGTCCATCCGTACCGGTACAACGAGGCAACCCACCGGCCGGAAGCCCGATGGCGCGAAGTGTCAGCCTCGGCGGGAGCGCCCGCTGCGGGCACGCTTCTTGGTCGCCGGGCGGGGCGGACCGACCATCCGCTCACGCACGATCTCCACCACCGTGGTCGGCGGATCGATCACCCCGACGCCGCAGAGCCGCACGGCAGGCTCCCCGCCACCGAGTCGCGCCACCACCTCGGCGTGCTCCTCGATCTCGGCCGCGGCGGACGAACCCTTGAGCGCCAGCAGCCGGCCACCGCGAACCGCGAGCGGGAGGCTCCAGCCGGCCAGCCGATCCAGCGGCGCGACCGCGCGGGCGGTCACCACGTCCCCGCTGATCGGCTCCCGGCCGCTCGACCCGCTGGCCGCCTCGTCGGCCCGGCCGCGGAACACCCGCACCGACCTGGCCAGGCCGAGTCGCTCGACGACCTCGATCAGGAACGACGTCCGTCGGGCCAGCGGCTCGATCAGAGTGACCGTGAGATCGGGACGGGCGATGGCCAGGACGAGACCCGGCAGACCAGCACCGGACCCGACGTCGAGCACCGTCGCGTCGGTCGGGATCCGCTCGGCGACCGCCGCGCAGTTGAGCAGGTGCCGATCCCAGATGCGAGGTGCCTCCCGGGGACCGATCAGGCCGCGGACCACCCCGTCGGTGGCGAGCAGTTCGGCGTACGCGGCGGCCAGGTCGAGACGATCACCGAAGAGGGTCAGCGCGGCCGGAGCCAGCTCGGGCGGCAACGCCGCGTCGGCCGGCGACGGGGCGGCGTCGCGGCCGGTCGCTTCGGCGTCGGAGGTGTCAGGCCGGACAGCGGACGGCCCGGGCGGCGTACCGCCCGGGCCGGACACGGCGTTGGCCGTGATGTCGTCGTGGGTCACCCGGTCAGTCCGCCGGCCGTACGACGATGCGCCGGTTCGGCTCCACGCCCTCGGACTCGCTGGCCACGCCGGACATGGCGTTGACGACGTCGTGCACGCACTTGCGCTCGAACGCGGACATCGCCTCCAGGCGAACCGGCTCGCCGTACTCCTTGACCTTCTCGACGGCGTTCTTGGCGACCGCGGCGAGTTCCTTGCGGCGGTTGGCCCGGTAACCACCGACGTCGAGCAGCAGCCGGCTCGGCGTGCCGGTCTGCCGGAAGACGGCGAGGCGGGTCAACTCCTGAAGCGCCTCCAGGGTGGCGCCGCGCTGGCCGACCAGGTTCTGCAGTCGCTCGCCGACCACCTCGACCATCGGACGGCCGGCGGAGACCAACTCGTCGATGTCGCCGTCGTAGTCGAGGATGTCGAGCAGGCCCTCCACGTAGTCAGCGGCGATCTCGCTCTGCCGGAACAGGTCGCCCTCGCCCACAGCCTTCTTTGCCCGGGTGCCAGCGGTGGTGCTGTCGTCGGCCTCGGTGTCGTCGGCGTCGTCGGCGTCGGTGTCGTCGGCGTCGTCGCCGTCCACCGCGAGCGTCGCGGTCTCCTCCTCGTCCAGGGACTGCTCGGCGCGGGGGATGCTGGTCTCGGTCACGGTCTCATCTCCGTACTCGCTCGGCCGGACCGTCGGGTCCGACTGGTTTCCCGGGGCCGGCTGGAGGTCACCGGTGCCCACGGGCACGTCTGTACGGGCAGTGTCGCCCGTGGCCGCGCGGTGCGCGGTCGGTTCCACCCGGCGCCGGCCGTACGGCGGCTGCGCGGGTGCGGAACGGGCCGCCGCCGGTGCTCCGACGGCGGCCCGTACCGGTTAGCCCTGCCGCTTGGCGGGGCGACTCTTCTTCGGGTTGTTCACCGGCTTGGCACCCGGCTTCGGCCCGGCCACCTTGGGCGCGGTCGCCTTGACCGGTGCGGGCGGGGCCGCCTTGCCACGACCGAACAGACCGCCGGTCTTGGCGGGCTGCACCGGGTTACGGGAGGCGGCGGGGGCGACGGCCTTCTTGGCGGTTACCGGCGGCGGGAACTTCCGCAGCACCCACTGCTGCTGGCCGAGGGTGAAGAGGTTGTTGGTGACCCAGTAGATGATGACGCCGATCGGGAAGATCGCGCCGGAGATCAGCAGCGACGCGGGGATGCCGTAGAGCATCAGTCGCTGGATCATCCGCTGCTGCGGGTCCTCCGCCCAGCCGGTCTTGAGGATCATCTGACGGCTGGTCAGGTAGGTGGTCGCGATCATGACCAGGACCAGGACACCAGCAATGATCTTGACGGTGCTGCCGTTGGCGCCGAGGCTGGCCAGCTCGTCGGCCGTGGAGCCGAACTTGCCGGCGATCGGGGCGGTGAAGAGCTTCGCCTGCGAGGCGCTCTGGAACTGGTCGACGGTCCAGCCGTAGAGCGTCTTGTTCTGCTTGTCCGGGTCGAGCCGCCGAAGCACGTGGAAGAGGCCGAGGAAGACCGGGATCTGAAGGAACATCGGAAGGCAACCCATCAGCGGGTTGGCCTTCTCCTTCTTGTACAGCTCCATCATTTCTTTCTGGAGCGTCTCCCGGTCACCCTTGTGCTTCTCCTGAAGCTCCTTGACCTTGGGCTGGAGCGCCTGCATCGCCCGCTGCGACTTGATCTGTTTGACGAAGACCGGGAACAGGATCACCCGGACGGTGACCACCAGGAAGATGATCGACAGGATCCAGGCGAAGTTGGTGCCGATCACCGCGCCGACCGGCACCCCGATGGCGTCCCAGGCAGAGTGCCAGGTCAGCAGGATCCACGAAATCGCGTAGTAGATCCAGTCGAGACTCAGACTCAATTCGGGGCTCCAGTCACATCAGCACGGCGGCGGCCGCCCGGCTCCGGCACCGGGTCATATCCACCAGGGTGAAAGGGGTGGCAGCGCAACAACCGCCGGACCGCCAGCACAGCTCCCCGGAGCGCGCCGTGCCGGGCGACCGCCTCCTGGGCGTACGCGCTGCACGACGGGTAGAACCGACAGCGGGCCGGCAGTGCCGGACTTATCCACCGACGGTACGCGATGATGGGCGCGATCAGCACCTTGGCACCGGTTGTCGACGGGCGTGGGCTGGTCTGGTCGGGGCCGCTCATCGAGACCGCCGCTCGCGGGGCGACCGGGCGACCGCGATGGCGGCGTCCAGGTCCGTGGCGAGCCGGGGGTACGACGCCTGCGCCGCGGCGGGGAGCGCCCGGACGACCAGCGTGCTGCCGGCGGGCAGGGCGGTCAACCGTTCCCGGACCAGCGCGCGCAGTCGGCGCCGGACCCGGTTGCGGGTCACCGCGTTGCCGACCGCCTTGGACACGACGAAGCCGGCACGGGACGGCACGGACGACTGATCCGCACTGGTGTCTCGTGCCGGCTCCGGCAAGGTCGGTGTGCTGGGGTCGGCGGTCACCGGCATGGCCAGGTGGACCACGACGGCGCCACGTCCGGCGCGTCGGCCACCGCGAACCGCTGCGGCGAAGTCAGTGCTGCGCCGCAGTCGCTGTGCGGCGGCCAGCACGACTGCCCACGTCCCCTGGACCGGCCCGGTCGGCTCAGGCCGACAGGGTGGTGCGACCCTTGGCGCGACGGCTCGACAGGATGGCACGGCCGGCACGGGTGCGCATGCGCAGCCGGAAGCCGTGGGTCTTCGCGCGCCGGCGGTTGTTCGGCTGGTAGGTGCGCTTGCTCACGTCAGGCTCTCCGTTTTCGTACGCGCCCCGCGCGACGGGATCGCCGGGGTCGTGTGGTGGTCCAGGCCACCTCGACGGTGGCCCACGATCGGTGCTGTCCGGCGGAGCGGGACCTCGGCGATGCGGGGATGCGACCGCGGACAGCAAGCACCCATCACCCTAGCAGAGGGCGAGAAAGCAGCCGTTCCAGCCTACGCAGGGGGGCAATGACCGTCAAACACCCCGAGCGGGGGACAACAGGACGCGCCCGAGGCCGAAGGGCGGTTTTCGCTGATGCCGACAAGGGTGCCGCGGCGTCGCCGGTTGATGGCGCAGGGACAACGCTGTTACCGTGCCCGATTGCGGTGAGCGTCGGAAGCTCCGGTCGTCGCAGAGGCAAGACCGGACAAGGCAGTGAATCGTTCGGCACGGTGAACCCGCTTCAGCGCCCGTTCAGGCAGGGGCAGGTCCCACCCGCGTCCGGCGGCGGCCACAATCGGTCGGTACACAGGCTGTGGATAACTTGTGGATGACCACCGGTCGACCGTCCGGGTGGGTGTTGTTCCACCCGCGAACGCGGCGGGCCCGGGACGGCCGGCTGGCAGACAGCGGCGGCCGGGAGCAGAGGCGAGGGGGTGGCACGACGGTGGCCGGTACGACCGACCTTGCCGCAGTGTGGTTAGCGGCGACCGACGAGCTGGCCGACGAGATCATCTCCGCCCAGCAGCGTGCCTATCTCCGGCTGACCCGGCTGCGCGCGATCGTCGAGGACACCGCACTGCTCTCGGTGCCGGACGCGTTCACCCGCGACGTGATCGAGTCACGGCTGCGCCCGGCGATCACCGAGGCGCTCACCCGCCGGCTCGGCCGACCGATCCAGGTCGCGGTCACCGTCCGGGTGGCCGAGGATGCCACCGGGCGACCGGCCGGCACGGTCTACCGCAGCGCCCCGGACGCCGGCCCGCTCGGTCTCGACGGGCCGGGCGCCGCGCCGCTCGACGACGACCACGGCGCTCGACCGTCCGGCGACGCGCTGCTCCCGGAGCAGTCGCCGGCGCGTACGCCCGATCCGGTGGCGCCGCCCGCGCCGGCGGGCCCACCGCTCGCGCCGACCGTCGACGGGCATCGCTCGGGTCTCATCCCCGCCAGCAGGGACGGGCAGGAGGCGCTGTTCAGCGCCGCCTTCGCGGAACCCGTGCGCTCACCCCGACCGGGGCCGGACCGGCGCGGCTACGACGAGCAGGCCGCCCGCCTCGACCCGCGCGGCCCGGACACCCGTCCCTACGAGCCCCGCTACCGGGACGACTCGGCGTCGCCGCGCGACCAGCACGTGATCCGCTCGCTCCCCCGGGACAGCGGCACGGACAGCGGCCCGGGCCGTAGCGCGGTGGACCATCGGACCGGTGGTCGCGACGACCGCCGGTTGCCCGGTGCCGACACCGGCGGTAACCGGCTCAACCCGAAGTACATGTTCGAGACGTTCGTCATCGGCTCGTCCAACCGCTTCGCCCACGCGGCGAGCGTGGCGGTGGCGGAGTCACCGGCCAAGGCGTACAACCCGCTGTTCATCTACGGGCACTCGGGGCTGGGCAAGACCCACCTGCTGCACGCCATCGGGCACTACGCCACCACGCTCGGCAACGCCCGCTCGGTCCGGTACGTCTCGACCGAGGAATTCACCAACGACTTCATCAACTCGCTCCGGGACGACAAGACCAGCGCGTTCCAGCGGCGTTACCGCGACGTCGACATCCTGTTGATCGACGACATCCAGTTCCTGGAGAACCGCGAGCGCACCCAGGAGGAGTTCTTCCACACCTTCAACACCCTGCACAACGCCAACAAGCAGATCGTGATCACCTCCGACCGGTCGCCGCGCCAGCTCGCCACCCTTGAGGACCGGATGCGAACCCGGTTCGAGTGGGGCCTGCTGGCCGACATCCAGCCACCGGACCTGGAGACCCGGATCGCGATCCTGCAGAAGAAGGCGGCGCAGGAGCGGATGTACGCCCCGCCGGACGTGTTGGAGTTCATCGCCTCCCGGGTGTCGAACTCGATCCGTGAGCTGGAGGGCGCGCTGATCCGGGTGACCGCGTTCGCCAGCCTGACCCGGTCGACCGTCGAGCTGTCGTTGGCCGAGGAGGTGCTTCGGGACTTCATGCCCGACGGCGCCGGCCCGGAGATCAACGCCGACCAGATCATGGCCTCGACCGCTGACTACTTCGGGGTGAGCCTGGAGGACCTGCGCGGCCAGTCGAGGTCCCGGGTGCTCGTCAACGCCCGCCAGGTGGCCATGTACCTGTGTCGGGAGTTGACCGAGCTGTCGCTGCCCCGGATCGGGCAGGCGTTCGGCGGCCGGGACCACACCACGGTCATGCACGCCGACCGCAAGATCCGTCAGCAGATGGCCGAGCGCCGCTCGCTGTACAACCAGATCGCCGAGCTGACCAACCGGATCAAGCAGAACAGCTGAGGGGTACGACGCCGTCGCGGCGCGCACAGCCCGGGACACGCCCGGCCGGATCTCCGGTCGGGCGTTCTTTTTCGTCCGACAGCTGGACTCTCGACATGGTGGAGGCCACAGCATCGAGGCCGTGACCGCCTCGACTCCCACTCGTTGTCCACAGCTCGTTATCCACCGTCGGTGGATAACTACGGTCCGTCCTCCGCCAGTTACCCACAGGCTGTGGAGAAACCCTGTGTACGAGGCTGTGGACGCCTGGGGACGACGGTCACGTTTTCCACCGACGGCCGTCCACCTGTGCACGAGCTGTTGAAGGTTCTGGGGATGACGGCAATGCTGATCTTCACCGCGATCCACAGGCCTGGGGAGAAAGTCGGTGGATTACCGGTGGACAACCGGTGGACGACGGTGGACAACCGCCCGCCGGGACCGGGCTGTGGACACACGAGCCGGTTGTACCCCCGGTTCTCCACAGCTAAATCACCGGTGGATAACCTGTCTGAGCTGCGCAGACCCGGCTTTTCCACAGTTTGCACAGGTGCGATGAAGACGATGAGTTATCTCTTCTAAGAGAACAAAAACCAATCATCACCGTTGGGCTTTCTGTGGATTGGGCCGAGCGCTGCCGGATCAGCCGGTAAGCACCGACACGATCCATGGGGTCGGGCGCACAGCCGATGCCCCCGCGCCCTAAGGTGCGATGGGTACCCGCACGGTCGGGCGGGACGGTAGGCAGCGGTCGGCATGAGAGAGTTGTCGCTGACGTCGACGCGGAGGCATTGATGAAGTTCCGAGTGGAGCGCGACGCGCTCGCCGAGGCCGTGGCGTGGACCGCGAAGAGCCTGCCCAACCGGCCATCCGTACCGGTGCTCGCCGGGGTGATGCTCCGCGTCACCGACGGCAACCTGCGGGTTTCCGGGTTCGACTACGAGGTCTCCAGCCAGGTGACCGTTGAGGTGCAGGGCGACGCCGACGGCGCCGCGCTCGTCTCCGGCCGCCTGCTCGCCGAGATCACCAAGGCGCTGCCGGCGAAGCCGGTCGACATCGCCGCGGTCGGCGCTCACCTCGAGTTGGTCTGCGGCAGCGCGCGGTTCACCCTGCCCACCATGCCGGTGGAGGACTACCCCGCGCTGCCCGAGATGCCGCAGAGCGCCGGCACTGTCGACGCCGCGGCGTTCGCCACCGCCGTGTCCCAGGTGGCCATCGCGGCCGGCCGGGACGAGACGCTGCCGATGATGACCGGCGTCCGCGTCGAGCTGTCCGGCAACACGCTGTCCATGCTCGCCACCGACCGTTACCGGTTGGCGCTGCGCGAGATCCAGTGGCGGCCGGACGACCCCGAGGTGAGCATCAACGCCCTGGTGCCGGCCCGCACCCTGAACGACACCGCCAAGGCCCTCGGTCCGCTGGGCGGCGAGGTCACCCTCGCCCTCGCCCAGGGCGCCGCGGGCGAGGGCATGGTCGGCCTCGCCGGTGGCACCCGACGCACCACCAGCCGCCTGCTCGACGGCGCGAACTACCCGCCGGTGCGTTCGCTCTTCCCGGCCACCCACAACGCGGCGGCCCGGGTGCCGGTCAGCACGCTCATCGAGGTGGTCAAGCGGGTCGCGTTGGTCGCCGAGCGGACCACCCCGGTGCTGCTCAGCTTCAGCGCCGACGGCCTGGTGGTCGAGGCCGGCGGTTCCGAGGAGGCACGGGCCAGCGAGGCGATGGAGGCCACCTTCACCGGTGACCCGCTGACCATCGGCTTCAACCCGCAGTACCTCATCGACGGTCTGGCAAACCTGGGCTCGCAGACGGCAGTGCTCTCGTTCGTCGACGCCTTCAAGCCTGCGGTGATCTCGCCCGCGGACGAGGATGGCGAGGTCATTCCGGGGTACCGGTACCTCATCATGCCGATCCGCGTCTCGCGCTGATCGCGCCCAGCAACACCCAGATCCACGGAGGTAGAAACACATGCAGCTCGGGCTGGTAGGACTCGGCCGTATGGGCGGCAACATGCGGGAGCGGTTGCGTTCCGCCGGGCACGAGGTGGTCGGCTTCGACCACAACGCGCAGATCAGCGACGTCACGACCCTCGCGGGCCTGGCCGAGAAGCTTGAGTCTCCGCGCGCGGTCTGGGTCATGGTGCCCGCCGGTGTCACCGACGCCACCATCGATGAACTCGCCGAGGTGCTCGGCGAGGGCGACATCATCATCGACGGCGGCAACTCGCGCTTCAGCGACGACGCCCCCCGCGCGGAACGGCTCAACGAGCGGGGCATCGGCTACATCGACGTCGGGGTCTCCGGCGGCGTCTGGGGTCGGCAGAACGGCTACGGGCTGATGGTCGGCGGCGCCCAGGAGCACGTGGACCGCCTGATGCCGATCTTCAACGCGCTCAAGCCGGAGGGCGAGTTCGGCTTCGTGCACGCCGGTCCGGTCGGCGCCGGGCACTACTCGAAGATGGTGCACAACGGCATCGAGTACGGCCTGATGCACGCCTACGCCGAGGGCTACGAGCTGCTGACCGCCTCCGAGCTGGTCACCAACGTGCCGGGGGTGTTCAAGTCCTGGCGGGAGGGCACCGTCGTCCGCTCCTGGCTGCTCGACCTGCTCGACCGGGCACTCGACGAGGACCCGGAGCTGGCCGACCTGAGCGGCTACACGGAGGACACCGGCGAGGGCCGGTGGACGGTCGACGAGGCGGTCCGGCTGTCCGTACCGCTGAACGTCATCACCGCGTCGCTGTTCGCCCGGTTCCAGTCGCGCCAGGACGACTCGCCCGCCATGAAGGCCGTCGCCGCGCTGCGTCAGCAGTTCGGCGGCCACGCCGTCCACAAGCGCTGAGCGGTATCCACAACCTGTGTACGTTCACCGGCTGGAACTGGTCGACTTCCGCTCGTACGAGCGGGTGGCCGTCGACCTCCAGCCGGGGGCGAACGTCCTGATCGGCGCCAACGGCGTCGGTAAGACGAACCTCGTCGAGGCGCTGGGCTACGTGGCGACCCTGGACTCGCACCGGGTCGCCACCGACGCGCCTCTGGTCCGGATGGGCGCCGCGTCCGCGGTGATCCGCTGCGCGGTGGTGCACGACGGCCGGGAGCTGCTCGTCGAGCTGGAGATCGTGCCCGGCAAGGCCAACCGCGCCCGGTTGGGTCGTTCCCCGGCACGGCGGGCTCGGGACGTGCTCGGGGCGCTCCGGCTGGTGCTCTTCGCTCCGGAAGACCTCGAACTGGTCCGGGGAGACCCGGCCGAGCGCCGCCGTTACCTGGACGATCTGCTGGTCAACCGACAACCCAGGTACGCGGGAGTGCGGGCCGACTACGAGCGGGTCGTCAAGCAGCGCAACGCCCTGCTGCGCACCGCGTACCTGGCTCGCAAGACCGGTGGGTCCCGGGGCGGCGACCTCGGCACCCTCGCCGTGTGGGACACCCACCTGGCCCAGCACGGCGCGGAGCTGCTCGCCGGCCGGCTGGAGCTGGTGGCCGCGCTCACCCCGCACGTGGCCAAGGCGTACGACGCGGTGGCCGCCGGTCGGGGCGCGGCGAGCATCGCCTACCGACCCTCGATCGAGCTGGCCGAGCCGACCACCGACCGGGCCGTGTTGGCCGAGGCGTTGACGGCGGCCCTGGCCGCGTCCCGCTCCGCCGAGATCGAGCGGGGCACCACCCTGGTCGGCCCGCACCGCGACGAGCTGGCCCTGAGTCTCGGCCCGCTGCCCGCCAAGGGGTACGCCAGCCACGGCGAGTCGTGGTCGTTCGCGCTGGCGCTGCGCCTGGCCGGATACGACCTGTTGCGCGCCGACGGCATCGAACCGGTGCTGGTGCTCGACGACGTTTTCGCGGAGTTGGACACCGGCCGCCGAGAGCGGCTGGCGGAGCTGGTCGGTGGGGCGAGTCAGCTGCTGGTCACCTGCGCGGTGGACGACGACGTGCCGGCCGCCCTGCGCGGCACCCGCTACCAGGTCGGCGAAGGGACGGTACGCCGTGTCGGATGAGCCACGCCCCAAAGGACCGGCGGCGGGCGACGCCCCGTCGGCGCGTACCCCGAACGCGGCGGCGGGATCGGCGGACGGTGAGCCGGCGGCGGCCGCGAGCGGCCCGGAGCTGGCCCGGGCGGTGCTCGACGCGGCGTTGTCCCGGCGGCAGGCGGCGGCCCGCGCCCGGCGTGCCCCGGGCGGCGCAGCCGACGCTGCCGGCGGCTCGGGGCGGCGGCTGCGGGGCTACTCCGGTCCGGGCCCCGACCCGCGCGATCCGCAGCCGCTCGGCGCCGTGCTGAACCGGCTGGTGAAGGCGCGGGGCTGGCAGCAGCCGGCGGCCGAGGCCACCGTGTTCGGTGCCTGGGAGCGGGTCGTCGGCGCGGAGGTCGCGCAGAACAGCCGCCCGGTGAAGCTGGAGAACGGCGAGCTGACCGTGGAGGCCCGCTCGACCGCGTGGGCCACCCAGCTGCGGCTGCTCGCCGGTTCGCTGCTCAAGCAGATCGCCAGCGAGGTCGGTCACAACGTGGTGCGCAAGCTGCACATCCACGGCCCGGCCGCGCCCTCCTGGGGCAAGGGGCCGCGCCGGGTACGCGGCCGGGGCCCACGCGACACGTACGGCTGAGCGGGCCGTTCAGCCGCGCCGGTCGGCCTCGCGGGCCGCCCGCTTGCGTTCCCGTTGCTCCCGGGTGAAGCGCTTGCGCTCGGCCAGGTCGCGTTTCCACGCCTCGCGGGCCTCGGCCGAGCCGCCCTGCACCGCTCCCTGCACGCCCTGGGCCGGGCCGGCCAGGTGTCGGTAGGCCCAGCGCATCAGTCGGCCACCCTCGCCCGGGGCCCGGGTGACCGCGCCGTCCTCGCTCATCTGCCGCCCTCTCCGCGTCGTCCCACCGTCGGGCCCCGACACGAGCCGGGGCGTTTGGTGCACCAATGATTGGTGTACCAACGATCGGTACGATAGTCATCGTGGCTGACGAGGGCAACCGATGAGCGAACGACCGGACGGCGTCGACCCGCTGGCCCTGGAACAGCAGGTCTGCTTCGCCCTCTCGGTGGCGGCGCGCAGCGTGGTGGCCGTCTACCGACCACTGTTGGAACCGATGGGCCTGACCCATCCGCAGTACCTGGTGATGTTGGCGCTGTGGCAGCACGCGCCGCTGTCCGGCCGTGAGCTCAGTCGCCTGCTCCAGCTCGACCCGGGCACGCTCTCACCTCTGCTCAAGCGACTGGAGGCGGCCGGCTACCTGCGCCGGGAACGCGACCCCAGCGACGAGCGCAGCCTCGCGGTCACGCTCACCGCCAGTGGTGCCGCGCTACGGAGTCATGCAGAGCTGATCCCGGCCGCGATCGTGCAGCGGCTCGGGCTGCCGGTCGAGGATCTGCAACACCTGCACGCGGTGCTCACCCAGCTGATCGCGGCCGCGAACCAGCCGGCCGCCGCGGAGGCAGACGCCGCTGACGCCGAGGCCGCTGACGCTGACGCCGCGGCTCAGGCGTCGGCGTAGACGGCGAACCCGCGCTCGGCGCAGCGCCGGTAGAACGCCGCCAGCACGCCCAGCTCGGCGCAGGTGAAGTTCCACTGCGGCGGGTCACCGCGCTCGTCGCGCAGCGCGTCGAGCCGGCTCTCCAACCACCGCAGCTGCTGCTCGGCCAGCCTGCCGTCGCCGAGCAGCGAGCGCAGCACGGTGCTCACCGACTCGAAGGTGACCGCCTCGCCGTACGCGCGGTGCCCGGCCACGAACCTCTCGATGCCGCTCGCGATCCAGGAGCAGCCGTCCGGGTCGATCACCGGGTCCTCGTCCTCGGCGGCGGCGTCTGTGGCATACAACACACCTTCGAGGCCGAGGAGCAGATCCACCAACTCGGTGTACGCGGTCGCCCGGATGGTGCCGGTCTTCGCGATGAGCTCGGCCAGCGCGGCGGTCGGCGCGGAGATTCGCGGCAGGTCGACGATCTCGCCGAAGTCGACGAACTCGGCCGGAGCGACCGGATCGTAGAAGCGGCCGGTCCGCGGCCAGTGCACCGCGACGTTGTCCAGCCCCATCTGTCACCTCTTAAAGAGCACGTGTCGGGTCGATCGAGTCGATCGTCCCGGTTCCAACCGGTAAAGATCAAGGCTGGTTCCGGGGCGCCGCAAACGTACGGCACGGACGCTTCGGCCGCGACCCCCGACCCGCCCGACCGCGGGTCAACCCGTTCGGGGACGGCGCGTGCGACGGAAGCCTGGCGTGTGGGGGGAGTCGCGGGCGGCGGGGTTCTGCCGGCTACGGACTTCTCAGCCGCCTCTCTGAGGGTGCCGAGTGGTGGTTCTGTCCTCCGCGCACAGTAGGATTGACGGTGAGACGAAGACCCGGGTGCGGGAGTGGGACAGGGCCGGTGGCCCCGATTCATTCTCCACGTCGGGTCGAGCCGATCGCGATCCGCGGGCAACCGCGGCGACCGGCGCGTTCGACCCGCTGTCCGGAGGTCTCCGGCACCGGTCCGCGCGCCGACGTCGCGTCCTGTCCGCCGAACCCGCGCCCGACGCGCCCCTACCGGCGCGGCTGACGCGAGAAAGTGGCCGAGGGTGGCAGCGCAGGACAAGCAGGAGTACGGCGCAGAGTCGATCACCGTTCTCGAGGGGCTGGAGGCCGTTCGCAAGCGGCCCGGTATGTACATCGGGTCCACCGGCGAGCGCGGTCTGCACCACCTCGTCTGGGAGGTCGTCGACAACGCCGTCGACGAGGCGCTGGCCGGATACTGCGACACCATCGACGTGGTGCTGCTCGCCGACGGTGGCGTCCGGGTCACCGACAACGGCCGTGGTTTCCCGGTCGACCTGCACCCGAAGCTCAAGAAGCCGGGTGTCGAGGTCGCGCTGACCGTGCTGCACGCCGGCGGCAAGTTCGACGGCAAGGCGTACGCGGTCTCCGGTGGTCTGCACGGCGTCGGTGTCTCCGTGGTGAACGCGCTCTCCACCCGGATGGCCGTCGAGATCCACAAGTCCGGCTTCGTCTGGCGGCAGCAGTACAACAACTCCAAGCCCGGCCCACTGGACAAGGGCGAGACCACCGACCGCAGCGGCTCGGCGGTCTCCTTCTGGCCCGACCCCGATGTCTTCGAGACCGTCGACTTCGACTTCCAGACCATCTACCGACGTCTCCAGGAGATGGCCTTCCTCAACCGCGCCCTGCGCATCCACCTGCTCGACGAGCGGGTCGCCGAGGAGGAGGACGGCCGGCAGCGCGAGGTCACCTTCTTCTACGAGGGCGGCATCGCCGACTTCGTCCGGCACCTCAACGCCTCGAAGAACCCGATCCACAAGACCGTGGTCGAGTTCGGCGCGGAGGAGGAGGGCATGTCGGTCGAGATCGCCATGCAGTGGAACGAGTCGTACGGCGAGTCGGTCTACACCTTCGCCAACACCATCAACACGCACGAGGGCGGCACCCACGAGGAGGGCTTCCGGTCCGCGCTGACCAGCGTGGTCAACCGGTACGGCACCGACAAGAAGCTGCTCAAGGGCGACGAGAAGCTCTCCGGCGAAGACATTCGTGAGGGCCTCGCGGCGATCATCTCGGTGAAGCTGGCAAACCCGCAGTTCGAGGGTCAGACCAAGACCAAGCTCGGCAACACGCCGGTGAAGAGCTTCGTGCAGCGGGTCTGCAACGAGTGGCTGGTCGACTGGTTCGACCGCAACCCGGCCGAGGCCAAGATGATCATCACGAAGGCGTCGCAGGCCGCTCGGGCCCGGATCGCCGCGCAGCAGGCGCGCAAGCTGGCCCGGCGCAAGTCGCTGCTGGAGTCCGGCTCGATGCCGGGCAAGCTGGCCGACTGCCAGTCGACCGACCCGCGCGAGTCCGAGGTGTTCATCGTCGAGGGCGACTCGGCCGGCGGCTCCGCCAAGCAGGGCCGCGACCCGCGGACGCAGGCGATCCTGCCGATCCGCGGCAAGATCCTCAACGTGGAGAAGGCCCGGATCGACCGGGTTCTCAAGAACAACGAGGTCCAGGCGCTGATCACCGCGCTGGGCACCGGCATCCACGACGACTTCGACATGGAGAAGCTGCGGTACCACAAGGTGGTGCTGATGGCCGACGCGGACGTCGATGGCCAGCACATCCAGACCCTGCTGCTCACCCTGCTGTTCCGCTTCATGCGTCCACTCGTCGAGCTGGGGCACGTCTACCTGGCCGCCCCGCCGCTCTACAAGATCAAGTGGAACAAGAAGGGCGACGACGCGCAGTACGCGTACTCCGACCGTGAGCGGGACGGGCTGATCGCGCTGCGCCAGCAGAAGAAGCCGAACGCCAAGCCGGACGACATCCAGCGCTTCAAGGGCCTCGGCGAGATGAACTATCCCGAGCTGTGGGAAACCACCATGAACCCGGCGACGCGTACCCTGCGTCAGGTCACTCTCGACGACGCGGCGACCGCCGACGAGTTGTTCAGTGTGCTGATGGGTGAGGACGTCGAGGCGCGCCGGTCGTTCATTCAGCGCAACGCCAAGGACGTGCGGTTCCTGGACATCTGACGGGCTGCTGCGGATCGGCCGGGCACTGCCCGGCCGATCCGCCGGTCCACAGAGTTATCCACAGCTTGGCCGGTATCCACAGCGGTTATCCACAGCACGAAAACGACTCTGAGTCTGATAAGGGTATACAGTGACCGATTCTCCCGAGTCCACACCGAACGAGCCCGAGGTTCCCGCCGAGGCCATCGCCGCGGTGGTCGCGCACGACCGGATCGAACCGGTCGGGCTCGAGGTGGAGATGCAGCGCTCCTACCTCGACTACGCGATGAGCGTCATCGTCGGTCGTGCGCTGCCGGACGTCCGGGACGGCCTCAAGCCGGTCCACCGCAAGATCCTCTACGCGATGTTCGACTCCGGCTACCGCCCGGACCGCGGCTACGTGAAGTGCTCCCGCGTCGTCGGCGACGTGATGGGTCAGTTCCACCCGCACGGCGACTCGGCGATCTACGACGCGCTGGTCCGGATGGCGCAGCCCTGGTCGCTGCGCTACCCGCTGGTCGACGGCAACGGCAACTTCGGCTCGCCCGGTAACGACCCGGCCGCCGCCATGCGGTACACCGAGTGCAAGCTCGACCCGCTCGCCATGGAGATGCTGCGGGACATCGACGAGGACACCGTCGACCTGCAGGACAACTACGACGGCCGGGCCAAGGAACCCACCATCCTGCCGTCGCGGATCCCCAACCTTCTGGTGAACGGCTCCGAGGGCATCGCGGTCGGCATGGCCACCAAGATCCCGCCGCACAACCTGCGGGAGATCGGCGCGGCGGTGCAGTGGTGCCTGGAGCACCCGGAGGAGGACGAGGAGACCACCCTCGAAGCCCTGCTCGGCATCGTCAAGGGCCCGGACTTCCCGACCCACGGTCTGATCGTCGGCACGACCGCGATCCAGGACGCGTACCGCACGGGTCGCGGCTCGATCCGGATGCGCGCCGTGGTGGAGGTCGAGGAGGACAAGCGGGGTCGACCCTGCCTGGTCGTCAGCGAGCTGCCCTACCAGGTCAACCCGGACAACCTCGCCGAGCGGATCGCCGAGCTGATCAAGGAGGGCAAGCTCGCCGGGATCGCCGACATCCGCGACGAGTCCTCCGGTCGTACCGGCATGCGGATCGTGCTGGTGCTCAAGCGCGACGCGGTCGCGAAGGTCGTGCTGAACAACCTCTACAAGCACACCCAGCTCCAGGAGACGTTCGGCGCCAACATGCTGGCCCTGGTCGACGGGGTGCCGCGCACGCTCAACCTGGCCCAGTTCATCCGCTACTACGTCGAGCACCAGATCGACGTGATCCGCCGACGGACCGCGTTCCGGCTGCGCAAGGCCGAGGAGCGGGCGCACATCCTGCGCGGTCTGGGCAAGGCGCTGGACGCCCTGGACGAGGTGATCGCGCTGATCCGACGGTCGCCGACGGTGGACGACGCCCGGCAGGGCCTGATCCGGCTGCTGGAGATCGACGAGATCCAGGCGACCGCGATCCTGGACATGCAGTTGCGCCGCCTCGCCGCGTTGGAGCGGCAGCGGATCGTGGACGACCTGGCCAAGCTCGAGCTGGAGATCGCCGACCTCAAGGACATCCTCGCCAAGCCTGAGCGGCAGCGGAAAATCGTCTCCGAGGAGCTGGGCGAGATCGTCGCCAAGTGGGGCGACGACCGCCGGACGCAGATCATCCCGTTCGACGGCGAGGTCTCGATGGAGGACCTCATCGCCCGCGAGGACGTGGTCGTCACGATCACCCGGACCGGGTACGCCAAGCGGACCAAGGTCGATCTGTACCGCTCGCAGCGGCGCGGCGGGAAGGGCGTCAGTGGCGCCACGCTGCGGCAGGACGACATCGTCAGCCACTTCTTCGTCTGCTCGACCCACGACTGGATCCTGTTCTTCACGAACAAGGGCCGCGTCTACCGGGCCAAGGCGTACGAGTTGCCGGAGGCCAGTAGGGTAGCCAAGGGCCAACACGTGGCCAACCTGCTCGCCTTCCTACCCGACGAGCAGATAGCGCAGATCATTGAGATCCCGAACTACCAGGTAGCCCCCTATCTGGTACTGGCCACGAAGAACGGCCTGGTGAAGAAGACGCGGCTCGAGGAGTTCGACTCCAACCGTTCCGGCGGCATCATCGCGATCAACCTGCGCGATGAGGACGAGCTGGTCGGTGCTGCGCTGGTTGCGCCGGAGAACGACCTGCTGCTGGTCTCCAAGAAGGCACAGGCGATCCGGTTCAACGCCTCGGACGAGGCGTTGCGGCCGATGGGCCGGGCCACCTCGGGCGTGATCGGCATGCGCTTCACGGACGACGACGTCCTGCTCGCCATGGAGGTCGTCCGGGAAGGTTTGGACGTTCTGGTGGCCACGAACGGGGGATACGCGAAGCGAACCCCGATCGAGGAATACCCGGTGCAGGGCCGGGGAGGTAAGGGCGTGTTGACTGCAAAGATCACCGAACGGCGCGGTGGTCTGGTTGGCGCGGTGGTGATCGATCCGGACGACGAGCTGTTCGCGATCACCAGCAATGGTGGTGTCATTCGGACTCCGGTGAAGCCTGTACGCCGTACGCGTGACCGGAACACAATGGGGGTCAAGCTGATGGACCTCCCGGACGGCGTGACTATCGTGGCGATTGCTCGCAATGCCGACGAGCCTGACGAACAGGACTAGTTGAATGACGGAGACACAGGCGAAGTCGGGGAACACGGGGACCTCGGCCAACCCGGTCGACGAGGAGGCCGCCAAGGGCGGCACACCAGCGACCGGCCGCGCGGCCGTGGGCCGGGCGACGGTCCCCGCCGATGCGCCTGCCCCGAAGTTCACACGGGCTCCGGGCATGACACCTCCGCCGGAACAGCCGGGCGAGGACGGCGGGTCGGGCGACAAGACCGAGGCGACCAGCGCCGAGGCGCCGACGTCGGCCGCCGCCGCACCTTCGGCGCCGACGGCGGCACCCTCGGCCCGGCCGGCGACCACCCAGCCGATCGGTGTCCGGCCCGGCCAGGCGGCGTCCACCGGGTCCACCGGCACCCAGCCGCGGATCACACCGGGCATGACCCAGCCGCAGTCGGACGCGGGGCGTACCGGAACCGCGGCCGGTCGCCCGGCCAGCGGCGGCGGCCTGCCCCCGGGGATCGGCAACCCGTCCGCCGTCGGGGCCGCCCGCGTCGGTGACGCGGTGCGTGCCGCGCGTACGTCGGTCAGCTCGGCCGCGTCCCGTGGGCCGCGCCGGGCCCGGCTGAATTTGAAGCGGATCGACCCGTGGTCCGTGATGAAGTTCGCGTTCGCCGTGTCGGTGGTGCTCTTCATCGTCGTGGTGGTCGCCACTTCGGTGCTCTACCTGGCGCTGGACGCGATGGGTGTGTTCCAGAGCGTCAACGAGAGCCTGAGTGACCTGGTCAACGCCGGCGGTGGCCAGAGCACCAGCGGCTTCCAGATCACCGCCAAGGGCGTGATCCTCAGCTCGGCGCTGATCGGCCTGGTCAACGTGGTGCTGTTCACCGCGCTGGCCACGCTCGGTGCGTTCGTCTACAACGTCTGCGCGGACCTGGTCGGCGGGATCGAGCTGACCCTCGCCGAGCGGGACTGAGTGGCCGGGACGCCGGGGGTACCGCGGAATGCGGTGGCTCCGGCGTCCCGTACTCGGGTAGTTTTTGCAGGCGTCGACGGCCCGGCTCGCAGGCGCGGACCCCGATTTGGGTCCGGTCGAGCGGATGGGTTAATCTTGCTCGTCGCAACGCGGGGCTATAGCTCAGTCGGTTAGAGCGCAGAGCTGATAACTCTGAGGTCGATGGTTCGATTCCATCTAGCCCCACCGCATGTCGTCCGACGGTAGTCGAGCTTGAGGGGTCGCCCCATGTTCAAGAAGCTGCTGATTCTGGCTGGCGTCGTCGGCGTCGCCGCCGTCGTGTTCAACAAGATCAAGGCGTCGAACGACGAGCGCGCCCTGTGGCACGAGGCCACCACCGCGCCCGACCTGCGCTGACGTCCGGCCTCGGCGACGAGCGATCGACGCCACGGCCACCCACGGGGCCCTAGCTCAACTGGCAGAGCACTGCCTTTGCAAGGCAGGGGTTAGGGGTTCGAGTCCCCTGGGCTCCACCACCAGCACATTCCTCGTACGCGAGCTGCACGTCTTCGTCCCCAAGGGACGGACGCGGAGCAGTGGGCCGAGTAGCTGGTTTAGCCAGTACTCGGCAGGGGATCCGCGCTCATGCGGGTCAACATCGACGAACCGGACGCGGTCGAACAGTTCTGGCAAGGGATGCGGGAGGTGGCCGCTGCCGCTACCCGGCACCAGGACGAAGACCTGTACGACGCGCTCGTCAAGATCGGTAGATCCGCGCTGGCCCAGGGGGTCGAACTGGTGTCATCCAGCGGGTTCTTCCTTGAGTGCCCAATCTGTAACGCCAGGTCAGGCCAGCGCTGCATAAACGTGCCCGGCCACGTGCTCGGCGGCGACGGCGCACTCCATTCGGAGCGCGTCGAACTGGCCGAGAAGGCGATCAGCGGTGAGGTCCCGCTGCCTGCGCCGATGCGGTGACGACCTTCCCGCACGAGCGGTGACAGCGAGGTGGGCGGCATGGCGCTGACCGGATGGGGTAGCTGCCGTGGCGGTCTAGGTGTCGACCGCGAGCGTTATGACGCTGAGGCATGAATATGACTCTGAGGTATGTCGCTCCTGGTCATCCGGGCACCGGCGCCTGACCTTGTGCGGTCGGGCGGACGGGTAACACCGGGTGGTGGTCAGGAGTCGGAGCGAGCGATCCGGACGGCGATGCCGTCGAGGATCAGCTCCAGCCCCAGTGTGAAGTCCGCGTCGACGATCGCCTGGTCGGGGGTGTCCGACGGCGGCGCCTCGAACAGCGTGGAGGAGAACAGCCGGGCCATCTCGGGGAAGCGGTCGGGATTGACGAGTCGAGCCAGCGCGCGGCCGTACTCCCGTTCGGCGTCGGCCTGACCCTGGCCTTCGGCTCTGCCCTCGGCGAGTTCGCTGTACAGCCGAACGGACTGGACCACGTAGCCGCTGATCAGTGACAGCGCGCCGATCTTGTGCGCCCAGTCCAGGAGCGTGCCGGACATGATCGCCAGCGCGGCCTCCATCCAGGCGATCTGGTGCGGCCCGGAGGGCGGTCCGGAGGCGGGTACGCGCGTCAGCCACGGTCGACGTTGGAACACCGTGCGGTGCGCGAAGGCCCAGCGGCGCAGCCCTTCCCGCCAGTCGGTGGCCTCGATGTCCGGTGGCAACCCCAGGGCGACGTCGGTCATGAGGGTGAGCAGCTCGTCCTTGGAGCCGACGTGCCGGTAAAGCGACATGCTGGTGAAGCCGAGGCTTTTGGCGACCTTGGGAAGAGTCACGCCATCGAGCCCGTCGCGGTCGGCGATCTTCACGGCCGCGGCGACGACCACGTGCACGTCCAGGGTTGCGGGCCGTCCGAGACGCGACGACTCGGACAGGCCCCACAGCCGGCGCAGCGGCGCCGGAACGAAATCGTCGCTGGCCATGGGCTCCCACGTTCGCCCGGAAAGTTACGTCCACATCATGACAGACAGCATTAGTGTACGGGTGATACTTTCTCTACGAAACTAAAGCCGACCTCGGGGAGACGAACGTGAGCACTGACACCGCACCGCGGACAACGAGAGGGCCGGTGCTGCGCGCCGAGCGGGCCCTCGCGCCGGACCTGGCCCGGGGAGCGATGCTGTTGATCATCGCGCTGGCCAACGTCGCCGGAGTCGTCTTCGCCGGTGAGCCCGGCCTCGACACCACCCCGGAAGGCGTCGACCGTGGCCTCAACTTCCTCCTCTTCGAACTCGTCCACGCCCGCGGCTATCCGGTCTTCGCCGTGATGTTCGGCTACGGACTCGTCCAACTCGCCCGCCGCCAGGACGCCTCCGGCGCTCCGCCGAACCGGGTGCGCTCCGTGCTGTTACGCCGCAACTCCTGGCTCGTCGTGTTCGGGTTCGTGCACGCAGCGCTGCTGTACTACGGCGACTTCCTCGGCGCGTACGGGATCGTCGGGATCGTGATGACCCTGGTCCTGCTGCGTCGCAGCGACAGGTTCCACCGCATCGCACTGGTGCTCTGGGCACTGGCGGCGCTCGAGATGCTGGTCATCGGCGCTCTGGTGGTGAGCCGCATCCTCAGCGGGTCGGGCGGGTCGGCGCCGCTGTCGTCGAGCCACGTCGACTCCCTCGCCGCGCCCGACTACCTCGCGGCCATGCTCGATCGCCTCGGCGAATGGCCGGCGCACACGCTGACCGTCCTGCCCTTCATCATGATCGCCTGGCTGGGCATGTGGGCCGCCCGCCGCCGGATCCTCGAGGAGCCGGCCCGACACCGGAGTCTGCTCAGGTGGACCGCCGTCCTCGGCCTCGGCGCGGCGATCGCCGGAGGTCTGCCGGCCGCCCTGGTGAGCGCAGGATGGCTGCACGTCGACGAGTCAGCCGCCGGTCTGTCCGCGCTGCTGCACGGCGTCAGCGGCATGTTCGCCGGCCCGGGCTACGTGGCCGTCTTCGGCCTGATCGCCGTGCGAGCCAGCCGGTCCGGCCCGGTCGTCGGCGCACTCTCCGCCCTCGGTCAGCGTTCCCTGTCCGGATACCTCTTCCAGTCGGTGGCCTGGCTCATCCTCCTGGCACCCTTCTCGCTCGCCCTCGGCGACCGTTTCGGCAGCCCCACGGTGACCGGCCTGATCATCGCGGTGGCCGTCTGGCTCAGCACCGTGCTGATCGCCCAACAGCTCGACAAGCGCAAGCAGCCCGGCCCCGCCGAGATCGTCCTGCGCCGCCTCACCTACGGCCCGCGGACGTGATCGTCGCCGGCTGACACAGCCTCGGTGCGGGTTGGGCCACCAGCCCACCTGCACCGAGGGAATCGTCTCGCCACCACGGCACCGCGCTCGCCATGATCGAGCAATCGACGAACAGCCGACTCAGCCCTCGGATCCACCGTCCTTCGCAGGCTGCGCCGAATCGGCGTCCGAACCGCTGCGATCGGGGCGGGCCTCTGGAAGGTGTTCCATCAGCTTGGTGAGCGCGCCGTTGGCGAAGGTCGCGCCGAGCGCCGACCCGGCCCCGATGGTCCAGCCGACCGGCCCGAGCGGGGTACAGCCGAAGAACTGACTCACCCCCGGCGTCTGCACCACCACGACGAGCACCCCCAGTGACGCCGCCGTGGACGCCAACACCGCCGGGCTGGTGCCGCCGGCCAGGATGGTCTGCCCGAGCTGGGTGCCGACCAGGGAGACCAGGGCGACCGTTCCGGCCCGCTGACGACGTCCGGTGTAGCGGGCCAACGTCCAGCCCGTGGTCGCACCCAGCGTGGTGGCTGCCGCCCGCAACCCGATCTCCCTGGTGAGGCTCTCACCGAGCGCCGCGTCCGGGCCCTCCCGGAGCAACCCGTCGGTGCGGTCCGCAGCGGGTGGGCGGACCGCGATGGCCAGGGCCGGTGCCAGGTCGGTGAGCAGGTTGACCAGCAGCAGTTGTCGCCCGGTGAGCGCGGAGCGGCCGGTCGCCGCGGCGGTGAGCACACTGAACGCGATCTCGCCGAGGTTGCCGCCCACCAGGATGCTGAGGGCGTGGCGTACCGACGACCACATCGCCCGACCTTCGACCAGGGTCGCGATGATGGTCTCCAACCGGTCGTCGGTGACCACCAGGTCGGCTGCGGCACGGGCGGCCGGGGTGCCACGTTGACCGAGGGCGATGCCGACATCGGCCAGCCGGATCGCCGGGGCGTCGTTGGCACCGTCACCGGTCATCGCCACCGTCCGCCCGCACTTCTGCAACGCCTGGATGATCCGCACCTTGTGTGCCGGGGTGCAGCGGGCCACCACGTCGGTGTTGGCCAACCGCTCGGCGAGCGCGTCGTCGTCCAACTGGTCGAGTTCCCCGGCGGTGACCACCCGCTGTTCGTCGTGTTCGCTGATGGTGCTCGCGATCGCCTCGGCGGTGGCCGGATGATCCCCGGTGATCATGATGGTGTGCACGCCGGCCTGCCGGATCCTGCGTACCGCGGGGGCGGCGCTCTCCCGGACCCCGTCCGCGAGGGCCAGGAAACCCACGAAGGTCAGCCCTCGCACGTCCGAGTCGGTCACCTTCGGGTCGTTCACCTGGCACTCGGCGACGGCCAGGATCCGGTTTCCCGCGCCGGCGCGGTCGGCGAGCATCCGCTCCAGCTCAGCGCGGCCGGCGTCGTCAAGCGGCTCCTGGCGACCGTCGAGGCGCCGGGACGAACAGCGCGGCAGCACCGTCTCCGGCGCACCCTTGACGCTCAACAGCAGGTGACCGTCGGTCTGCCCGACGCTCGCGTGGTAGCCGCGGGACGGCTCGAACGGCAGCCCCCCGGCGGCCCGCCAACCGGCGGCACCGGTCTGCTCCACCACCCCGGCCTCGCCGGCACCCCGCCGGACCGCCCGGTCGGTCTGCAACGCCAACTCCTCCGGGTTCTTGGCGGCGGGAGTGGCCCGCAGCGCGGCAGCCAGCGTCATCCGGAGTCGATCGTCCAGCCGGTCCAGCGGGGCGTACCGGTCGCCGACGCTGTCGCCGACCCCGGCCAGCAGCAACTGGCCCTCGGTGAGGGTGCCGGTCTTGTCGAAGCAGAGCACGTCCACCCGACCCAACGCCTCGATGGTGCGCGGGTTGCGGACCAACGCGCCGTGCTCGGCCAGCCGCCGGGCGGCGGCCAGCTGCGCCGCGCTGACCAGGAACGGCAGCCCCTCCGGCACCGACGCCACGGCGAGGTTCGCGGCGGTCGCCGCCGTTTCGGCCAGGGGTACGCCCCGAAGCAGGCCCGCACCGGCCACCGCCACCGCCGAACCGGCCGCCAACGGGATGGCGGCGCTGGTCAACGAGCCGAGTCGGGCCTCCACGCCGCTCGTCGGTGGCGCCTGCCGCACCAGTGCCAGGCTGCGCCCGGCCTCGGTGTCGTTGCCGGTCGCCACCACCACGGCGGTGCCGTGCCCGGCGGCGACGGTGGTGCCCTCGTAGAGCATCGAGTGTCGGTCGGCGATGGCGGCGGCGACCACCGGCCGGTTGGACTTGCCGACCGGCAGGGACTCGCCGGTCAGCGACGACTCGTCGGCCTCCAGACCCACCGATTCGAGCACCCGGCAGTCGGCGGGCACCGAGTCGCCCGGTTCGAGGGCGATGACGTCCCCGAGGACCAGGTCTTCGGCGGCGAGCACCTGCTCGGCGCCGTCCCGACGGACCCGCGCGGTCACCGCGGACCGGGACAGCAGCTCCGCCAGCGACCGTTCCGTGTTGCGTTCGTGCACCGCCCCGATCAGGGCGGACCCACCGACCACGCTGCCCACCAGCGCGGCGTCGACCAACGAGCCGAACGACGCGGAGAGCACCGCCCCGGCGGCCAACACCGGGGTGAGCGGGTTGGACAGCTCGTCCACGAAGGCACGCAGCAGGCCACCACCCCCGGGAGCGGTACGGCCGTCACCACCGGAGCCGTGCTGCCGGCGCTGCGCTTCGGCGTTGGTCAGACCCTCCGGGGTGGAACGCAGGTGGTCGAGTACGGTGCCGACGGGCATCAGGTGCCAGGCGGTCGTCACGGGCGCCGGGGTGTCCGACTGGTCGTGCAACCGGCGGGCCTGCCACACCCCGTTCGCGAAGGCCAACCCGGCCGCGCCGTTGACCGCGACGAGCGCCCGGTGCGGCAGTTGGGTGGGTGGGGCGGTGAACGCGCCCAGCGCCCCGAGGCCGGTGCCGGCCATGGCCAGCCGGATGTTCTGCTGGGCCGTCCGTCGGGCCACCCCGGTCGCCTCGATCACCAGCGCCACGACCCGAAGGTCGGCACCGACCAGCAGGTGCGCGCCCCACGGCGGCAGCTCCTCCGGTGCGGCGAACCCGAGACCACAGTCGGACGCGCCGAGTGCCTGACGATTCGCCGAAACCAGCATCACCACCGCGCCGTCGCGCTGCAACGTGCGTACCGACTCGGTCAACTGGTCCCCACCGGGCAGCATCGCGTCGGCGAAGCCGTACCGCTGTTCGTCACCGCCCGCGACGACCAGCCGCAGGCCGGCGTGTCGGGCGGCGGACGGCAGGCCGTCGACGCCGGGCGCGGGTTCCGGCTCGACCCGCAACAGTGCGGCGAGCCGGTCGCCGTGGGCGAGACCGAGGAGCTGGCCGTTGCCGGAGCGCAGCCGGGCGGCGTCCGGGACGGCGTCCGGGTCGTTCGCGGGCATCCGGTCCAGCGGCCCCAGCTGCCAGCCGTCGGCGGCGCGGGTGCCGGCCGGGTCGTCCGGGTCGAACAAGGCGAACGCCCGCTCGGCCACCTGGTCGACGTCCGCTCCGGGCGCCGGCGCCAGATCGGCCAGTACGCCCCGATCCGAGCCGAGCACCGCCGCGTCGAGCACGAGGGTGTCGATCCGGTCCAGTTCGCGCAGCACGCTTCCGTCCATCGCGATGACCCCGCGTCGGGCCAGCATCCGGCCGAGCTGGGCCGCGTACCCCTCGCGGCCACTGCCGGGCGCCTTGGGCAGCGTGGACAGGCCCAGCGCGGCGGCCCGCTTCGGCCCGGCGAACGGCACCGCCGCCGCGCCGGCGGCCGTGCCGGCGGCGAGCATCCGGTTGATGTACCGCTCGACCGGGCCGTCCGGCTTCGGCCGGGGACGTTCGATCACCGGCCACCGGGCGCTCGCGCGTTCCGCGTCGCCGGTCAGTCGCGGCTCGGCCCGCTCCCAGGCGGAGAGTTGGGCCCGCGCCTCACCCCACTGCACCACCCGCTGCGCACCGTCCAGGACGATTCCCGTCCAGCGCCCGGTCAAGCCCTGCACCACCGCCTCGGCCAGCGGAAACAGGATGTCGGCGCGTGGGTCGGAGCGCAGCCGTTTGCCGATGAACTGGTGCAGCTTGGGTTGGAGGTCCACCGCGGAGAGCAGGCCGGCCACCTCGCCGGGCAGCGGCGCGAACGGTAGGACCCGGGTGGCCGCCGAGATCGTCAGGCCCAGCGCGTCGGAGGCGAGCGCGCCGAGGGTTCGCGGGGTTCGCGGCCCTTCCTCCGGCGGGTGCGGTGGTGGAATCTCCGGGTCGGGTTCGTGGTCGCAGGTCCGCTCGATCCGGTCGATAGTGGCGATCAGGTCGCGCAGCGCCGGCTCGGGGGCCTGGACGGCGACCACCACCCGGCCGGAGGGTGCGTTGACCCGTGCCCAGACAACGCCGGGAATTCGCTCCAGCGCGCCCTCCACCTGCCGGGCCAGCCGGTTCCCGCCGTCCTGGCAGACACCGTGCACTTCGATGTGGTGCCGGCCCGGCCGGGACCAGACCCGACGCCGCGTCAGCCCGGCAGTCCGGGCCAGCCGGGTCGCGGCCGAGCTGACCGTCCGAGACGCCTCGCCGACCAGGTGCGGCACGCCGAAGGACGGCAGGAAGCGGCCGGCAGCGCGACCCGCCGCCGTCATCGAGGCGTACGGCTGAACGGACGCCGGCCCGGCTCCCTCGTGCCGCTGGTCCTGACCTTGACCATTTCGTCCTCCCACCGCGCTCGCGTCCGGCGGCCTGGCTTCCCGACCTGCCATCCGTTATGCCCCCCGAGTGGCGGAATTTTCTGCCACCGCTGGCGCATGGACGGGATGGGCCGTGGAATCCGACGACCATCACCGGACATGGGGAGGCCGGCATGAGCACGTTGACGCGACATCTCAACGGTTCGCGGGAGAACATCCGGATGTACAGCCGACGGGTCGAGTTGCCGATGCTGGGCGAGGTGGCGGTGCCGCCCCCGGACAAGGTCGCCTACTACGCGGGGCTCGGGATGCTCGCGGCGCTACAGGTCATCGAATGGCCGATCGCGGTGGTGATCACCGCCGGCCACCTGCTGGCGGACCAACATTTTTCCGGTCTGGTACGCGGTGTCGGGGAGTCGCTGGAGAACGCCTGATGAGAGCCGGTTCACCGGACGTTTGACATGAATCAGGGTTGAGGTCGCATGCTCGGTCCATGCCGAGCACAGCCGTCACCGCCGTACCGACCACACCGGGGCTGTTCGCACCTCGGCTGCGCGCGATGACGGTGGGCAGTGTCGCGTTGATCTCACTGCTCGCGTTCGAGGCGTTGGCGGTCGGTACGGCGATGCCGACCGTCGCCCGCAGCCTGGACGGGCTGGCGCTGTACGGGATCGCGTTCGGTGGCCCGTTCGCCACCGGTGTGCTGGCCATGGTGGTCTCCGGCATCTGGTGCGACGCGCGGGGTCCTCGTGGGCCGATGTGGCACGGCGTGGTCTGGTTCGTGGTCGGGTTGCTGATCGCCGGGACCGCCCCGGTGATGAGCGTGCTGGTCGTCGGGCGGGTCGTGCAGGGTTTCGGTTCCGGGCTGCTCTCGGTGGCGCTCTACGTGATCGTCGGGCACGCGTACCCGCAGGAACTGCACCGGCGGATCTTCGCGGCGTTCGCGGCGGCGTGGGTCGTACCGTCGTTGGTCGGGCCGGCGGTCGCCGGGCTGATCGTGCAGTACCTGGGCTGGCGGTGGGTCTTCCTGGCGGTGCCGGCGGTGGCCGTGCCGGCCGTGCTGCTGATCCATCCCGGCCTGCGGTCGCTCGGTCGCAGCGCGGTGACCAGCCCACCGGCCGGTGCGGCGGCGCGGATCGGCTGGGCATGCGGGGCGGCGGTGAGCGCCGCGCTGCTGCACATCGGGGGTCAGCAGCGCGGCGCCACGGCCCTGGTGCTGGTCGCGCTCGCCGTGATCGGCCTGCTGGTCTGTGCCCCGCGCCTGCTCCCGGCGGGCTTTCTCCGGGCCGCGCGAGGTCTGCCCACCGTCGTCGGGCTGCGTGGGCTGGCGTCGGCGGCCTTCGTCGGCGCCGAGGTGGTCATTCCGTTGATGCTCTCCCGGGAGCGGGGCCTGTCGCCGACCGCGGCCGGGTTGGTCCTCACGGTCGGTGCGTTGGCGTGGTCGGCGGGCTCCTGGTTGCAGGGGCGCATTCCGGTGCCGGCGTCGCGGGCCAGCCTGCCGCGCGCCGGGCTGATTTGCATCACGGTCGGCACCGTCACGGTGGCGCTGGCCGTCCATCCGGAACTGCCGGTGACCGTCGCCGTGGCCGGTTGGGCGGCTGCCGGTCTCGGCATGGGGCTGCTCTATCCGTCGTTGTCGGTGCTCACCCTGGAGTTGTCCGCCCCGGGCGAGCAGGGCCGCAACAGCTCGTCGCTGCAACTGAGCGACTCGCTCTTCGCGGCGACCGTGCTGGCGCTGACCGGGGCGGTGTTGGCGGCCGGGAGTGCGCCGGGCCCGGCCAGTTACACGACGACCCTCGTGGTGACCGGGGGACTGGCGTTGCTCGGGGCGTTGCTGGCCGGTCGTGTCGTGGTCGGCGGGGACATCAGACCGGGCGGATGATCCCTCCGCGGCCCGAGGCGTCCGCAACCACGTACGGGGGAACCGGCCGGAAATGAGAGCAACACCGGTTCACGTTCGCCTTACCGTGACGCCATGTTCGTTGTCGTCACCACGGTGATCCTCTACGTCTTCGGCTTCGTCTTCCTCTACGGCGTGATCCGGCTGGGTGTCCGGCACGCGTTCGAGGATCTGGAGCTGCAACGGGCCAAGGCCCAGCGTGAAGAGGAGTTGGCCGCCGCCCGCGACCGCTCCTTCATGCGCGACAACGCTTTCCTCGCCGGCAGTTGAGCGCCGGATCGATCCGGCCGCGACCGGTGGCGGCACCGGGCGGCCGGGGAGCCGCCGGGCGGTTCGGCGCCCCGGATGCGAGGATCGCACCCGTGATGGGAACGCTGAAGACCGAACCGGCCCGCACCCGCCTGGATCTGCTCGCCCCGCCGGTCGCGGAGGCCATCGCGCAGTGGCCGGCCGACGCGCCGGTGGACGTCAACGACGTGCTGGTCGCGCCGATCGACGCTGACCTCGCCGACACCGCGGCGTTCTGCGCGGCGTACGAGGTGGGGCTGGACGTGTCGGCCAACTGTGTCGTGGTGGCGGGCAAGCGCGAGGGGGTGGTTCGTTACGCCGCCTGCATCGTGCTGGCCACCACCCGGGCCGACGTGAACGGGGTGGCCCGCCGGGCGCTGGACGTCCGCAAGGCGAGCTTCGCCCCGATGGCCGACGCGGTCGCGCTGACCGGAATGGAGTACGGCGGCATCACCCCGATCGGGCTGCCGGCGCAGTGGCCGATCCTGGTCGACGCGCGGGTCATCGCCACCCCGCACGTGATCGTCGGGTCCGGCGTACGGCACAGCAAGATCGCGCTGCCGGGCCCGGCGTTGGGCGCGCTGCCCGGCGCGCAGGTGGTGGAAGGGCTGGCCAGGCCGGCCTGACCAGGCACCGACATCGATGTTGTTGCACGTGAAACATCGTGATCATCGATGGGTGGGCAATTCGTCAGCGCGTGGCGGCCTCGCGCTGCTCGACCTCGGCGAGTGCGGCGAGCAACGTCTGCACCTCCTGGGCGCCGGAGACCGCGTACTTCCCGGCGAGCACGAAGGTCGGCACACTGGTGATGCCCAGGTCCCGGGCGGCGGCCAGATTGGCTGCGACGTCGGGGACGCGCTCGTCGGAGTCGAGGAACCGGCGCGCGTCGGCCGCGTCCAGGCCGATCTCGCCGGCCAGGGCGGCCAGCGCCTCCCGCGATCCGACGTCGATCCCGCGGTTGAAGTGCGCCTGGTAGAGGGCCTCCACCATCTCGGCCGCCCGGCCCTGGTCGGTGGCCCAGGAGACCAGTCGGTGCGCGTCGAAGGTGTTGGCGATCACCGCGTGGTCGTAGTCCAGGTGCAGGCCGTCGGCCGCCGCGACCTGGGTCACGTGGTCGACCATCTGCCGGGCGCGCTGCGGACCACCGAACTTGCCGGCCAACGCCTCCACCAGCGGAAGGGGCTGCGGCACCGGCGACGGGTCGAGCTGGAACGGTCGGTAGCGGACCGTCACCTCGCCCTCGTAACCGGCGAGGGCCTCATCCAGTCGGCGCTTGCCGATGTAGCACCACGGGCAGATGACGTCCGCGTAGATCTCGATCTCCATGACCGGTGGCAACCTCGCGGTCAGTCGAGTTGTTCCCGGATCTGCCGCTTCAGCCGGCCCAGGATCGCCGTGCCGCCGCGCACCCGCAGCGGGCTGATCGCCTGCGCCAGCCCCATCCGCTGGTAGAGGTCGTCCGGCACGGCCAGCACCTGCTCGGCGCTCGCGCCGGCCAGCCCCTCGGCGAGGATTCCGGCGAACGCCCGGGTGGTGGGCGCCTCCGGCGGGCAGTCGAAGAGCGTCTCCACGGTGCCCTCCGGGGTCACCCGGGCGCGCAGGAAGAACGCCGTCTGACACTCGGGCACCTGCTCCATGCCTTCGCGCTCCGCGGCACCCTCGGGCAGCGCCGGGATGACGTCGGCGTACTCCAGGAGCATCTCCAGCACCAGGTCGCGCGGCGCGGCGGCGAACTCGTCGACGATCTCGGCCAGTCGGGCCGGCATGTCAGCCATGCGTCGAGGCTACCGCCGTCGTGCGGAAGCTCCGGTCAGACGGTGGGCGACTGCTCGCTGATCTCACTGAGCGCGCTCGTCGGATCGAGCTGCATGGCCAGGTCGCCGAGCGAGACGATGCCCACCAGCTTGCGTTCGCTGTCACACACCAGCACGCGCCGAATGCCCCGGTCCCGCATGAGCGACGCCGCCTCACTTGCCGTGCAGTGTTGCTCGATCATCACGACCTCGCGGGTGACGATCGAGCCGATGGTGGTCGCCGCTGGGGAGCTGTTCTCCGCCACGGCCCGCACCACGATGTCCCGGTCGGTGAGCATGCCGGCGAGACTGGCCCCATCGGTGACCACCACGTCACCGATGTCCGCCTCCTTCATCACCCTGGCCGCCTCGTCCAGGGTGGTCTCCGCCGGCAGGTACACCACCTGCTTGGTCATCACGTCGCTGACCCGGTAACCGGTCATGAGAGCCTCCGAAGACGTATCCACCCGATCCGACTGCACTACCCCGTGACGCCCCAGCTACACCAGGTTCGCACGTACCTGGCGTACCTCGTGGACGAGTCGATCGACCAGGCCGTCCAGCGGGACCTCGGAGCGCACGTCGCCGGCCCGCTCGCGCAACTCGACGTACCCGTCGCCGAGTCGGCGGCCGACCACGACGGCCCGGGGGATGCCGATAAGCTCGGCATCGGTGAACTTGACCCCGGCCGAGACGTGCGTGCGGTCGTCGACGAGCACCCGCAGGCCGGCGGCGGCGAGACGCCCGCCGAGGTCGAGCGCCGCGTCGAGCTGCGGGCCCTTGCCCGCGACCACCAGGTGTACGTCACACGGCGCGATCGCCGGCGGCCAGACCAGCCCCCGGTCGTCGTGGTGCTGCTCGGCGACGGCCGCGACCGCCCGGGAGATTCCGATGCCGTAGCAGCCCATGGTGGGCCGCACCGGCTTGCCGTCCGGGCCGAGCACGTCGACCGTGAACGCATCGGTGTACCGGCGACCGAGCTGGAAGATGTGCCCGATCTCGATGCCCCGCCGGATGGTCAGCTCACCCGCCGCGCAGTCGGGGCAGGGATCACCGGCGCGCACCTCGGCCGCCTCGATCGTGCCGTCGGGCGTGAAGTCCCGCCCGCAGACCACGTCGGTGGCGTGCCGGCCCGGCTCGTTCGCCCCGGTCAGCCAGGCCGACCCGGCCACCACCCGGGGATCGACCAGGTAGCGGATGCCCAGCTTGTCGAGCACCTGCGGCCCGAGGTAGCCGCGTACCAGCTCCGGATACGCGGCCCACTCGTCGAAGACGGCCACCTGGGCCGGCTCCAGCGCGGCGGCGACCCGCTTCAGGTCGACCTCCCGGTCACCGGGCAGCCCGACCACCAGGGGTTCGGCGCGTTCGGCGCCGGGCTGACGGATCGTCAGGACGACGTTCTTCAGGGTGTCGGCGGCGGTCCAGTCATCGCGGTCCCCGAGTCGGCGGCTGTTCGCCAGCTCGACCAGGCTGGCGATGGTCGGGGTCTCGGGGGTGTCGTGCACCCGCGTCTCGGGCCGGGTGGTGGGATCGCTGGCGGCGGGCGCCCGGGTGACCACGGCCTCGGTGTTCGCCGCGAAGTCGCAGGCGGTGCAGCCGACGAAGGTGTCCTCACCGACCGGTGTCGCGGCCAGGAACTCCTCCGACGCGGAGCCGCCCATCGCGCCCGACATGGCGTGCACCACCGTGTACTCCAGGCCCAGCCGGTCGAAGATCCGCTGGTACGCGGCGCGGTGCCGGGCGTACGCGTCCCGCAGACCCGCCTCGTCCAGGTCGAAGGAGTACGCGTCCTTCATCAGGAACTCCCGGCCGCGCAGCAGCCCGGCACGCGGTCGCGCCTCGTCGCGGAACTTGGTCTGCACCTGGAACAGCGTCACCGGAAAGTCCCGGTACGAGGTGAACAGGTCCTTGACCAGCAGCGCCGCCATCTCCTCGTGGGTGGGCGCCAACAGGTGCTCGGCGCCGCGCCGGTCGGCGAGGGTGAAGATGTCGTCGCCGTACTCCGTCCACCGACCGCTCGTGCGGTACGGCTCGGCGGGCAGCAGCGCCGGGAAGTGCACCTCCTGGTCGCCGATCGCGACCAGCTCGCGGTGCACCACCTCGGTGATCCGATCCAGCACCAGCTTGCCCAGCGGCAGCCAGGTGTAGCCGCCCGGTGCGGCGCGACGGATGTAGCCTGCGCGCAGCAGCAGCCGATGACTCGGCACCTCCGCGTCGGCCGGATCCTCGCGCAGGGTCCGCAGCAACAGGGTCGACATGCGTAGCAGCATGGGGCGAAGCCTAGAGCTGCGCCGACTGGCGGAGCGAGCCTATTCGTCGCGGTGCCGGCGCCATGACCTCCGCCACGTCCGCAGTTCGGGGCGGTGCCGGCCGGGTTCCCGGTGACAGACTGGTCGCCGCAGGCAACGGGTGGCGTGAGGGAGGCGCGGGTGCGCTGGCGCAGTTTTGTCGCGGTCGGGGACAGCTTCACCGAGGGCATGGACGACGCGTACCCGGACGGCACCTACCGAGGCTGGGCGGACCTGGTGGCGACCCGGCTAGCCGCCGAGGCGGGCCCCGACTTCCGGTACGCGAACCTGGCCATCCGGGGCCGACTCTTTCCCAGCGTGGTCGCCGAGCAGGTGCCCTCCGCCGTGGCGATGAAGCCGGATCTGATCAGCTTCGCGGCCGGTGGCAACGACGTGCTGCGGCGCACCTTCGACCCGGACACGCTGGTCGCCCGCTTCGACGAGGTGGTCCGGCAACTGCGCTCGGGCGGCGCGGACGTGCTCCTGTTCCGGTTCGCGGACGTGATGGCACGACTGCCCGGTCAGCGTCTCGTCGCTCCCCGGGTGCAGCTGCTAAACCAGGCGGTCGGTGAGACCGCCGAGCGGCACGGCGCGATCATGGTCGACCTGTACGCCGACGACACCTTCCTCAACCCGATGCTCTGGAGCACCGACCGGTTGCATCTCTCCCCGGCCGGCCACCGGCGGGTCGCCGGGCAGGTGTTGAACGCCCTCGGCGTCGGCTGCGACGAGGAGTGGCTGATGGTCCCGCCGCACCCGGCACCGTCGCCGTGGCTGGCCGCCCGAGCCGCCGACCTGCGGTGGGCCGGTCAGCACCTAGCCCCCTGGGTGAAGCGACGGTTGACCGGCCGGTCGTCCGGCGACACGGTGACGGCGAAGCGCCCGCAACTCGGCCCGCTCGTCGACTGAGCGTGCTCACCCTGCACACCGCGGCACTACTGCGCCGCGACCGGGACGGCGAGCCGGTGCCGGAGCACGCCGTGCTGGTCAACGGCGACCGGATCGAGGCCGTCGGCCCGCTGGCCGAGCTGACGTCGGCGTACCCGGGCGCGCGGGTTCGCCGCTGGCCCGGCACGCTGGGGCCGGGTCTGCTGCACGACCGGCCGTTCCCGTCCGCGCCGACCCCGCGCGAGCGGGTGCACGCGCTGCTGCGTACCGGGGTGACCGCGGTGCTGGCCGAACACCTGGCCGACCCGGCGCTGCGGGCCGCCGTCGAGCGGAGCGACCTGCTGGTGCTGCCCACCGCCGTGCCGCCGACGCTGCGTCCGGGTGGGCGGGCCGACCTCGCGGTGCACGGGGTCGACGGCGCCTGTCTGGTGACCGTGCTCGCCGGTCGGATCGCCCACCGCCGCGCCTGACCAGGGCCCGGACATCCACTTTGGAGTGGCGGACCGAATCGGGGTCGCCCGATGTCCGCCCGCCCCGATAGCATCCGCTGCCCCCGTTGATCGGAAGGCGGGGACATCGGGGAAAGGTGGATGAGGGATGACCCTCATACCGGGCACGACGACATCCGCAAGACCGCTACGGGCACTGTTGGCCGTGGGGCTTTCCGTGGCGGTCGCCGCCGGGGCGCTCACGCTCACAACCGCGCCGGCCGCGGCGAACGGTGACAACGACCCGCCAGGCGTGCCGACAGAGTTGCAAACCTCCGGTACGCCGTGCACGACGGTCGAGCCGTACCAGTTGTGGCAGAACGACGACCTGACGCTCTCCGCCGTCCTGCACGACTCGGACATCGACGTGAATGGTTTCACCGACCGGTTGACCGCTACCTTCGCGCTCTGGCCGGTCGACGAACCGACGGCCCGGATCGAGCGGTTCGGGTACTACGGTCGGGACGGCGACCGGGAGAGCGGGCTCTTCGAACGCGAGATCCTCACCCACGACCGGGTGTACGCCTGGCAGGTGCGGGCAGCCGACAGCCAGGCCACCGGCGAGTGGAGCGGCCTCTGCTACCTCCGGACCGACTTCGAGGGACCGGCGGTCGCGCCGGTCGTCTCCTCCACCGACTTCCCCACCGAGGGCTGGCACCCGGCGCTACCCGGTCAGTTCACCTTCGACGCTGCGGCTACGCCGGACGCGGTCGGCTTCCGCTACCAGTTGGACGGCGCCCTGGCCGAGACGGTGTCGGCGGACCGGCCTGGTGGCTCGGCCACGATCACGCTCCGCCCGAAGGCGGGACCCCGCACCCTCGTGGTCTGGAGCCTCGACGCGGCCGGCAACAGGTCACCCGAGGCGCGGTACGAGTTCCGGGCCAGCGACGTCGCGCCGATCATCACCGGCCGGCTCACCGAGATCGGCGTGCCGACCACGTTCACCGTTCAGGCCGGCATGGAGGGGGTGGTCCGCTACCGCTTCCAGCTCGACGGCGACCCGGAGCAGATGGTCGACGCAGCGGCCGACGGCAGCGCCACGCTGACCGTCACCGCGACCCGGGGCGGCAACCGAGCGCTCTCCGTGACCAGCGTCACCGCTGACGGAGTGACCGCGACCGCGGCGAGCAACTTCCAGTTGACCACAGCCCCGAAAGTCTCCGCGACGGTCTACCAGCAGGGCGGCACCAGTGGAGCGCCAGGCGTGCCCGGAGTCTTCACCTTCACCCCGCGCCAGCCTGACGTGGTCAGCTACCGCTATCGCTTCGGTGCGGTGACCAGCACCGTTGGCGCAGCGGCCGACGGCACCGCGTCGGTGACCTGGACGCCGACCAAGGCGGGCCTGACCTCGCTCACCGTCTGGAGCATCGACCGGAACGGCACCCAGTCGGACGCGGCGTCCTTCACCTTCTTCGTCGGCAACCCTCCGTCGAGCAACCCGGCAAGCGATCGGTAAACGCCTGTCGACCGGCCCACCATCCAGGCGGGTGGTGGGCCGGTCCCGTTACAGCGGTCGCAGAGGGCGATCCGGCGTACCTTGGGGATCATGTCTGTGCCGAACGATCCCGATCCCCGCCTCCAGTCGTACGCGGACCCGCAGCGGCTGGTCACCACCGAGTGGCTGGCCCAGCATCTGGGCGACGAGGGCCTCGTCGTCGTTGAGTCCGACGAGGACGTGCTGCTCTACGAATCCGGTCACATCCCCGGTGCCGTCAAGGTCGACTGGCACCTGGAGCTGAACGATCAGGTGACCCGGGACTACCTGGACGCCAAGAGCTTCGCCGAGCTTTGTGCCGCGAAGGGCATCGGCCGGGGCGATACCGTCGTCTTCTACGGCGACAACTTCAACTGGTGGGCCGCGTACGCCCTCTGGGTCTTCTCGCTCTTCGGCCACGCCGACGTGCGACTGCTCGACGGCGGCCGGCAGAAGTGGATCGCGGAGGGACGCGAGGTGACCCGGGACAAGCCGGCTCGACCGCGCGCCGACTATCCGGTGCCGCTACGCGACGACGCGCCGCTGCGGGCCTTCCGCGAACAGGTCATGGCACACGTCGCCTCGGCCCGACCGCTTGTCGACGTCCGGTCGCCGGGTGAGTACACCGGCGAGATGCTGCACATGCCGGACTACCCGCAGGAGGGCGCGCTGCGTGGCGGGCACATTCCGGGCGCGGTCAGCAAGCCGTGGAAGTCCGCCGCGAACGAGGACGGCACGTTCAAGTCCGCCGACGAGTTGAAGGCGATCTACGCCGACCAGCTCGGGCTGAGTCCGGACGACGACGTGATCGCGTACTGCCGGATCGGCGAGCGGTCCAGCCACACCTGGTTCGTGCTGCGTCACCTGCTGGGTTATCCGCAGGTGCGCAACTACGACGGCTCGTGGACCGAGTGGGGCAACCTCGTCCGGGCACCCGTCGTGAAGGGCGACCAGCCCGGCGGCCTGGCCGCCTGACCGACCTGATCGTCCCCGCGCGGAGTGCACCGTCGCGCGGGGACGATGGTCAGTCGGCGAGTGCGATCACGCCGTGCAGGTCGCGGATGATGCCGGTGATCTCGCCGGTCTCCGGGTGCCAGCGCGCCAGGGCGGCCGGTTCCAGTCGGAGTAGTACCGCGCCCTTGTTGTCCCAGCCCAGCACGTCGCAACAGCCCTTGCCGCGATCCCGGCCCAGGTCGAGCAGGTGGAGCACGGCGCCGGTGCGGGCGTCCAGCACGGCTGTCCCCTCGGCGCCGTCGATCTCGCCGCTGGTGATCCAGGCTGCCCGTGCCAACCGCTCGCCGTTCAACCAGCCCCGGCCGTAGAACTCGTTCACCTGGTAGGGCGAGGGCAGCGCGGAGCCGGTGATCGGCTGTTCGGAGCGCAGCTCCGCCGCCTCGGCGGTCCGGCTGCGCAATGCCAGGCTGGCCCGCTCGCCGTACATCTCGATCAGCGGTGCCGCCCGCCCGGCGTCCGGGTCGGGTGCGGCCAGCTCCCAGGCCGACATGTCGAACATGCTGGCCGCCCCGCTGGCCCGCTCCACCGCGTACGTCCGGTCGTCCCCCCCGACCAGCACCCGGTCATGCGCCCACACCACCAGCTCCAGGTAACCGTCGAGGGGTATCCGGCGGACGGTCGCCGTGGTGAGGTCGACCATGATCAGCTCTTTGGCCTGCGGGAACGCGGCCGACCGGCCGTCCGGCGACAGCACTCCCGGTTTCAGCGCGGGCGCCTCGTTGCCGCCCGCGTCCCGGGTGGGTGCCGGCGTCACCACATCGAGACTGCGCACCACGCCGTCGTTGCCGAGCACCCGGATCGGGCCGTTCGCGCGATTTTCCTCGTCCAGCGGCTGGAACAGCGCCAGGGCCCGCTGGACCGGTCGCTGGGAGAGCGGCACGGTCGCCGGGCCGCCGAGCCGGGCCAACGGATCGGGCGGGAAGGTCAGCTCGGTGGGGGGATGCTGCACCGGACCCGCGTGGGTGGATTCGACGGTCGGTGTCACCGTCGGGCCCACTGGCGGGACCAGCGGCGGATCGGCAGACGGTCGGAGCGCCGCCACCGTGCCACCGCCGACCAGTGCCACGGCCAGGGCGACCACCCCGACGGTCCGCCGGGTCCGCCGGGTCCGCCGAGCCCGCTCCCAGCCGGCGCTGGCCGGCTGGCTGGGCAGCACGCCCTCGACGCTGACGGTCAGCAGTCGGCGTAGGTCCTGCTCGTTCACGGGTTCACCTCCAGGCCGCTGGCCAGGTCGGCCGAGCCTCGGCTCGGCCGGGCGTCGCGGGCGAGGTCCGGGGCGACTTCGCGAAGTCGGCGCAGCGCCGCGTGGCACTGACTCTTCACGGTGCCGACGGTCACCCCGAGCGCCTCGGCGGTGGCGACCTCGGTCAGGTCCTCGTAGTAGCGCAACACCAGCACGGCCCGCTGCCGTGGGGGCAGCAGGCCGAGCGCGTCGTGCAGTGTCAGCCGTAACGCGCCGTCACGGTCGTGGGCCACCTGGTCCGGCGGCGCGGCGCTGAGCCACTCCCGCCGTCGGCGTCGCCACCACGACACGGAGTCCCGGTAGAGGATGGCCCGCACGTACGCGGACGGGTCACCGTTCCGGACCGAGTTCCAGCGCAGCGCCAGCTTGAGCAGCGCGTCCTGGAGCAGGTCTTCGGCCTGGTGCCGGTTGCCGCAGATCAGGTAGGCCGCGCGTAGCAGCCGGTGTTGGTGGTTCTCCACGAAGGCGAGGTAGCCGTCGCGTCCGTCGTCCCTCGTCGGCGCCATCCGCCCCCCTCCCGGCCGTCGCGGCATGCGCGTCACCTGGCAGACGCACGGGAGGTGGCAAAAGGTTGGGTCAGCTCGATGCGGTTCCGGTCAGATAGCGCTGGAGGGTGGGCGCGATCCAGGAGACCAGTTCCTCCGGTGCGGCGTCCACCATGGGCGGCAGGCGCACGATGTAACGGGTGAAGGCGAGGCCGAGGACCTGACTGGCCACCAGGCCGGCTCGTCGGGCGGTCATCGCCGGGTCGGTGCCGAACGTGGCCACGGCCGCGGTGAGCTGGTCGGTGAAGATGCCCCGCATCCGCTCGGCCGCACCGGGATTGGTGCTGGCGGCCCGCAGCAGCGCCACCAGGGTCTCGTCGCCCTCCCAGCGGGACAGGAAGTGCCGGACCAGCACCTCACCGAGGCGCGCGGGCGGCACCGAGGCCAGGTCGGGCAGCCGCAGGTCGAACTCGGCCGCCGCCGCGAAGAGACCCTCCTTGCTGCCGTAGTAGCGCATCACCATCGACGGGTCGATCTGGGCGTCGGCGGCGATGGCCCTGATCGTGGCGCGCTCGTAGCCGTCCGCCGCGAACCGTTCCCGGGCCGCCCGCAGGATCGCCGCTCTGGTGGCGTCCGAACGGCGGGTTCCGGCGGGGCCGGCGGTTGCGGTCATGCCAACGACCGTAGGCCAACACTTGTTGACATGCAATCGACCCCCGGCCTACCGTTGCCAACAAGCGTTTGCCAACAACCGTTGGCGCGGGTCGACCCCCGGGAGGTGGCCATGTTGCCCACGAGCACCGACGTCCTGGTGGTGGGCGCCGGCCCCACCGGTCTCACCGCCGCGCTGACGCTGGCCCGGCGCGGGGTCGAGGTGACCGTGCTGGACCGCTTGGCCGCCCCGCCGGTGACCTCCCGCGCCGCCGTCGTGCACGCGTACACCCTGGAGGTGCTGGACCGGATCGGCGCCGCGACGCCGCTGATCGCCCAGGCGGTGCGGGCGCCGCGCTTCACCGTGCGCGACCGGGACCGGGTGCTGCTGTCGGTGCCGTTCCACGAGTTGCCGTCCCCCTTCCCCTACGCGCTGCTGGTCTCCCAGGCGGTCACCGAGGCCGTGCTCGCCGCCAAGTTGGCCGACCTCGGCGTCCAGGTGCGCCGGCCGTGCCGGCTCACCGGGCTGCGTCGCGCCGGTGCGGGCGTGCTCGCGCAGGTCGACGGGGAGACGGTGCGGGCCCGGTTCGTGGTCGGCGCGGACGGCCTGCACAGCACGGTCCGCGAGTTGACCGGCATCGGCTTCACCGGCGGCAGCGACGAGGAGTCGTTCGTCCTCGCCGACGTGCGGGTCGACAGTGCGCTGCCCCGGGACGAGGCGGCGCTCTTCCTCGCCCGCTCCGGGCCGCTGGTCTGGGCACCACTTCCCGGCGGGGTGGTCCGGTTGGTCGCCGCCGTGGCGACGGCGCCGGCCGCACCGGACGCGGCCTACCTTCAGGCACTGCTCGACGAGCGCGGTCCGGTGCGACGACCCGACCGGTTGACCGACGTGGTCTGGGGCTCCCGGTTCCGGGTGCATCACCGGATCGCCGACACCTTCCGGGCCGGGCCGGTGCTGCTCGCCGGTGACGCCGGGCACGTGCACAGCCCGGCCGGCGGGCAGGGCATGAACCTCGGCATCTGCGACGCGGTCGCGCTCGGCACCGCCGTGGCGGACGTGCTCGACGGTGGCTCGGAGGCGCTGCTCGACGACTACACCACCCGGCAGCGGCCGATGGCCGAGGACGTGTTGAGTTTCGCCGCCGGGCTGACCAGGTTGGCCACCGTCCCGCCGGCCGGACGGCCCGCCCGTGACGTGCTGCTCCGACTGCTCGGCGCCGTGCCACCGGTCCGTCGGCGGATGGCGCTGCGCCTGTCCGGGCTGTCCCACCGCGAGCGCACGTCCGCCTAGGCCGCGTCGTTTCCCACCGCGAGCGAACGCCCGCCTAGGCCGCGTCGTGTCCCACCGCGAGCGAACGCCCGGTCAGGCCGCGTCGCTGTGGCTCAGCACACCGGACGTGGCCGTCCGCAGTGCCCGCCACGCGGCGAGGGTGACCAGCGCGAACGTCACCGCCGCCGCGCCGGCCACCGGCACCGTGCCGTACGCCGCGGCGGCCAGCCCGGCGAGCACCGCCCCGAGCGGCGCGGTGAGCAGACCGACCATCCGCTGGGCCGCACCGACCCGGCCGAGCAGTTCGCTCGGCACGTGCCGCTGCCCGTACGACGCACACAGGCTGTTCCACACCACCGTGCCAGCGGCGAAGACGGCCAGGGCGATCCCGCCCGGCACCGGGTGCCGAGCCAACGCGAAGCCGGTCAGCGCCACGGTCTGCGCGGCCAGCACCGCGCGCAGCGCCGGCACCGTGCCGAGCCAGGCGGCGAGCAGCCCCGCCCCGAGGGCCCCCGCCACGCCCCCGAGGATGGCGGCGGCGGCGAACAGCCCGTACCCGGCCGGGGGCACCCGCAACACGTCCAGCGCGTAGAGCACCAGCACCGCCATGATCCCGCTGATCGCCAGGTTGCTCCCGGCGGCGAGCAGGGTGACCCGCCACAGGGTCCGGTGCGCCCGCAGCCAGCGCAGTCCCTCGACGATCTCGCTCCACACCGACCCGCGCCGGACCCCGGGCCGCGGCCGCGCGTACGCCACCGAGGTCGGAGCGAGAGCCAGCACGAGCAGGGCGGCCGCGGCGAAGGTGACGGCGTCGACAGCGAACGGGACGGCCGGGGCGGCGGCGAAGAGGACACCCGCGGCGGGCGCCCCGAGGAAACCGCCGGCCACCGCGGACCCCGCCTGGAGTCGACCGTTCGCCCGGGGCAGCGCGTCCGGCGGCACCAGCGCGGGGAGCAGCGCGAACGAGGCGGAGTCGAAGAGCGTGCCCAACGCGGCGAGCAGGAAGGCCGCCACCAGCAGCGCCAGGACGCTGATCCGGTCGAGCGCGACAACCACGGCGAGGGCCGCGACCACGACCGCGCGTACCCCGTCGACCAACGCCATCGTCCGGCGCCGGTCCCACCGGTCCGCGTACACGCCGCCAAGCAGCCCGAAGAGCAACGGCGGCAACTGACCGGCCACGGTGACCGCCGCGATGAGCCGGGGATCGCGGGTCACGGTCGCGGCCAACAGGGCCAGCGCCGGCGTACGCAGCGCGTCTCCTAACCGCGACGAGACGGCGGCGGACCAGAGCAGCCGGAAGTCCCGGCCGAGAGGGTTGGCGGTCATGCCGGTGACCGTGCCGGTTCAACCGGGTCGAGGGTCAAGCGGCCACTGTGCGGAACGAGGTCAACCGTCACTCCACCGCAGGCAGCTCGCGGTCTACGCTTGCCCGGTGACGGTGGAGCAGCAGGCACGGGGTGCGGCGGGCGCGGGCCGGCGCAGGTCCCGCAAGGACGAGATCCTGGAGATCGCGGTAGGTCTGTTCGCGGCGCGCGGCTACCACGGCGTGTCGATGGACGACATCGGCGCGGCGGCCGGGGTCACCGGTCCGGCGCTCTACCACCACTTCGCCGGCAAGGAGGCGATGCTGGCCGCCGCGCTGATCCCGGTGAGCGAGGGGTTGCTGGCCGGCGGGCGGGAGCGCGCCGCAGGGCGCTCGGACGACCCGCGTGGCGTGCTGGAGTCCCTGATCGACTTCCACGTCGAGTTCGCGTTGGCCAACCCGGCGGTGATCGCGTTGCACCTGCACGAGCTGGACCGCCTGCCCGAGGAGCCACGACGGCGGATCCGCCGCCTGCAACGGCTCTACGTCGAGGAATGGGTGACCGTGCTGACCGCGCTGCACCCGGGCATGCCCGACGGTGAGGCACGGGTGCTCGCCCATGCCGCGTTCGGCCTGATGAACTCGACCCCGTTCCTCGGGGGTGAGGTGGATCGGCGACGTCGCGCCGAGCTGCTGCGCGGCGCGACCCTGGCCGCGCTGCTCGCCTGAGCCGACCCGGCCGCTCGCCGGAGCCGACTCGTCATAAGCGTGCCGGTCATGATTCCCTGACATCGTCCCACCATCCGGACGCCGGGAGGAAACATGATCGAGTCACTGCTGGTCGCTAATCGGGGCGAGATCGCCCGCCGGATCATTCGTACCGCCAAGCGGCTCGGGATCCGCGTGGTCGCGGTGCACTCGGAGGCCGATGCCGACCTGCCGTTCGTCGCGGAGGCGGACGAGGCGGTCCTCATCGGTCCACCGAACCCGGCGTTGAGCTACCGCAACACCGAGGCGATCCTCGCCGCCGCGAAGTCGACCGGCGCCCAGGCCATCCACCCCGGGTACGGCTTCCTGTCGGAGAACGCCGAGTTCGCCCGTACCGTCGAGGCGAGTGGCCTGATCTGGGTCGGCCCCGACGCCGACGCGATCACCGCGATGGGCGACAAGATCAATGCCCGGAACCTGATGGCGGCGGCCGGTGTTCCGGTCGCGCCCGGCACCACCGACCCGGCTGCCGACCTGGACGCGGCGGTGACGGCTGCCGCCGAGATCGGCTACCCGGTGATGGTCAAGGCCGCCGCCGGTGGTGGTGGCATGGGTATGGGCGTGGCCGTCGACGAGGCCGCGCTGCGCACCGAGTACGACAAGGTGCGCGCGTTCGCCGAGCGGATGTTCGGCGACGGTTCGGTGTTGATCGAGCGGTACTTCCCCCGGGTGCGACACGTCGAGGTGCAGATCCTCGGCCTGGCCGACGGCCGGGTGGTGGCGCTCGGCGAGCGGGAGTGCTCGGTGCAGCGGCGCAACCAGAAGCTGGTCGAGGAGTCCCCGTCGCCGGCGGTCTCGCCGGAGCTGCGATCCCGTCTCCTGGCAGCGGCGGTACGGGCCGGCGAGGCGGTCGGCTATCGCAACGCGGGCACGGTGGAGTGCTTGCTCGACACCGCCACCGACGAGTTCTTCTTCCTGGAGATGAACACGCGGTTGCAGGTGGAGCACCCGGTGACCGAGTACGTCTACGGCATCGACCTGGTCGAGGAGCAGCTGCGGGTGGCGTCCGGGCTGGCGCCGACGTTCGACCCGGACGCGTTGACCCCTCGTGGCCACGCCGTCGAGATGCGGATCAACGCGGAGGATCCGAAGCGCTTCCTGCCCGGCCCCGGCGTGATCAGGACCTGGGTGGAGCCGACGGGCGAGGGTGTCCGGGTGGACTCCGGCTACACCGAGGGCAACACGGTCACCCCGTTCTACGACAGCCTGCTGGCCAAGCTGATCGTCAGCGGCGCGACCCGTGCCGAGGTGTTGGAGCGGGCGAAGGAGGCGGTGGCGGCCTTCCAAATCGAGGGCCCGAAGAACAACGTCCCGTTCTTCGCCGAGCTGCTGACCAACGAGGAGTTCCGCTCCGGCGCCTACGACACCGGCATCGTCTCCCGCATGCGCTGACGTCCGCTCACGCCAGTTGATCAAGAGGTTCGCGTCAGAATTCCGGCTGCGGATGACGCAAACCTCTTGATCAACAACCGGGTGGCATGCTGGGAGGACCCCCAAGCACTGCTTTCGTCACAGTGAGGTGACCCCTTATGGCGGACCTGCCGAGTTTCGTCTCCATCCGTGAGGTCGGGCCGCGGGACGGGTTGCAGAACGAGGACCCGATCCCGACCGACGCCAAGGTGCGGCTGCTCGACGCCCTCTCCGGCACCGGCGTACGCCGGATCGAGGCGGTGTCGTTCGTGCATCCCAAGGCGATTCCGCAGATGGCCGACGCCGACGAGGTGTGGCAGCGGGCAACGCAGGCCGACGGGGTGCGATATTCCGCGCTGGTGCCGAACACCCGGGGTGCCCAGCGGGCCCTCGCCGTCGGGTTCACCGAGATCGAGGTGGTGGTGTCGGCCAGCGACACGCACAACCGGCGCAACGTGAACCGGTCCACCGACGAGTCGCTCGACGACATCGCCGAGCTGATCGACCTGCTGCACGGCGCCTCGGCGCGGGTCGAGGTGATCGTGGCGACCAGCTTCGGCTGCCCCTACGAGGGCGACATCGACCCACAGCGGGTGGCCGGCATCGTGGACCGGGTCGTCCGCGACGGCGCCGACCGGGTCGCGTTCGGCGACACCACCGGCATGGGCACTCCACGTCGGGTCCGGGAGCTGCTGACCGCGGTACGCGACCGCAACGCGCACGTGCCGGTCCTGCTGCACTTCCACAACACCCGAGGCACCGCGCTGGCCAACCTGTTGACCGCTCTCGAGCTGGGAGTGACCGAGTTCGACGCCAGCGTCGGTGGCCTTGGTGGCTGCCCGTACGCGCCGGGGGCGAGCGGCAACCTGGCCACCGAGGAGGCCGTGCACATGCTGCACGACATGGGCATCGACACCGGCATCGACCTGCCGGCTCTCATCGAGGTGGCCGAGTTGGCCGAGGAGTTGCTCGGCAAGAAGCTGCCGTCCGGGGTGCTGCGGGCGGGCCCGCGTACCCGGCTGACGCCGCTGCCGGGCTGAGGACGCGACGGAGGGGCCGGCGCACGCGCCGGCCCCTCCCACGTACCTGGTCGTTCAGCCCACCGGGGTGAGCACGTTCGGCCAGCTGTCGCGGAAGACCTGCGAGCTGCGGTCGGTGGCGCTGAACGTGCCGGCGAAGAGGTTGCTGACCCGGCTCGCCTCGGCGCTGCTCGGGTACGGGTTGGTGCAGCTGGTGCCGGCGCTGCCGCCGGACATCAGCAGTGAGCAGTTCCCGTTGTAGTTGTCCGGCAGACCGAGGATGTGCCCGATCTCGTGCGTCATGATCCGCAGCGGGCTGTACTGCGCCGCCTGCTGGGTGTCGATGTAGACCCGGCCGTTGCCGAGGCTGGTCCGCACGGCGTACGAGCCACCGCCGGTGATCTGGTAGATGCGCAGGTTGGAGCCGCAGTTGGCGGAGAGCGTCAGGTTGACGGTGGCGTTGTTCCAGATCGAGGCGGCCTGGTTGGCGGTGCCGGCGTAGTTGCCCGCCTGGCTGGTGTTGTAGCAGATGGTCATGGCGGCGGACGCGGGCGCGGGGTTGGCGACCGTGACGCCGAGGGTGGCGGTTGCCGTCGCCACCAGGGCGACCGCGAGCCGACTGAGTCGTGAGGTCATCGCTGACTCCAATCCGGGAGGAGGGGGTGCCAGGAGCCTAGCGACATGAATTCATGTTTTTCAATGTCTTGCTCTCGGCTCGGCTGTCTGGTTCGCTCGAAGGTCGCCGACAGTCGTGCCGATGCGCTAGCCTAACGATCGTTCAGGTCGGGATGGCGGAGGAGTCGGCGTGACGCTCGACGGTGAGGCACTGGAGCAGCTGCGCAAGCGGGCCCGGTCCGGCGGCGCGGACAAGTACCACGCGGCCAACGCGGCCAAGGGCAAGCTCTTCGCCCGTGAGCGGGTCGCGCTCCTGGTCGACGAGGGCTCGTTCGTCGAAGACGGTCTCTACGCGAACGCGCTCGCCGAAGGGTTGCCCGCCGACGGCGTGGTCACCGGCACCGCCACGATCGACGGGCGGCAGGTCTGCCTGATGGCCAACGACTCCACCGTCAAGGCCGGCAGCTGGGGCGCCCGCACCGTCGAGAAGATCATCCGAATCATCGAGCGGGCCTACGGCGCCGGGGTGCCGATGGTCTACCTGGTCGACTCGGCCGGTGCCCGGATCACCGACCAGGTCGACCTCTTCCCCGGCCGGCGTGGCGCCGGCAAGATCTTCTGGAACCAGGTTCGCGCCTCGGGCTCGATCCCGCAGGTCTGCGCGCTGTTCGGCCCGAGCGCCGCCGGTGGGGCCTACATCCCGGCGTTCTGCGACGTGGTGGCGCTGGTCGACGGCAACGCGAGCATGTATCTCGGCTCCGACCGGATGGTCGAGATGGTCACCGGCGAGAAGACCACCCTGGAGGCGATGGGCGGGGCCAAGGTGCACACCGCCGAATCCGGGGTCGGGCACTTCCTCTGCAAGACCGAGGCCGACGCGCTCGACGTCGTGAAGACCTACCTGTCGTACCTGCCGGCGAACTGGACGCAAGCGCCGCCGACCGCGCCGGCGGTCGCCGCGCCCGCGAAGGCCGACCTGGCCGCGCTGGTGCCGGCCAGCGAGCGGCAGGCGTTCGACATGCGACGGTACGTCAAGGGCCTGCTCGACGAGGGTTCGTTCTTCGAGATCCAGGCGCTCTGGGCCAAGGAGCTGACCATCGGCTTCGGCCGCCTCGACGGTCAGGTCGTCGGGGTGGTCGGCAACAACTCGATGTTCAAGGGCGGGGTGCTCTTCGTCGACTCGGCCGACAAGGCCACCCGGTTCGTGCAGCTCTGCGACGCGTTCAACGTGCCGCTGTTGTTCCTCAGCGACGTGCCCGGCTTCATGGTCGGCAGCGCGGTGGAGAAGCAGGGCATCATCCGGCACGGCGCCAAGATGATCACCGCGATCTCCGAGGCGACGGTGCCGAAGATCTGCGTGGTGGTGCGCAAGGCGTACGGTGCCGGCCTCTACGCGATGGCCGGACCCGGGTTCGAGCCGGACGCCACGATCGCGCTGCCGACCGCGAAGATCGCCGTGATGGGCGCCGAGGCCGCCGTGAACGCGGTCTACGCCAACAAGATCGCGGCCATCCCGGACGCGGACGAGCGAGCCGCCTTCGTCGCCGCCAAGCGGGCCGAGTACGAGCAGGACATCGACGTCGTCCGGCTGGCCAGCGAGCTGGTGGTGGACGCCATCGTCGAGCCGCACGACCTGCGCACCGAGCTGGTCCGTCGATTCGCGGCGGCACGTACGAAGGATCGGCACTTCTCCCGTCGTCGGCACGGCGTCACCCCGGTCTGATCCCCGAATCGGGCCCGCACAGCGACCCGCCCCCGGCGTCACGAGCACCAGGGCGGACCGTCCTTACAGGAGGATGAGATGGACTTCCGGCTCACCGACGAACAAGCGGCGCTGCGCGAGAGCGTGCGGGAATTCGCCCGCGAGGTGGTCGCCCCGGTCATCGCGGAGCACTACGAGCAGCACACCTTCCCGTACGAGGTGATCCGGCAGATGGGCAAGATGGGCCTGTTCGGCCTGCCCTTCGACGAGGAGCACGGCGGGATGGGCGGTGACTACTTCGCGCTCTGCCTGGCCCTGGAGGAGCTGGCCCGGGTCGACTCCAGCGTGGCCATCACGCTGGAGGCGGCGGTCTCGCTGGGCGCGATGCCGATCTACCGCTTCGGCACCGAGGAGCAGAAGGCGACCTGGCTGCCCCGGCTGCTCAGCGGCGAGGCGCTGGCCGGCTTCGGTCTCACCGAGCCGGGCACCGGCTCGGACGCCGCCGGCACGCAGACGCGGGCCGTGCTGGACGGCGACGAGTGGGTGATCAACGGTTCGAAGGCGTTCATCACCAACTCCGGGACCGACATCACCGTCATGGTCACGGTCACCGCGGTGACCGGTACGAACCCGGACGGCTCGAAGGAGCTGTCGACCATCATCGTGCCGACCGGCACACCCGGCTTCACCGTGGCGCCCGGCTACTCGAAGGTGGGTTGGACGGCCTCGGACACCCACGAACTGACCTTCGACGACTGCCGGGTGCCGGCGGCCAACCTGCTCGGCACGCGGGGACGGGGGTTCGCGCAGTTCCTGCGGATTCTCGACGAGGGTCGGATCGCCATCGCCGCGCTGGCCGTCGGCCTCGCCCAGGGCTGTGTCGACGAGTCGGTCAAGTATGCGAAGGAGCGGCACGCCTTCGGTAAGCCGATCGGCGCCAACCAGGCCATCCAGTTCAAGATCGCGGACATGGAGCTGAAGGCGCACACGGCCCGGTTGGCCTACTACGACGCCGCCGCGCGGATGCTTGCCGGCGAGCCGTTCAAGCGACAGGCCGCCATCGCCAAGCTGCACGCCAGCACGATCGCGGTGGACAACGCCCGGGAGGCCACCCAGATCCACGGCGGGTACGGCTTCATGAACGAGTACCCGGTGGCCCGGTTCTGGCGGGACTCCAAGATCCTGGAGATCGGCGAGGGCACCAGCGAGGTGCAACGCATGATCATCGCCCGGGACCTGGGTCTCTGAGCGGTCCAGCCGAGCTGATCGACCAGTCGTTCCGGACGGACTGTCCATACGGCTGTCGGATATCGGCGAGCGGGCGTCAGTAGCCCGACGTTCGACTGCCGACGGTCGGAGTCGATCCGTACTCTTCGAGCCCATGACTCCGGATCATGACCGGTCGCGGAGCCCGGCTGGCCGTTCCACTCTGCCGGAGCTGCTCCGCGGGCATCGACGCGCCGTCGGCCTGACCCAGGCCGAGCTGGCGTCCCGCGCCGGGGTAGGGGTGCGGACGGTGCGTGACCTGGAGCGGGGCCGGTCGATCCGACCACAGCGCACCACTGTCGAGTTGCTCGCCGACGCGTTGGCGCTGAGTGGCACCAGTCGGGCCGCGTTCCTGTCCGCGGCTCGGGGCGTCGAACCGACCCCGCCCGATGCCACCTCGACCCCGTTCGCGCTCAGCGGCGACACCACCTCGGCGGACGTACCCGGCAACCGGCCGGTCGCCCTCCCGCCGCCGGTCGCGTTGATCGGCCGGGAACGCGACCTCACCGAGCTGGCCGGGATGCTGACGGCCGAGCGCGGTCCCCGGCTGGTGAGCCTCGTCGGGTTGGCCGGCGTCGGCAAGACCGCGCTGGCGACGTCGGTGGCGCACCAGGTGGCCGCCGCCCACCCGGCCGGCGTGGCCGGGGTGCTGGTCGGCGAGGGTTCGGACGGTCCGGACGTGCTCGCCGCCTCGATGTCCGTGCTCGGCGTGGCGCGGCTGTCCGAACTCGTGGCCCTGCTCGCCGGGCGACCGGCGCTGCTGGTGATGGACGCGGTGGAGCACGCGCCGGGCCCGGTGGCCGCAACCCTGCACCGGTTGATCGGAGCCCTGCCCTCGCTGCGGGTGCTGGTCACCGGGCGGCATCCGGTCGGGTTGCCCGGTGAGCGGGTCTGGCCGGTCGCGCCGCTCGACGTGCCACCACCGGAGGCCGAGCACTCCGCACTCGAATCGTGGCCGGCGGCGGCCCTGTTCACCGCCCGGCTCGCTCAGGTCCGTCGGGAGCCGCCCACCCCCGCTGAACTGCCGGCGCTCGCCGCGTTGGTTCGGCGGTTGGGCGGGCTCCCGCTGGCCATCGAGCTGATGGCCGCCCGGGGCCGACTTCTCGACCTGGGCGAACTGCTCAACCGGTACGGCGACCGGGTGCTCGACCTCGCCACTCCCGCCGAGCCGGCGGCCCATCCGGGTTGGGACGCGCCGGAGGCGCTGACCCGTCGGACGAGCGAAGCCGACACCGGTGCGGCGGTCGCGGTCACCCTGCGCGACGCGGTGGCGTTCAGCTATCGGCTGTTGGCACCGGACGAGCGGGCCGCGCTGCGCCAGTTGGCCGTCTTCGGTAACCGCTGGTCGGTGGAGCTGGCCGAGGAGATGCTGGCCGACGAGGCCGACCGGGACGGCACGGTGGCGATCGACCCCGTTCCGCTGTTGGACCGTTTCGTCGAGCTGGGGCTGCTGAGCGTACGAGGAACCGGGTCGTTCCGGTTCCGGCTGCTGGACGCGGTCCGTGACTACGCCGTCGAGCAGGCGGCCGGCGCAGGTGAGCTGACCCGCATCCGGCGTCGACACGCCGACGTCATCGCGCGACTGGTGGCACGGACGGCTACCGACCTGGTCGGTCCACGGGTGCCGGACGCCGTACACCGACTGGACGAGATGAGCAGCGACATCAGCTCGTCGTTGGCCCATGCCGCCACCGACGACCCGTTGACCGCGCTGCGGCTGGCGGCCTGCCTGACCCGCTGGTGGCGGTTCCGTGGGCGCGACGTGGCCGGGCGGCAGTGGCTGCGACGGCTGCTCGCGGACCCGCGGACAGCCGACGCGGATCCTCTGCTGCGTGGCTGGGCTGCCCTCGGGGTCGCCCGGCTCGCCGCCGAGCACGGCGCGGGCGTCGAGGAGCTGTCGACGGCACGTGCGGCGTGGGACACCTTCCAGCAGGCCGGCGACATCACCGGGGAGCTGGAGGCGCGCAACGTTCTCGGCACGCTGTTGATCTCCGTCGGGCGGCAGGACGAGGCGCGCGAGCAGGCAGAGGCGCTCCTGCGCATGGCCGCCCGCAACGGTCGGACGCGGGACCTGGCGGTGGCCCAGAACAGCCTCGCCTGGCACGAGATCCGAGCGGGTGACCTGGCCGCGGCCCGCCGCCGGCTCGCCGCGGTGGACCGACTCGCCGTCGAGAGTGGGGAGCAGCGGCTGCGGGTGCTGGGCTGGGCCAGCCGGGCCGAGGTCGCTCGCCTGGAGGGCTGGTACGCGGACGCCATCGACCGGGGCCGCGCGGCGATCGCGGCGCTGTCAGAGCTGGGTGACCCCGGGCGACGCCGTCGGGTGCTCGGGACAGTCGGGTTGGCGCTCGCCCAGGACGGGCGTGCCGCGGAGGCGACCGAGGTGCTCGCCGAGTTGCGCGTCGGGCGCGTGGAGGTCGTACCGGCGCGGCCGACCGTGCCGCGACCGCGCTCGGAGAACACGGCGCTGGCCTGGGGTGGGCCGGAGGCGGGGCTCTGTGCGTTGATCGAGGGAAATCTGGCGCTGCACCGGGGTGACCGGGAGTTGGCCGCCGAGTGGTTCGCCGCCGCCGCCGACGACGCGGGTCAGGATCGCCGCGACGTGGTGGAGGCGCTGGTGGGACTGGCCGCGAGCACCGGGGATCCGGCGGTGCTCGATCGGCTGGACCGGGTCTGTGCGGAGAGTGGCATCCGGCTGTTGCCGCAGGAGTCGGGGTTGCTCTACGCGCTGACCGCCGCCCGGAGCGGACCGGCGGCCCAGTAGGCGCGGCGGAGCCCAGGTGGGCCGAGGGCGGTCGCATCGGGGAGAGTGGCGCGGGCGAAGAGCCCCCTTGGTGCTACCCCTCGCTGATCGCCCGCGCCGTCACCCCCCGGTGATCCCCGGTGCACGAAGCCTGCCACCGCCGCACTGACGGAAAGTCGGCTTGGACCGAATCCTCCAGCTTGGCGGGGTCAGTTCTGCCGGTCTTTCTGCCGGTGCCGCCATCGACGGAGCGGGCGCGCCTCAGGAGCGCCGGGTGGCGCCGCCGGTAGCGGCGATCTGCTCCGGATCGGCGTCGTCACTGCCGGCGGTGGCGCACGGATGCGCGGCGTCGCGGACCCGGCGCAGCCCGTCGAGGAGGGCCGCCAGCGCCTCGGGGTCGAGTTGCCCGGTGAACCACTGCTCGATCATCTGTAGGTGCCCGGGCAGCGTCTCGTTCAGGCGCTGCATCCCGGCGGCGGTGACCACCGCGTACGAGCTGCGTCGGTCGTTCGGGCAGGCCCGGCGGGTGAGCAGCCCGTCACGTTCCATCCGGTCCACCACCCGCGTCACTCCGCTTGTCGACAGGGAGGTCTGCGCGGCGAGGTCGGTCATGCGTAGTTGGTTGCCCGGCGAGCGGGCCAGTCGCGTGATGACCTCGAACTCGACCGCGGAGAGGCCGTGCTCCTCGAATTGGGCAGCGAACCGGGCAGACAGCCCGGCGTGTGCCTCGAAGAGCAGGCCGACGGCGGTGATCCGGGGATCGTCGAAGACGTTGGTCACTCGCCCATCATACCAGTGCTTGACACCGGGAATATTGTTGCGGCTATAGTTGCTCGGGCAGTCGTTGGGCCACTAAACAATCTCCCTGGAGGACAGCAGCATGACCAGCAGCACCGAGACGGTTACCCGCGACTGGGACGGCCTCACCATTCCGACGGCCGGCACCTACGCGCTCGACGTGGCGCACAAGCGGGTCGGCTTCGTTGCCCGGCACATGATGGTGAGCAAGGTTCGCGGTGAGTTCAACGAGGCGACCGCCACCATCACCGTCGCCGAGGACCCGCTGCAGTCGTCGGTCGTCGCCACCATTCAGGCCGCCAGCGTCGACACCACCCAGGCCGACCGGGACGCGCACCTGCGCAGCCCCGAGTTCCTGGACGCCGAGAAGTTCCCGACGCTCGAGTTCCGCAGCACCGGGGTCAAGTCCCGCAGTGGCAGCGAGTTCGTGCTCGCCGGTGAGCTGACCATCAAGGACGTCACCCGGCCGGTCGAGCTGGCGGTGGAGTTCGAGGGTGTCGGCCGCAGCCCGTTCGGCCAGGACATCTTCGGCTTCTCCGCGAGCACCGAGATCGACCGCGAGGAGTTCGGCCTGACCTGGAACGTCGCCCTGGAGACCGGGGGCGTGCTGGTCAGCCGCAAGATCAAGATTGAGATCGAGGGCGAGGCCGTCCGTCAGGCCTGACCCCTGGGATCACCCGAGGGCCAGGGGAATCCTCCCGGTGACCCAGAACGCAGGGCCCGCGCCGCACGTCGGCGCGGGCCCTGCGTCGTCGGCGCTCGTGGTAATTGTCACGAGTTGTTCGCACCGCCACCGGGTCCACCCGGTCGGCGGCGGGGTACAGATGGCGCCACGAGCGCGACCGCTCCGGCCGATGCCGGATCACCGCCGTCGGCCTACTGGCCCCGGCCAGGTGAGCGCTCTTACGGTGGATGCTTCACAATGCGCTTTCCGGGACGGCAACATCCCGACCGCGCCGGCCGTCGGGAGGACACATGGGCAGGGACGTCTCAGAGGGCGCCTTCACCCGGGATGATCGCGTCCGCTATCGGCAGAAGGTACGGCGGTGCCTGGACGTCTTCGCCCTGATGCTCGACGACTTCGGTTTCGACGCGGACCGGCCGATGACCGGCCTGGAAATCGAGCTCAACCTTGTCGACTCGGCGGCCGAGCCGGCGATGCGCAACGAGGAGATCCTCGCCGACATCGCGGACCCCCTCTTCCAGACCGAGCTCGGGCAGTTCAACCTGGAACTCAACGCCGAACCCCGACTGATCGAGGGCACCGGCTTCGCCGACTACGAGCACGACCTGCGCGGCAGCCTCTCCCGAGCCGACGAGCGCGCCGCCAGGTCCGACGCGAAGATCGTCCTGGTCGGCATCCTGCCCACCCTCACCGAGGGACACCTGGTTGAGGACAACCTCTCCACCAACGAGCGGTACCGGGTGCTCAACGACCAGATCGTCGGTGCCCGGGGCGAGGACATCGAGCTGGACATCCGCGGCGTCGAGCAGTTGCGGACCCATACCGACTCGATCGCCCCCGAGGCCGCCTGCACGAGCCTTCAGTTCCACCTCCAGGTCGCCCCGGACAGCTTCGCCGACTACTGGAACGCGTCCCAGGCCATCGCCGGAGTGCAGGTCGCGACCGGGGCGAACAGCCCCTTCCTGTACGGCCGCCAACTCTGGGCCGAAACCCGGATCGCCCTGTTCCAACAGGCCACCGACACTCGCCCGGACGAACTCAAGGCCCAGGGCGTACGACCCCGGGTGTGGTTCGGTGAACGGTGGATCACCTCGATCTTCGACCTGTTCGAGGAGAACGTCCGGTATTTTCCGCCGCTGCTGCCGATCTGCGAGGACGAGGACCCGGTGGAGGTGCTGCACGCCGGCGGCGTGCCACAGCTCGGGGAGCTGCGGCTGCACAACGGCACGGTCTACCGGTGGAACCGCCCGGTCTACGACATCATGGACGGCCGCCCGCATCTGCGGGTGGAGAACCGGGTGCTGCCGGCCGGTCCGACAGTGGTGGACATGCTGGCCAACGCGGCCTTCTACTTCGGGCTGGTACGCGGTCTGGCCGAGGCCGACCGTCCGATCTGGAGTCAGCTCACCTTCAGCTCGGCCGAGGAGAATTTCCACGCCGCCGCCCGACGTGGCCTCGACGCCGTGCTGCACTGGCCCGGGCTCGGCGACGTGCCGGTCACCAAGCTGGTCCTGGACCAGTTGCTGCCCACCGCCGCCGCCGGTCTGGACGGGTTCGGTGTCGCCCCGGCGCAGCGGGACCGGCTGCTCGGCATCATCGAGCAGCGCTGCCGTACCGGCCGCAACGGTGCCGTCTGGCAGACCGAGGCGGTCTGGGCGGCGGAACGACACCACGGCATGGACCGGTCGGCCGCGCTACACCACATGGTCAAGCGCTACGCCGAGCTCCAACGCACCAACGAACCCGTCCACACCTGGCCAGCCAACTAACCCACCCCACCCGCACCCCACCCCAACCCCACCCCAACCCCACCCGCCCTCGTCGATCATGGACTTATGGTGGGCGTTTTGGGCACGCGTACCCGTTCTGCACACCACCACAACTCCATGATCGACACGGGGGGCGGGCGGGGGGTGGAGGGTGCGGGTGGGGTGCGGGTGGGGTGGTTAGTCGGTGGTGGGGCGGCGGGTTGCTCGGGTGCGGCGGTTGGCTTGCGTCGGGTCTGCTGGGGCTCCCGTTTCAGGGCGGGGCGGGCCCTGGAGGTCTGGATTTGTGCGGGGCGCGGGTACCTGCGGTGCGGCGGCCGTCTCCCCGGGCGGTGGGACGGTCCCGGGTGCCGGCGGTGGGGTGTAGGCCCTTCTGCGCCGTGCCGTGGGGCTGGCGGACGGGTCGGCGGCCGGCGGCGCGGGGTCGGTCTCGGCGACCGGGGCCCGGTCGGCCGCCGTGTCCCGAGCGACCGGGGCCCGGTCGGCCACCGTGTTCTGAGCAACCCCGGCCCGGTCGGCCAACGTGTCCCGAGCGACCGAACTCGGGTCGGCCGGGCGGCTCTGCTCAGCCGCATGGTTTCGCTCGGCCAGGCGGGCGGCCAGCACCGAGCCGGCGATACCGGCGATCACCGCGTACGGGGCGATCAGCTGGGTGGAGAGCTGCGCGGGGCCCAGCGTCGACCAGTGCGGCAAAGTGGTCAGGTAGGCGAGCGCGACGAGCACCGGGCCCGCCGCGCCGGAGGCCGCCGCGCCCACGCGGTGCCCGCCCGAGCGGGCGGACCGCCGCGCGGCCAGCACGCCGATCAGCAGCGCGGGCAGCAGCGCCAGCAGCGCGCCGGGCCAGTAGAGCTGGTCCCCGATCCAGTAGCGGGGGTGGTCCGGGGCGAACTGCCAGGTGCCGAGCTGCGCGCCGGTCAGCCCGCGTCCGACGCGTACCCCGTCGATCACCGAGACCACCGCGAGCAGCCAGAGCCAGGCGGCCGTCGCGGTCACGTTGACCGCGGCGGCCCGGGACCGAAGCGCCCAGATCGCCACGAGGACCCCGATCAGGATGCCCAGCGTCGCCTGGATGGCGGCCGTCCGTTGCGGCGCGCCGGTGTCGGCGCCGGTCGCGACCCGCGCGGGTACGGCGATCAGCAGCACCGTGACCAGCCCGCCGATCGCGGCGCCCAGCGCCAGGGCCACCCGCCGCAGCAGGCCGTTTCGCACCGGCGGGGCGGCCATCGGCGGCGCTGTGCCCGACACCTCCGGCTGGCCGGTGTCGGCGGTCGGTGGACGCCCGTCACCCGGGGCGTCGTGCTCCGATGCCGTGGTCTCCGGAGAATCGGCGACCCTCTCCGGCTCGGCCTTCGCCGGGGCGTCTCGTTGGTGGAGTCGCTGCGCGCAGACCGCGCCGAGGACGGTGGAGCTGGCGGCGAGCCAGGTGGCCCAGGCGAGACCGTCCGCCCAGGCCGTGTCGGTCGCCCCGGCATCGGTGGCCGTCCAGGTGATGACGCCGAGCCCGTAGCCGAAACCCAGCTGTGCGGCACCGGCGCCGGCAGCGACCCCGATCGCCGTCACGATCGACACTCCCCAGCCCTGTCTGGCCATGCCGGGCAGCGTAACGTCCCGTCGTCGGCGCGGCGAGTCGCAACGACCCGCCGGTGTGGACCGCCGGTGCGGCGGATTGGGCGGCAGGCGGTACGGTCGCCGGTGATGAGGCGGTGGGCGTTATGACGGACACGAACACGGGCCAGCAGAATGCCGCCGGTGGCGGTGCGGGCCGAGCCAGTGTCGTGCTCGGCGGTGGGTTGGCGGCGGTGCTGCTCGCCGCCATCGGCGCGACCGGTGGCTGGTTGCTGGCCGGCGAGGACGAGGCACCCGCTGGCGATCCGCTGGCCGTCGCGACCACGACCGGCACGCCGACCGGCCGGGCCACCGCACCCCGACCGACCAGCGGGCGGCCGACACCGTCGGCCGCCCAGACCTCCGCGACCTCGACCAAGGGGACCGGCCTGACCGTGCCGCCGGTGATCGGCACCGACTTCGAGCAGGCCCGGGAGACGCTGCGCAAGCAGCGGTTGGGTTGGCAGCTGGTCTTCGGTGACGGCGTCGGCCGTACGGTCGAGAGCACCGCACCCGACGTGGGCGTGGAGGTCGCCCGGGGGACGACGGTGCGACTACAGGTCGCCGGGCCGGCACCGGCCGCCGAGGTGCCGGACGTGGTCGGCAAGAGCTGCGCCGACGCCGCCGACGAGTTGGTCGACGAGGGCCTCTACCCGCGCTACGTCAGCGGACGCTCTGGGAAGGTCAACCGGCAGGAGCCGGCCGAGGATGGGCCGGCCCGGTGGAACGACCAGGTCAGCATCTGGTGTGGGGCGGGCTCCGCCGACCAGCCGACCGTGAAACCCACGCTCTGATTCCAGTCCGGCGGTCGAACCTCCCGACGGGCACCCGCCGCTCCGCCGTGCCGGCAGTCGGCGCGGCTCGGCCCGCTGATCCCCACCGATGGCCGTCTGGGCGGTTAGGTTGGCGGTCGAGGGCCATGTGACGCCCGTCCGGTTCGGGAAAGGACGTGCGATGAGCGACGACCGCCAGGAGCCTCCCGCCGGCGAGCACGACGACGACCAGACCCGCCCCCTGCCGCCCCCCGCCGACCAGCCGGGCACGCCGGCCGACCGGACTGCGCCGATTCCGCCGCCGTGGTCCGGGCGGGCCGAGGTGCGGTCGCCCCGACCGGACGACGGGGAGTGGTACGTCGAGGAGCAGGGTGGTCGACGGTGGTGGCTTCCGATCCTCTGGGGCGTACTCGCGCTGCTGCTCGCCGGTCTGCTCGGGGGCGCGCTCTGGTTGGTGCTCTCCCAGCAGGATGCCGACCGGGACGATCCCGGGTCCACCCCGTCCCCTCCGCCGACCAGTGCCCCCAGCGCCTCGCCGACCAGCGCGACTCCCACCTCGGCGGCACCCACAAGCGAGACGCCGAGCAGCCCGGCGACCACGAGCGCGCCGGTCGAGGTGCCGGTGCCGCCGCTCGCCGGTCTGCCGCAGGCCACCGCCGAGGGTCTGTTGGACCGGCTCGGCCTGACCTACCGGGTGGTGTACCGCCCGTCCGAGCTGCCGCCCGGGACCGTGGTGGGCACCGAGCCGGGGGCGGGCACACCGGTGTCGGTCGACGACGGGCTGTTGTTGGTCATCTCCCAGGCCCAGCCCTCGGACGAGGCGAGTCCGACCACGCCGAGCCCCACGGCGACGCGTACGCCGTGAGCGTCTGACCGCCGGTCACGGTGTGCGCGTCACCGGCGGCCGGCGGTCACCACATTCTGCGACGGGTGCCGACGAGGCCGAGGCCGGCCAGCGAGATGGTGAGGCCGAAGATGCCGGACCAGAACAGGGAACGGCGGATGTCCGTGGCGCTGTGCCCGGCGGGGGCGGCTTCGGTGAGGTCCTGACGGCCGTTGGACTGGCCGCCGGCACCCAGGCCGGACGCCGGCCCGGTCGGGTCGGCAACTCCGGCGTGGTCGCCCGGGGGGTCGGCACCGATCCAGCCGGGTGCCTCGTAGCCGGACTGGTCGTCGCCCGTCGGCGGGTCGGGGTCGAGCACGGTGATCTCCGGTGCGGGCACCGGGGCGGTCAGCCGGGTGGACGACATCGCCGGGTCGCGGACGAGGACCAGGAGTGTCGCCATCGCCCCGAGGAGGGCGAGGAGTCCAAAGGCGTAGGCGATACGGGAGCGGTGGTGCCGCCGCAGGGCGGGCTGATTGACCATGACCATCCCAGGGTCAGGGTCCTTGACGAGCGGGTGAAACGGTGCCGGGGTGGGCGTACCAATTCTATGGCGACAGCACGCCCACCGGCGGCGGATCGGGTCGGTCAGCCCACCCGGACCGGGGTTCGCGCGACCGGCCGGCGGGCCCGCACCGTGTGCGGACGGGGTTCGGGGGCGGCCTGCAACTGCTGCAGCCCTTCCCGTTGGACGAAGATCGAGCGTCGGGTGACCGCGTCGCCCGCGGCATTCAACTCGTAACCGTCGAGCCAGAGCCAGCCGTCGTAGGTCGGCCAGTCGAGCACCCGGATCACCCGGAACTTGATCGGCCTGAGGAACTGGACACTCGCCGCGCGAGTCACGTGCAGTACGTCACCGGTGCGGGGAAGCACATGGGCTCCTGGGGAGGATTGGCCGGCGGCTGCGCCGGCGGTGCCTGAACGGGGGACGTCTCGGCCGGCGACGGGGTCGTGCCTCGTGGACCGGTGGTGCGGTTTGGCGGTGGTCGGGCCGTACTCCGCTGGTGGCGTGCCGCCACCCGACCACCACCCGGTTGCTTCCGGGAACCGCGCCCGCCGCCGCAGCTTGCCGGCTTGCAGCGGCGGGGTCTTTCAACCCGGAGCAGGTCTCGTTGTCGTCGGCCGGGCCCGCGTCGTGCCCGGTGTTCCCGGATCGGTGGGGTCACCACTCCGAGGGACCGAACGGGGACGCTGAGTGATCCGTGCCATACGGACAGACTGCATCAGGGACGTGCTTCATGCAAGTTGCACGTCGACTTTTGCCGATACGTGAGCGTGTCGCGCGAAAGGGCTATTGAAGCCATCCGCGTCCGGACGGCACACTGAGGGCCGGTTTCGCCCGTCGCGGCCGGCCGAGGACCGGCACCACCCCCTCGTCGCGAACGCTCGCCGGTCGACGGTCGCGCCCCCGGCGGGTGTCACCCAGTGGCGCGTTACCGGAGGTAGCCCGAGTGGGGTCGAGCAGCCAGCGGCGGGGACCAGTGACTCACGGCCTGCGCGATGAGTGAGCGGCGCAGTCCCACCATCAGACGGCGGCGGCTCGGTGCCGAGCTGCGCCGCCAGCGGGAGTCCGCCGGGATCACCATCGAGGTGGTCGCCGAACAGTTGGAGTGCTCGGCGTCGAAGGTCTCCCGGATCGAGACCGGGCACACCACGGCCACCCCTCGCGACGTCCGGGACATGCTGCGGATCTACGGCGTGGTCGGCGCCGAGAGCGACGAGCTGGTGCAGATCGCCCGGGAGGCCCGCCAGAAGGGCTGGTGGCACCCGTACAGCACGGTGCTCGTCGGCGCGTACGTCGGGCTGGAGGCGGCGGCGAGCTCGATCCGGGCGTACGAACAGCAGGTCGTGCCGGGTCTTCTGGAGACCGAGGAGTACGCCGGGGCCATGATCCGCGCCGCCCGGCCGGACTTCACCGCCGATCAGGTGCATCAAAGAGTGCGTGTCCGTTTGGGCCGTCAGTCGTTATTGACCCAGGACGATCCGGTCGATCTGTGGGTGGTGCTCGATGAGGCGGTGGTAAGTCGGCCGGTGGGCGGGGACGAGGTGATGCGCGGCCAACTCAAGCGGTTGGTCGAGGTGGCCGAGTTGCCGAACGTGACGCTGCAGATCCTGCCCTTCGAGGTGGGTGCGCATGCCGGCATGGACGGCACGTTCACGATCCTCAGCTTCCCTGAGCCCGGTGATCCGGATGTTGTGTACGCGGAGAACGCCACGGGTGGGCTTTTCCTCGAGAAGAGCGACGAACTACAGAAGTACAGCTTCATCTTCGATCACATCCGCGCCGCGGCCATACGTCCGGAGGAGTCCGTCGCACACATCGCAAAACTGGCAGAGGAGCCGTTGTGGAAATGGCGACCAAAGGGTTCCCCGTGGACCTGACGCAGGCAGCATGGTTCAAGAGCTCGAAGAGCGGGCCGAACTGTGACAACTGCGTGGAGGTGGCGTACGTGACGGGGGCGGTCGGAGTGCGGGACTCGAAGGACAAGGCGGGCCCCGCCCTGGTCTTCGCGCCGGGTGACTGGCACGCCTTCGTCGCCGGCACCCGGGGTGGTGTGTTCGGCGAGGTCTGACCGACTGGTCAGTGGAGTCCCCGTCCGGTTCGCCGGACGGGGACTCTGCCGTGTGCGCGTGAGCCGTCGCGCACGGTCGAGTCGTGGCCGAGGGCCGGCGAGGTTCCGTCGGGATTCCCGTCGCCAGACAGCCCCCGTCTCGTTGAACCGGTCGGTACGGCGCTGGTCGACGACCCGCCGCACCGACCCGCAACCGAGCGAGTAGGCGAGACGGATGACGACGATCGGTTCAGACAACCTCACCACCGGTCCGGCGAAGCCGGAGCGGTTCGGTGGCAAGTACCGCGGTGCTCGTCGGGACACGGTTCTGACCGAGGTGGTCTCGACCGACCAGGACTTGAGTGGGCGGGATAGCGATTCCGAGACGACGGATCCGCCGCTCTCACTGCCCTCGTTGGACCCGAACCCGCTGATCGAGCCGTCGTTCCCGCCGGCCGGATGGCCGATGGAGCCGCCCGAGTCCCTGGCTGACCACCCGTTGCTGCGTGGTCTGCTGATGGAGCTGCCGCCGAAGGGCACCGTGCCCTCGCAGGACTGGCTGGACCGCTGGTTCGAGGCGACCAGGTCGATCCTGGAGTTGCTATACGTGCAGAGCGCCAGCCGTCCGCGTTGACCGTGCGGCGGCGGGCCGGGCCCGCTCGGCGAAGCGGTTGTGCCGGAGCGCGTGCCGCACCGCGATGACGGCCACCGCGAGGGCCCCCACGGTGATGGCCGGGCCGGTGACGCCAGGATCGGCTCCGAGGTCGGTGCCGGCCGCCGCGATCAACGCTGGCACCGTCGCCAGGGCGGTCACCTGCAAGGGCAGCCCGACGAGCGGATGAGCCGCGGCGGCGCGCAGCCCGTGCGGAGCGGGTGTGGCGGGTGCACTGGCGAACGCGCCCGCCCCGGCTCGCAGCCGGCGGATTCGTCGTACCGAGCAGAGCGTCGCCACGAGCGCCGGCCCGGCGGCCAGGGTGAGCCCGGCGGCGGCCTGGTCGACCGGCGCGGTGCCGGCATCGAACAGCCCTCCGCCGAGCACGGCCGCGGTGAGCGCCGTGCCGGTGAGGGTCAGCGCCAGCAACCAGCCGGTACGCCGGTGCAGCGCGCGGGTGTTGAGCAGCCGGGGAAGTCCGTCGGCGACGACGCCGGCGGCCAGCCACACGGCGGCGATCGGCAGCAGGATGGTGAGCTGACTCTCCATGTTCGAGAGTCTTTCCCGAATCCCGCCGGGGCGAATCCGGGCCCGTCCCCCGTTCGCCCCGGACACCGGGCCCGTAGGGGGTCATCACTCGAAGGTATGGCCGTTTCGACATGTTCAAGTGGCCGATGGCTGACTTAGTCTCAGCTCGATCGGCAAGCGTCGATTGATGTTGGGACCGGTGGTCTCGTTCCGCCGCCGGTCAGAGGGAGGTAGGAGATGGGTCTTCCACGAAGGTCCGTACTGGTCGGGGTGGCTGCGGTGACCATGCTGGCCGTCGGCACCCCGGCCCTGGCCGCCGAACCCGTCGGTGTGGTTCGGGCCGCCGGCGGAGCCACCGCCGTGCCGGACAGCTACATCGTCGTACTCAAGGACAGCGCCGTGGCCCGGGACCGGGTCGGCGACACCGCGAAGCGGCTCTCCGGCCGCCACGGCGGCACGGTGGCCCGCACCTACGGCGCGGCGCTGCGCGGCTTCGAGGTCAAGGTGAGCGCGAACGCGGCGGCCCGGATCGCCGCCGACCCGGCGGTGGCGTACGTCGAGCAGAACCACACCGTGTCGATCTCCGGAACGCAGGCCAACCCGCCCTCCTGGGGTCTCGACCGGATCGACCAGCGCAACCTGCCGCTGGACAGCTCCTACACCTACCCGAACACGGCGAGCAACGTGCACGCCTACATCATCGACACCGGCATCCGGTTCTCCCACAACGACTTCGGCGGCCGGGCGACCTCCGGTTACGACGCGGTCGACGGCGGGTCGGCAGACGACTGCAACGGACACGGCACGCACGTGGCCGGCACCGTCGGCGGATCCGCCTACGGGGTGGCCAAGGCCGTCCAGCTCGTCGGCGTACGGGTGCTGAACTGCTCCGGCAGTGGCACCAACGCCGGTGTCATCGCCGGCGTCGACTGGGTCACCGCGAACGCGATCAAGCCGGCGGTGGCGAACATGAGCCTCGGCGGCGGCGCGAACAGCTCCCTGGACAACGCCGTCCGCAACTCGATCGCCTCGGGTGTCACGTACGGCCTGGCGGCCGGCAACGACAACGGCGCGAACGCGTGCAACACCTCCCCGGCGCGTACCACGGAGGCCATCACGGTCGGCTCGACGACCAGCTCCGATGCCCGCTCGTCGTTCTCCAACGTCGGCACCTGCCTGGACATCTTCGCGCCCGGCTCGTCGATCACCTCGGCCTGGTACACCAGCAACACGGCGACCAACACGATCAGCGGCACCTCGATGGCCACCCCGCACGTGGTCGGGGCGGCGGCCCTGGTGGCCAGCGCCAACCCGAGCTGGACCCCGGCGCAGGTCCGCAACCAGCTGGTGGCCAACGCGACCCCCAACGTGGTGGGCAACCCCGGCTCGGGCTCACCGAACCTGTTGCTCTACGTGGGCACCGGCAGCACCCCGCCGCCGCCCACCGGCTGCACCGGCACCAACGGCACCGACGTGTCGATCCCGGACGCCGGCTCGGCGGTGACCAGCTCGATCACCATCTCCGGCTGTGGCCGCAACGCCTCCTCGGCCTCCACCGTGGCGGTGAACATCGTGCACACCTACCGCGGTGACCTGGTCATCGACCTGCTCGCCCCGGACGGCAGCGCGTACCGGCTGAAGAACAGCAGCACCTCGGACAGCGCCGACAACGTGATCGCCACGTACACGGTCAACGTCTCCGGTGAGGCTGCCGACGGCGTCTGGCGACTCCGGGTGCAGGACACCTACGCGGCCGACACCGGCTACATCAACACCTGGACCCTGACCGTCTGACGGGTCTGCCACGACTGAGGCCCCACCCGGGACACGCCGGGTGGGGCCTCGCGTCGTACGGGTCGCGGTGTCGTGCGGGTCGGGCTCAGACCGAGAAGGTGGCCGGTCGCTCGGTGGCCGGCGCCGGCGGTCGGGCCTTCCACAGGCCGACCTTCTGCGCGAAGAGCCGGGTCAGGTAGGCCGGGTTGAGGATGACGTAGCGGCGCCAGAGCCGTTTCGGCTCCAGACCGAGTCGCCAGAACCACTCCAGGCCGGCACGCTGCATCCACGGCGGGGGTTGGCGCAGCAGCCCGGCGTGGTAGTCGAAGGCCGCGCCGACCGCCATCAGCGGCATGTCGAGCAGCGGTCGCATGGCGTACGCGAAGACCTCCTGGCGCGGGCAGCCGAGCCCGACCAGGACCAGTCGGGCACCGCTGGACCGGATTCGGTCGGCGATCTCGACATCCTCACCGGGCTGGACGGCACGGAACTTGGACGGCTCCACGCCGGCGATCTTCAGCGCGGGGAACATCCGCTCCAGGGCCGGGATCAGCCGGGCGAGGGTCTCCTCGGTCGAGCCGTACAGGTAGACCGGCAGGCCCTCGTCGGCGAAGCGCGACAGCACGTGCAGGGTCAACGTCGGCCCGTACACCCGGTCGGCGAGCCCGGCGTGGTGCAGCAGGTTGAGCGCCCACCGCACCGGCTGCCCGTCCGGCGTGACCACGTCGAAGGAGTTGAGCCGCGCGTTGTGCGCCGGGTCCAGCACTCCGGTCATCACCCCGTGCACGGCCAACGCGGTCAGCGCGAGGGGCCGGCGATCGTGCGCCGCGGTCACCACCGCGTCGGTCGCCGTGGCGTAGTCGGTGGCGTCGACCAGGACGCCGAGCACGTTGCGCTTGGTCCGCGTGGTCACGGCTGGGCCACCCACTTGTCCACGTTGGCCTCGTAGATCTCCCGCAGGATCATCGGCACGTCGTAGGTGATCTTCCAGTCCGGGTACTGCGCCTCGAACCGGGCCATGCTGCTGACGTACCACTGGTGGTCGCCGGTGCGGTTCTGCTCGACGTAGTTGATCCGCGCCTCACGGCCGGCGATCTCCTCCGCGATCCGGAACGCCTCGATGTGCGAGGTGTTGGAGTGCCGCCCGCCGCCGAGGTTGTAGACCTCCGCGGATCGCGGAGCCCGGAAGAACGCCTCGAACGCGGTCAGCACGTCGCGCGAGTGGATCGCGTCGCGGACCATCTTGCCCTTGTAACCGAACAGGTTGTATGTCCGGCCCTCCATGACGCAGCGCATCAGGTAGGCCAGGAACCCGTGCAGTTCGGCCGCGGAGTGCGCCGGGCCGGTCAGCGTGCCGCCCCGGAAGCAGGCGGTCTTCATGTCGAAGTAGCGCCCGTACTCCTGGACCATCACGTCCGCGGCGACCTTCGAGGCCCCGAAGACCGAGTGCAGCGAGTGGTCGATCGACATCTCTTCGGTGATGCCCTGGTACCAGCGGTGGTCCTCGGGCAGCTCGTACCGGGTCTCCAACTCGACGAGCGGCAGGCTGTTGGGCCGGTCGCCGTAGACCTTGTTGGTCGAGCAGTGGATGAACGGGGCGTCGATCGCGTGCCGGCGGGTGTTCTCCAGGATGTTGAGCGTGCCGCCGGCGTTCACGTCGAAGTCCGTGTACGGCTCCTTGGCCGCCCAGTCGTGGCTCGGCTGCGCGGCGCTGTGGATCACCACGGCGATGTCCGAGCCGTACTTCTTGAACACCTGCTCCAGGCCGTCCCGGTCCCGGATGTCGACCGCGAAGTGGGTGTAGGCGTTACCCAGGTCACGGCCGAGCCGTTCCAGACTCCAGGAGGTGGAGCCGTCCTCGCCGAAGAAGTACCGGCGCATGTCGTTGTCGATGCCGACGACATCCAGACCGAGGCCGGCGAAATGCCGGACCGCCTCGGAGCCGATCAGACCACCCGACCCTGTCACCAACGCGACACTCACACGCCACTCCTGGTCCATCGGAGGCAGAATCCATCGGAGCATAGCGTGACGCCCGGCACGCCCCGATATGACGGAAGGGCCCCGCATCAAGCGGAGCCCTCGTCGGTGGTGGGGATGGGGGGAGTTGAACCCCCACGCCCTTTCGGGCACACGGACCTGAACCGTGCGCGTCTGCCATTCCGCCACATCCCCGTGGCACAACCCGGAACACTCTAGCCGCCCCGGCCCCGCTGTCTCCAACGGGCCCCGGGAATACTACGCTGTCCCCGACGCTCGCCACGAGCGATTACCGTTCGTGGCGGACGAAAGATTAGCACGACAGTCCCGGCCCTTCCGAACGGGTCGAGAGCAGGCGGCCGAGCGGCGTGTGAGCTGCGCGCGCGCCGGCCGGATACCATCATGTCCTCGGGACCCGAGGAGGAGCCGGTGAGCGTGCTGCAACGCTTCGAGAAGCGTCTGGAAGGCCTGGTCGAAGGGGCCTTTGCCAAGGTCTTCAAAGGGGTGGTCCACCCCGTGGAGATCCTCAACGCCATGCAGCGGGAGGCCGAGGCGCACAAGGCGATCCTGGCCGGTGGGCGCACGTTGGTGCCCAACCGCTACGTGATCGATCTCTCGCCGTTCGACCACAGTCGGCTGGCGCCGTACGCCGCCGCGCTGGCCCAGGAGTTGGCCCAGTCGCAGGCGGAGTTCATCGGCGAGCAGGCGTGGACGGTCTACGGCGACGTGATCGTCGAGATCGAGCGAGGCGAGGGCCTGGACACGGGCATGTTCCGTGTCACGGCCGAGGTCTACACCGGCGGCGAGGTCGCCCCGGTGTCGGCGCCCGGCTACGACGCCGGCCCGCCCGCCTACCCCACGTACGACCAGGGCGGCGGCTACGGCCCGCCACCCGGGCACGGCGGCGGTCGCAACGTGCGGCTGGTCTCCGGCGACGGTCGTACCTACCCCCTCCAGATGGGGTCGACGGTGATCGGTCGCGGCGACCAGGCCAACCTGCGCCTGCCCGACGTCGGCATCTCCCGGCGACACGCCCGGCTGGATTTCGACGGGGGCCAGGTCGTGCTGACGGACCTGGGCTCGACCAACGGCACCATGGTGAACGGGCAGCGGGTCTCCGCCGTCGCGCTCAACCCCGGTGACATGGTCCAGCTCGGCACGACGACGCTGACCTTCCGCGTGGACGGCTGACCCGCCTTGCCGGAACTGGTCATCACCGTTGCCCGGTTCGGGTTCCTGATCCTGCTGTGGATCTTCGTGTTCACGGTGGTCGGCGTGATCCGCCGGGACCTCTTCGCGGGCGCCCGGTCCGGTCGCCTGGTGGCCGCGCCACGCGCGGTGGGCGCCTCGACGGGGCAGGCGGCCAAACCGGCGAAGGTGAAGCGGGGCAGGGCGGCGCACCAGCTGGTGGTGACCGCCGGTCAGCTGGCCGGCACCAGGATCACCCTCGGTGAAGCGCAGATCACGATCGGTCGGGCTGAGGACTCCACCCTGGTCATCACCGACGACTACGCCTCTGCGCGACACGCCCGGCTCGTGCCGCGTGACGGGCAGTGGTACGTCGAGGACCTCGGCTCGACTAACGGCACGTACCTCGATCGCGCTAAGGTCACCGGACCAACCCCCGTCCCCCTCGGCGTGCCGATCCGGATCGGCCGCACTTCCCTCGAATTACGGCCATGACTCTGACCCTGCGCTATGCGGCCCACAGCGACCGCGGTCTGATCCGAGACGGCAATCAAGACTCCGTCTACGCCGGGCCGCGGTTACTCGCCGTTGCCGACGGCATGGGCGGTATGGCCGCCGGTGACGTCGCCAGCAACATCGTCATCGGTGCCATGGCGCCGCTCGACGAGGACGTCCCGGGGGACGCTCTCGTCGATGCGTTGCGTTCGGCCGTGGGCACCGCCAACCAACAACTCCGCGACACGGTGGACGCCAACCCGCAGCTGGAGGGGATGGGCACCACGCTGACGGCGACCCTCTTCACCGGCAGCAAGCTGGGCATGGTCCACATTGGCGACTCGCGGGCCTATCTGCTGCGCAATGGCGAGTTCGCGCAGATCACCAAGGACGACACGTACGTCCAGATGCTCGTCGACGAGGGCCGCATCAGTGCCGAGGAGGCGAGTAGCCACCCGCAGCGGTCGCTGCTCACCCGTGCCCTCGACGGCCGGGACATCGATCCGGAGTACTCGGTACGCCAGGTCATGCCCGGCGACCGGTACCTGATCTGTAGCGACGGCCTCTCGGGTGTGGTCAGCGCCGAAACCATCGGCGAGACCCTGCGGGAGTACACCGACCCGCAGCAGTGCGTCGAGCGGCTGGTGCAGCTCGCGCTGCGCGGCGGTGGGCCGGACAACATCACGGTGATCATCGCGGACGCCACGGATCAGGACATCGTCGAGGCGACCCCGATCGTGGGCGGCGCCGCCGCCCGGGACCGGGGCATGGCGACCTCCGCCGACGACTCGACTCCGGCCGCCCGTGCCTCGGCGCTCTCCGCGCCACGCCCGGCCGCGCCCGAGGAGCCGGCCGCCGCCGATGACGACGCCGACCGACCCAAGCGACGCCCGGTACGGACCGCCGCCATGGCGCTGGCCCTGCTGGTGATCGTCGGTGGCGGCGCCTTCGGTGGTTGGACGTACACCCAGCGGCAGTACTACGTGGGCGCCACCGAAGAGGGGCAGGTCGCCGTCTTCCGTGGTGTCCAGGGTCAGATCGCCGGGATGGACCTGTCCAGCGTGCACCGCCGCAGCGGCACCCGCCTGGACGACCTGACCGTCGCCGCGCAGGACACCGTCAAGGTCGGCATCCGGGCCAAGAGTGAGCCGGACGCCGAGCGTCAGCTCGCCGAGCTGACCAGCGACACGCCGAGCAACCCCAACCTGAAGCCGCTCTGCCCGCTCGACCCGACCACGGCGGCGGGGCCCACGCCCACGCCGCCGCCGATCGGGTCGACGCCGACGCCGAACGGCAGCCCGAACGCCAACGTGTCGCCGACCCCCAACGGGGTCGTCAGCGCGAGCCCGACCGTCGGTGCCACCACCGCTCTCGGTGGGGCCGGCGCGACCACCACACCCGACGTCACGCCCTCCGACTCGGCCACGCCGGCGCTCGACCCGGCCGGTTGCCGGTCTCCTGAGTGAGCGTCGGCTGAGATCCTGAGGACTCCACCCGTGACCGTAGCGGCCACACCGGCACCCTCGCCCGCCACCGCGGGCGAGCAATCCGGCGTACGCCTGGCGCGGTCGCGCCGCAACGCCGAGCTGTCCCTGTTGCTGCTGGCGATGGTGCTGGTGGCCGCGTACGGGGCGACCGTCGAGGCGAACCTGCTGGACACGGTCACCCCGGACTTCTGGATGCCGGCCGCCGCGCTCGGCGCGGTCTTCCTCGGCCTGCACCTGGTCATCCGCTTCCTCGCCCCGTTCGCCGACCCGGCGCTGCTGCCGGCGGTGGCCCTGCTCAACGGGCTCGGGGTGGGCTTCCTCCGCCGGATCGACCTGGGCGACGCCCCGGTGGCCGAGCGGGAGAGCCTGGCCGTCTTCGCGGGGCAGGGCGGGCGTCAGCTGGCCTGGACGCTCGGCGCGGTGATCCTCGCCGCCGGCCTGCTCGCCATCATGCGCGACCACCGGTCGATCTCGCGGTACGCGTACACCCTGGGGTTGGCCGGCATCGTGCTGGTGATGATCCCGGCGGTCCTGCCGTCGAGCATCTCCGAGATCAACGGCGCGAAGCTGTGGGTCCGGGTGGGCAGCTTCTCCATCCAGCCGGGTGAGTTCGCCAAGCTGGCGCTGCTGGTCTTCTTCGCCTACTACCTGGTGCGTAAGCGTGAGGTGCTGTCGCTGGCCAGTCGGCGCTTCCTCGGTATCGACTTCCCGCGTGGCCGCGACCTCGGCCCGGTGGTCGGGGTCTGGCTGATCAGCGTCCTGGTGCTGGTCTTCGAGAAGGACCTGGGCACCTCGCTGCTCTACTTCGGCATGTTCGTGGTGACGCTCTACATCGCCACCGAACGGGTCAGCTGGCTGCTGATCGGCCTGGTCCTGTTCTTCGGCGGTGCGTACCTCGCGTACTTCCTCGGCTCGACGGTCGGTGGACCGTTCGCCAACTTCTACCTGCGGGCGGAGATCTGGCTCGACCCGTTCGCCGACCCGACCAACAAGGGCTACCAACTCGTGCAGGGCCTGCTGGCCCTGGGCACGGGCGGGCTCTTCGGTGCCGGGCCGGGCGGCGGTCAGCCGGAGATCCTGCCCGAGGTGCAGAACGACTTCATCTTCGCCGGCATCGGTGAGGAGATCGGTCTCTTCGGCCTCTCCGCGCTGCTGGTCGTCTACCTGCTGATCGTGGAGCGCGGGCTGCGTGCCGCGCTCGCGGTCCGGGACTCGTTCGGCAAGCTGCTCGCCGGCGGTCTGGCGTTCACCCTCGGCCTCCAGGTCTTCGTGATCGTCGGCGGGATCAGCAAGCTGATCCCGCTGACCGGTCAGACCACCCCGTTCCTGTCCGCCGGTGGCTCGTCGCTGATGGCCAACTGGTTGCTCATCGCGGTGCTGCTGCGGGTCTCCGACGGCGCCCGCCGACCGGTGACCGGGGGAGGCGGCGGCAGGGCGGCCCGTCCCAGCGGTGGCCCGCCCGAGCAGCTGCACGGTGCTCCCACGGAGGTGATCAAGCCGTGAACGCACCCCTGCGCCGCGTCGGCGTCGTCGTCATGGTCCTGTTCGGTCTGCTCTTCGCGAACCTCAACTGGATCCAGGCCTACAAGGCGGACGAATACCGCACCAGCGACTACAACGGTCGGGTCCAGGTCGCCGAGTACGACCGTAAGCGCGGCAACATCGAGGCTGGCGGCACGGCCCTGGCCACCAGCAAGGAGACCACCGGCAACCTGAAGTTCCTGCGCACCTATCCGGGTGGTGCCAAGTACGCCCACGTGCTCGGCTACAAGCCGGTCAACCTGGCCGACCAGGGCATCGAGCGGGTGGAGAACGACTTCCTGGCCGGCACCAGCGACCAGCTGATCGGCGACCGGTTGAAGGACATGTTCACCGGCGACGACACCGGCGGCGGCAACGTGCTGCTCACGCTCTCCAAGCGGGCCCAGGACGTGGCGTACGACCAGCTGCGCAACAACCAGGTGGGTGCCAAGCGGGGCGCGGCGATCGCCATCGACCCGCGTACCGGCGCGGTCCAGGCGCTGGTCTCCATGCCGAGCTTCGACCCGAACCCGCTGGCCAGCCACACCGGCAGCGAGGCCGCGGCGGCGTACAACAAGCTGGAGCAGGACCCGGAGGGTCCGCTGAAGAACCGCGCGCTCTCCGAGACGTTGCCGCCGGGCTCCACCTTCAAGATCGTGGTGGCCGCGGCGGCGCTGGAGAACGGCGTCACCAAGACCACCCAGATCCCGGCCAGTGCCAGCTACACCCCGCCCACCTCCGGCACCCCGATCCGCAACGCCGAACCGTCGATCTGCCCGGAGCGGCAGGTCACCCTGCTGGAGGCGGTCACCGAGTCGTGCAACACCGGCTTCGCCCAGCTCGGCGTACGGCTCGGTGCCGACGCCATCAAGGAGAAGGCCCGCCAGTTCGGCTTCGAGCAGGACGACCTGACCGTCGGCCAACTCGGCGAGGACGGTCTGCCCACGGCGGCCAGTCGGACCGGCACCATGCAGAACCCGGACGGCAGCACCGACCCGGCCGCGCTGGCCCAGTCGTCGATCGGCCAGAACAACGTCCGGATGACGCCGCTCGAAGGCGCCATGATCGCCGGCGCGATCGCCAACAACGGCAGTCAGATGCGGCCGTACCTGGTGCGGCAGTTGCTCGCTCCGGACCGCACCACCAGCTACTACAGCGCGAAGGCCCGGGAGCTGCGCCAGCCCGTCGAGCCGCAGGTCGCCACCGACCTGCGCGAGATGATGGTCAGCGTGGTCCAGAACGGCACCGGGCGGAAGGCCGCGATCAACGGCTACACGGTCGGCGGCAAGACCGGCACCGCACAGTCCGCCCCGGACCGGCCCGACCACGGCTGGTTCATCGGCTTCGCCCTGGACAAGAACGGCAACCCGGTCTCCGCGGTCTGCGTGATGCTGGAGCAGGCCGGGCCCGGCGGCAGCGGCGAGGCCGCTCGGATCGCCGGCCAGATCATGCGGGCCGCCATCGCCGACCCAGGGGGTCGCTGACATGCTCAGCCCCGGTGTGCAGCTCGGCAACCGCTACCGTCTCGACGAGCGGATCGCCAGCGGCGGCATGGGCGACGTCTGGCGCGGCACCGACCAGGTGCTCGGCCGGACGGTCGCGGTGAAGAGCCTGCTTCCCGCCCTGCTCGACGACCCGGACTTCGGCGAGCGGTTCCGCGGCGAGGCGCGCACCATGGCCACCATCAACCATCCCGGTGTGGTGGACGTCTACGACTTCGGCAACGACCAGCAGATCGCCTTCCTGGTGATGGAGTACGTCGAGGGTGACGCCCTGTCGTCCACGCTGAGCCGGGTCGGCCGGCTCACTCCGGCCCGGACGATGGCTCTCGTCGCGCAGGCCGCCGACGCGCTGCACGCCGCGCACGAGAAGGGCATCGTGCACCGCGACGTGAAGCCGGGCAACCTGCTGGTCCGGCCGAACGGCACGCTGGTGCTGACCGACTTCGGCATCGCCCGCTCCGACCTGGTCGGCCAGCTCACCGCCGCCGGTTCGGTGCTCGGCACCGCCTCGTACATCTCGCCGGAGCAGGCCACCGGTGGCGTGGCCACCCCGGCGTCCGACGTGTACGCGCTCGGCGTCGTCGCCTACCAGTGCCTGGCCGGTCGGCGGCCGTTCGAGGGCGACAACCCCCTGGACATCGCGATGCGGCATGTCCGGGAGACGCCCCGGCCGTTGCCCGCCGACATCCCGCCGCAGGTGCGCGCCCTGGTGGAGCGGGCGTTGGCCAAGGACCCGGCCGCCCGCTGGCCGAGCGCCGCCGCACTCGCCGGTGCCGCCCGTCAACTCAAGGCCGCGCTCTCCCAGCAGGCCAGGTCCGGTGGCAACTCCGGGCCGATCTCCGCGGCGCCCGCCTCACCCGCCGCGCCCGGCCGGGCCCAGGTGCCGCAGGCACACCAGATGCGTCCGCCGGCCGCCCGCCCGCCGCTGGCCGGGTCGAGGCCGACCGCGATCGCCCCGGCCCAACAACCACGCCCCACCGCCGTCGCGCCGGCCGTCCAGCCCGCCCGGCCGCAGGGCGCACCGAACGGCTACCCGCGCGGGGCCGCGGCGGTGCCGTCCGGGCCGCCCCGACAGGACCACCCGCCGGCGTACGCCCGGCAGGCCGGCCCGGCGGTGCCGTCACCCGAGCCCCAGCGGTCCCGGCCCGGGATGGTGCTTCTCGCCATCCTGCTGGCCGTGCTGGTTCTGCTCTGCTCCGGCGTGATTTCCTACAACCTACGGAAGCAGTCGCAGGCCGGTGGATCCGCCGGGCTGGCGCCGCGCACCGTGGCGTCCGGCGCGCTACGACTCGACGGACGCGACGATCCGACCCGGACGTCGTACCGTCGGGAGATACGACTCCAGCCGGGCAACGGCGGGACGACGACGAGCGAAGGACGACAGACGCGATGACAGCGCAGGCCCGCCTGCTCGGTGGCAGGTACCAGGTCGGCGAGCTGCTCGGCTATGGCGGCATGGCCGAGGTGCATCGTGGTCGCGATCTCCGACTCGGTCGGGATGTCGCGATCAAGATGCTCCGCACCGACCTCGCCCGGGACGCGACGTTCCAGATGCGGTTCCGTCGGGAGGCGCAGAACGCCGCCTCGCTCAACCACCCGGCGATCGTGGCGGTCTACGACACCGGCGAGGAGACCGCGCCGACCGGCGAGACGCTGCCGTTCATCGTGATGGAGTTCGTCAACGGGCGGACCTTGAAGGAGGTCCTCGGCGCCGAGGGGCGACTACAGCCCCGCCGGGCGCTGGAGATCTGCGCCGACATGTGCGCCGCGCTGGAGTTCAGTCACCGGCACGGCATCATCCACCGGGACATCAAGCCCGGCAACGTGATGCTCACCCAGACCGGCCAGGTCAAGGTGATGGACTTCGGCATCGCCCGCGCGTTGGCCAGTGGCGCGACCACCATGACGCAGACCAGCGCGGTGATCGGCACCGCACAGTATCTGTCCCCGGAGCAGGCGCGTGGCGAGGCCGTAGACGCGCGTTCCGACGTGTACGCGGCCGGCTGTGTGCTCTTCGAGCTGGTCTGCGGGCATCCGCCGTTCGTCGGGGACAGCCCGGTCAGCGTCGCGTACCAGCATGTGCGGGAGACGCCGCCGACGCCGAGTGACATCAACCCGGACGTCACCCCGGCGGTCGACGCGATCGTGCTCAAGGCGCTGTCGAAGAACCCGCTCAACCGTTACCAGAGTGCCGGTGAGATGCGGGCCGACCTGCTCCGCGCCGCCGCCGGCCGGCCCGTGCTGGCCACCCCGGTGCTGCGCGAGGCGGAGACGGTGGCGATGGCCCCGGCCGGCGGTGGGGGCGGCTATCCGGCTCCCGGCCGTGGGCCGCAGACCGGGCAGATCCCCGCTCGGGTCGGCGACCCGCGGCAACGCAAGGCGTCCTCCTGGCTGATCGCGACGTTCAGCGCGGTGGGTGTGCTGGCGGTGATCGCCCTGGTCGCGGCCCTGCTCTGGAGCCAGCAGGGCAAGGACCTGAAGTCGGTGCCCACCCTCACCGGCAAGACCCGCGACGCGGCGATCGCGGAGATCCAGAAAGCCGGCCTGTCGGCGCAGGTGGGTGACCCGGTGCTGGCCAGTGACTGCACCGAGGGCACGGTCGCCAAGCAGAGTCCGGTGCCGACCACCCAGTTGGAGCAGAACCGCACCGTCACCATCCAGCTCTGTGGCGGTAAGCCCGAGGTGCGTGTTCCCGCCGGGCTGAAGGGCAGCAAGCGGGAGAGCGCCATCGCCCGGCTCACCGAGGCGAACCTCAAGTACGAGATCAAGACGGTGGACGACGAGGCGAGCCAGGACGAGGTTCTCAAGGTCGAGCCGCCGGAGGGTGAGAGCGTTCCGGAAGGTACGCAGGTGAAGCTCACCGTCTCCAACGGCAAGGTCCGGGAGGTGCCGGACGTGGTGGGGTTGAGCCAGGAGGAGGCCACCCGGGTCCTCCGGAACGCCGGCTTCACGGTCGTCCCGGACGAGGGGCCGGAGGTGCCGGCCGCCGAGGCGGGGAAGGTCACCGACCAGAGCCCGAACGGCAAGGAGAAGAAGCCCACCGGCACGAGGGTGACCATCAAGGTGAGTCAGCCCGAGCCGGAGACCGACCCGACGCCCACCGTGACGCCGACGGGCACCCCGACGGGCACGCCGACCACTCCCGGCAACGGTGGCGGCGTCGGTCTGCCGTTCCCGCCCCCGCCGGGCCGGCCCCAGGACTAGGCCGCATCTGCGGGCGTCGGCGTGACTGACGCGGAGGCGTACCCGGTGGCGCCGGTGCGGCGATGGCCTCGACGCCTTCGCCGCCTGGCCATCGCGGGCCTGGTCGTGCTGGTGCTCGCCAGCACCCCGTGGCTGTGGACGACGCTCGCCGCACGCGGCCACGTCTACGCCGCCTCCGACGCGCCGGCGGCCGACGTGGTGATCGTCCTCGGTACCGAGGTGGCCGCCGATCGGCAGCGGCCGGGGGACCGTCTCGCCGGCCGCCTGGACACCGCCGCCGAGTTGGTGACCAGCGGGCGGGCGCAGGTCGTCCTCGTGTCCGGCGACGGCGGCGGCGCGTCGGGCGACGAGCCGGCGGTGATGACGACGTATCTCGCCGAGCGCGGCGTCGACCCGCGTCGGGTGGTGGCCGACCCGTTCGGCCTGGACACCTACGACAGTTGCGCCCGAGCGCGCGACGTGTACGGCGTCGAGCGGGCCCTGATCGTCACCCAGTCCTACCACCTGTCCCGGGCGGTGACGCTGTGCCGGCATCTCGGCCTCGACGTCGACGGGGTGACCGCCCGGTGCGACGGCTGTGGCGCTGCCCTGCTCGCCGAGAAGTCGGTGCGGGACTACTTCGCCAGCGGCAAGGCGGCCTGGGACGCGGTCCGGAACCGGCCACCGGCGGTGCGCTCACCCACGGATCCCGCGATCCAGCGGGCGTTGCGGGGCTGACCCGGCCGGTACCGGCTCCCGAACATGGGCTCTGACCGTCCGATGCCCACCGCACGGGCTCTCGAACCCGGACCCGGTCCGTCCGACGCTCAGGTGGTGGCGAAGGCCGCGAGACGACGGGCATCGACCTCGGCGGCCAGCGCGGGAGCGCGTTCCAGCGCCTCGGGGTGACCGCAGCTGGCCAGCCAGTTGGCCAACATGAGGTGGCCGCCCTCGGTGAGCACCGACTCCGGGTGGAACTGGACGCCCTCGATGGGCAGCGTCCGGTGCCGCATCGCCATCACCACGCCGGAGCCGGTCCAGCCGGTGACCTCCAGCTCGTCCGGGAGTGTCTCGGGCAGCACGGCAAGCGAGTGGTACCGGGTGGCGGTGAACGGATCGGGCAGGCCGGCGAGGACGCCGACCGAGTGGTGCCGCACCTCGGAGGTCTTTCCGTGCAGCAACTCCGGGGCGCGCGTCACGGTCGCCCCGAACGCCTCGCCGATCGCCTGGTGGCCGAGGCAGACGCCGAAGATCGGCAGCTTGCCCGCGTACTCCCGGATGACGTCCAGGCAGATGCCGGCCCGGTCGGGGCTGCCCGGCCCCGGCGACAGCAGGACGCCGTCCGCGCCGACGGCGCCCACCTCGGCGACGTCGATCTCGTCGTTGCGACGAACCTCGCACTCCACGCCGAGCTGGCCCAGATATTGCACCAGGTTGAAGACGAAGGAGTCGTAGTTGTCGATCACCAGGACGCGCATGGTCACCTGCTCGGGGAGGGAGGCGCGGGATTGTTCTGGTCGGTGTCGTACGGCAGTTCGTGCTCGTCGCCGGCCGGCGTCTCCACGGTCACCGGGTCGCCGCCGCCGGTCTCACCGGGTACGCCCGACTCGACCTGTACGTCGTCGAAGGGCAGCAGGGGCTCGGCCCAGGGAAAGGCGACATACCACAGCAGGGCCACCGTGGCGGCCACCAGCAACACCGAGCCGGTCAGCTTTCCGACCAGGCCGAACGGCAGCTTGCGCCAGATGAACGCGTACATCGGGTCAGCCTCCCAGCTCCGCCGGGCGGCCCGCCGACTTGGGTTGGGTGCGGTCCAGCTCGGCGTGGATGATCAGGCGCTGATAGTTGTCGAACTTCGGGTTGCAGGTGGTGAGGGTGAGCATCCGCTTGGTCGGCTTCTTGTCCGGCTCGCCGGGCACCGGTGCCACCACCTCGACCTGGGTCGGCCGGACGATCCGCGACTGCGACACCCGGTAGACGTACCAGTCGGTCTTGCTCTCGACCACGATCGGGTCGCCTTCGTCGAGCTCGTCCAGACGCCAGAAGGTGGCCCGGTTGCGGTGGCCGGCGACGGAGAAGTTGCCCACCTGGCCGGGGAGGGCGCTGGTCGGATAGTGACCCGGGGCGTAGCGGATGTCCTCCTGGGTGACGCCCTCGACCACCACCCAGTTCTTGTCGAGCTTGGGGATGTAGAGACCGGCGAGCGGCTTGCCGCGTACCGGTGGGGACGGTTTGGTGCTCGGCGCCGCCGACGGGGCGACCGTCGGGTCGTCGGTCGGGCCCCACGCCTGAGCCAACTGGTTGTTGAGGTCGTTCTGGTGGGCGTCGACGATTGCCGACTTGCCCCAGACCTCGTAGCCGGCGAAGAGCAGCACCACCAGGCCGAAGGTGATCAGGATTTCACCGGTGACGCGGATGCCGGTGCGCAGTCGCGAGCCGAGCGACGGGCGGGTGAGCTCGGAGTAGACGCTCTTGTAACCCTCGCCGGTCTGGTGCGGCCGGAGTTGGACCACCCGCTCCCCGCGTCGGGGCTGCGGAGGGTCGGCGGGGCTGTCGCCGGTCGGCTCGTCGGGGACCGCGGTGCGGGGTACGGCACCCATCAGGGCGGTCGAGTCCATGGTTGGCGGCCTGGTGGCGGGTGTTGCGGGCACGGCCGGAATCAGCGCGGTGGCGGCCGGATCGGCACCGGCGACCGGTTGTGGCCGGCTCGGGCCGCTCGGCGGGACCCGGTTCGGCCCGGTCGATCCGAAGCCCTCCGACCCGGCCGACGCGCCGCGGTTGGGGGCGGCCGGCGAGATCGGGGTGGCCGGGGATCCGGTGGGACGCGCGGGCCGGGCGGCGACCTGCGGAATGTACGCGGTCGGCGAGTCGGCCACCGGCGGGGCCGAGGGGCCGGACGGTGCGGGCCGGCTCGGAGTGCCGGAGGCCGTCGGCCGGGTCGGCATGGGCGTCCCGGCGGGCGGAGCTGGTCGGGTCGGGGACGCACCCGGCGGGGTTCCGGTACCCGGCGGACCACCGGCGGCCGGCGGCCGGGTCGGCGCGGCACCGGCTGCGGCCGGTCGGCTGGACGGTGCGCCGGGCGCCTGGGGTCGGGTCGGGGCGTTGCCGGGAGCAGCGGGCCGAACCGGACCCTGGTTGGTCGTGGTCGGGCGGCCGGGGGTGGGCGCGGGGGGAACGCCGGCGGCTGCGTGCGGGCCCGGCCCGGCAACTGCGGCCCCCGGCCAGGGCGGCGGGGCTTCGACACCCGGGCGGCCCGGGGTGTGGGGCGGCTCGGACCGGGTGGGCAGCACGGGTGCGGGCCAGTTGCCGGCCGGGGCCGGGTGGTCGGGTGCCGCCTCGGGTCGGTCGAACTTGGGCAGAAAAGCTGTCGGCTCGTCGGCCTGGTCTCGGTGTCGTCCGTCGCGACGATCGTCCGGCCCGCTCATTTGGGCACCGTAGCCGAGCGCAGGGCGGTGGAATCCTCGAATGCGGGAACTCGCACCGTGGAGGCCGTCTCCTTGTAGCCGAGCTGGTAGTCGTCGACCGCGTCCTTGAACAACCGGACTCCCTCAGAGCCGGCGAGGGCCTGCTGGAGGGCAGCGGGGTCGCCGATTGCTACGATCTTGAACGGTGGGGAGTACACCCGGCCGTGAAGGAGCAGGGTGTTACCGACGCAGCGTACCGCGCTGGTGGTGAGCACGCGGACGTTCATGATTGACATGGCCTCGGCTCCGCCGGCCCAGAGCGCGTTGACCACCGCCTGCACGTCCCCCTGATGCACCACCAGGTCGTCGTTGCTGGCGTCCGACTGGGTCTGGTCGAGCTGTGGCGCGTCGTTCAACTCGACCGTGACCCCGGGCCCGGTGAGGGCGGTGAACCCGGCGGCCTGGAGGCTGCCCTGGGCGCGGTTCTGCTGCTCCTTGATCGGGGCGTCCGAGCCGGCCAGGGTGTCGGTGCGTTGCTCGACCTCGCCGCGCAGGGTGGCGGCGCGGCGTTCGCTGGCCGCCACCTGTTCGCGTCGGTCCTCGATGAGCTGGTTGAGCTGTGGTCGCCGGTCCTCGCGGAGCGCGGTGCCGCCCGCGGTGGTAGCGGTGGTGGTGAAGAGCAACCCGGCCGCCGCGGCGATCAGGGGCACCCCGATCGACCAGCCCGGACGGCGTTGGCGCGGTCGCCGGGGCAGCAGCCCGGCGGCGGCCCGTCGGAGGGCCTTCTGCCAGGAGGTTGCGCCGGATGTGTACTCCACCGAGCGTTCCTTCCGCGTGTCGGGGGTAGGTCCGTGCCGGCTGGGCCGGTGAAGCGAACAGTCCCGCCTCTTTCGGTCACTCCGTGCACCGGACTGACCCCATTCGTGGTCCGGACGGGCAATCGGGACTACGCTAGCTGTCGAACATTATTGGCCATGGACCGTCGCCCCCGCGCCCGGTTGTCAGGCCGGACGAGGTCGTCACCCCTCTGGAGAGCGCCGTGCCCAAGTCTCAGGTCCGTAAGAAGAAGGTGTACACCCCGCCGACGGACGTCCGTCCGACGACGGCGGCGTCGTCGCGCAAGCCTAGCCCGGTGTGGTTGCCGATCACCGCGGTCGCGCTGATCGTCGCCGGGATCGGCTGGCTGGTGCTCTACTACCTGTCCGAGCAGGAGTACCCGGTCATGGCGTGGGGTTACTGGAACCTCGCCGTTGGCTTCGGAGCGATGGTCGCCTCGCTGGCGTTGCTCTCCCGCTGGCGCTGATCCGACCGGCCGCGTCGGCGGTCTCACGTCACCCCGTCGAGCCCCTGCCCAGCAGGATCGGGTGGGGCCCCCTATGGTGTCCGCAGGCAGCGCGGCCTACTGCGAGATGACTCACGTTACTGCTGGGTAACCTTCGCGTAGGCTGCACTGCATGACCGCGCAGAGCGAGGTCATCAGGCAGCAGACCGGGGAGGCCAACTCGATGGGCAGCGTCCAGATCGTCACCACGATCCTCGCGGCCGCCATCACCGCCGTGGCGGTATGGCTTGCGGTTCGTGCGGTCCTGAAGATGGTGGCAGTCATCCGGCTCGGGCAGCCCGCGCCGGAGCGGTTCACCGACAAGGTCACCCGCGCCCGGACCATGCTGGTCGAGACGGCCGGTCACACCCGGATGCTCAAGTGGGGCGTGGTGGGCGCCGCGCACTGGTTCGTGATGGTCGGCTTCATCGTGCTGTCGCTGCTGGTGCTCGAGGCGTACTTCGAGGTGGTCACCACCGACGGTGGCCTGCCGATCATCGGGCACTGGACGATCTTCGGCCTGGTCACCGAGATCATCGGGGTGTTGGGCCTGGTCGGCATCCTGGTGCTGATGGCGATCCGGCTCCGCAACCGGCCGACCCGCCCGGGTGGGCGGTCGCGGTTCACCGGCTCGACGATGTGGCAGGGCTACTTCGTCGAGTGGATCGTGCTGCTGGTCCTGATCTTCGGGTTCGTGATCCGGGGCTTCAAGGTCGCCACCGACCACTTCGAGTTCCCGTTCTGGGCGACCCCGGTCAGCCACGCGGTCGGTGCGGTGCTGCCCGACTGGGCGGACGGCGTCAGCGTCGCCGCGGCCATCAAAATCATCATCTCGATGACGTGGCTGATCGTGATCTCGCTGAACGTCACCATGGGCGTCGCCTGGCACCGCTTCCTGGCGTTCCCCAACATCTTCTTCAAGCGGGAGCCGGCCAAGCCGGCCGGCTCCGGTCTGGGCGCGCTGCGGCCGATGACCAGCCAGGGCAAGCCGCTCGACTTCGAGGAGGCGGACCCGGAGAAGGACCAGTTCGGCGTCGCCCACGTCGAGCAGTTCAGCTGGAAGGGCCTGCTGGACTTCAGCACCTGCACCGAGTGCGGTCGCTGCCAGTCGCAGTGCCCGGCCTGGAACACCGGCAAGCCGCTGTCGCCCAAGCTGCTCGTGCTGAGCCTGCGCGACCACGCGTACGCGAAGGCGCCCTACCTGCTGGCCGGCGGCGGCAAGGACCTGACCGGCGAGGAGAAGGCCACCCAGGCGCAGCTCGCCCACCTGGACGTGCTCGCCCTCGCCGAGGCCGACAAGCCGTTGATCGGCACCGCCGAGGAGGGCGGCGTCATCGACCCGGACGTGCTCTGGTCCTGCACGACCTGCGGCGCCTGCGTCGAGCAGTGCCCGGTGGACATCGAGCACGTCGACCACATCGTCGACATGCGTCGCTACCAGGTGCTGATCGAGTCCAGCTTCCCCTCCGAGGCCGGCGTGATGCTGCGCAACCTGGAGAACAAGGGCAACCCGTGGGGCGCCCCGCAGAACACCCGCGAGGACTGGACCAAGGGCCTGGACTTCGAGGTGCCCCGGGTCGGCGAGGTGGACGACTTCGAGTACCTGTTCTGGGTCGGTTGCGCCGGCGCGTTCGAGGACCGGGCCAAGAAGACCACCCGCGCGGTCGCCACGCTGCTCAACGAGGCGGGCGTGAAGTTCGCGATCCTGGGCGAGGGCGAGACCTGCTCCGGCGACCCGGCGCGGCGGATCGGCAACGAGTTCGTCTTCCAGATGCTCGCCCAGCAGAACGTGGAGACGCTGAACGAGGCGTTCGAGGGCCGGGACAAGGCCAAGCGCAAGATCGTCGCGACCTGCCCGCACTGCTTCAACACCCTGGGCAACGAGTACGGCCAGCTCGGTGGCGAGTTCGAGGTGGTCCACCACACCCAGCTGCTGGCGCACCTGGTCGCCAGCGGCAAGCTCACGCCGGTGCAGCCGGTCGACGGCGGGGTCACCTACCACGACCCCTGCTACCTGGGTCGGCACAACCGCATCTTCGCAGCACCCCGCGAGGTGCTCGGTGACGCCATCGCGGGCGACCTCACCGAGATGCCGCGCAACAGCGAGCGTTCCTTCTGCTGCGGTGCCGGCGGCGCCCGGATGTGGATGGAAGAGAAGATCGGCAAGCGGATCAACGTGGACCGGGTCGAGGAGGCCATGGCCACCGGGGCGAAGACGGTCGCGGTCGGCTGCCCGTTCTGCTCGACCATGCTCAACGACGGCGTCAACGGCAAGGGCGCAGGCGAGCAGGTCGAGGTGATCGACGTGGCGAGCGTGCTGCTCCGGTCGGTCAAGCCGGAGCAGCCGCAGGGCGCCAAGGACACCGCGCCGATCGGCGGCTGAGGCGCGTACCCCCGGGATCTGTGCACCGACGGCGGCGGCCCCCTGCGGGCCGCCGCCGTCGTGCAAGAATCTCGCCGAGGTGAGGCGACATCGACGGCCTACTCTTGACCACGCTGTTGCCCCTGGTCGGCTTCGCAGCTCTGACCGCGGGCAACGCGTTCTTCGTCGCGGCCGAGTTCGCCCTGGTCACGGTCGACCGCGCGGAGATCGACCGGCGGGCCGCCGCCGGCGACCAGGCCGCTCTGACGGTACGCGCCGCGTTGCGCGAACTCTCCTTCCAGCTCTCCGGGGCGCAGCTCGGCATCACCATCACCGCGCTGCTCACCGGCTACCTGGCCGAACCGGCCCTGGCTCGCCTCTTCGCCCCGCTGTTGCGCCCGTTGGTCGGGGACGGCACCGCACGGATCACTCCGTTCCTCGCGCTGGCGCTGGCCACGCTGATCTCCATGCTCTTCGGTGAGCTGGTGCCGAAGAACGCCGCGCTGGCCCGGCCCATGCCGGCGGCGTTGGCCACGGCCGGCCCGATGCACACCTTCTCCCGGACCTTCGGCTGGGTGATCCGCGGGTTGAACGGCTCGGCGAACCGGCTGGTCCGGGCGCTCGGCGTGGAGCCGCAGGAGGAGCTGGCCAGCGCCCGCTCACCGGAGGAGCTGGGCCTGTTGGCGGGCATCTCGGCGCGCGCAGGCGCGCTGCCCACGGACACCGCGATGCTGCTGCGCCGCACCATCCGTTTCGGTGACAAGCGGGCCGCGGAAGCGATGACCCCCCGGGTGGACGTGGTCGCGCTGCGCGTCACGGCCACCGTGGCCGAGCTGCTGGAGGAGTCGCGGCGGACCGGGCGCACCCGCTTCCCGGTGTACGAGGAGACACTTGACCTGGTCACCGGCGTGGCCGGTGTGCCCGACGCGTTGGGGGTGCCGCTGGCCGACCGCGCGTCCACAGTGGTCGGCTCGGTGGCCCGCGAGCCGGTCTACGTGCCGGAGAGCCTCAACCTGGACGGTGTCCTGGCCGCGCTCAAGGCGGCCGGGGCCGACCTGGCCATCGTGGTCGACGAGTACGGCGGCACGGACGGCGTGGTGACGGTCGAGGATCTCGTCGAGGAGTTGGTCGGTGAGATCGCCGACGAGTTCGACCCGGCGAGCGTGGACGACGCCGGTCCGATCGAGCTGACGGTGCCGGGCGGTGAGCGCACCGTGCTGGTCGACGGTGTGCTCCGCTCCGACGAGTTGGCCGAGCAGACCGGCTTCCGGCTGCCCGAGGGGCCGTACGAGACGCTGGCGGGGTTTCTGATGGCCCAGCTCGGGCACATCCCGCTCGCCGGTGAGACGGTCGAGGCGGACGGCTGGGAGTTCACCGTGGTCGAGGTGGAGCGGCACCGGATCGAGCAGGTCCGGGTGTTGCGCCCGGCGGATCCGGACGACGATGACTGAGCTGCTGGTGACCGTGCTGCTGCTGCTCGGCAACGGGTTCTTCGTGGGCAGCGAGTTCGCGCTCATCGCGTCCCGCCGGACGGTGATCGAGCCGCTGGCCGCCGGCTCGAAACGGGCCCGGTGGGCGTTGTCGGCGATGAACCAGATCCCGTTGATGATCGCTGGCGCGCAGCTCGGCATCACGGTCTGCTCGCTGGGTCTGGGCGCGATCGCCGAACCCGCGCTGGCCCACCTGCTGGAGCCGCCGTTCCACGCGGCGGGCCTGCCGGAGCGGGCGGTGCACCCGGTGGCGTTCGTGCTGGCCCTTGGCGTGGTGGTCTTCCTGCACACGGTCGTCGGCGAGATGGTGCCGAAGAACATCACGCTGGCCGGGCCGGAGGTCTCCGCACTCTGGCTCGGCCCGGCGATGCTGGCGTTCTGTGTGGCCACCAAACCGCTGTTGCTCGCGATGAAATGGGCGGCCCGGCGAGTGCTCGCGTTCTGGCGGATCGAGGCGTCCGAGGCGGTGAAGACGGTGTTCACCGCCGAGGAGTTGGCCGGGTTGGTCTCCCAGGCACGGACCGAGGGACTGCTCGACGCGGAGCAGCACGCGCGCATCACGGGCGCGCTGGCACTGCACGCCCGGACCGCGGCGGACGCGCTGCAACCGTGGTCGACGGTGGTGACGGTGGCCGAGGACGTGTCGCCGGCGTCACTGGAGGTGCTGGCGACCCGAACCGGCCGATCCCGGTTCCCGGTGGTGCAGCGGTCGACCCGTCGAGTGCTCGGCTTCGTGCACGTCAAGGACGTGCTCGGGTACGCCGGACCGGCTCGCCGTTCCCCGGTGCCGGCCGAGGTCTACCGGCCGCTGGCGGTGGTGCCGCCGGAACGTACGCTGGCCGACCTGCTGCTGGCCATGCGCCGCGAGCGGCGGCACATGGTGCTGGTCAGCGACGGCCGACGGCCCCTCGGTGTGGTCACTCTCGATGATGTATTGACCGCAATCGTTGGGTGACGGGTCAGTACCCTTGGTGTGCAAGCGGTTGCACGACAGTGATGGTTACTGCGCCCGCCTTGATTACCGCCCCGAGCTTCCCTAATGTGGGGCACCGACCGCTGTGGGTCGTCTGCCTCGGCCCTTCCCTCACGCGAGGCGCCCGGCGGTCGGTTGCAAAGGAGTCGGTGCCGGTGGCAACCATGCCCCCTCATCGTCACGACCTGAATGCTTCTGCTCGGCGCATTGGCCTGCGCCGCGCCGCCCATCGTGTGCTGGTCCTGGTCGCCGCGGCGGCGGTCGGTGCCGGTCTGTTGGCCGCGCCGGCACATGCCGAGCCGACGGTCGACGAGATCGAGGCGCAGATCGACAAGAAGTGGGAGCAGTTGGAGCCCACCATCGAGCAGTACAACAAGGTCCGGGCGCAGCTGAAGGTCAACCGGCAGAAGTCGGCGGACCTGCAAAAGAAGATCGAGCCGCTGGCGTTGCAGAGTGAGCTGGCGCTCAACCGGGTCGGCGATCTCGCCTCCCGCTACTACATCTCGGGCCCGTCGCACGACATCGGCGCGCTGCTGGTCAGCGCCAAGCCGGACACGCTCACCGAGCAGCTCACCATCCTCGACCGACTTGCCGCCCAGGAGCGCAAGGAGGTCGAGGGAGTGCTGGCCGTGCGGGCCAAGTACGACGGCGAGAAGCAGAAGCTCGACACGCTGATCGTCACCCAGACCCGGCAGCAGAACGAGCTGGCGGCGAAGAAGAAGCAGATCGACACCGAGATCAAGCAGCTCGAGGCGTCGATGCCGAAGACCACGGTGGTGACCGCGGCCTGCCCGACCATCAACGGAGTGGTCAGCGCGGCGGCCCGTACCGCGATCCGGACCGCCTGTGGCAAGGTCGGCAAGCCGTACGTCTGGGGCGCCACCGGGCCGAACTCGTTCGACTGCTCGGGGCTGACCCAGTTCGCCTACAAGGCGGCCGGGATCTACCTCACCCACCACACGGGTGACCAGTGGAACGAGGGCAAGGCCGTCTCGCGAGCCGACGCCCGCCCCGGTGACCTGGTGTTCTTTTTCAGCGGCCTGAGTCACGTCGGGCTGTATCTGGGTAACAACCAGATGGTGCACGCGCCACGTGCCGGTAAACCGGTGCAGGTCTCCAGCATCAACACCATGCCCATCGCCGGTTTCCGCAGACCCGGCTGATCCACCTCGCGCGACACGACGGCCCCCGGTCACCGACCGGGGGCCGTCGTGGTTCGTCAGCGCGGCGCGCCCACCGGGGAGGGCAGCAGCTGCACGTCGGCGAGGTCGACGTACATGATCCGGTGGCCGAACTGGATCTGCGCGTAGCGGTTCTTGCCGCGGATCACCGTCCAGTCACCGGGCGAGGAGCCGTCGAACGTGCTGGCCCGGTAGTACTCCCCGGCCAGCACCGCGCCGACGGCGTACCGCTGCCCGGCGGCGAGGGTGTACTGCAGCGGCGAGATCGTCTGGTAGGGCACCCCCTCCGGGTACGCCGCCTGCTCCGGGTACGCCCGTCCGTACACGGGGACGGTGGCCCGTCCGGGCTTCGGCGTGGCCACGACGCCGACGGTCCAACTGGCGGTCGGCGCGGACGCCGGGTTGTGGAACCAGGCCCGCTGCCCGAGGTACCAGATCGCCGTCCAGTCGCCCTGCCGCCCCGCGAGCGCGTACGTCTGCCCGGCGGAAGCCCGGGCCCCGTGGTCCGACACGGCCATCGTGTTCGGGGTGCCGTCCGGCCGCAGCGCGACGTCGTTGACCAGCGGCGCGTCCGCGGACGGTGCGCTGCGCAGCACCACCGCCGAGGAGCCGCGCGGCGCGCACGGCACACCGGCGGTGACGCAGCCGGTGAACGCCGGCTGGTTGGTGGCGTAGTCCGGGTCGATCCGGACCAGCCCGGTGGCCGGGGTGCCGGTGTCCAGTCGGGGTGCGTGCAGCAGGTCGAAATAGTGCGTCCAGTCCCAGTACGGGCCCGGATCCCAGTGCATTCCCCGCACGGTCGAGGCGATCGTGCCGGGCACGTTGTCGTGGCCGATGATGTGCTGGCGGTCCAGCGGGATGCCCAGCCGCAGCGCCAGGTGCCGGACCAGCTTCGCCGAGGTCCGGTACATCGCCTCGGTGTACCAGGTGCCCTGTGCCGCGAAGCCCTCGTGTTCCAGACCGATCGACTTGGCGTTGACGTACCAGTTGCCGGCGTGCCAGCCGACGTCCTTCGTCTTCACGTGCTGGGCGATGTGCCCGTCGACCGAGCGCAGCGAGTAGTGCCAGCTCACGTAGGTCGGATCCTGGACGAGTTGCAGGGTCGTCGCCCAACTCGCCTCGGTGTCGTGGATGACGATGTATTCGATCTTCTGGCGTGCGGGCCGGTCGGAGAGGTCGTGGTTGCCGTAGTCCCCGTCGCCGAACGCCTCGTAGGGCGCCGGAATCCACTCGCAGGAGATGGTGCGCGGGCATTCCACCCCGTCCGGGCGGGCCAGGCGGCGCAGGCCCAGCCGGTCCAACCAGGAACGCTCGGGCCGCACCGCACGGGCCGGCAGGGTGATCCGTTGGCCGTCGTCGGTCACCCGGGACTCGCCCGCGCCGATGGTGGTGAAGACCTCGTCGGCGAAGGCCGCCGCGGCGTCGGCGCTGTCCGCGCCGGAGTAGCGGGCCACCGCGCCGTACCAGGCCGCCGGGTCGGTGTCGGCGCCGACCGGCGCGCCCAACTCCCGCTGGTACGCGCTCAGCAGCGCGGCACCGCCCCGGATGTTGACGCCCGCGTCGGTGCGCAACGCCTCGGGGGCCGCGCCGGTCAGCGAGGCGGCGGCGTCCATCGTCTGCAACGCGGCGGTGGAGGGCGCGGGAGTCTCGACCGGTCGGGGCGCGGGCGCCCGGGCGGGACGGGAGTCGTCACCGCGTGGGTCCTCGGCCTCGCCGTCGTGGTGGCCGCGCCCGGGTAGGGCGGCCACGTGCCGGGCGTCGGTCAGGTGCATCGGGCCGTAGCCGCCGCTGGTGCTCGGTGTGCCGGCGTTGCTGTCCCAGCGCGACTCCAGATAGGAGACGCCGAGCAGCACGGCGGGTGGTACGCCGTACTCGGTGGCCGCTGCGGCATACTGCTGTTGACGGTCGGTGGTGGGTGCGGCGGCGGCCGGGCCGACGGAGAGTGGCACCGTGGTCGCGGCGGCGACCACGGTGGCGGCGAGCAGTACGCGCCAGCCGGTCGACAGGGTTGGATGGTGCATCGAACCCCCTAGATTCTCGCGGAGTGAGGTCAGGTCACCATCGCGCCGCGCGGGAGTCCACGTCAATACCTTTCTATCTATCGAAGCGTGTGGAAAGATTTCTTCACACACGGTCGGTGACCTCACCCGATCGGTACGGAGTGTCACGGCCGCATGGGTTGCGGATCGGTAACAAGCGTCTCTACTCTGGTCATTCGTCGGCCCGACAGCAGCTCCGCCCAGCCCGGGCGGTAACGGACCGACACCGCCGAGTCGTTTCCGAGCGAACCGGGGACCCAGGTCCCTCGGGGTGAATCCGCAGCCACTTGCGGTAGGGCGCCGACTTCCCGCCCGAACCCGTCAGCTAACCCGGTAGGCGGTCAGGAAGAAGGAGTACGGAACCCCGGTGGCACTCCATGCCCCGCGGCCGTCGTCCGAGCGGTCGGCACCAGCCGGCCCGTCGTCGATCGTGCCGCGCCCACGCTGGTCCCGCTTCACCACCGCTCTCGCCGCGCTGGCCGGCGTCGCCGTCGTCCTGACCGGCAGCGCCACGGCGGCCCACGCCGACCCGTCCGTCGCGGAGATCGAGCGCCAGATCGACGCCGACTGGAACAAGCTCGAACCGATCATCGAACGGCACAACGCCACCCGCGCCGACCTGGCCGTGAAGCGCAAGCAGGCCGACGCGCTGGCCGCCCGGATCACTCCGCTGGAGCGCCAGGTCGACGCCGCGATGGACAAGGTCAGCGCCCTGGCCGTCCGCGCCTACAAGGGCGAGAACGTCTCGACCGTCAACGCGGTGCTCGGCAGCCGGTCGCCCAGCGAGGTGGTCGGCCAGCTGGAGATGCTCGACCGGTTCGCGCACAACCAGCAGAAGGACGTACGCGAGGTCGCCGACCTGCGCGACCAACTGGCCGCGCAGAAGGCACCGCTGGACGAGATGGTGGCCCAGCTGACCCGCACCGAAGCGCAGTTGGCGGCGAAGAAGAAGCAGATCAACGAAGAGATCGACCGCCTGCAGAAGCTGCGCCTCAAGGTGTACGGCAACGGCGGAGGCGGTCCGCTGCGCCCGGCGCCCTGCCCGGGTAGCTACCCCGGCGGCGCCGCGGGCACCGCGGTCAAGTTCGCCTGCGCGCAGATCGGCAAGCCCTACGTCTGGGGAGCCGAGGGCCCCAACTCGTACGACTGCTCCGGGCTGATGCTGGCCGCCTGGGCGAAGGCCGGCGTGTCGCTGCCGCACAACGCCGCCGCGCAGAGCCGGGTCACGAAGAACGTCAGCAGGAGCGACCTGCGCCCCGGCGACCTGGTCTTCTACTACAGCGACATCCACCACGTCGGCATGTACGTCGGCGGCGGCTGGGTGGTGCACGCCTCCCAGGCCGGTCAGCCGGTCAAGATGAAGAAGGTCGACGACGGCCCGATCCACAGCTACGGCCGCCCAGGCTGATCCCCGAGTGACCGGAGGGCCCGCCGCGATCATCGCGGCGGGCCCTCGTCGTCTGTCTGCCGTGCCTCAGCGGGTGCGGCCCTCGCCCCTGAGCGGGGGTGCGGCCCTCGGCCTCAGCGGGTGGGCCAGGTGCGCCAGTGCTGCCAGGCGCGGCTGGGCGTCGGCCCCCGCTGCCCCTGGTAGCGCGAGCCGTAGACCACCGAGCCGTACGGGTGCTCGGCCGGCGACGACAACCGGAAGATGCAGAGCTGACCGATCTTCATCCCCGGCCACAGGGTGATCGGCAGGTTCGCCACGTTCGAGAGTTCCAGCGTCACGTGACCGGAGAATCCCGGGTCGATGAAACCGGCGGTGGAGTGCGTGAGCAGCCCGAGCCGGCCCAGGGAACTCTTGCCCTCCAGCCGGCCGGCGAGCTGGTCACCCAGCGAGATGACCTCCAGCGTCGAGGCGAGCACGAACTCCCCCGGGTGCAGCACGAACGGCTCGCCATCGGGCACCTCGACCGCCGAGGTCAGGTCGTCCTGTTGCATGGCGGGGTCGATGTGGGTGTAGAGGTGGTTGTTGAAGACCCGGAACAGCCGGTCGAGTCGGACGTCGATGCTGGACGGTTGGACCAGGGTGGGCTCGAACGGTTCCAGGCCCAGCGTGCCGGCCTTGATCTCGGAGACCAGGTCGCGGTCGGAGAGCAGCATCGGACCACCATAGCCGCGTTGCGGAAACTGGCCGGATTCGGTGCCGGTGACCAGCGCGTCGAGGTCGCTGCTCGTACATTTGTTCGATAGAATGCCCACATGGCTTCCTGGTCCGAATTCGCCGCCGACGAGCCCCGACTCGCCGACGGGATTCGCGTTCTCCTCCAGCAGTACGGGCCGGGCTTCGGCTACCTGGCCACGGTCCGTGCCGACGGCGGGCCCCGCGTCCATCCGGTCTCTCCGGTCATCACCGACGAGGGGCTGTTCTGCTTCATCATCGACTCCCCCAAGCGCCGCGACCTCGAACGTGACGGCCGTTACGCGCTGCACTCGTTCCCACCGGAGGAGAGCGACGACGAGGCGTACGTGGCGGGACGCGCCCGCCCGGTGACCGATCCGGTCCGGGTGGCGCAGCTGGCGCAGACCGCCCGCGCCGAGCCGCAGGTCGACTGGCGGCTGTTCGAGTTCACCGTCGACGTGGCGATGCTCACCCGCCGCGAGCAGCACACCGCCGGCATTCCGGGCCTCGCGCCGGGCCGGCCGGCCGTTCGGGTCTGGCTCGACCCGCACGCCCCGCCGGCGGCGGCCACGCCACTCGCCGCACCGCAGGCCCGCCCGACCCGCCTCAGCCGTGACGTCCAGTGCACAGCCGCCTGATCACGCCCCGACGGCCACCGGTGTCGGCTCCGTCCTGACGGAGCCGACACCGCGCACGCCCCCGGCCAACCGGCCCCGCGCGGGCATGATCAACTCGGTTTCCGTAAAACCGCGGTGTCCCAGCGGTTCGGATGGCCCGACTTTCAGGACGCCGAGTGGATCGACAGCGCCCGACCGGGCGGGGGTACCTGGGTGCACGGGCCGGACGACTCGGGTACAGTGGTGCCGCTTGCGGGTGTAGTTCAATGGCAGAACATCAGCTTCCCAAGCTGACAGTGCGGGTTCGATTCCCGTCACCCGCTCCACGCACCGAAGCCCTGGTCAGGACAGACGTCCCGCCAGGGCTTCCGTGGTTCTAGGTCATGCTGAAACAGGGATGGGCCATTAGTGGGCCATTAGCTCGCCTCGGCGGCCGGTCCGTCGCCCTCGGCAACCCGCTTGACCTTTCGCTTGCTCGGCTTGCGCCGGGCAGCCTTGACCGCCTTGTCGATCGCGTCGGCAATGCCCTGGTCGGCCTCCCGGTTGGCGTGCTGATAGATCAGCGCGGCACGAGGGCTGTCGTGCCCCATCCGCGCCATGATGTCGCGCAGGCTCGCCCCCGGTGCCCGGGACGCGAGCGTGTTGCCGGTATGCCGCAGGTCGTGAAAGTGCAGTCCCGGAACACCCACGACGGCGACCGCCTCGGGCCACTTAACCAACTTGTTGAAGTTGCCGCGCCAGAGGTTCCGGCCGCTCTCGCCAGTGAACACGAACGCTTCGGGTGCCTCGCCGACGTAGCTGCCCATGTGCTGGTACGCCGCTAGCGTCGCGGTGCCCACCCCGTTCGGGCATGAGGTAATCCTGGGCGCGCACGCCCTGGGCGTGCCGGTCGCCGTGGTAAGCAACAACTCGGCAGTGGCGATCGAGGCGTACCTCACGGCCCATGATCTCGCCGCATACGTCACCCCGATCATCGGTCGGGCATACGCAGATCCGAGGCGGATGAAGCCAGATCCCGGCCCCGTCCTCGATGCGGTGCGCGCCCTCGGGGCAGATCCAGCCTCCTGCGTGCTCGTCGGCGACTCGCTCTCCGACATCGAGGCGGCCCGCGCTGCCGGGGTCGGCGCGATCGGCTACGCCAACAGACCATGGAAGGCCGCAGCGTTCGCGGCGGCCGACATCATCATCACGTCGATGGGGGAAATCGCCGAGGCTCTGTCTCCGGTGTCCCCCGTGTCCCCACTGTCCCCAGAGGCGGGCTGAGCTGCAAAAATGAGGGGGACAGTGCGAACGTCAAGTGTCCCCTCGCCTCGGCAAGGTCGGACCGAACCGGCTCAAGATTCGGGCCATTATGACCGGAGGGGATTTAGAAAATATCAATCCATCCATGTTCGCTCACTTCGCCAGCAAATAGCTGAACGTTACGATCATTAGTGAGGTCGGGCACGGATCGTAGAAGGTCGCTCATCAGATTCCGGGCTTCCGAATCATCATCCGACTTGTAAATGGCATACACCAACGCCCTATATCGAACGGTCCAGTCGGTCGACGTGCGTACTAGCGTTACTGCCTTTTGCTGCAAGTCGGGATCCTGCAGGAGTAGCATTGCAATATGTTCACCGAAGACACCTCGGCCGAACATGTCGCCGTTATCTTCTACAACAGTCAACAGTTTAGAAATCTCCTCGGGAGTCCAGACCATCTCCCTTCTCAACCGGTCTTTCACTGGCCCATTCACCCAGTTTGCAGACGTCCATAAGATATCAGGATGCGGAGTCGTATGCGCCAGCGCAGCAATGGCCGCGTGCAATCCATCGGAATGCAGCGTCCCAAGAAGTCTGCGCAATAGGAGCATTGCGCGCGGATCTCGCCTCCCGAGCCCGAAGCAGTCGCTTACGGCGGCGGCTTGACGTAGTGCATCGTCGCTTGCCAGGTCCAGTGCACCCGCGAATGAGCTACCTCTGACGCCTTCCTCCATCGCCGCACGAAACGTGGGCCACGTATCCCGTGTTAGTGGTCCAAATGCGGGCGCAAAGCCTCCCCGATTATCGCCATTAGCGTATCGCTCAGCGCAATGATCACTCAAGTTGACCCAGTGAAGAGTGGGATCGGATTGAAGGTGCGCCACCCCAACTACCGGAACTGTCGAGCTTCTAAAGAAGTCCGCATCATTTGGAGTAAAGGGGATTCCTCTAGTTGTCCCCGCACTACTGTGACGGCTAGTTTGCTCACCTCCTTTAATCTGGACCGCAATGACTAGCCCCGTAGCGCGCCGGTCTTCTACCAAATCAACATACAAATCCTTCCCGATGTCGTTAACAAGGTCAACCGACTGGACAACGCAGTTCATTTCCTCAAAAAAAGCTGTAACGGCGTTTACTGCCGCCCGTTCTATCGGCCGATTCTCGCGCAGAAACTTTCCTGTCACCGACTTCCACCTCCGACAGTTTAAATCGCATGCCCAACAGGTTTGCGCAGCAAGGTCCTCGCTGTAGCATAGGGTCCCCCTGAAACCCTGCCAGAGCGGGATCTGAAGCGGGCCATTGCGGCAGGATAAACGAGGTCATTCCAGGCCACTCGATCTGCCGTTGAGCTGCCGGGCAGGGTGGTCACCAGGGACCCTTGTACGGTTCCCAAGCTGACAGTGCGGGTTCGATTCCCGTCACCCGCTCCACCGCGAAGGCCCTGGTCAGGACGTGAGTCCCGGCCAGGGCCCTCGGCATTGTTGCGGCCAGCAGCGCCTGTGAGACCGGTCGCCCGCAGCACTGGCAGTCGCGTGCGGAAGCCCCTATCGGTAGTCCGCGAAGATTCGACGTTGAACGCCGTCAACGGTGATCGGGCCGCCGTGCGGAAGGATCCACTGCGGTCTGGTGTGGCCGAATGGGACGCCGACGCAGATCACCGCCTCCGGGTTGTAGCGGGTCACCATGTCGACGACCGTGTCGCGCTGCCGCTCCCGTAACCCTGCCCGAATCGCCGCATCGGGCCGGCGGGTGTGGTCGGAGACCGGGGGACGGGCGACCAGGACCGCGTCGACGGCGTCGAGGAGGCCGCGTTCACCCAGCGATCGAACAATCCAGCCGACTTCACGCGCCGGAAGAAGTTCCTCCGACGTCTCGATGATCAGCACCCCGCCCTTCAGGGCCTGCGGTGGAAATGGGAAGCGGCCCGCCGTCAGGATCCACTGGATGACCTCCAGGCAGCCACCCCAGCTGGGGCCGGTGATCGCGCGGGGTGGCCCGTGCCAGCTCCATGGTTCGGTCGGTTCGCGTTCTCCGAACGAATTCAACGCCTGCGGGTTGGCCCAGTCGATTCCGACATCCTCGGACTCGCCCGGATCGGTGATCTCCAACTGTTCCCCGGTGAGCAGCGCCGCTCGTAGCGACCGGGCGTGGATGTCGTCCACGACCGGCCCGGGGCCGAGGTGCACCTGGGAAGAACCGCCGTAGAAGCTGGCGATGCCGAGGCCCCAGAGCCAGTGGTGCAGGTTGGTGTTGTCGCTGGTGCCGAGGAACGGCTTCGGATCGGCTCGGGCGAGGTCGGCGTCCAGGTGCGGGATGACCGTGATCTGGTCCTCACCGCCGACGACGGCGAGAATGCCGCGTACCCGGGGATCCGCGAAGGCGGCGTTGATGTCGGCCGCACGGGCAGCCGCGGCCGCACCCACCTCGCGGGTGGTCGGATATTCGACCGGGACGAGGCCGGTCAGGTCGGCGAGCCGTCGCATGGCCTGCTCGTGGATCTCGGGATAGGCGCCGGCCGCAGCGAAGGACGGCGAGAGGACCGCGATGTGGTCCCCGGGTCGGGCCTTGCGAGGACGAACAAGCTCATGCGTCATGTCGAAATCCAACCGGGCTGCCCGTCCGTACGCATCTTATTTCGGAACGGGTTCCATAAGGACCACAGGGATCTCCCGTGTGATCCGTTGTTGGTAGGCGGCGTACTCCGACCTGACCGACACCATCAAGTGCCACAGACGCGGACGCTCCCCGGCCGTGGCGGGCCGGGCGTACGCGCGGAAGGTCTCCGTACCGACCTGCACGGTGACGTACGGGTCGGCGAGCAGGTTGAGATACCACGCCGGGTGGTGGTCTGCGCCGCGATTGGAGGCGGCCAGCACGTAGCGGTCGCCGTCGCGTTCGTAGACGAGCGCGGTGCGGCGCAGTTCGCCGGTTTTCCGGCCCCGGGTTGTCAGGAGCAGGTCGTTCACTCCGGGCCGGGGTCGACCGCCGGTCTCCTCGAACCGACGGATGTGCTCCGCGACCCAGGCGTTCGGGCTGTCGTGGACCTCGGGCATCACACCTCCCGGACACTCGCGGCGGCGCGGTGGTGGCGGGGTTCCTCGATCTCGTCGACGAGCGCGATCGCGAAGTCCGGGTAGCTGATCCGACTGGTCGGGTCGCCGTGCTCGGCGAGGCGGTAGTGGCCGGTGCGCGTGCCGTCGTGGTCGAAGTCACCGGCGGGGGCGAGGTAGGCCCAGTCGAGGTCGGACGTCCGAAGCTCGTCGAGGCCCGCCGCGTGACCCAGGTAGAAGGACCGGTACGCGTTCGGGTAGCCGGGCTCGTCCATCAGGGCGGCACCGGACGCCCCGGGCATGATCGAGGCGAGGCCGACCACCACCAGACGACGTACACCTGCCTCGGCCAGACCGGCGGCCAGGGCCCGCGACGACGCGGTGAAGAAGTCGTGCGGCGGTACGGACAGGTCGACGGCGGCGCTGATGGCGGCGTCGTGCCCGGCGGCTGCCTGCGCGATGCTTCCCGCGTCGACGACGTCGCCTGTCACCACCCGCACGTCGGTCAGGTCGCCGTGGTCAGCGGGGTTGCGCACCACGGCGGTGACCTGATGGCCGCGTCGTCTCGCCTCGGCGATTACCCGCCGTCCGGCCCGGCCGCCCGCGCCGAAGACCACGATCCTCATGAATTACGCCTCTCACCAGGGGTCGGCCCATACGCTCGGCCGGTTCGGCGACGCTATCGAGGGTCGTGGTTACCACCGGGATACCAGTTATGGTTTGGCGATGAGGCAACCTCTGCCCGCCGACATGTTCGACGAGCTGTGCCCGTCCTCGCTCAATCCGATCCGATTCGGCGACAAGTGGGCGGCGCTCATCATCCGCTGTCTCGAGCAGGGGCCTCGCCGGTTCTCCGAGCTGCGCGTGCCGCTGCGCCGCGTCACCCCCAAGGTCCTCACCCAGTCGCTACGCTCCCTCGAACGAAGCGGGTTGATCAAGCGCACTGTCGTCGCCGAGGTCGCCCGGCGCGTGGAGTACGAGCTGACGCCGGTGGGTCGCAGCATGCTCGAACCGATCGCGGTTGCCTGCGCCTGGACCGAGCAGCACTGGGACGAGCTGCTCGACGCCCGTGAGTCGTACGACAACGCCACTCACCTCGACCGCAGTGGAGGCGTCGGCGCCCTCGCCTGACGAGTCGGTCGTCCATCCAGAGCGCCGGGCGGGTCTGCGTCGCGGGTGCTGACTTGGTCGCATGCTGACGTCAGGTCGAGGCCCGGAACTCCTGGTGGCGTCGGAGGAGTTCCCGTAGCGCGCTGATCTCGGCAGCCAGTGCGGCCTGCCCCTGTTCGGTGATCCTGATCCAGGTCTTGGGTCTGCGGCCGTGGTAACCCCGCTCGATCTGGATCAGCGCCGCTTCCTCCAGGACGGCGAGGTGTCGGGACAGGTTGCCGGCGGTGAGTTCGAGCGCGTCTCGCAGGTAGGCGACCTCCACCCGCTCGGCCTCGGCCGCGATGGTGAGGATGCCGAGTCGGTTGCGCTGGTGAACGGTGTCGCTGAGGCCGTTCGTCGGGTGCCCGCCGTTGCCGGGCCCGGTGGCCTCGTCAGCACTGCTCACACCGACCTCTTGATGGAGCCGAGGAGGGCGATGCCGCCGCCGACGAGCAGGATCGGTGCGGGCAGCAGGGCCGCCAGCACGAAGCTGTGGCGGGTCACGTCCCCCGGTTGGAAGTCGGTGGTCTGGAAGTAGACGTTCACGAGGACGACCGCTGCGGCGTAGAGCACGGCCACGACCGTCAGGCCACGGCTGCGTTCCAGTCGAGCCAGCACCAGTAGTCCTACCGCGATGACCAGATGCGGGAACATGCCGCGACTGGATACGCCCAACAGTGGTGTGGTCACCCAACTGGTCCCGTTCGAGATCGCCGTCGCCGTGTTGAGCAGCAGGTAACGCAGCACGATCGGCAACATTAGCCCGGCAAGGGTGCCCACGATGCCGGCGACGACGTACGGCCGAGCCGGAGTTTGGACGCCCACCCGCACACCATGCCACCGATACCACCAGAGGCTGAGCAGGTAGCCGCCGATGAGCGCCGCCAACCAGTACCAGCCGAGGGCCGCCGAGCGTTCGAGGAAGTCCCCACCGAGGCCGGTCAGCGCGGGGTTGTCCGCCGTGGCGCGCAGGGCGGGCGATTCGACCGACTCGACGTACAGGGGCGCGGCCACCGCCATCAGGAGACCGAACAGCAGCAGCGGCAGCCAGTAGGCGTTTCGGGCGGCCCGGGTACGCCGTTGGAGGGCCGCCATCGACGTCAGTAGCTCTCCGGCTGGGTTGCCGCTGTTCGGTGCGGCGCTCGGTGTTTCCGACACGATGTCCTCCAGGCCGTCTCGACTGCCACTGCGTTACCAATAGGTTTGCATCGCAAATCAATCTGCGCAAGAGGCTCGATGGTTGACGAGACCGAACGGGATCGACGGCGATGGTTCCTGCCGAGCCTGGCACCAGCTAATGTCCGGATTGGAGGTGATCCGTGTTCACCGAGGCCTTTCCGATCGTGACGACACCCGACCTGCCACGACTGATCGCGTTCTACCGCGACGTGGTCGGCTTCGAGCTGACCTACCGGTTCCCGGACGAGGGCACCCCGGAGTTCGTCGCCCTCCGCCTGGGCAACAGCGAGCTCGGCCTGGCCGCCAACCCGGAGGCTGGCGAACCGGCCGACTCGCACCGCTGGGAGCTGTGCGTCTACGCCGACGACTGCGACGCGGCCGTGGGCGCGCTGCGCACGGGTGGCGCGACGGTCACCGAGGAGCCGGTCGACCAGCCCTGGGGTGAGCGCTCCGCGCGGGTCACCGACCCCGACGGCAACCGGTTGCTGGTGCTGGCCCGGCTGTAGCCGCAGGCCCCGGGGAGGGAGGACGACGGCGGTCATCGTCTCCAGAACAGGAGATGGGTGACTCCGCTGGGGCTGGGCACCGACTCGAGGTGGAAGCGGTCGAGCAGTTCGTCGGGGCTGTTCCACAGACGCTCACCCCGTTCGAGGTCGACGGGCGCGACGGCGATGTGCATCGTGTCGACCAGATCGGCCTCGAGGAACTCGCGAATGGTCGCCACCCCACCACCGAGGCGTACGTCCCGACCGGCGGCCGCCTCCCTGGCCTGGGCCAGCGCCTCGGCGGGGCTGGCGTCGAGGAAGTGGAACGTGGTGTCGGCCAGGGTGAACGACGGCCGTACGTGATGGGTGAGCACGAAGACCGGCGTGTGGAACGGCGGGTTGTCCCCCCACCACCCCTGCCACTCGTGGTTCTCCCAGGGGCCACGCTGCGGGCCGAACTTGTTGCGGCCCATGATCTCCGCGCCGATGTTGCACTCGGCGTCGCGGGTCAGGTAGTCGTCCAGGCCGCGGGTGCCCCCCGGCTCGGTGCGATAGACGAAGCTTGCGGTGGCGGAGCGCCAGGAGAACAGCGGGGTGGGGTCCGCGTGGCCGAAGGGCCGTTCCAGGCTCTGCCCCTCCCCGGTGCCGAACCCGTCGCGCGAAACGTTGAAGCACTGCACCCGCAACAGCTGCGGCATGGTGTCTCTCCTCTTCCCTTCGACTTTCCTTCGAGGACGTGACTCAGTTCGCGATCACCGTCGGGCCGCCCCCGCTGCCCCGGTCGTCGAGCGCAAGCGGGGCGCGACCGCGCACCGCGTACCGGATGTGGGTGACCTGTGGTGTGGCGATCACGCGGGTCGGTGTCAGCTCGACCGCCTCCCGGTCGCCCAGGTCGAGGTCCGCGTCGAACAGCCGCAGGCCGGTGCCGAGCACCACCGGTACGACGTGCAGCTCCAACTCGTCGAGCAGGCCGGCCTTGAGTACCTGCCGCACCAGGCTGCCGCCGCCGGCCACGGCGACGTTCTTTCCACCGGCCACGGCGCGCGCCTGCTCGACGGCGCTGGCCACACCATCGGTGACGTAGGTGAAGCTGGTGCCCCCTCTGCGCAGCAGCGGCTGACGGGGGCGATGGGTGACGACGAAGACCGGCGCGCGGAACGGCGGTTCCTCACCCCAGGGCACCTCACCCCCGTCGGCCATCCGGCGCCCCATCACGTACGCGCCGGCCGCCCCGAACGACTCGGCGACCACCTCGGAGTTGGTGTCCTGCTCCCCGCCGGCGAAGCCCTGCCGTTCGCGCCAGGCAGCCGCCTCGGTCACCCAGCGGGTGACCCGGAAGAACTTGGCGCTCTCCGCCGAGTCCATCCAGTCGCCGTTTCCGTCGAACCGTGGGCCGGCGTAGAAGCCGTCCATCGACACCGACAGCTGGGCGGTCACCTTCGTCATCGCGTTGGTCCTCTCCTCGGTCACACCCCGACGGGGTGCAGCTTCGCCAAGGGGTCGGAGCCGAACGGGGCCTCCCTACCAACGATCAGTGTGACGGGCATCACCTTCGGGTGAGTGGCCACCCGCCAGGCGATTGCCGCCTCGATCCGCAGGTGGAGGTCGGTCAGGATGAGGAAAGCCGGCCAGGATGTGCGGGACGTCGCCACGCTCGGGCGGCGGTGTCCCGGTCGTTGGTCTAGTCGGCGGGTCGCCTGATCCACGAGGTGCCGGATGGTGCGTCGCCGTGGCGGCGGTAGAACCGCACCGCGCTGGCGTTGCGGTGATGGATGCCCGCCGACAGGTTGCTGATCCCGTGCTCGGTCGCCCACCGGTCCGCCGCGTCGAGCAGCGCGGAGCCGACGTCGGGGTCGAGGGCGAGGTGTGCTTTGGCATTCGCCAGGCGTAACTCCACAAGCGCCGGCACGTCAGCAAAGCTTGCCGGTCGTACAGTTGGCCCGGTCTGCTGCATGGGCGTGATGCTAGGGCCCGGCCGTTCGGCCCGGCTAGGGTGGCGATCATGCGGATTGGCATCGTGATCCTGCCGGACCAGCGGTGGTCGGAGTCGCAGCGTCGCTGGCGGCAGGTCGACGAGTGGGGCTTCGACCACGCCTGGACGTACGACCATCTGGGTTGGCGTGACCTGGTGGACGGCCCGTGGTTCGACTCGATGGCCACGCTGACCGCCGCCGCGACGGTGACCTCGCGGATTCGGCTGGGCACCCTCGTGGCGTCGCCGAACTTCCGGCACCCGGCCGCGTTCGCCCGGCAGATCACCACGGTGGACGACATCTCGGCTGGTCGGCTGCTGCTCGGTCTGGGCGCGGGCGGCATCGGTTTCGACTCCGCGGTGCTCGGCGGTGAGACGCTGCCACCGCGGCAGCGGGTCGACCGGTTCGCCGAGTTCACCGAGTTGCTGGACCTGATCCTTCGGGAGGACGGCACCACCTGGCGTGGCGACTGGTTCGCCGCGGTGGATGCCCGCAACAATCCCGGCTGCGTGCAGCAACCCCGGGTGCCCTTCGTGGTGGCCGCCAACGGGCCACGGTCGATGCGACTGGTGGCACGCTTCGGGCAGGGATGGGTGACCACCGGCACCGGTGACGACGACGACCTGGCGGGTTGGTGGGCCAGCGTGTCGGCGCTGTCGGCGCGGATGGACCGGACCCTGGACGAGGCGGGCCGCGACCCGGCCAGCCTGGACCGTTACCTCTCGCTGGACGCCGCGCCGGTCTTCTCGCTCAGCAGCGCGCAGTTCTTCGCCGACCAGGTCGGCCGGGCCGCCGAGCTGGGCTTCACCGACGTGGTGACGCACTGGCCGCGCGCCAGCAGTTGGTACGCCGGTGACGAGGCCATCCTGGTCGACGTGGCGACGCGGTTGCTGCCGCAACTGCGCGGCTGAGGCCGTCGCCCCACCCGGTTGGGGCCCGCCTCAGGTGCCGAGGTCGCCGCTGGCCACGCCGCCCTCGCCGCCGGAGACCAGCCGGAGGCGGAGGCAGACGATCGGGGTGTCATCGTCGACCGGCGTGCCGAGCCGCGCCCAGTAGGCCGAGTGCCCGGCCCGCCACTCCTCGATCGAGCGGTCACCCTCGCCCTCGGCGCGGGCGAACTCCCACGGCACGTCGGCGAAGCGGACCACCTCGACTCCGGTGATCTCCACGACGCCGGCCAGCGCGTCGTCGTCGTCGACCAGCGCCAGTCGTTCGCCGACGTGCTCCAATTCCTCGCTCTCTTCCGCGTACTCGGCGAGTCGGCCGGCCGTCGCGGTCTTCACGCCGGCCAGCACCAGGGTGTTGAGGGTCGACCGCAACTCGCCGGGGGTGCCGAGGGCGAGGGCGCGCAGTTCACCGATCCGAGGCCACATCCTGCCGAGGCTAGGCCAGCAGGGCCCGGGCCGCCGCCGCAATACGCGTGGCCCCGCTCAGATCAGCTGGCCGGCGTAGCCGGGTGTGGTGAGGAGCCGGTCGTCGCCACTGGCGGCGTGCGCATCGAGGACCGCGTCGGCCAGTTTGACCACGTGTTCGTCGCCGTGGCGGGCGGCGCGGGCGAAGACCTCCGCCGGGGTGGCGGGGGACACGGTCGGTGGGGCGATGTCGTCGGCTGGGGCGTACACCGAGATCAGCCCTCGAACTCCGGGCCGGTGCGGTGCAGTCGCTCGTACGCCTCGTCGAGGTTCCGTCGCTCATCCACCGATCGTCGGTGCTCAACCTCGCTTGAGGTCAAGCCGGTAGATCCCCGGCGTCGATCAGGCCGGTGATCCGTAGCTCGACCGCGACGTCGGGCGGGCAGTCCACGGCCACCACGGCGGTGCCCAGCACCTCGGCCCCGCGGGCGGCGCAGATGTCGTACAGGGCGCGTAACTGCGCGCCGGTGCGCACCCAGTCGTCCACCACCAGCACCCGGTCCTCGGGGCCGAGATGCCGGTTCCGTACGGCGAGGTCGACCTGTCGTCCCCGGTAGTCCGGTGGGCTCTGCGCCCAGGTCAGCGGTCCGGCCGGTAGTCGCCCGTCACCGGCCTTGTGGGCCGCCACGAACCCGACTCCGAGCGCGGTGGCGGCCAACGGCCCGAGCAGCAGCCCGGTGACGGCCGGGGCGAGCACCACCGTCGGCCGGGCGGCCCGGTACGGCGCCACCAGGGCCGGTCCCAACTCGGCCAGCACCGTCGGGTCCCGCCACCAGCCGGAGATGTCGCTGACCAGGTGACTGGTGCCCGGACCGGGGTCGATCCACCGGAACAGGGTGGCCAGTCGTGCGGTCAGCTCAGCGGGCATCCGCTCATCCTGCGGCACGTGCGGCAGGCGTGGCGGCACCCCGGGCCGGCCGGCCCACCCCGGGTCGGATGATCGGCTACACGTACCTGTGCAAATATGGGCATAACACCATGATCACGTTGACTTCGGAAGTACTTCTCTCGTTACGGTCCGACCCGGTTTGTTGAGACGACGAAAGGATCGGCCGGTGGCAGGCAAGCACTCCCGCACCCGCATCTTCTCCTCCCCGGCGGGCATCGTGGCCACCGCGGCGGTCGGCGTCGCCCTCGCCGTCGGGGGCACCTTCGGTGCCGTCCAGCTGACCTCCAGCTCCGACCAGTCGGAGCAGGCGGCCCTCGAATTCACCCCGACCACCGCCGCGAGCAGCCTCACGCCGAGCGCCCCGTCCGTTTCCCCGAGCCCCAGCGCCTCGCCGAGCGTGACCGCAAGCCCGTCGGCGACCAGGTCGCAGCAGGCCGCCTCCCGGGCCAAGACCCGCACCGCGTCGCCGAAGCCGAAGCCGACCGCCAAGAAGACCACGGCCGCCGCAAAGGTCCTGGACAGCGGCTCGTGCGGCGCCTCGTTCTACTCCGACGGGCAGCTCACCGCAAACGGCGAGTCGTTCAACCCCGACGCGCTCACCGCCGCGCACAAGACGCTGCCGTTCAACACCAAGGTCCGGGTGACCAACCCGGCCAACGGCAAGTCGGTGACGGTACGGATCAACGACCGTGGCCCGTTCATCGACGGTCGCTGCCTGGACCTCTCCCGGGCCGCCTTCGCCACCATCGCCTCGGTCGACGTGGGCGCGCTCACCGTCCGCTACGAGGTCCTCGGCTGACCCGGCCGGGCGGCACCGATTCGGCCGACCGACTGGGCCGGCCGGACAGAACCTTCTCGGACGACGGGTCAGGTTCATTCACCGGTTCACGTCGATCAGGCAAACTGTCCCTCGTACCCACGCGACTCCTCCAGTCGGGCCGTCGCCCGCTGAGCCCCGGATCCCGCGCCGGCCTCGGCGCGGCCCTCGTTCTGCTCGCGATCGTGTCGGCGGTGGAGGCGGCGGACGGCCGGAAGGCGCACTACGTCGCGCTCCTGGCGGCCGCGCCAGTGCTCGCCGCCGCCCTGGCGTCCTGGCTGGTGGTCCTGGGCGTGGGCGTCGCGGCGACGCTGATCGGCGTTGGCTTCGCGCTGGTCGCGCCGAAGATGTCGTTGGTCACCTCGGTCAACGTTGTCGCGGTCGCGCTCGCCACCGGGTTCGCCGTGGCCGTGGCGTGGGTTCGGCAGCGGCAGGCCGAGCGGATCGTCGAGCTGACCAAGCTCGCCTCGGTGGCCCAGCAGGCGGTGCTTCGTCCACTCGGGCCGCAGGTCGGCACGCTCTCGGTCGCCGGGCGTTACATCTCGTCCACCGCCACCGCCGAGATCGGCGGGGACCTGTACGAGGCGATCGACACGCCCTACGGCGTACGCATGATCATCGGTGATGTGCGCGGCAAGGGCCTGGACGCGGTCCGGCTGGCCAGCATCGTCCTCGGTTCCTACCGACACGTGGCGTACGAGCGGGCGGACCTGCGCGCCGTCGTGGCCGACCTGGACCGCGCGGTGGCCCGCAACGTCGGCGACGAGGACTTCGTCACCGCCGCGCTGGTCGAGGAGCGTGGCGGCACCCTCACGATCGTCAACTGCGGCCACCCCCCGCCGCTGCTGCTGCGCCGGGGCGCGGTGATCCCGCTGGAGCCGCCGGCGCCGGCGCCTCCGCTCGGGTTCATGCCGGTGGTCCGCCCCCGGGTGGAACGCCTGGAACCCGGCGACCGGCTGCTGTTGTTCACCGACGGCCTCGGCGAGGCGCGGAGGGACGGCGAATTCTTCCCCACCGCCGACCGGGCCTGGCGACTGCTCGGCCACGGCACGGTCGCCGACGGGCTGGCCTCGCTGGAGACCGCACTGGTCGAGTGGGTCCACGGCCGGCTCGACGACGACATCGCGCTGGTCCTCATGGAGTACGTCGGCGCTCGTACCGGCGCGGCGGTGGCCGTCCCGAGTTGGGAGGTCGGCGCCGCCGAGAGCTGAGCCGGCCGACCACGCCCGGAGTGTGTAATCGCCGTCACTTGGGTGATCCGCTTGTCGCTGCCTACCCGCGAGTAATACAGTCGGGGTTACTGATCGGTAACACCTGTCCGGAAGCGGGGCCAGCGAGCATGACCCACTACAAGAGCAACCTCCGGGATCTCGAGTTCAACCTGTTCGAGGTCTTCGGGGCGGACCGGGCGTTCGGCCAGGAGCCGTACTCGGATCTCGACACCGACACCGCCCGCAGCTTCCTCGCTGAGGTCGACCGCCTCGCCCGCGAGGACCTGGCCGCCAGCTACACGGACAGTGACCGCAACCCGCCGGTCTTCGACCCGGCCACGCACACCGCGCCGCTACCGGAGTCGTTCAAGAAGTCCTACCAGGCGTTCATGGACTCCGAGTTCTGGCGCCTGGACCTGCCGCCGGCGCTCGGCGGCAGCAACGCGCCGCGCGCCCTCTGGTGGGCGCTCGCCGAGCTGGTGCTCGGCTCAAACGCCCCGGTCTGGATGTACGCCTCCGGCCCGTCCTTCGCGCACGTGCTGCACGTCGAGGGCACCGAGCGGCAGAAGCAGTGGGCGAAGCTCTTCATCGACAAGCAGTGGGGCTCCACGATGGTGCTGACCGAGCCGGACGCCGGCTCGGACGTCGGCGCGGGTCGCACCCGGGCGGTCCAGCAGCCCGACGGCAGCTGGCACATCGAGGGTGTGAAGCGCTTCATCACCTCGGGTGAGCACGACCTGAGCGACAACATCGTGCACTACGTGTTGGCCCGTCCGGTCGGCGTGGAGGGTGTCGGTGGCCCCGGCACCAAGGGCCTGTCGCTCTTCGTGGTGCCGAAGTTCCACTTTGACGAGACCACCGGTGAGCTGGGCGAGCGCAACGGCGTCTACGCCACCAACGTCGAGCACAAGATGGGTCTGAAGGTCTCCAACACCTGCGAGGTGACCTTCGGCGAGCACGGCGTACCGGCCAAGGGCTGGCTGCTGGGCGACCGGCACGACGGCATCCGGCAGATGTTCATGATCATCGAGTACGCCCGGATGATGGTCGGCACCAAGGCCATCGCCACCCTCTCCACCGGCTACCTCAACGCCCTGGAGTACGCGAAGAACCGGGTGCAGGGCGCCGACCTGATCCAGCAGGCCGACAAGACCGCTCCCCGGGTCACCATCACCCACCACCCGGACGTGCGCCGCTCGCTGCTGTTGCAGAAGTCGTACGCCGAGGGCCTTCGCGCTCTGGTCCTCTACACCGCCACCTGGCAGGACAAGGTCGCGCTCGCCGAGGCCGCCGGTGACGAGAAGGCCACCAAGCTGGCCAAGCGGGTCAACGACCTGCTGCTGCCGCTGGTCAAGGGCGTGGGTTCGGAGCGGGCGTACGAGATGCTCGGGCACGAGGCACTGCAGACCTTCGGCGGGTCCGGCTTCCTCCAGGACTACCCCCTGGAGCAGTACGTCCGGGACGCCAAGATCGACACTCTGTACGAGGGCACCACCGCCATCCAGAGCCTCGACCTGATCTTCCGCAAGATCGTTCGGGACAACGGCAAGGCGCTGCTGGCGGTCTCCGGCGAGATCCAGGAGTTCATCTCCTCCGAGGCGGGCAACGGCCAGCTCAAGGAGGAGCGGCAGGCGCTCGGCAAGGCGCTGGCCGAGATCCAGAACATCCTCGGCGTGCTGACCGGCTGGCTGGGCGAGGCACAGGCCGGCGACACCCGCGCGCTCTACAAGGTCGGGCTGAGCAGCCGACGGTTCCTGCTGGCGATCGGCGACCTGGTGGTCGGCTGGCTGCTCCAGCGGCAGGCCGACGTGGCGCTGAAGGCGCTGGCCGGTGAGGTTTCCGCAAGCGACAAGGCGTTCTACACCGGCAAGGTGGCCGCTGCCCGTTTCTTCGCCCGCGAGGTGCTGCCCCGCATCGGCGCCGACCGGCGGATCATCGAGGGTGCCGACCTCGACATCATGGACCTCCCGGAGGAGGCCTTCTAGACCCCTGGGTCGCACCACCCAGCGGCGACGGCCGGCGGGGCGAGTCTGCCCCCGTCGGCCGTCGGCGTTCCCCGGGGCCGGCCGGGCGGGCCTGCTCCGTCGGCCGTCGGCGTCGCCCCGGCTGGCGGCACGTATTGGCCGAGCCCGGTCGGGTATGCCGATGGCGTGGCGGGTAACCGTCGCGTGACCTGGAAAGGGAACGCCCAGAGCCACCGCACGGGGGAGTGCAGCGCACATGGGTGTAGGAAGCGGCATTTTTCTCATCGCGATCGGCGCGATCCTGACCTTCGCGCTGAGAGCCAACGTCTGGTGGATCGACGTACGGGCGGTCGGCTGGGTGTTCATCCTGGCCGGGCTCGCCGTACTGCTCACCACGCTCTGGTTCTGGCAGGACCGGCGCAAGCGGGCCCGAACCCTGATCGTCGAGGAGAACCGGCTGTCTCATCCGACCGCGATGATGCCGCCGCCGCCGGACCCGCCGCCACCAACCGCCCCGCCGTCCTGACCTGGGCGACCTGGACGCGTACCCCTGAGCCACCCGTCGACAGACCGACGGGTGGCTCAGCCGCGTGCGGTGTGCCTGGCCGTGAGCGGCGCTCCCGCCCGACCCAACTCGGCCCAGCCGAGCGGGGACCGGTGCACCGCCAGCTCGGCGGTGCGCAACCCCTCGTCGTACAACCCGTTCGGGTCGAGGAGCACGGACAGCAGAGATATGCCCGGATTGTGGGCGATGAGCAGCGCGGTACGGGCTGTGGAATCCACCGTGCGGATCAGCGACAGCAACTCCTCGGGGTGCGCGTCGTACGCACCCGGCTCATAACGGACGGTGGGTCGGGGTCCGGTCGGGCCACCCTCCGGCGGCGAACCGGTCATCCCCATCGCCACCCCGTGCCAGGTCTGCCGGGTGCGCCGGGCCGTCGAGCAGATCACCACGTCGGGCAGCAACCCGTGGTGTGCCAACCAGGCACCCGCCGCAGCCGCGTCGGCGTTCCCACGTGCGCTGAGCGGTCGCTCGGCGTCGTCCGTCGCGTCGCTGCCCTGCTCGGCCTTCGCGTGCCGCAGCAAGACCAGTGTCCGTGTCTCGGGGTCGGCGTCCGTCATGTTCCCAGCTTGCCCGATTGGCGATCTCCGTGCCGGGGTAAGTCGATGGATGCCGCACCCCTACCGACGGCCGCGGCGCGAGGTACGCCAGGTTAGAGCCGAGGAGCGAGACATGGGCATTGGTGGCAGCATCTTCTTGATCGCGTTAGGCGCGATCTTCGCCTTCGCAGTGGAGGCCGATCTGGGCTGGCTGGACCTGGCCGTGGTCGGCTGGGTGCTGATGCTCGCCGGCGTCGCCGGCCTGCTCGCCACCCTCTACTTCTGGAGCAGCCGCCGCCGCACGGTGGTCGCCGCCCCGGTGCGCGAGGAGCGGGTGGTGGCCGACCGGGTCGTACCCGTCCAGGACGACCAGGTCATGCGGGAGTACCGCGAGGTGCGTCGGCCGGGCCGGCCGGTCTGATCCTCGCTCACACACTCCGGGGTCCCGCAGCGTCGCGGGGCCCCGGCTCGTGTGTGCGCCCGGTGCGGGCTCGATCCCGGGCGGGTGCCGGGGAGCGGCGGTTCCCGGAGATCGTGCTGGATCCAGGTAAGAGGGCCCTCGGGGTGCGAGAGAGGCCACCACCTCATTGATCGAGCACGATCATGGCGGCTGGCGCCGTGGCGTTTCTCGCCGAATCTGGGTCAGGCGAACAGCGCGAAGTAGATCGCGATGTGGTGACAGAGCGCCGCGAGCAGGGTGCAGGCGTGGAAGAACTCGTGGTGGCCGAAGACGGTCGGCCACGGATTGGGTCGACGCAACGCGTAGAAGATCGCGCCGATGCTGTAGATCGCGCCGCCGATGATGAGCAGCACCAGCGCTGCGACACCGCCTCCGTGCAGGATCTCCGGCAGCATCGCCACCGCCACCCAGCCCAGCGCCAGGTAGAGCGGCGCGGACACCCAGCGCGGCGCGTGCGGCCAGATCAGCTTGACCGCCACGCCGGCCAGCGCGCCGCCCCAGACCAGGGCCAGCATCACGGTGGCCGGTCGGGGCGCGAGCAGCATCGCGCAGAGCGGTGTGTACGTCCCGGCGATGAACACGAAGATCATCGAGTGGTCCATCCGGCGCATCACCTGGTAGCCGCGCTCCGACCACACGCGACGGTGGTACAGGGCGCTGGTGCCGAAGAGTCCGCAGACCGTCAGGCTGTAGATGAGACAGCTCACCAGCGGGGCCCACCCCGGTCGGGTGGCGGCGATCGAGCAGAGCACGATGCCGCAGACCAGGGCGACGAAGAAGGCGTACGTGTGTAGCCAGCCGCGCATCCGGGGCTTACCGATGTCGACCGGCTTCAGGCGAAGCGGGGCGGAGGTAGTCACCCCGTCAGGTTACGGCACCGTAGGTTACTTGTAAGTAGTGGCGTTGGTGACACCTGGCACCGTCAACGTGAACACCGGATCGGCACGACATCGGCAAGGATGAACGGATGCGGATCCGACCTGTCGGGGCGCACGCCCTGCTACTCGACTGCACCGACTCCGCCGACGTGCCCGAGGCCGATCTGGTCGACGCGTGGCGGGCCGAGCTGTGGCGGCGTCGGGAGCAGGGGGAGCTGATCGCCGTCGAGATCGTGCCGGCGGCACGGACCGTGCTGCTGGACGGCCTGCCCGACCCGACCACCACCGCCCAGCAGCTGACCCGGTGGGCGTCCGCCGTCGCCGCGACCGTCCGCCCCGACTCAGCCGACGACGACGGTCGTACCCGAGCCACCGGCCACGACGTCGACGCCGCAGTTGACGACGTGGCGGACGTGGTCGTGCCGGTCTTCTTCGACGGGCCGGACCTGCCGGTGGTGGCCGAGCACTGGGGGGTGGACGTGGAGGCGGTGCGGCACCGGTTGACCAGCACCGGGTTCCGGGTCGCGTTCTGCGGCTTCGCCCCCGGATTTCCCTACCTCACCGGGCTGCCCACCGAGTTGGCGCTGCCCCGGCTGGCCACACCGCGTCCCCGGGTGCCGGCCGGTTCGGTCGCGCTGGCCGGCCCGTACGCGGGCATCTACCCAAGCGCGTCCCCGGGCGGTTGGCTGCTGGTCGGGCGGACCGACCTGATCCTCTTCGACGTGACCGCCGACCCGCCGACCCGACTCGGTCCGGGCAGCACGGTCCGGATGGAGGCGGCGTGACCCATCGGGCCAGCATCGAGGTGCTGCGGGCCGGCGCGCTCACCACCGTGCAGGATCTGGGCCGCCCCGGCTGGGCGCACCTGGGCGTGTCCCGGTCCGGTGCCCTCGACCCGGCCGCCCTGCGGCTGGCGAACCGACTGGTCGGCAATCCGGAGCACGCGGCCGGTCTGGAGATCACCCTGACCGGCTGTACCCTGCGGCTGACCCGCGCCACCACGGTGGCGGTCACCGGCGCCGAGGTGCCGGTCCAGGCGGGCGTTCGGCCCGGTGACATCGGGCGCCCACTCACCGTGCCGGCCGGGACGGTGCTGCGGATCGGTCCCGCCCGACGGGGCGTACGGAGCTGGTTGGCGGTGGCGGGCGGGATCGACGTGGCGCCGGTGCTTGGCAGCCGGGCCACCGACACCCTGTCCGGGCTCGGGCCACCTCCGCTGCGCGACGGCGATCGGCTGCCGCTCGGCGAACCGGTCGACGCGCCGGCACCGGTGGATTCGACCGTCTGCTCCAGCCCCGCGTCGGAGCTGCACCTGACGCTGCGCCCCGGTCCGCGCGACGACTGGTTCACGCCGGCGGCACTCGACCTGCTGTTCGGCACCGCGTACACCATCAGCCCGGTCAGCAACCGGGTCGGCGCGCGGCTCGCCGGCGCTGCCCTGCCCCGCGCGGTTGCCGGCGAACTTCCCAGCGAGGGCATCGTGCTCGGCGCGGTGCAGGTACCGGCGGACGGACAACCCCTGATCTTCCTCGCGGACCATCCGACCACCGGCGGATACCCCGTCGTCGGGGTGGTCACCGACGTGACCCCGCTCGCGCAGGCCCGGCCAGGGACTACCGTCAGATTCCATGGACCTCAACGCTGACCTGGGCGAGGGATTCGGCATCTGGCGGCTCGGTGACGACGAGGCGCTGCTGGGCCTCGTCACCTCCGCCAACGTCGCGTGCGGCTTCCACGGCGGCGACCCGTCCACGATGCGGCGGGTCTGCGAGGGCGCGGCACGACGCGGGGTCGCGGTGGGCGCGCAGGTCGGCTACCGGGACCTGGCCGGCTTCGGTCGACGGCACATCGCGTACGACTTCGCCGAACTACGCGACGAGGTGACCTACCAATTGGGGGCGCTGGACGCATTCTGCCGGCTGTTCCGCACCCGGGTTCGCTACCTCAAGCCGCACGGCGCGCTCTACCACGCGGCCAGCACCGACGAAGCCCAGGCAGCTGCGGTGGTGGCGGCGGTCAGCGGCTACGACCCCGAGCTGCCCGTGCTCTGCCTGCCCGGCTCGACGCTCGCCCAACTCGCCGTCGGTGCGGGCCTGCCGGTGGTGGCCGAAGCCTTCGCCGACCGCGCCTACCTGCCCACCGGGGCGCTGGTGCCGCGCGGCACCCCCGGCGCGGTCATCACCGACCCCGAGCAGGTGGCCGAACGGGCGGCGCGGATGGCCACCGAACGCAGCGTGGTGGCGATCGACGGCACCGTCATCCCCTGCTCGGTCGACTCGATCTGTGTGCACGGCGACACCCCGGGCGCGGTCTCCGCCGCCGAACTCGTCCGCGCCACCCTGATCGACGCCGACATCACCCTGGCCCCGTTCGCCTGAGTCGGAGGGGCCCGGCAGGCCCCTCCGACCGCGTCAGGCGTCCAGGCCGCGCAGCACCAGCGGCAGCCGGGTCACCGCTCCGCCGACCACCCGGACCGGTACGCCCCAGTCCTGCCGGGTCAGGTGGCACGCCGCGTGCTCGACGTCCGCGTCACAGGTCGCCGCCTGGGCGGTCACCTGGAGCACCCCCGCCGTGACCTCCCCGTTGAGCACCAGCCGCCGGGACAGCTCGGTACCCGCGCCGGCACCGTCCACCAACAACTCCGGCGGGGACGCGGAGACGACCAACCGGGTCGACGGCCCGTACGTCTCGTCCAACTTCTGCCCCGGCGCGGGGGTGAAGACGATGTCCAGGGTGACCTCGCCGGGCGCGATGTCGGTCGGCTTGCGTTCGGTGCGGTGCCGGGGGCCGTCAACCGTGCTGGCGCCCGCCGCCGACAGGGCACCCGGCGCGAGCCGGGTCAACCGGTGCGCGGCGGACTCCACCACCAGCACCTCGCCGGACGGGGTGAGCACCAGATCACTCGGCTCGGCCAACCCGTCGGCCACCGTGGAGACCTGGTCGCTGGCCGGATCGAAGCGGCGCACCGCGCCGTTGTACGTGTCCGCGATCAGCACCGAGCCGTCCGGCAGCGCGCACACCCCCAGCGGGTGCTGGAGCAGCGCCGACTCCGCCGGACCGTCCACGTGCCCGAAGTCGAACAGGCCCTGCCCGACGGCGGTGCCCAGCACACCGTTCTCGACGTACCGGACGGCGCTGGTCTCGCTGTCGGCGACCCAGAGTCGGGTGCCGTCGGCGGAGACGGAGAGCCCCGACGGCTGCGCCATCCACGCCTCGGCCAGCGGACCGTCCCGCAGCGCCTCGACGGTGGTGCCGGCGTACATGCCCGCGGTCCGCTTGATCGGGTCGAACCACCAGAGCTGGTGGATGCCGGCCATCGCGATGATCAGCTTGTCGTCGTACCAGGCCAGGTCCCACGGGGAGGAGAGGTCCACGGCGAGCGCGTCGTGGGCGTGGTCGTCGACCGAGGCGCGCCACTGCCGCCCACTGCCGGCCACGGTGACCACCTCGCCGGAGCCCAGCCGCACCCCGCGCAGCAGGTGGTTGACCGTGTCGGCCACCACCAGGTCGTAGCCGGCCACCTCGGCGACGTGCGTGGGCAGCAGGCACAGCCCCTGCGGTTCGGAGAACGCCGCGGCTGCGGCCGGCCCGTCGGCCCGGCCCCGCTCACCCGAGCCGATCCGGCGTACCGGGGTCTCGCCGTCCGGGGCCACCTCGACCAGGGAGTGCCGGGCCGAGTCCGAGACCAGCAGATTGCCGTCGGGCAGCAGCACCGCCTTGCCCGGGAAGCGCAGCGCGGTCTCCGGTGCCGGCGGCGGGACGTACGGGCCGTCGCCCCGGTGCAGGGTGCCCTTGGCCTCGTGGGTGGCGATCAGCTCGTCGATCAGCCGGGCCAGCCCCTCGGCGTGCCCCTCGCCGGCCATGGTGGCCACCACGTAACCCTCGGGGTCGATCACCGACAGGGTCGGCCAGGCCCGGGCCGCGTACTGCTGCCACATGTCCATCTCGGGGTCGTCGAGGACGGGGTGGTGCACCCCGTACCGCTCCACGGCCGCGGCGAGCGCGTCGGCGTCCTTCTCGTGCTCGAACTTCGGTGAGTGCACGCCGATCACGACGAGCACGTCGCCGTACTTCTCCTCCAGCGGGCGTAGCTCATCGAGCACGTGCAGGCAGTTGATGCAGCAGAACGTCCAGAAATCTAACAAGACGCAGCGACCTCGAAGATCCTGCAATGTTAGGTTTTGTCCACCTGTGTTGAGCCACTGCCGGCCCCGTAGTTCGGGCGCACGTACACGCGCTGTCGTTGCCATGCCTGTCAGCCTGCCACGGCGAGGCTTTTCCGTATCGGTCGTCGTGACCCGGACGACAGAAAGCGTCGAGGAGTCTTAGCCCGCGCCGCCTTCGTTGCGTTCCCGACGCTTCGCGGCGTACTCGCGGACCTCGACCGCGTCCCAGATCCGGCCGACGGTCAACGTCTCCATCGGGGCCGGGAAGTCGACGGCGCGGGGTGCCGGCTGACGTCAGCTTCGACATGGGCGTGTTGACGATCCTGAGGCGCAGCGGCTCGCCGAGATTGCGGCCGAGGAAAGCCAGTAGCTTCTCGGCCTCTACCCCTACGCGCGTAACAAGTCGAGCTTTAAGGGCGTCGTCGTAGGCCTCTTCGACGGCTTGGGCACCTTGAGGCGTGACGTACCTCACACAGCTTCCTCGTGATCATCGCATGAACGCTCATCGTCTAACTGCCGCTTGACGTGCGGAAACTACGCTGCTGGGCGTTCACAAGCCTTGTTGGTGCCCGTGTGTCCTGTCGTCGCGATCGTGACAACCCGGGGTGCGGAGTGGTGGTTCCGCCAGACGCGCCCATTACGCTCCCAACCATGGAAAACAACGGGGTGCAGCCCCAGGTCAAATTGATCGCGTGGACCCAATTCGCGGCCCCGGACGACGTGCCGCAGTCGACCGGCGACGAGCGACGCCATGCTCGGTAAAACGACGACGGCACCCGCGCCAACGGGTGCCGTCGTGAGTAGCCACCCGCGCCAACGGGTGCTCTGTAACGAGATCAGCCGAATCCTCCGCCAAGAAGAAACAGGAGACCTGCAATGAGCACTGTACGTCGGCCGAAGAATCGACGTAAGAGGTGCCGTCCTAATTACGACGTGTCGCACATTGCCCAGGTCGACCGTGAGGACACCTCTGGTAAGCCCGACCTGACGACGCGAGGGCTCGCCGTGCTCCTGGCGGGTGCCTTCATCGCCTACCTCGCACTGATGCACCCGAGCGCCGCGAGCCCGGTCCTCGCGGGTCTCACGGTCATCACCGTGCTCTACCTGCTCATGGGCGGGAAGAGGTAACGCAGGAGGACGCCCTCGGTTCCCGGATCACCCCCGGGACCGAGGGCTTCCTCGTCCTCGACGTCGGGGCCGGGCGATTCCTGGTCGGCGAGGGTCGCGACCCGTGCAAGGAGTTCATCGCGAGGCGCGCCATGAACCTGCACAAGATGTGCACCGACGAGCTGATCAGCTACCGGCACTTCTTGGTGAACGGGTTCTCCGAGTCGAAGTCCACGAGGCGACGCGTGCCGGCTGTCACTAGCCGGCCGGCCAGGTGCTTGGCGGGCGGGCCCGGCCGTTCTAGGGCCTCTCTCGAGGGGTCAAAAGCCGAATCGGTCGCGCTCGCTGACCGGCGGCGGAGGCTGGACGACGCGATCCGGGCACTCGCCGACGTACTCGACGGCCAGACGCCGGGCGGTCGCGTTCGGCCCTCGGGCCCCGTAGTAGCGGGCGGTGTGAAGGATCGCGCGGGTCTCGACCGTCCAGCGGTCGGCGCACTCGCCAGGGTCAAACCCTGGGATCGTGTCCGGCCGGGCTCGCCACCACGCGCGCAGGGAGGCGTCCATGAGTCCGCCCCGTGCCGGGCCCGGCGGTAGAAGCTCGGCCGCGTAACGCGATGCGGCCTGCGCGATGGGACCGCCCGAGGTCCCGTCGTCCGTCGGGTCGTCGGGGTGGAACATCGGCCACACGCAGCCGTCGTACTCGACCGCGACGCTGTGTCGGCCCGCGCCGGTCTGAAGTTGCGCCCGGCGGCTCACCGCCGACCCCACCGGCGACCGGCGAGGGCCCGTCCCGCATTCGTACCGCCGAGGTCTCCGCCGAGGTTGACGCCGACGGCCTTCATAGCGGCGACGGCGGCGGTGCGGGCCTGACGCGCGGTGTCCGCCAGCGGGTTAGCGACCGGCGGCGGCCACGGCGGCGGCGAGGGCGTCGGCGGCGTGTCTGGTCTCAGGCGTCGGCGGGCACAGGCTCGGGCTCGTCGGCCCAGGTGAAGCGCAGACGCGCGGCGGGGTCGAACCGGTAGCCTCGGCGACCCTCGGCGGGCGTGATCGTTATGGCGTTCAGGGCCAGGCCGAGAAGGTCGCGCCGGTCGGCGAGAGTGGCGGCGTCCCAAGCTTCGCGAGCTAGCACCGGATCAAGTAGCGGGCTAATGTCCGCCTCGGGCAACGGGAACTCGGCGAGGTTGCGACGCAGCCCGGCGACGCGGACGGTCAGCCGTTCGTGCAAACGGGCCCAGCGCTGGACCGCCTCGGGGCCGACGAACTCGCCGCGCAGGTATCGGGCGTCTTCGAGATCGACCAGGGCGGCGTTAGCGTCGTCCAGGGCGGCTGTGATGGTTGTGCGCTCGCGGATCACGGCGGGGTCGTGGCGGGCGACCCATCGTTCAGCAACGGCGTCTAGCAGTGGGTCGCCGGGCTCGGTCGCGGCGAGGCGGTTGACGAACGAATCGACCACGGCGCGGTCTACGGCGGCGATAAAGGCCGTGGTGTGCGCCGGACAGGGACGGCCGAGGCGGCGAGCCTGACAGACGTACGACTTGCCGGCGGCTGACATGCGCCCGCCGCAGCCCCCGCACCGCAGATAGCCGGTCAACAGGTGCGATACCTCGGCCCGGACCCCGCGATTGCGTCCCGTCCGATCGGCGGCGGCGCGACCTTCGAGGAGGCGCACGGCCTGTAGTTGTTCGGCCGGCGTGACGATCCCTCGGCCGACCTCGACGGCCTCGCCGGTCTCCGGGTCGCGCCACGGAACGACCTTCGCCGTGTACTTCCCGTCGCGCTTGATCGTCTCCGGGAGTAGTCCGGCGAACGCGGGGGACTTGAGCAGAGTCGATAGCGTCCCGACGGCCCAACTACCGCCACGCGGAGCGGGGATCTCCCGGGCGTTGAGGTCGCGCGCGATCCTCACCAGCGGTTCGCCGGACAGGGCCCGGTCGGCGATCTCGCGGGCGGTCGGCGCGGTGCGTGGGTCGTGGTCTAGCCGGCCGTCTTCGCCGACGGCCAGGCCGTACGGCGGCTGTCCCCCGATCCATCGGCCGAGAGTGCGAAGGTGAGCCTTCGCACTGGCGACGCGAAGGCCGATGTTCGCGGATTCGCTGCGGGCGACCTCGGACAGGAGAGCGAGCACGAGCCGGGCCTGAGAGTGCGACGTGTCGAGGCCGTCCTGTACGAAGACGATCCGCCCGCCGACCTTCTCGACGTCGTCAAGGACTTGGCCGACCTGGCCCATGCCACGCCGGGACAGGCGGTCAACCTTCCAGACGACCAGCGTCCCGACGGTGCCGGTCGTGAGGGCGGACACGGCGGCGTCGAACCCGGCGCGGTCGACGGCCTTATAGCCGGACCGGCCCCGGTCGATGTGGACGGTACGGACCTCTAGCCCGGCGCGTACGGCCCAGGCCCGACAGTCGGCCTCTTGGCGCTCGATTGCGGTTTTTCCCTCACGGTCGAGGGACAGGCGTAGGTAGAGATCGGCGAGGTGTTCGTGATGGGACATGGCGAGGACGCTAGGGCCTCGGCGCGTGAGTTACAAGCTTCTTCTAGGACATCCAGAAGTCCGCGATGACGATCTTGCCGCGGAGGTCGGCGAGCTTGAGGTCGCGTCCACCGGTGTTCAGCCAGCCCCGACCGCGCAGCTCGGGTGCCCGTACTCGTGCGCTCATGCACCCATCGTGCCTGACCATCGGCCCGCGTCCCGGCGGAGGGGGCGAGTCGCCGCGATCCGGGCCCGATCCGGCCCACCGGCGGGTACGACGACGGCGGGGTCACGGTCGCCCGTGACCCCGCCGTCGGTGCGGCTACTTCGTGGCCGGCTTCAGGCAGAGCACCCGGTTGTTGCCCGCACCCGGCAGCACCACGTGCGGCTGCGTCGTGTCGGTGCACTTCTCCTTGGCGTCCACCTTCGAGACGATCGTGAACGCGCCCGCCTCGCCGCAGTCCGCCGCCGAGGCGCCACCCTGCCCGGACTGCTTCACGCAGGTGCCGACGGCCGGGTCGAAGGCCGGTGTGTCGTCCCCGCCGACCTTGCCGAGCAGCAGCAGCAGACCCAGCGGCACCGCCAGGATCAGCACCGCGGCGATCAGCACCGCGGCCAGTACCCGACCGTTGCGTACCTTGGGTGCCGGCGGCTCCGCCTTCGGCTCGTCGGCGTCCGGCTTGAACGCGTCGAACCGCCCCTGGTCCGCCTGGCCGGTCTGCTGGCCCCAGGACGGCGCGGGCTGCGGCGGTGGCGGGAACGACGGCGGGAAACCGCCGCCCGGCACCGGTTCGGTCGCCGGACCGGCGCCGGAGCCCGGCCCACCGGAGCCCGGCCCACCGAAGCCCGGCCCACCGGAGCCCGGCCCACCGAAGTTCGGCCCGCCGAAGGCCGCCGTGCCGTTCACCGTCGCGGCACCGGCGGCAGGCGAGCCGGGACCACCGAACTGGTCCGCCGGAGGCTCGGCACCGGCGTGCGGCCGGGTGCCGTTCACCGGCCTGCTGTTGCCCGGGGCGTCGACGAAGGACGGCACACCCGGCGGGAACGCCGGCGGGGCCTCGTTGAACGCGTTCGGTGCCGGCTGCCGCTCGTCGAAGCGCTGATCGGCCGGGGACTCGCCGCCCCAACCGGGCCCAATTTGCCGCTGCACCTCGTTCTGCCAGTCGGGCGCGACCGGCCGCTGGGGCTCGTTCTGCCAGTCGGGGGCGGCCTGGCGCTGCGGCTCGTTCTGCCAGTCGGGCGCGGCCTGGCGCTGCGGCTCGTTCTGCCACTCCGGAGCACCCTGACGTTCGGCGCCCGGGTCGCCCTGGAACGCCTCCGGCTCCGGTTCGGCCTCCGGCTCGGGTCGAGCCGGCCGGCCGTACACCCGGGGTTGCGGGGTGGCCGTGCCGGTCGGCCGGATGGCCTGGTCGGTCGGGGGCATCACCCGGCTGGCCAACGGCACCGAAGCGCTCGCCGTGGCCCGCGCCGCCGACTCGGCGTCCGACACCGGTACGACCGCGCGGCCCGCTCCGGACTCCGGAGAGGTACGCGGGGCCGGCACCACGGCGCCACCCGCGGCGGGGTCCTCGGCGCGGCTACCGTACTGCGCGGCGGCGTCCGGGGTCTCCCGCTCGGCGTAGCCGGGCTGCTCGGGGATCGGGGCGAACTGGGCCTGGGGCGCGTAGTCGGCCGGCGGGGCGGCGGCCAGGCTGGCACCGGGCACGCGCTGCTCCTGCGGGGGCAGCGGCACCGCGTTCGCCGGTGAGATGCCCGGCGCGGGGCCGGGCTGGTAGGCAGGTGCCTCGTCGCCTCGGTCGGCCTCCCAGCCGCCACGGGACTGGGCGGAGGCTTCTGCCTCCGCGCGGCCCCACACCTCGCCGGGCGCCCACGGCTCGACCTCCGGTACGCCGGATTTGCCCTGCGCCCCGTCGTTGCCGGGCACGCTGGCGCGGGCGCGGGCGGGGAGGCTGGTCTGCTCCGCAGGCGTCCACCCCGCCTGCTCCGGCCGGTCGGTCGGCTGGTCGGGCTGCGAGAGCACCCAGTCGGGCTGCTGCGGACGGCTCTCGGCGCCACCCCAGGCGGTCGGCTGCGCGGGCTGGTCCTGCCGCGCGTCGCTGCCCTCGTTCCACCCTGCGGACTGCGCCTGCTGCTGCGCGGCCCATCCGCCGGAGTGGGCCGGGTCGTCCTGCGCGGGCCAGTTCGTCGTCGGGGCCGGCACCTGGGCCGCGCCACGGGCAGCGTTCGGCGCGGCGGCCTGACCCCAGCCGGGGGCGGGTTGCTCGGTCTGCTCGGCGGGCTGTCCCCAGGCCGGCGGCGACTGCTCCGCCGGAGTCCACACCGGCTGGTCGTCCCGGCCGGCGTTGCCGGCGGGCCATCCGCCGTTGCCGGCGGCCTGGTCCTGCGGAGCGCCGCCGGACCAGCCGGCGGCCGGAGGTGAGTCGGCCTGCGCGGGCTCGGCTCCGCGCCAGTCACCGGCGGCCGGGTTGGCCTGCGCCGCGCCGCCCCAACCGCTGGCCGGGTCCTCCTGGGCGGGCCAGGCGGCGGTGGCCGGGGAAACCTGTGCGGCGCCTCGCGCGGCCGGCTGGGCCTGCGCCCAGTCCGGCTGGTCCGCGGGTGCGCTCGGGGTCCAGGCGGGAGCGGGTGCGCTCTGCTCGGACGGCGTCCAGCCCTGCTGCTGCGCCGCCCAGGGGTCGGGCTGCGCCGCGGCCGGCGCGCCGTCGTTACCGGGCCACGCGCCGGGCTGCTGCTGCGGCGGCTCGCTCGCGCCACCGCCGGCGGCCCAGGCGGGCTGTGCCGGGTCGTTGGGCTGCGGGGCAGCGGCGGCACCCCAGGCGGGGGCCGGCGGCTGCTCGGACTGGGTCGCCCATGCCGGCGCCGACGGGTTGGGCCGCGTCGGTGGCGGGGGTGCCCAGCCCAGGTCGGGGCCGGCGGCGTTCTGGCCGTTGTCCGGCTGCGCCGGGCGGTCGCCGTACGGCGCCGGTCCGCCGGCGCCCGGTGACACCTCGTCCGGCTCTTGGCCGGGGCGGTGCGGGCCCTCGGACGTCATGGGTGCGCCTCCTCCATCACATGTCGGCTCGCCGGTGCCGATCGGTCTCCTCGGCGTGGCTGCCGGCGTCACCGGCGTACCGCTGTGCCGGCTCCCCGCACGGTATCGGGTGGTGGCACGACACGTCCAAGGAGCACTGGTCGTCACTCACCGTGGCCGGTTGGTGTCGAGCAGCTTTGTCGGCTCGGCCTCTGCCGGGTCGGCGGGCGGCGACCGAAGCCCACCGTACCGGGCGCTGCGGCAGGGCGGAATCCCGGTGTGGGTGGCCGGTAAACGCCGATGGCCCACCCGGCGGGCCGGGTGGGCCATCGATCTGGAGGCGGTGAGGAATGTCGTGGAGCGTCAGCTCATGTGACGCTGGGCGATGACGAGGATCTCCTCGCGAACTGCCGGCGTGTTCGCCGAGCGCAGCGCGTGCTCGATGGCACGGGCGCGGCGGCTGGCGTCGCGGTGGTTGCGGATTCGCTCGATCATGCTCATTGGTGGGTCCCCCTAGCTATTCGGTTGTCAGCCCCTGATGCATCTATTCAACCGCAGAAGCCGGCGAACTTCCATCGATTATTAGGTGAGCTGAGACACCTGCCTAACAATCAAAGGTCAACAGGCCATCTGGCCGACGGTTCCGTCGCCCAACGGACACGGCCGGTGTGCCGGGCGTTAACCCGTGGCACACCGGCCGTGGCTGGCGTCGCGAACGATCAGGTCCAGGCGAGCAGCGCCGCCTCCGGGTCGGTGAGGAAGTCGCCGATGTCCCGCAGGAACTTCGAGCCCAGCTCGCCATCGATGATCCGGTGGTCGAAGCTCAACCCCAACGTGGTCACCTGGCGAACCTTGACCTTGCCCTTGTGCACCCAGGGCATTTCCCGCACCGCGCCGAACGCCAGGATCGCCGACTCACCCGGCGGCAGGATCGGCGTGCCGGTGTCCACACCGAAGACGCCGACGTTGGTGATGGTCAGGGTGCCGCCGGACATGGCCGCCGGCGAGGTACGCCCGGACTTCGCCGTCTGCACCAGATCGGTCAGCGCGTCCGCCAACTCCCGCAGCGAGAGTCGGCCGGCGTCCTTGACGTTCGGCACGATCAGGCCACGCTCGGTGGCCGCGGCGATGCCCAGGTTGACGTACTCCTTGACCACGATCTCGTCGCCCGCCCAGGTCGAGTTGACCATCGGGTGACGCTGGACCGCCAGCAGCACCGCCTTCGCCACCAGCAGCAGTGGCGAGACCCGTACGTCGCGCCACTCCCGCCGGCCACGCAGCCGGTCCAGCGCCTTCATCGCCCGGGTCACGTCGACGGTCAGGAACTCCGTCACGTGCGGGGCGGTGAACGCCGAGCGGGACATGTTCTCGGCGGTGAGCTTGCGGACGCCCTTGACCGGGATGCGCTGCTCCCGATCGGCGCCGAAGCTGGGCGCCGTCGTCGCGGCGACCGGCTCGGCGGCCGGCACTGTCGCACCGCTCGCCGCCCGCTGCACGTCCTCCCGGGTGATCGAGCCCAGCGGCCCCGACCCGGTCAACGTGCCGAGGTCGACCCCCAGGTCCTTGGCGAGCTTGCGCACCGGCGGCTTCGCCAACACGGCCCCGCCGGCCCCGCCGGCCCCGCCGGCCCCATTGCGTCGATCATGGACTTGTGGTGCCGGAATCGTGGGGGTCGCAGCTGGTTTGTCACCCACCACAACTCCATGATCGACCCCAGCGGGGGTGGGCGTGGCCGTCTGCGCCGGCACCGCGCCCTTACGGGGACGACGCTTCGCGGCGGTGGTACGCGGGCCGTAGCCGACCAGCACGGCGGTCCGCCCACCAGGGGCCACGCCGCCGATCAGACCGGGCTCGACCATGCCCTCGGCCGGTGCCACCTGCACCGCCGCCAGCGACGCCGCCGACGGGGTGGGCAGGTCACCGTCGGACGCGGCCGTGGTCGACGGCGTCTCCAGCGGGCCGGCCCCCGGGTCGGTGTCGATCGCGATGATCGGCGTACCGACCTCGACCGTGGTGCCCTGCGGGTGGTGGATCGCCTGCACCTGCCCGGCCCACTTCGCCGGGATCTCCACGGCCGCCTTGGCCGTCTCCACCTCGACGATCGGCTGGTTCAGCTCGATGGTGTCGCCGACCTCGACCAGCCAGGCCAGGATCTCGCCCTCGGTCAGCCCCTCGCCCAGATCGGGCAGGTTGAACGTCTTGATCCGGGACATGTCGCTCACCAGCCGAAGGTGCGGTCGACGGCGTCGAGCACCCGGTCGAGGTCGGGCAGGTACTCCTCCTCCACCCGGGCGGCCGGGTAGGGGGTGTCGAAGCCGGTCACCCGCAGCACGGGCGACTCCAGGGAGTAGAAGCACTCCTCGGTGATCCGGGCGGCCAACTCGGCGCCGAGGCCGATGTTGGAGGGTGCCTCGTGCACCACGACCGCGCGGCCGGTGCGCTTCACCGACTCGTACGCGGCGGTCAGGTCCAGCGGCGAGAGCGTGCGCAGGTCGATGACCTCAAGCTCCCGGCCGTCCTCGGCGGCGGCGGTCGCCGCCTCCAGGCAGGTCCGCACCATCGGGCCGTACGCCAGCACGGTGACGTCGGTGCCGGGCCGCACGACCCGGGCCGAGTGCAGGGGGTACGCGTCGGACAGCGGCGCGTCCAGGTCGACCTGGCCCTTCTCCCAGTAGCGCCGCTTGGGCTCCAGGAAGACGATCGGGTCGTCCGAGGCGATGGCCTGCTGGATCATCACGTACGCGTCCTGCGGGTTGGAGCAGGTCACGACCTTCAGGCCGGCGGTGTGCGCGAAGTACGCCTCGGGCGACTCGGAGTGGTGCTCGACCGCGCCGATGCCGCCGCCGAACGGGATCCGGATCACCATGGGGATGCTGAGCCGGCCACCGGAGCGGTAGTGCATCTTTGCCACCTGCGACACGATCTGGTCGTAGGCGGGGTAGACGAAGCCGTCGAACTGGATCTCGCAGACCGGCCGGTAGCCACGGATGGCCAGACCGACAGCGGTGCCGATGATGCCGGACTCGGCCAGCGGGGTGTCGATCACCCGCTGGTCGCCGAAGTCCTTCTGGAGCCCGTCGGTGATCCGGAAGACGCCGCCGAGCTTGCCGACGTCCTCGCCCATGATGACGACCTTGGGGTCGTTCTCCAGGGCGCGGCGCAGGCCGGTGTTGAGGGCCTTGCCGATGGTGAGCGTCTCCGTGGCCATCAGTGGGCGCTCCCCTCGAACGAGTCCATGTAGCGGCTGAACTTCGCGCGCTGCTCGTCGAGCAGCGGAGATCCGTTCGGATAGACGTGGTCGAACATCGTCACCGGCTCCGGGTCCGGCATGGCGAGCACCCGCTCGCGCAGGTGCACCGACTCGCGGCGGGCCTGCTCGTCGACCTCGGCGAAGAAGCCCGCGTCGGCGATCTGCTGCTTCTCCAGGAACGCCTTGACCCGCGCGATCGGGTCCTTGGCCTGCCACGCCTCGACCTCGCTGGCGATGCGGTAACGGGTCGGGTCGTCGGAGGTGGTGTGCGCGCCCATCCGGTAGGTGTACGCCTCGATCAGGCTCGGGCCCTGCCCGAGGCGGGCGTTGTCCAGTGCCGTGCGGGTGACCGCGTACGAGGCGAGCACGTCGTTGCCGTCGACCCGTACGCCGGGGAAGCCGAAGCCGGCGGCCCGCTGGTAGAGCGGAACCCGGGTCTGCCGCTCCAGCGGCTCCGAGATCGCGTACTGGTTGTTCTGGCAGAAGAAGACCAGCGGCGCGTTGAACACGCTGGCCCAGACGAACGCCTCGTTCACGTCGCCCTGGCTGGTGGCGCCGTCACCGAAGTAGGCGATGGCCGCCTCGCCGTCGTCGGTGCCGGTCTTGCCGTCGATGGTGATCCCCATCGCGTAGCCGGTCGCGTGCAGGGTCTGCGCGCCGATGACGATCGTGTACATGTTGAACTTGAACTCGTTCGGGTCCCAGCCGCCCTGGTCGACACCGCGGAACAGGCCGAGCGGCATGATCGGGTCGATGCCCCGGCAGTAGAGGACGCCGTGCTCCCGGTAGGTCGGGAAGGCCATGTCCTGGGGGCGCAGCGCCCGCCCGGAGCCGACCTGGGCGGCCTCCTGGCCGAGCAGGCTGGCCCAGAGGCCCAGCTCGCCCTGGCGCTGGAGAGCGGTCGCCTCGGCGTCCAGCTTCCGGACCAGCACCAGGTCGCGGTAAAGACCGCGGTATTCCTCGTCGGTGAAGTCGACGCGGTACTCGGTGCCGTCCGGTCCGGTGGCGCTGTCGATCCGTTCGCCTTCGGGGGTGAGTAGCTGCACCAGCTCGGGGTCGCCGGCAGCGCCCTTCCTGGAGCGGGGTGCGGCCCGCCTGCTGCGGGTGGTGCCCCCGGGGTCGCCCTTTGCCATCGGTCTCTCCCTGTCGTGTCTGCGTCGGCACCGGGGGGTCACCCGGCCGCGCAACTCGTGCGCCTGTCCGGCTGCTGCCGGACCGGTTCCTGGCGGCCGCGCCTAGCCCCGGTGGGGGTTGCCGCACGGCGTGATCCGGGTTCTGGCCGAACCCGGATCGGGAGCGCCGGCGCTCAACCGCGCCTGCCGCGAGGGTGCGCGGAGGTCACGGCTGCGTTGCCGTCGTGCTCCATATTCGCAGAGCAGGTGAGCGCGCCCACAGTACGCCTGCCCCGCATTCCGACCGCCCCCGCTTTGACGTCGTTTGTCGCCATCATGCCGGCCTACGTTTCCGATGCGTTCCGGCGCGATTCGTCACCGTTCGGCCAGCACCGCGTGTCGACACGCGGTGGAGGTTGGCTGACGCAGGGTAACTGGGTCAGGCTGATTCCCGCAGGATCGCGCCTAACAGGTGATTTGCCGGGTTTCTGCCCGATGGTGGCCATCCATGTCCATCGACAGCCGACGACTAGGGGTGTGCGGTGTACGAGCCAGGTGACGGTCCCGGCACACCGGCGCTCGGTCGGCACCGGTCGGCGGGTGGTTATCGGCGGGTGGTCGGCGTGCACCGCGCCCCCGGCGCCGGCGGCCCCACCCGGGGTTATCTGCTCACGGTCGCGTTGCTGGCCGGGACGGCGTCGATGCCCATCCTCGCCGCGATCAGCGCGGGCTCGGCCACCCCGGGCAGCACCGCCCTGCCGGACAGCAGCATCCCGTTCATCCCGACCCCGTCCGTCGGGCCGGTGGTGATCCCGCTGCCGATGACCAGCCAGCCGCCGCCCTCGCCGCCCGGCACGCCCAGTGTCGGCCCGACCAGCGGCTGGTTGCCCGCCGCTCCCCGGCACGCGGCGGAAGGGCCGGGCGCGGGCGATCCGGGGCCGGTCCGACGGGCGACCACCCCGCCGATGGCGCCGAAGCCCACGCGGGGCACCTCGCCACCGGTACCTCCGCCGGTCGCTCCTCCTCCGTCGACCGGTTCGCCGACCGACCCCGCCCCGACCGACCCGCCAGACCCGGACCCCACCGACCCGACCGATCCACCGGACCCGGACCCCACCGACCCGACCGATCCACCGGACCCGGACCCCACCGACCCGGACCCCACCGACCCGGCCGACCCCGAGCCGACCCCGACGCTGGACCCGACACCCACGCTCGACCCGACGCTGGAGCCGACGCCCACGCCGACCGACGGCTCGACCGCGACGGCCGTGCCGACCAGCACCCGGTCCGTGCCGGCCCCCACGCCGACCGACGGCTCGACCGCGACGGCCGTGCCGACCAGCACCCGGTCCGTGCCGGCCCGCACACCCACGCCGCCTCAGGCGCCGACCCGCCGGCCCAGCCCGGCGACCCCGTCGCCGTCGCCCGTTGCCTCGACGCCCACCGTCAGCCCGGTGCCGCTGGCCGGACCGACGCACCCCGCGCTCTCACCGGCGGTACGGTGACGATCAGGCGCGGCCCATCCGGCGCCGGCGGTGTTCGGCGGTAGGCGCGTACCGGAGGGGGTGGCGTGGGCGGCGGTGCGGAACTCCGCCCGGTCACCACCCGACCTGGCCCGGGGCTGCGGATCGCCCGACTGGTCACCGAGGTGACCGCACCGGCGGTGCTCGTGTCGCTGCTGATCCTCACGGTGAGCTGGCACAGCGCACGCCGGCCCGGGCAGGGCCTGCTCTGGGGTCTGCTCGCCACGCTCTTCGTCACCGGCATACCGTTCGCCTACATCGTCGGCGGGGTACGCCGTGGCCGGCTCACCGACCACCACGTCGGCCGCCGGGAGCAGCGCCGGGTGCCGCTGCTGGTCGGCCTCGGGTCGGTCGCGGGCGGGCTCGCCCTGCTCGCCGTGCTGGGCGCACCCCGCCCGGTGCTGGCGCTGGCCGTGGCCGGGCTGGTCGGCCTCGTGGTCGCCGTGTCGGTCAGCCACTGGTGGAAGATGTCGATCCACTCGGCGGTGGCCGCCGGCACGCTGGTCATCCTGACGCTGACCTTCGGGACGCGGCTGGTCGTCGCCGCGCCCCTGCTGGCGGTGGTCGGCTGGTCCCGGGTGCGGCTGCGGGACCACACGGTGGCGCAGGTGCTGGCCGGGGCCGCGCTCGGCGCGCTGATCGCCGCGGTGGTCTTCGGCCCGCTGCGCTGACCCGGTGCAGCGGGCCGACCTGGGCCGTAACCTCCCGATCGACCGGCGGGCCGGGCGCGGGGGCGGGCGGCGCGGGGCCGCCCACCCACGAACGCCGTCAGGCGCCGTCGTCGGCGAGGCGGTGCCGGTTCGCCTCGATCCAGGCGTCCAGCGCGGCCGGGTCGTCCGGGTCCACCCCGTCGGCCATCAGCTGCGCCACTGCGGCGGTGGCCGGGCTACGCCGTTCGCCGGTCGAGTAGAGGCGGGCGAACTCCGGCACCATCTCCTCGATCGCCTCGTCGGTGCGCGTGGTCGCCGCCTCCGGTAGTCCGCGCTGGCGCGACGCGTACCGCGCCCAGGCCCGCAGCACCCGGGGCAGCATCGCCGCGTCGTCCATGTCCAGCACGGCCCGGCGGTGCACCCAGTCGAGCAGGAAGAGCCCGGACACCGCAGGGCTCCACCGCATCGGATCGGCGTCCGGGAAGCTCGCCGAGTGGTCCAGCAGCAGGCTCAGGCAGAAGTGCAGCGAGGCCAGCTCGGGGCCGTCGACCGTGTCCAGCCCGAAACGGGCGGCCTCCGGCGCGGCGAGGAACCGTCGGACCAGGTCGGTGCGCTCGGCGGCGGAGAGCGGCTCGACCTCCACCGGACCGGTCGGGTCGGCCGCGGTGGGCAGCATCGCCAGCCGTGCCCCGACCAATGCCCGGTCGGTGGCGAGGGACCCCTCGCCGGGCAACTCGCCCAGGTCGTCGGTCACCGCCAGGTGGCGGGCCACCTCGCCCCGGAGTCGAGCCGGATCTTCGGTCCGGAACCAGGTCAGCTCGTCGTCGGCGCACATCTGCCGGACCTGATCCAGGATCCGCTCGGCCGGCCCGCCCACGAAGACGTCCTTGGTGATCCCGATGTTGTGATCCACCAGGGCCACCAGGGCGTGTTCCGAGCCGCCCGACTCGTCGTCGTAGGCGAAGGTAGCGAGGTAGGAGGTCTGGTCGCCGTACACGTCGCCGTACGCCCAGCTGCCGGTGAGGTGCACCCGGCCGAGTTGGGTGGTCCAGGTCGGCGCCTGGCTGCCCGGCCGCACCCGCTCGGTGCCCTCGGCCGTCGGCACGAGCGTGGCGAACACCTGCCGGATGGTGGTCGCCGCCGCGATCCTGCGGCGGCCGGTGGCGGCGAGGAAACCGGTGACGAACTCCCGTACGGCGGTGTCGCGGTCGGTCTCCGCGATCGCGTAGACACTGCCCAGCAGCGCGCTGCCGAGCATCTCGGCGTCGAGGGCGGACTCCAGCTTGGTCACGTCGCGTGCGGCGTGCAGCACCGCGTCGTAGGGGGTCTGAGGCGTGGCCATGCTTCGACCCTACGCCGCTGTGGGCGTACGGAAAGGGGTAGCGGGCCGGGCGGAGCGTCAGCGGCGGGCGGCGTCCCGCAGCGCGTCGCGTGCCTGCGCGTACGAGCCGAGCACGGTTCGTACCGGTGTCAGCACGTACTCGTCACCCACCTGGGCTACCCGCGCCGTCAGCCGCTGCTCGGCGCGGGCCCGGGCGCGCCGGGCGGCCCAGCGCACCACCGGTCGGGTCAGCGCCGCCACCAGCAGCCCGGCCAGCAGGCCGCCGAGCAGCAGCAGGGTCGGCAGCGGCACCTGACCGACCGTCGGGTTGTCCAGCGCGGGCAGGCCGAGGGCCCGCAGCGCGTAGCCGAGCACCAGCCAGCCCAGCCCGACCACGGCGGCGAGGGTGACCAACCACTGCGCCCCGCCGACGATCCGCCACCACAGCGGCCGCCGGTCGAGGCCGAGGTCGGTGCCGGCGATCGTGCGGTCCAGGGCGTCCGGCAGGTCGCCGAGGCGGGACCGGGCGGCGGAGGTCACCGCGCCGGGCCAGGCGGCGGGTAGGTCGGTGGCGGCCCGGTCGGCCACCGCGCGGATCGCGAGGCCGAGCGCCGAGCGCTGGGCGGCCGTCGGGTCCGGTACCGATGTGGCCGCGACCAGGCTCTCCGCCGGGTCGGCCTGGGCGCCACCCGGGCCGGGCAGGTGCAGTCGACGCAGCGGGTCGGGTCGCAACCGCCGCCAGCCCCGGACCACCGGCCAGCCGGTGGCCGCGCCGGCCCGATGCCGGTACGCCCGCTCCACGGCCTCGGTCACCGCGGGCACCCCGGCCGCCCCGGCCAGCGCCCGGTTGAGGCCACGGACGGCGGCGTCGTCCGGCCCACCTGCCGGCCGGGCCGAACCGACCAGCTCGTCCAGGCCGGCGACGACCGTGTCGACGTCACCCGCCAGCCGCCGCAACGCGGCCTGCCGCTCGGCGACCGTGCGCTCCAGGGCGCCGCGCAGCCCGACCATCCCGGCCGGATCGATGGCGGTGGTGGCCAGCAGGGGCACACCGGTCAACCCGTCGGTGTCGAGCAGCCGGCGCAGGTCGTCCAGGACCCGGGGCACCTCGGCCGGGGGCAGCCGGTCGGCCTGGTTGAGCACGACCAGGGTGACGTCGCGGTGCCGATGGAACTCGCGCAGGTAGCTGTCGTGGATGACCCGGTCGGCGTACTTCTGCGGATCGACCACCCAGACCACCTGGTCGACCAGGCCGAGAAGGCGGTCCACCTCGAGCCGGTGGGATCGCTGCACCGAGTCGAAGTCGGGCAGGTCGAGCAGGATCAGCCCGTGCAGCGCCGTCTCGTCGTCCGCGTCCAGGGCGCTCTCCCGGACGAAGCGGTGTCGGGGCAGGACGCCGATCCAGTCGAGCAGATGGTTGGCGCCCTCCAGCGGCCCCCACACGCAGGCGTGGGTGACGCCGGTGGTCGGCCGGCGGACCCCGACCGGCGAGAGTTCCAGCTGGGCCAGCGCGTTGAAGAGGCTGGACTTGCCGCTGCCCGTCGCGCCGGCCAGGGCGACCACGGTGTGGTCCCGGGACAGCGCGAGCCGGGTGCCGGCGCGCTCGACCAGGGTGTGCGCGGGCACCAGGTCGGAGTCCGGCAGCAGACCGTCCACCGCGGTCAGGAATCGGCGTACCGCGTCCAGCCGGGCGATCAGCGCGTCGGCGTCGACCCGCTGCTCCCCCCGGAACGCCTCGCGGACCCGGCCGGCGATGTTGCTCACCGAGAACCCTCCTCGCCGCCGGCGGACAGGCCGCTGCGATGCCGGGCCAGCTCGACCCGGCCGGCGGCCCGGCGCAGCCCGTCGCCGGCGTCCGCGGCGGTGCGGGCGTCGGCGGTGCGGCCGAGGAAGCGGTCCGACTCCGCGTCCAGCAGCGTCCGCACCCGGGCCAGCAGGTCGGTGCGGGCCTTGGTGGCGAGGGTACGCACCGCCTGGTCGCCGAAGATCGCCTGGAGGACGGCCTGGGCGGCAACCGTGGTGCCGGCCCCGGTGGCCAACTCCAACCCGGTCGGGATGAACGCGGTGGAGGCGAAGACGGCGATCATCACGGCCAGGCCGGTGGCGTTGACCGCGTACGCGGCGGTGCGCGCCACGAACCGCTTGTCGCCGCCCTCGACCCGGACCAGCTCCAGCACCCCGCGCTGCCAGTCGCGGACCATGCGCTCGGCGCGTTCGGGCAGGTCGTCGCTCGGGTGGGCGAGCGCCGGATCGAGCAGCCCGGCACCGGCCGGGTGCGCCTTCCACCCGGTGTACGCGGATTCGGCGGCCTCCGAGGCCACCCCGCGCAGCAGCGTCACCAGCTGGGACTCGATGGCGTTGCGCAGCTCGGCGGCGGGTGCCGGTCGGCCGGTGACGGCGGCCACGACCCGGTCCCGGAGCCGGCCGATGCGGGCCTCCAGGGTGCGGAACAGCTCGCCGGTGCCGACGAACTCCTGCCAGCGGGCCAGCACCTCACCCCGGAGTAGCCGGCCGTCCTGCAGCCCCTGCTCGACGGTGCGCTCGGCACCCCGGTACGCGGCCCGGACCCGTTCGTCCAGCCCGTCGGCGGCGGTGACCTGCTCGTCGGCGGCGTCGGCCAGCTCTTCCACGGTCGGGTGGAGTGCGGCCAGCGCCCCGTCGAGGGTCTGACGGACCACCGCCGCCCGCGCGTCCGCGTCGGCGGCCAGTCGGGCGAACCAGTCGGCCAGCGGCGCGGTCACTCCCTCGGGCAGCAGCCCCTGACCGTCGACCCAGGTCTCCGGCAACACGAACAGTGGCGCCCGGCCGAGGTCCTGCTCGGCGAGCATCTCGGTCAGGTGCGCGGCGATCTCGTCGGTGGCCTCGGCGGGCACCCGGTCCAGCACCATGGCGATCACCGCGCCCCGCGTCCGAGCGCTGCGCAGCAGCTCCCAGGGCACCGCGTCGGCGTACCGGGCGGCGGTGGTGACGAAGAGCCACAGGTCGGCGGCGGCCAGCAGTTGGGTGGCGAGGGCCCGGTTGGCGTCGACGACCGAGTCGATGTCGGGCGCGTCGAGGAAGGCGAGCCCGGCCGGCAGGGCCGGGGCCGTCACGAGGTGCAGGGCGCGCGGATCTTCGCTCGGCTCGGTGGTGCGGGTCAGCCCGGGTAGGAGGTCGCCCTGCCGAAACCAGGCCGCGTCGGACGGGTTGCAGACCAGCACCGGGGAGCGGGTGGTCGGCCGGAGCACGCCGGCGGCGCTGACCCGGGCCTTGACCAGGCTGTTGACCAGGGTCGACTTGCCCGCGCCGGTGGAGCCGCCGACCACCACGAGCAGCGGGGCGTCCAGCCGGGCGAGCCGGGGCAGCAGGTAGTCGTCGAGCTGGTCGGTTAGTGCGGTGGCGGTCTGCCGGGCGGAGCTGGCAGAGGGCAGCGCGAGGGGATACCGGGTAGCACCGATCGCCTCCCGGAGGCCCGCGAGTGCGCCGGGGAGGCTGTCGTCCCCGGTGGTGGCGGGCGGCTCCTCCGGGGCGGCCGGCGGGTCGGTGCGGGCTGCGACGGCGGGCGCGCCGGAACGGGTGGCGGGATCGCCGTGCGTCGTCACCGCTAAAGCGTGCCCGACCGATGCAAGGGAAGACAACCGGACGGTAATAACGGCTGGGTTGCGCGGGGTTGACTCAACCCAACTTGACGATTGGCCAACGCGTGGCACTATTGAGTCAAGTTCACTCAACTTGTGGTGGGGCCCGCTGCGGGCGGTGCTCGCCAGCAGCCCACGGGCGATGCCCGTCACCTGCACAACCTTACGAAGCGAGGAAGCGAAGATGGCACGTGCGGTCGGTATCGACCTCGGCACGACGAACTCCTGCGTCAGCGTTCTCGAGGGCGGTGAGCCCACCGTCATCGCCAACGCTGAGGGGTCGCGGACGACTCCGTCGATCGTCGCGTTCGCCCGCAACGGCGAGGTGCTCGTCGGTGAGGTCGCCAAGCGTCAAGCGGTGACCAACCCGGACCGGACGATCCGGTCGGTCAAGCGCGAGGTCGGCACGAACTGGTCCGTCGACATCGACGGCAAGAAGTACACCCCGCAGGAGATCTCGGCCCGGACGCTGATGAAGCTCAAGCGGGACGCCGAGGCGTACCTGGGCGAGCAGATCACCGACGCGGTGATCACCGTCCCGGCGTACTTCAACGACAGTCAGCGTCAGGCCACCAAGGAGGCCGGTGAGATCGCCGGCTTCAACGTGCTGCGGATCGTCAACGAGCCGACCGCCGCCGCCCTGGCGTACGGGCTGGACAAGGGCTCCAAGGAGCAGACCGTCCTGGTCTTCGACCTCGGCGGCGGCACCTTCGACGTGTCGCTGCTGGAGCTGGCCGAGGGCGTCATCGAGGTCAAGTCGACCAGCGGTGACAACCACCTCGGTGGCGACGACTGGGACCAGCGGATCATCGACCACCTGGTCAAGACGTTCCGTGGTGAGCACGGCATCGACCTCGGCCAGGACAAGATGGCCCTCCAGCGGCTCCGTGAGGCCGCCGAGAAGGCCAAGATCGAGCTGTCCGCCGCCACCACCACCAACATCAACCTGCCGTACATCACCGCCGGCGCGGCCGGCCCGCTGCACCTCGACGTGACGCTCAGCCGCGCCGAGTTCCAGCGGATGACGCAGGACCTGCTGGACCGTTGCAAGGGCCCGTTCGAGCAGGCCGTGAAGGACGCCGGGATCAAGATCTCCGACGTCGAGCACGTCATCCTGGTCGGCGGTTCGACCCGGATGCCCGCCGTGACCGACCTGGTCAAGCAGCTCACCGGGCGCGACCCCAACAAGGGCGTCAACCCGGACGAGGTCGTCGCCGTCGGCGCCGCGCTTCAGGCCGGTGTGCTCAAGGGCGAGGTCAAGGACGTCCTGCTGCTCGACGTGACCCCGCTGAGCCTGGGCATCGAGACCAAGGGCGGCATCTTCACCAAGCTGATCGAGCGCAACACCACCATCCCGACCAAGCGTTCCGAGGTCTTCACCACGGCGGACGACAACCAGCCGTCGGTGCTGATCCAGGTCTTCCAGGGTGAGCGCGAGATCGCGGCCTACAACAAGAAGCTCGGCACCTTCGAGCTGACCGGCCTCCCGCCGGCGCCGCGCGGCGTGCCGCAGATCGAGGTCGCCTTCGACATCGACGCCAACGGCATCGTCAACGTGCACGCCAAGGACCTGGGCACCGGCAAGGAACAGAAGATGACGATCACCGGTGGCTCCTCGCTGCCGAAGGACGACATCGAGCGGATGCGCCGCGACGCCGAGGAGCACGCGGAGGAGGACAAGCGCCGCCGCGACGACGCCGAGACGCGCAACGTGGCCGAGGCGCTCCAGTGGCAGACCGAGAAGTTCCTCGCCGAGAGCGGCGACAAGCTGCCCGGTGAGAACCGCGAGCAGCTCAACGAGGCGCTCGGTGAGCTGCGCGGCGCCCTCGGCGGTCAGGACATCGAGAAGATCAAGTCCGCGCACGAGAAGCTGGCGCAGGTCTCCCAGCAGGCCGGCTCGCTGCTCTACTCGCAGCAGGCCGAGCAGGGTCAGCAGCCCGGTGGCGAGGCCGGCCCGGGTGCGACCGGCGCGACCGGTCCGCAGGCCGGCGGCGCCGACGACGTGGTCGACGCGGAAATCGTGGACGAGGACGGCAAGAAGTGACCGTCGGCCTCCGACACGTGTTCACCGCGAAGGGGATGAGGTAGCCGCATGACGCAGAAGCCACGAGCCGCCGACCCGGGCGACACCGGGTCGACGCCGGGTGGCTCCGCGCCCACGGAGCCGACCACCGGCGACGGGGAGCGGGTCGTCATCCGCAACAACCGCAAGCTCGTCGACACCGCCGAGCCGGAGGGGACCGCCGCCGACGCGGAGACCGGCGCCCCGGCCGAGGGTCTGGTCGAGGACGCCGAGGTCGTGGTCGACGAGATCGAGGTCGAGGTCAACTCCACCGACGGGCCGGAGCCGTCCGGCCCGCCGGTGGTGGACGCCCCGGCGCAGCCGGTGGACGGCGGCGCCGCTACGGGCACCTCGCTCGGCGCCGAGTTGGAGGCGCTCCGGGCCGAGCTGGACGAGCGGACCAGGGATCTGCAGCGGGTGTCGGCGGAGTACGCCAACTACCGCAAGCGGGTCGATCGTGACCGCGGCCTCGTGCAGGAGCAGGCGACCGGTTCGGTGCTGGCCGCACTGCTGCCGATCCTGGACGACCTGGACCGGGCCCGGGAACATGGCGACCTGGTCGGGCCGTTCGGCACGGTGGCGGAACAGCTCACCACCGCGCTGGGCAAGTTCGGCCTGAACGCCTTCGGCGAGCAGGGCGACCCGTTCGACCCGACCCGGCACGAGGCGGTCGCGCACCAGACCTCGGCCGACGTCAGCGAGCCGACCTGTGTACAGGTCATGCGACGCGGCTACCAGCTCGGTGAGCGGCTGCTGCGCCCCGCGCTCGTCGCGGTCGCGGATCCGGAATAGTGCCAGACAGTGACCGGGCCGTCCCGCCCACCGCGCAACGGTGGGCGGGACGGCCGGGCCACCAGGGTCGGAAGGAGGTGGACCGGTGAGTTCGAAGGACTGGATCGAGAAGGACTTCTACGCCGTGCTCGGCGTGGACAAGGCCGCCTCCGCGGATGACATCAAGAAGGCGTACCGCAAGGTGGCCCGGGAGTCGCACCCGGACCACAACCCGGGTGACCCGAAGGCCGAGGAGCGGTTCAAGGCCGCGTCCGAGGCGTACAACGTGCTGTCGGACACCGGTCGCCGTCGCGAGTACGACGAGATGCGTTCGCTGTTCGGTTCGGGCGCGTTCCGACGCAACGCCCGGGGTGGGGGCCAGCCGGGCGGCATGCCGTTCGACGTCTCCGACATGTTCGGCGGCGGCGGAGGCGGCGACCGTCGCTTCGGAGGCGCCGGCTTCCAGGACCTGTTCAGTTCGATCTTCAGCGGTGGTCAGGGCGCCGGGCAGGCCCCGCCTCGCGGTCCGGCCCGTGGTCGGGACGTGGAGACCGAGGTGGCACTGGACTTCGGTGACGCGGTGCGCGGGGTGACGCTGCCCCTGACGCTGCGGGCGCCGGGAGTCTGCGACACCTGCCACGGAAACGGGGCCAAGCCGGGCACCCAACCGACCACCTGCCCGGTCTGTCACGGTGCCGGCGTGACCACCCGCAACCAGGGGTCGTTCAGCTTCTCCGAGCCGTGCCGCAACTGTCAGGGCGTGGGCACCGTGGTCGAGGAGAAGTGCCCGGAGTGCCACGGCAGCGGCGGTGTCACCAAGACCCGCACCATGAACGTGCGCTTCCCGGCCGGTGTGGCCGACGGTCAACGCATCCGGCTGGCCGGGCGCGGTGAGCCCGGCGAGCGCGGCGGTCCGGCTGGCGACCTCTTCGTGCACGTCAAGGTTCGGCCGGACGAGTTGTTCGGGCGTACCGGAGACGACCTGACGCTGGCCGTGCCGGTCACCTTCGCGGAGGCCGTGCTCGGCACGGACCTGCGGGTGCCCACGCTCGACGGCGCGGTGACCCTGCGGGTTCCGCCGGGGACGCCGAGCGGGCGGGTGCTGCGGGCCCGGGGCAAGGGTGTGGTTCGCCGTGACGGGCAGGCCGGTGACCTGCTGGTCACGCTCGACGTGGTGGTGCCGTCCCGGTTGTCGGACGAGGCGCGCACGGCGCTGGAGTCGTTCGCGGAGCAGACGCCCCCGGCGGCCCGGGAACATCTCGACGCCCGGGTGCGTCGGGTCAGCTAGTCCGGTGGAATGGACGCGGAGGTGAGCGGGATGTCAGGCGAGTTCCTCGGTTCGGGCGACCCTGCCTACGAGGCCAAGGTGCTGATGATCTCGGTCGCGGCGCGGATGGCGGGAATGCACCCGCAAACCCTGCGCCAGTACGACCGACTGGGGCTGGTGCAGCCCGGCCGGGCCGCTGGCGGCGGGCGTCGCTACAGCGTCCGTGACGTGGTGCTGCTGCGCGAGGTGCAGCGACTCAGCCAGGACGACGGGATCAACCTGGCCGGCGTCAAGCGGATCATCGGGCTGGAGCGGCTGCTGGAGCAGGCGCAGCAGCGGGTGGCCCGACTGGAGGCGGAACTGGACGCCGCGTACCGGCGGGTGGCGGAGCTGGAGTCACTGGCCCGCTTCCCCGGCCGGGATCTGGTGCCGACCAACCGCACGTCCACCGCCCTGGTGGTGTGGCGGCCTCGCCGTACGCCCGATCGCTGACCTGCGACTCACACCCGGACCGTCTTTCGGCCCGGACCGTGCTGGATTCCCGGCGCGGTCCGGGCCTTTTCGGTTAACCTGTCGATAAGGGTCCAATCGTCTTAATGCGGACCTTCCGGCATGGCGAGGGGGAGCGATGGCGGATCCGGCGAAGAAGATGGCCCAGCAGACGGAAGACCGGTTGGAAAGCCTGGCCGAGACCGTCCGCAAGAAGTTCGACAAGGTGACCGAAGGAACCTACCGGGACCGGATCGTCGCGGGCCGGTTCGCCGAAGAGGGCGAGCGCGGCGGCGACAGGGGTCGTACCGAAACCGAACGCAAGCAGGACTGACCGGTGACCGACGTGCGGGCCGGGACCCACGGGGGGTCCCGGCCCGCACACGTCGTCATGCGGTGCGGATCGCCGTGCAGCGCGCGCCGATCTTGCACTTTAGGACGAAGAAATGTCTGGCTTCGGGTGGAAGGTCGGGACAGAAAGAGCAAGATCGACGCAATGAATGGGCCGATTCGGTTCAGCCGAGGCGGCGGTTTTCGCGGACCAGGCCGCCCTCGCACCAGTCCCGGTAGACGAAGAGGTCCGGTCGAGCCAGCAGCACCCTGCCGTTGTGCGCCCAGATCTTCATCAGCTCGTCGCCGTCCCGCTCGGCCTGTTCGACGAGCTTGCGAAAGCGGCGCTTCGGGTGGGCGCGGAAGTTCGTCCGAATGCCGTCGGCCGCGTAGATGTAGAGGCAGTGCAGCGCGAAACGCCGGGCCGGGCAGGTGGGATCCATCGCCAACTCGAAGAGCGTCAACACCAGTCGGTCGCCGGAGACCAGCAGGTCCCAGTCGGGTGGCATCGAGGCCAACGGCACCGAATCAGGCTTGTACGCCCAGGCCCGCAACTCCGCCGGAGTCGGATCGACAGGGTTGGCGAAGCCGTGGAAAGTCGACTCCTGCACGCTCACCGGCCAACCTTCCGCTCTCGCCCGCGTGTGGCAACGCTGCCTGCGGACCGTGGCTGCTGGGGCGAAACGGTAACCCGCCGCCGGGTGCTGCGGTAGTCCCCATGGGGAGCAATTCCGCAACCGTTGGCATGGGTGGGTCCACCGCATCGACGGTGCAGTCGATGACGCTCCTATGACAATCCATGTTCGACGGTTCGAGCGAGGTGCCGAGGCTCGGTTCGTCAGGGGGCGTGCAGTGAGTCGGCGACCGGAGTCGGCTCCCGCCGCTGGGTCGCCGCACGGGTGCGCAGCCACCGCTTGAACCACGGGAAGTCCGGCAGCCGGGCCAGAATCGGCCCGGTCACCACGGTGATCAGGACGTACGTCGCGGCCAGCGCCGCCAACCGCGGCTCGACGCTCCCGGCGGCCACCGCGAGCCCGGCGATGACGATGGAGAACTCACCTCGGGGTACGAGCGCCAGACCGGCGCGCCATCGACCGGGTTCCGCGATGCCGACCCGGCGGGCCGCCAGGTAACCGGTGAGCGTCTTCGTCGCCATGGTGACCACGGCCAACGCGAGCGCCGGCAGCAGCACCGGCGGAATGTCCTGCGGGTCGGTGGTCAGGCCGAAGAAGACGAAGAACACGGCGGCGAACAGGTCCCGCAGGGGCGAGAGCAACTCGGTAGCGTGGTGCGCCACCGGGCCGGAGAGGGCGATGCCGACCAGGAACGCGCCGACCGCCGCCGACACCTGGAGCGACGCGGCGATGCCCGCGATCAGCAGCGTCAGACCGAGTACGCCGAGCAGTAGCGCCTCCGGATCCTTCGCCGACAGGGCGGACGAGATCAGGTGGCCGTACCGGATGGCGACCACCAGCACGAGCAGCACCGTGCCTACCGCGACGGTGAGCGCGATCCCGCCGCCGAGCAGGCCCGTGCCGGCCAGCACGGCGGTGACGAGCGGCAGGTAGAGGGCCATCGCCAGGTCCTCGATCACCAGCACCGAGAGGATCACCGGGGTCTCCCGGTTACCGAGTCGTCCCAGGTCCGCGAGGACCTTGGCGATCACCCCGGAGGAGGAGACCCAGGTGATACCGCCGAGCACCAGGGCGGCCACCCAGTCCCAGCCGAGCAGCAGGGCGAACCCGGCACCGGGCAGCGCGTTGAGGACACCGTCGATCAGCCCGGCCGGGGCCGCCGAGCGGAGGTTGCCGACCAACTCGTTGGCCGAGTACTCCAGGCCGAGCATCACCAGCAGGAGGATCACGCCGATCTCGGCGCCTACCGCGAAGAACTCCTCGCTGGCGTCCAGCGGGAGAAGCCCGCCGTGCCCGAACGCCAGACCGGCGAGCAGATAGAGGGGGATGGGAGAGAGGCCGAAGCGTCGGCTCAGCCGGCTGAGGAGCCCAAGCAGCAGCAGGAGCGCGCCGACTTCGATGAGCAGCGTGGTGAAATCGTGCATCCGCCTCAGCCGTCCGGGTCACTGTCGGCGAGGATGGCGGACACGCCGTCGAGACCTCTACGGGTCCCGACAACGACCACCACGTCGCCGGCCGCGAAGCGGAAGGAGGGGAGTGGCGAAACGATGACTTCGCCTTCACGCAGCACCGCCACGATGGAGGCGCTGGTGCGGGTACGCGCCTTGGTGTCGCCGAGCTTCCGGTTGACGTACCGCGACCCGGCCGGGATGGCGATCTGCTCGGTGAGCAGACCGGCGGCCTGCTCGCGCAGCCCGGAGAGCTGACCGAGCATCAGCGACGCGCCGAGGATGTCGGCCAGAGCCTCGGCCTCGTCGTCGGTCAGCGGAATGTCCGCCTGGCAGGCGTCGGGATCGTCCGGGTCGTACAGGACGAGATCACGGCGGCCGTTGCGGTGGGAGACCACGCCCAGCCGGCGTCCGGACTCCGTCACCAGGTCGTGGCGTACCCCGATCCCGGGCAACGCGGTCTGCTCGACACGTACTCGCACCCGCCAAGGCTACCGCTTCGTGAACAGAACGCAGATCTTGGACGGACAGCGCCCCTCGGACCGACCTCGACGCAGCCCAATGGCCTTGATCCACTCGGGTTCATTGAGGTCGGGGTATCCGGCGCGGCGGGACACCCCGACTTCAATGAAGCCGAGTCGATCTACTTCGGGTCGCTGACGTAGGTCCCTTGCCCTGGTGTCCCTCGATCAGACCCTCGGCCCGCAGGATCAGGAGGGCCGAACGGACCGGCTCGGCGAATACACGTAGTGCGGTCATCTCACGCAAGGACGGCAGCTTGTCGGCTGGCGGGTATTCCCGAGAAGCGATCTTGTCGCGGATGTCCCTGTGCGACCGGTCTCTCGGCCGGGCCGTCCGCGTCGCGCTGGCACGGCCTGCACTCCCTCGGGTGAACGGCCGGGCCAGCGATCCCTGGCGAGAGGGGTTCACCACCATGCCTGACCTGGTGCAGCGGCGATGACCGGGCGGTTCGTCGCCCACCTGCCGATCTCCGCGCCGGACCTGGCGCGCGCCAAGATGGCGGGGCGGACCACCGGCCGGTCGTTGGCCTTCCTGGCCCGGATCGACCTCGGTGGTATCACCGTCTCCACCGAGGACGACCAGGGGATACGGCACTGGGTCTTCTGTGACCGGCGGCTGGTCGGTGGCCGTCGCCGCGTACTTCGCGCCGACCACGAAACCCGTGCACCGCCCGGTTGCCCCGGCGAATCGGCCCTGTAACTGGCCATGCGGGCGCCTGATCGACTCGGTTTTCAGGATGTCGCGGTGTCCCGGCGGTCCGGATGCCCCGACTTTCTGAAAGTCGAGTGGATCAAGCGCCCGCTACCGGGTCGCCGGAGGGGAACGAGAAGAGCTGGGTGACGTGCACGCCGAGCACATGCTCCCGATCGACCCGACCCAACTCCGGCGCGATCATCGAGCCGGCGTCGTTGCCGATCGCGCCGTAGCTGTCGTACGCCAGGCGGTTCATCAGCTCGGCCCCAGGCGCGGGCGATGCGGAACCGGTTCCAGCCGGCGCTGCGGGTCGGGCCGGAGAACCCGAAACCGGGCAGCGACGGAACGACCACGTGGAAGGCCGGCGCGTCCGGGTCGGTCGGCTCGGTGAGCGGGGCGATCACGTCGAGGTATTCCAGCACCGAGCCGGGCCAACCGTGGGTGAGCACCAGCGCGGTGGCGTCCGGCCGGGACGACCGCGCGTGCAGGAAGTGGATCTGCTCGCCGTCGATCTCGGTGACGAACTGGGGGTGCGCGTTCAGGCGGGCCTCGACGGCACGCCAGTCGAAGTCGCCCCGCCACCGGTCGACGAGGCATGTCAGCTCTCTTGGAACGGAATGTTTCGTTCTGCAATTACGATAGCAGACCGGAACGGTCCGTTCCACTGTTAGGCTGAGGCCATGTCCTCGACACCCGGAAAGACGCTGGCCGGCCGCCGCGCCCAGGCCGCCCGCAACGACGAGGTCATCCTCGAAGCCGCCCGCGCGGTCTTCCTGGACGACCCGAAGGCGCCGATCGCGGCCGTCGCCGAACGCGCCGGCGTCGGCATCAGCGCGCTCTATCGGCGGTACGCGGGCAAGGAGGATCTGTTGCGTCAGCTCTGCCACGACGGGCTGCGCCGGTACGTCGCGGAGGCCGAGACCGCCCTGGCCGAGCCGGACGACTGGACCGCGTTCACCGGCTTCCTGGCCCGGGTGGTCGACGCCGACGTGCACTCGCTCACCGTCCACCTGGCCGGCACCTTCACCCCGACCGAGGAGATGGGTCGGGACGCGATGCGCGCCGGTGAGTTGGCCGCCGCCCTGGTCGACCGGGCCCACGCCAGCGGGCGGTTGCGCCCCGACGCGGTCGTACACGATCTGGGGTTGTTGTTGGAGGCGTGCGCCGCCGTCCGCGTACCCGATCCGGAGCGGACCCGCCAACTGCGCCGCCGGCAGCTCGCGGTCCTGCTGGCCGGCCTGTCGTCGGCACCGGACGCGGACCCGCTGCCCGGCCCGCCCCCGGCGGCCGGGGAGTTCGACTGGCGGTGGCGGCGTCGGGAGTGATGGGCGTCACGCGCTAAGGTTGAGCGGAATACGCTCAACTCTGGTTGTGTCCAACCCAATGGACAACGCCGATCCGGGGGAGCCCATGAACACCGAGAAACTCACCACCAAGAGCCGGGAAACCATCACGGGCGCCGTCGCGCTGGCCAACCAGCGTGGTCACGCCACCGTGGAGCCCTGGCACCTGCTCCTGTCACTCCTGGACACCGATGGCTCGACCGCCACCGGTCTGCTGCGCGCCGTCGGGGCCGACCCGACCGAGCTGCGCCAGACCGCCCAGCGCGCGGTCGACGCCCTGCCGGCCGCACGCGGCTCCAGCATCGCCGAGCCGACCCTGGCCCGGGAGTTCGTCAACGCCATCGGCGCCGCCGAGCAGATCGCCCGACCGCTGGGCGACGAGTACACCTCCACCGAGCACCTGCTCGCCGGCCTGGCCCGGGTGGGTGGCGCGGTGTCCGGGGCGCTGAAGACCGTTGGGGCCACCGAGGAAGCCCTGGTCGCCGCCTTCCCGACCGTGCGCGGTGGGGACCGGCGGGTCACCACCGCCGACCCCGAGCAGACCTATCAGGCGCTGACCAAGTACGGCGTCGACCTCACCGCCAGCGCCCGGGACGGCAAGATCGACCCGGTCATCGGCCGGGACTCCGAGATCCGACGCGTCATCCAGGTGCTCTCCCGGCGTACCAAGAACAACCCGGTGCTGATCGGCGAGCCCGGCGTCGGCAAGACCGCCATCGTCGAGGGCCTGGCCCAGCGGATCGTCACCGGCGACGTGCCCGAGTCGCTGCGCGACAAGAAGTTGATTTCGCTCGACCTCGGCGCGATGGTCGCCGGCGCGCAGTACCGCGGCCAGTTCGAGGAGCGGTTGAAGTCCGTCCTGGAGGAGATCAAGAACTCTAACGGGCAGGTCATCACGTTCCTCGACGAGCTGCACACCGTCGTCGGCGCCGGCAAGGGCGAGGGCTCGATGGACGCCGGCAACATGCTCAAGCCGATGCTGGCCCGTGGTGAGCTGCGGATGGTGGGCGCCACCACGCTCGACGAGTACCGCGAGCACATCGAGAAGGACCCTGCCCTGGAGCGCCGTTTCCAGCCGGTGCTGGTCGGCGAGCCGACGATCGAGGACACCATCGGCATCCTGCGGGGGCTCAAGGAGCGCTACGAGGTGCACCACGGCGTACGTATCACCGACGCCGCGCTGGTCGCCGCCGCCACCCTCTCGGACCGCTACATCACCGACCGGTTCCTGCCGGACAAGGCCATCGACCTGGTCGACGAGTCCGCGTCCCGGCTCCGGATGGAGATCGACTCCCGTCCGGTCGAGGTGGACGAGATCGAGCGGGCGGTCCGCCGGTTGGAGATCGAGGAGATGGCGCTGGCCAAGGAGCCGGATGCCGCCTCGGCCGAGCGATTGGAGCGGCTGCGCAAGGAGTTGGCCGACAAGCGCGAGCAGCTCACCGTGCTCTCCGAGCGCTGGCAGACGGAGAAGAGCCACATCGCCAAGCTCTCCACCGCCAAGGAGGAGTTGGAGCGCCTCGGCGGCGAGGCCGAGCGGGCCGAGCGGGACGGCGAGTTGGAGCGCGCCGCCGAGTTGCGCTACGGCCGGATCCCCGCCCTGAAGGTCGAGCTGAAGCAGGCCGAGGAGGAGCTGGCCCAGCTCCAGGCCGCTGGCGCGATGCTCAAGGAGGAGGTCGGCGCGGACGACATCGCCGCCGTGGTCGCCTCCTGGACCGGCATCCCCGCCGGCCGCCTGCTGGAGGGCGAGACGGCCAAGCTGCTGCGGATGGAGGAGTCGCTGGGCGGCCGGGTGGTCGGCCAGGCCGAGGCGGTCGGCGCGGTCTCCGACGCGGTCCGCCGGGCCCGTGCCGGCATCGCCGACCCGGATCGCCCGACCGGCAGTTTCCTCTTCCTCGGCCCCACCGGTGTCGGCAAGACGGAGCTGGCCAAGGCCCTCGCCGAGTTCCTCTTCGACGATGAGCGGGCGATGGTCCGCATCGACATGAGCGAGTACGGCGAGAAGCACTCGGTCGCCCGCCTGGTGGGTGCGCCGCCCGGCTACGTCGGCTACAACGAGGGTGGTCAGCTCACCGAGGCGGTGCGCCGTCGACCGTATTCGGTGGTGCTGCTGGACGAGGTGGAGAAGGCCCACCCGGACGTCTTCGACGTGCTGCTCCAGGTGCTCGACGACGGCCGGCTCACCGACGGCCAGGGCCGCACGGTGGACTTCCGCAACGCGATCCTGATCCTCACGTCCAACCTCGGGTCGTCGGTGATCAGCGACCTGACGCTCGCCGACGAGCAGCGTCGGGAGGGTGTGCTGGCGGTGGTCCGGTCGCACTTCAAGCCGGAGTTCCTCAACCGGCTGGACGACATCGTGGTCTTCGCCTCGCTGCGCGGGGACGACCTGCGCTCCATCGTCGACATCCAGCTGGACCGGATGCGGCGACGGCTGGCCGACCGCAGGCTGGGTCTGGAGATCACCGACGCGGCCCGGGACTGGCTTGCCGAGCACGGCTACGACCCGATCTACGGTGCCCGCCCGCTGCGCCGCCTGGTCCAGACCGCGATCGGTGACCAGTTGGCGAAGGCGCTGCTGTCCGGCCAGATCCGCGACGGCCAGACGGTGAAGGTGGACCACACCCCCAAAACCAACACCCTCTCAGTAACCCCAGCCTGACCCCTGCCCCCCTTCGACGAGGTGATCAAGAGGTTTGCGTCGGGTTCGCGTCTTCGCATGACGCAAACCTCTTGATCAACAGGGTGGGGCGTCGGTGGACGGGGAAAGAGTGGGGCATGTTTGGGATCGGGAAGAAGTGGGAGCGGGAACTTGGTGCGGCCGTCGACGAGTTGGTCGCGGCTGACACCCTCGCCTTTGGCGGGGTTGGCATCGCCGGAAAACTGTTGCCGGTGACCGAGGCGTACGAGCGGGTCTTGGCCGCCCTCGACGAACACCCCGAGGAGGTGCGCCGCCAGCTCGACCGGGTGCTGACCGACGGCACACCCGCCGGCCGGGCGTACGCGGCCACCCTGCTGGAGAGCATCGACCCGGCTGCGGCCCGAGCGGCGTGGACGACGCTGCGGGACGACCCGAGCGAGTTCACCACCTTCGTCGGCTGCGTGATGGACCGCGAAACCCTGGGCGCCTACGCCAGCCAGCGGCTCGCCGCAGCCTGAGCCGTGCACACCCGGCGACGCCGCCGGTGCCGTCGGTAGCTGAGCTGTCGGTCACGGTAGGGGTCGCGACGGTGCCGAAGGTTGTTACCGTCTGCGCCGACGAACCTGGGGAGGTGGTCGGGTGGACGCGCCGGTGACGTACCTGGTGGTGGCAATCGCCGTACTCGTGGTGGTCGTGGTCCCGCTCGTCGTGCGCGCCCGGCGGCGGGCGACGGCCCGGCCCGACGGCCTGCCACCGTCCGGACGGCCCGCGCGCGGCGGCGCGGCGGAGACGCTTCGCGCAGGCCCGCTCCGCCTGACCCCGGGCGACCGCGTGCGGATCCGCGAGCGGGAGTACGCGGTGAGCGCCACGATCCGTCTGGTCGAGGGTGACTGGAGCTGGGTGCAGCACCTGCTCGCCGACGACTCCGGCACCCGCCACCGGCTCTCCGTGGAGGACGGCCCCGAACTCGAACTGGTGCTCTGGACCGCCGAGCCGGGCGCCACCGTCACCCCGGGCGCCCCCACCATCGAACTCGGCGGGCGGCGCTACACCTGGTCCGAGAGCGGGCAGGCGCGCTACACCGCCACCGGGGAGACCGAGCTGGCGTCGGCCGGCACGATGCGCTACCACGACTACCAGTCCGGTGGCGCCGCGCGGCTCTCCTTCGAGGCGTACGGCGAAGAGGGGTGGAGGGTGGCCCGCGGCGAACTGCTCCACCCCACCGACCTGACGATCCGACCCGCACCCGACGCCGGTTGATCCAGGCCGGGCGGGCGCGCCGGGCTCGTCACGGCATGCCGAACTGGTCGGTTGTCGATACGGTGTGGGCGCGATCTTAGGGAAGGAGAATCGTGGTCGATTCCCAGAGCACGCCGGCCCGCCAGCGGCCATCCATTGTGTCGATTTCCAGTTACCTGCTCTTCCTGTTCCTGGCGTTGCAGGTGATCAGTCTGATCATCTCGCTCAGCACCTTCGGCAAGACGCGTGACGCGCTCCGTGACGCGTACGCGGGCAGCTCCACCGACGGTGAACAGGTGGCCGACGTCTTCGTCGCCGTCGGCATCGGCAGCAGCGTGCTGCTGCTGTTGCTCGCGGTCGTGCTGGGCGTGCTGGCCCTGTTCAACAACCAGGGCCGCAACGGCGCCCGGATCACCACCTGGATCGTCGGCGGCATCATGGTCTGCTGCGTGGGCGGTGGCCTGCTGAGCAACGCGGCCGGCGGTTTCAACACCGGTGGCGGGACCGGCGGCGACGGCCCGAGCCCGGAGGAGATCCAGCGCCGGCTGGAGGAGGCTCTGCCCTCCTGGGTCACCCCGGTCAGCCTCGTACTCGGCGTGCTCAGCCTGATCGCGCTGATCACGGCGCTGATCCTGCTGGCGCTGCCGAAGGCGAACCCGTTCTTCCGCAAGCCCGCCGCGGGCTGGGAGCCGCCCACCCCGGGTGCCAGCTACCCGCAGGCACCGGGTTACCCGCAGGCATCCGGCGAACCGGGTTATCCGTCGAGTGGGGAGCCGAGCTACCCGCCGCCGGCGACGGACCGGCCGGACGACACGCCGCCCACGGATCGGCCCGGGTCGACCCCGCCGTCGACGAGCTGACGGCGCGGGTCGCCCCCGCCGTCGACGAGCTGACGGCTCGATAAGCACGACGCCGACGATCCCTCCGAGTAGGTTGCAACCCGACGCCTACCGGAGGGATTCGTCGTGTCGTACCCCGAATCGGCACCGGCCCGCCGGCCCGCCGCCGTCCTGTCCGCCGCGACCGTGCTGTTGGTGATGGCGGTCGCCGCGCTCGCGTACGCGGTGGTCGACCTGGTGGTGCTGGGTGGAACGGTCGACGCGTTCCGCGCCGCCGCCCGGGACACCTCGGCGACCCCGCAAGAGATCGACGACGTGGTGACGCTGCTCCGCGCGTCCGCGGTGCTGTCGGCGGTGGTGGCGGTGCTCTCCGCCCCGGTCCTCGCTGGGCTGGCCCTCGGGCTGTTGTCCGGCCGCAACGGCGTGCGGGTGGCCACCTGGGTGGTCAGCGGGCTCGGTCTGCTCGCCGGCTGTTGCAGCGTGGCAGTGGTGGTCGGCGAACGGGCCGCGCCACTACGACTGGGCTCCGGCGAGCAGGCACTCGCCGAGTTGCTGGGCCTGATCGGCGACGCGTACCCGTCCTGGTGGATCCCGCTCAACGCCGGGCTTTCCGTCGCGCAGGGGCTCGGTTACCTTGTAGTAGCTGCGCTGCTGGCGCTGCCCGCCACGAACAGCTGGTTCGGTCGCCACCGCTGGGCCGCGCCTACCGCGCCGCCCGCGTTCACGCCCGCCCCGCACCAGCCCCCGTCGGCGCCGCCGGCATCCCCGTACCCGCCCAGGTGAGGACCGCCCCGTGACGCTCGACCCCACCACCGCCGAGCGCCGAGCCCTGGTCACCGGGGCCACCGCCGGCATCGGCGCGGCGTTCGCCCGGCGGCTGGCCACCGACGGCTGGCATCTGGTGCTCGTCGCCCGCGACGCGACCCGATTGGCGCAGTTGGCCACCGAGCTGGGTTCCACGTACGGCCGCGAGGTGGAGACCATCCCGGCCGATCTGTCCACCGACGACGGCTGCGCCACCGTGGAGCAGCGGATCGCCGACGGCAGCCCGGTGCACCTGCTGGTCAACAATGCGGGGATCAGCCTGAACAAACCGTTCCTGCGCTCCACCGCCGAGGACGAGGCGCGGCTGTTGCGGCTCAACGTCCACGCCGTCATGCGGCTGACCCTGGCGGCGCTGCGACCGATGACCGAACGACGAAATGGGGCAGTGATAAATGTCTCTTCGGTCGCGGGTTTCGGCACGGCGATGCCCGGATCGACGTACTCGGCCAGCAAGGCGTGGGTCACCAACTTCAGTGAATCCGTCGGCCAGTCGGCGCGGCCGTTCGGCGTAAAGGTGATGGCCCTCTGCCCCGGCTACACCCGCACCGAGTTCCACCAGCGGGCCGGCATCAACATGTCCAAGACGCCGGAGTGGCTGTGGCTACGGGCCGAGGATGTGGTCGACGAAGCACTGCGTGACCTGCGCAAAGGCAAGCTGGTCAGCATTCCGGCGTGGAAGTACAAGGTGGTCGTCGCCGGTATGCGGCACGCGCCGCGGCGGCTGCTGGAGGCGGTCGCCCGCGACACCCGCGGCCGGATCGGTCGCGACGAGCGCTGAGCGTCGACCGGCCCGTCGACCCAGTTCGGGCGGTGCGCCCCCGTTGGCGCGCCGCTGTCAGGCCAGTCGCTGAGCGTAGTCGAACATCGCCAATCATCGGTTTTCCCCGGGGCTGATCAGGGTGGACCCCGCACACGGCGTTCAGACTTGCGCAGTAACCTCTATCGCCATGGGGGACCACGACGACCTGCGTAAATTCATTACCGACCTGGCTGTGGTGCACGGACGGGTCGTGCTCTCGTCGGGGCGCGAAGCAGACTGGTACGTGGATCTGCGGCGCGTCACGCTCCATCACCGGGCCGCTCCTCTGGTCGGCCGGGTGCTGCTCGACCTCACCGCCGACTGGGAGTTCGATGCTGTCGGGGGCCTCACCCTGGGCGCGGACCCTGTCGCGCTCTCGATGCTGCACGCCGCCGCTCCGACCGGCCGGGCCCTGGACGCCTTCGTGGTGCGCAAGGCGGGCAAGGCACACGGTCTGCAGCGACGGATCGAGGGCCCGGAGGTGGCCGGCCGCCGGGTGTTGGCGGTGGAGGACACGTCCACGACAGGCGGAAGTGTTTTGACCGCTGTCGAGGCGCTTCGCGAGGCCGGGGCGGAAGTCGTGGGCGTGGTGGTTATTGTTGATCGAGGCGCCGGCGACGCGGTGCGAGCCGCCGGATTGCCGTACCGGGCGGCCTATACGTTGGCTGACCTCGGCCTTGTGGCGTAAAAGTCTGCCGATTCGGATCTGCTGATATGCAGGCGGATCGATGCTGCTGGTGGAAGGATGGAATACGTGGGAACTGCGTTGGCCGAAATGACTATGCCTCAGATCTCGCCGCTAAACGGCGAGCCGATCGAACGTGCCGATGCCGAGCGTCTTGCCGGGGTCCTCAAGGCCCTTGCTGATCCTGCTCGGTTGCGGCTGCTCAGCCTGATCCAGTCGGCCCCAGAGGGCGAGGCGTGCGTCTGTGACCTGACGGCGCCGCTCGGCCTCTCTCAGCCGACGGTCAGTCACCACCTGCGTATCCTCACCGAGGCTGGCTTGTTGCAGCGGGAGAAGCGCGGTGTCTGGGCGTACTACAGCTTGGTCCCGAGTGCGATCGCGACGATCGCCGACCTGCTGACCCCGCCGCGTAAGCGAGCCACCAAGAAGGCTCGCTGACGTAGGCACCAACCGCCGTCCCGAGCCGGGACGGTATCCGGTGGCGAGCCAGGGGTGGCGCCACCGGTGGGTGACACCTGCTCGTCCCCGGTCGCACCACCGGAGGCCGGGTACGACCTGCCGACGGCCGACCCCCTTCCCAGGGGGCCGGCCGTCGTCGTCGTGATCCTCAGCGGTCCTGACCGTGCTCGGGACGCTGACGGCCGTGCTGGTGCCGGTCGTGGTCGAACGACTCGCGGGCCGCCTCCACGGCGCCGGCGGCACTGGCGGCGGCGACCACGGCGACCGCCTCGCCGCGCTTGCGAGCCCGCCGGTCGCGTAGGAACTCGAAGAAGATCGGCAGCACCGAGATCAGGATGATCAGGGCCACCACCGGCAGGATGTAGCGGTCGATCTTGTCGCCGATGGCCTCGTAGATCTGCTCGGCCAGCAGATAGCCGATCAGCAGGATGCCGTCCACCCAGAGCACCGCGCCGACGATGTTCCACAGCAGGAACTTGCGGGCCGGCATGCCGAGCGCGCCCGCGACCGGGTTGAGGAACGTCCGGACGATCGGAATGAAACGCGCCAGCACGACGGCCTTCGCCGGGCCGAACTTCTGGAAGTAGTACTCGGCCTTCTCCACGTACTCCTTCTTGAAGAGCCGGGAGTTCGGTCGTTCGAACATCCGCCGGCCGTACCGCGCGCCGAGCCAGTGCCCCAGCTGGGCGCCGACGATCGCGCAGATCGGCCCGCCGATCAACAGGCCGGCGAGGGAGAGGCGGGTGCCGTCGCCGAAGATCGCGTCCGCCACCGGCGACGAGGCGACCCCGGCGAGGAACAGCAGCGAGTCGCCGGGGAAGAAGAACCCCACCAGCAGGCCGGTCTCGGCGAAGAGGATCACCCACACACCGATCAGCCCGAAGGTCTGCAACAGATCCTTGGGATCGAGCGGGTTCAGGGCGACGCTCTCCACGAGAGCGCGGGTCTTCTCAGCTGTGTCCACGGCCACAAAGGGTACCGAAGGCCAGGGTCCCGGCCGCGCCGGACCGGGCCCTCGCCACCCGCCCGCGTCACGCGCCGCAACGACGGTGCCCCGCCGACCGGGCTGGTCGGCGGGGCACCGGTGGTGCGGTACGGGTCAGGCGACGAAGCGGGTCCGGCGGCGCTTGGCCACCAGGTAGCCGCCGACGCCCGCGACGAGCAGCAGCGCGCCGAGGCCGGCGATCAGACCGGTGGACTGACCGGTGATCGGCAGCGAGCCGCCATCCTCGTCACCGCCGCCACCGCCCGTGCCGCCGGCCGCGTTCACCAGGATCTTGGCGACGTCGTTGGCCGGCTTCAGGTCCTCGGTGAAGCCCTCGCACTCGCACTTGGCGTTGATGGTGACGGTGCCCGCCGCGTTCGCGATCACCTTGTCGATCCGGAAGTCGATGTCGACCGTCTGCTCCTCACCGACACCGATGAAGATGTCCGGGTAGCAGCGGTAGAGCTTCGCGCCCGGCGTGCCGGCGTTCTCCCAATCCTGCTCGTCACCGTTGAGCGGTGCGCAGAAGTCGGGGACCTCGACGGCGGTGGTGCCCTCCGGAACGGCGATGTCGATCTTGGTGACCGGGCTGCCCATGCGACCGAAGTCCAGCGCGGCCGGGCCGTCGTTGCGGACTCCGAGGGTGGCGGTGACCACGTCGCCGGCCTTGCCGGTCAGCTGGTCGCCGACCGCCACGAGGTCCGTGCCGTTCTTGCCGGTGACCTCGACGGTCATGCCGGACCAGTTGTTCATCGGGTCGGTGTCGGCCTGGAAGCCCAGCGCCGCCACCTTGGACGGGGCCTTCGGAAGGCTCAGCACCGGGCCGTTGCCGGGCTGCCCTGCCGAGATGCCCCCAGCCTCGAGGTAGGCGCTGAAGTCCTCGAACTCGGCGACCGTCATCCAGTTGTAGTAGCCGTACTCCCGGCCCGGCGCGTAGGTGTCCTTGCCGAGCGTGTAGGGCAGCGGCACCGAGCGAGCCTCGCCAGCGGCGGTCACCTCGGAGAAGGTGCAGGTCCGCAGGTGACCGTCCTCGTAGGTGCAGTTGCTGTACTGCGTCTCGGGGCGGATCGCGTAGTCCAGGTCGAAGACCGCGACCGCACCCTTGGCGTCGGTCTTGCCGGCGTTGCTGAGCGTGAGCGGGGCGCTGAACTTGCCGCCGGGGGTGGAGGACAGCTTGGCTTCCTCGCCCGGAGCGGCCAGGTCGACGCCCTCGCCGATCCGCAGCTTGGCCGTGTGGCTGGCCGGGGCGAGGCCCTCGGCGCTGACCGTGACCTTGAGGTTGCCGGTGTCACCGTCGCCAGCCTTGGCGGTCGGCGTCATGGCCACGTTGAAGAGGCCGCCGAAGGCCCACTCCTCGAGACCGATCTCGAACGGGTCGGTGCAGACCAGTACGCCGGCCTCCGGCGACTGGCACTCGGGGCTCGCCGAGTCGGGCTTGACCTGGACGACACCGTCGAGGTCCCGGTAGTCGTACGTCACCGTCAGGCCCTCGACCACCACCGGCTCGGAGGCGAACAGCAGGGGAGAGTCGATCTTGCCTTCGGAACCGGCGGCAAGCGTGGTGTCGCTGAAGTAGACGCCCAGTTCGATGGGCGCCTCCTCGGCGTTGGCCGGGCTGGCGGAGGCGGCGACGATCGCGCCTGCTACGCCCAGTCCGGCGAGCCAGCGCCGGGTGGATTGGGTGAGCATGAGGGGGTTTCCTCCAGTTGGGGGATCAGGTGGAGCCTGCGGATCTTAAGGAAGCCTTAAGGCGGCTTGCAGCCCCGGAAGCCGCCCACCTGGCAAGACGAACCGAAAGGTTGATCAATGACCACCGCAACGTTCCGTCGGTCCGTCTCCGTCATCTGTGGCAGGAGCCCCCGGGAGGTGCAGTGACGTACGAGGAGTTCGCGGACACGCGGCTGACCCCGCTACTGCGGTATGCGGTGATGCTCACCGGCGATCCGCACCAGGCACAGGACCTGGTGCAGGAGACCATGGTCCGGGTCCAGCTGAACTGGCGCCGGGTCGCCCGGGCGGACTCACCGGAGCGTTACGTACGCCGGATGCTCACCAACCAGTTCGTCGACTGGCGGCGTGGCTCGTGGGTCCGCCGGGTGCTGCTGCGCGGAGAGCCCGACGTGTCCGTGCCGGTGCTTACCGACCATGCCCAGTCCGCGGTGGAGCGGGACCAGATCTGGTCCTGGCTGTCCCGGTTGCCGCGTCGGCAGCGGGCCGCCCTGGTGCTGCGCTACTACGAAGACCTGCCCGACGCCGAGATCGCCGACCTCCTCGGCTGCGCCGTCGGGACCGTCCGTTCGTCCATCTCCCGAGCCCTGGCCACGCTCCGGGCCGAATACGTGGAGGCGTGAACATGATCGAGGACGACCTGCGTGCCGCGTTTCTCCGGCACGAGCCGCTGACTCCGTCGCCGGGCCCGCTACGGGCCACGATCGACCGGCTCGCCTCCATCCGCCGTCGCCGCCGACAGCGGTTCCAGGCCGCCGGCGTCACGCTCGCCCTGCTCGGCGCGCTCGGAGTCGGCGTGCCGCAGCTGCGCCCCGACCGTCCGGCAGTGGACTCCACGGTGTCCGGTCAACCGACCGGCTCGCCGACCGGGGCGTTGAACGTCCTGCTGCTCGGCGTGGACGGCTCGGGCGCCGAACCGCCGTACCGGTTGGCGGACTCCATCCTGCTGGTGCACATCCCGGCCGACCGGAGCCGGCCGTACCTCATCTCGTTGCCGCGCGATCTGGAGGTGTCGATTCCCGGCCGGGGGGTCGACAAGCTCAACAGCGCGTTCCACACCGGCTCCGGGGAGCCCCGGCCCGACCTGGACGCCGGCTACGACCAGGTCCGCCGGTTGGTCGCCGACCTGACCGGGGTACGCGTCGACGCCGGCGCGGTGCTGACCTTCGCGGGGCTACGCCGGATCACCGAGGCCGTCGACGGGGTGGAGGTCTGCCTGCCGGATGAGGTCCGGTCCTGGCACACCCGACGGGTCTTCCCGGCCGGGTGTCAGCGGCTCGACGGGGCTGCCTCCGTCGACCTGCTGCGGCAACGGCGGTACCTGCCGGACGGGACATTCGACCGGGACCGTAACGCCCAGCGTTATGTCGACGGGCTGATCCGACGGGTGGTCGCGCGGGACGTGCTGACCAACCCGGTGCGGCTGGCCGCGTTGTTGTCGGCCGCCGGTGAGGATCTGACGGTCGACGACGATGGCCTCCCACTGACCAAGCTGGTGGCGGTGCTACCCGAGCTGAAGAGTGTCGAGCCGGTGGGGCTCAGTCTCCCGGTCGGCCCGCCGGTGGGCAGCTCTGCCCGGCTGCCGCTGGACCAGAGGCAGAGCCCGGCGTTCCTCGCCGCGCTGAGCGAGGATCGGTTGGCGCAGTGGGTGGCGCAGCACCCGGAGCAGGTCAACCGCGTCCGGTGAGGTACGCGTAGTCCTGACCCGCTGAGCTGCGGCGGACGCGACGACGCCCCGCCGGCCGGGTACGGCCCGGCGGGGCGCCGGTCCGGCGGGTGGTCAGCCGCCGACGTGGGTGGTCCGACGCCGGGCGAGCAGGTAGCTGCTGACGCCGGCCACGAGCAGCAGGCCGCCGATGCCGGCGATCACGCCGGTGGGGGCTCCGGTGATGGGCAGCGAACCACCGCCACCGCTGCCTCCACCCTCTTCACCCTCGCCGCCACCGTTGCCCTGGGGCGCGTTGACCACGATGGTGGCCCTGTCGTTGGCCGGTTTGGTGTCGTCCCGGAAGCCGCCGCCGCCGGGGCACTCGCACGGCGCGTTGACCCGCACCGCGCCCCGGGCGTTGGGAATGACCTTGTCGATGCGCAGCCGGAACTTCAGGGTGTAGCTCTGCCCGGCCACCAGGCGCATCTCCGAGGCGCACAGGTACGTGCGGGTGGTGTCCTGCCGCAACCAGCAGTTGTCGGGAACCTCGACGGCGGTGGTGCCCGGCGGTAGCTCGACGTCGGTGTGGGTGGCGGCCTCGAAGTCTCCGTTCGTTCCGTCGAGCGTCGCCGGGCCGTTGTTCCGGAAGCCGACGGTCGCCGTGACGACGGCGCCGGCCCCGCCCTTGAGCGTGGCGCCGATCGCCGCGAGGTCGGTGCCGTTCTTGCCGGTGGCCTTGATGATCCACCCGGTGTAGTCGTAGCCCGGGCCGACGTCGGTCTGGTCCGCCTGCCGCGCCGTGGCGGGTGCCTCAGCCAGAGTCAGTTTCGCGCCGCCGCCGGGGGTGGCCGCCCGTGCGCCGACGGCCGCCCGCACCCGGGTCAGGTCCTCGAAGTCGGCAATGGTCATGAACTGGGCGTAGCCGGAGTGGTTGGCCGGCGCGTAGGTGTCCTTGGCGAATTCGAGGTTCAGCGTGGTGGCGAGCCCGGTGCCCACCGGGATGTCCTCGTCGAACTGGCAGGAGACCAGGTGGTCGTCGGAGTAGCGGCAGTTGCTGAACCGGTCCTTGGTCCTGATCGAGTAGGGCAGGTCGAAGACCGCGACGAATCCGTTGACGGTCTTGTCGCCGGCGTTGGCCACGACCAGCGGCACCGTGAACTTCGCACCCGGCTTGGCGGAGAAGTCGGTGAACGGCCCCCCGGCCAGGTCGACCCCCTCACCGACCCGGACGCGTGAGGTGTAGCTGCCGCGCCGCCCGCCGGCGGCCTGGAAGCTGACGGCGACGTCCCCGGAGTCGCCGAGCTGCGCGTCTTCGGTGAGGCCGAGGCGCACCTGTTTGGTCACGTTGCGGTAGATCCCGCTGCCCAGAGGGGGCAGCTCGTTGAGGGCGACGTCGAAGGGCTCCGTGCAGACGAGAACGCCCGGCTCCGGCGCGGCGCACTCCTGGCCATCGGCAGAGGTCACGGTGATCTTGTTGGCCAGGGAGCGGTAGTCGTACCGCACGGTGACGTCGGTGAGGACTGTCGGCTCTCCGGCGTACAGGAACATTGCGCGGGTGGTCCCCGTCGAGCCGATGGCCAGGGTGCTGTCCTGGAAATAGGGCTCGACTGTGGGTGCGGCGACGGCGGGGGTGGCCGAGGCGGCGACCAGCGCGCCTGCGGCGCCGAGCCCGGTCAGCCAGCGGAGCGAGTGCTTGAGCATGGGTCCTCCCGTGGGGTGCAGGTGGCGCTCGTCCAACCTAGGGAGGCCCCGGCTCCTCCGGTAACCCTTTGGGATCGACATTTGTCTAATGGCCCGAACGGCTGACCACCTCTGTCGCAACGGGCAGCCGACCCTGCGGCGGGTCAGCGGTAGTCGTCCTCGTCCCCGGTGACCACCCGGGCCTGCTCCATCGCGTCCCAGTCGTCGACCTCCAGGCCGCGGTGCGGCTCACCATCGACGTCGGCGGGACCGGCGAGGGTGGCCTGCTCGACCGCGTCCGCCGGGTCCGCCTCGGGGTCGCGCTCGTGGGGCGCGAGGTGGTCGCCGGGGGTGAAGTCCTCGTCGGGCTGACCCATCGTCCCTCCCGGGGTCTCGGGGCACGGTTCCCACCCACCGTACGGGCTGTGCGGGCGTACCGCCCGAAAGCGGAGTAGGCGGAATCAGCCCTCGACGACGCGGCCCGATGCCAGGATGGTGTCGTGGGCTTCCTCATCCGGCTGGTGATCACCGCGGTCGCGTTGTGGATAACCACGCTGATCGTGCCCGGGGTGGACGTGCACGGCCGCTCGGGTGGCAACACCGTCCTCACCCTGATCGTGGTGGCGCTGATCTTCGGCGTGATCAACGCGTTGCTCAAGCCGGTGATCCGGGTCGTCGGCTGCGTGTTCTACCTGCTGACGCTGGGCCTGTTCGCGTTGGTGGTCAACGCGTTGCTGTTCCTGCTCACCGAACGCATCGCCCGCGGGCTCGACCTGCCGTTCCAGGTGGACGGCTTCTGGCCGGCGTTCTGGGGAGCCATCGTGATGACCGTGGTCACCTGGCTGATCAGTGTCGTCGTGCCGGACAACCTGGATCGACGGTGAACGGCTCGCACCCGGGTCGGTTGTTCCGGCGCACCCCACCTACGGGATACTTCGGGTCGGAGGACAGCGCGGTCCGGCGCACAAATGAAGAACAGCGGCCAGCAGGCCGAGAGTGGTAAGTAAGGAGCGCATCACATGCCCATCGCTTCCCCCGAGGCTTACGCGGAGATGCTGGACCGCGCCAAGGCTGGCCGGTACGCGTACCCCGCAATCAACGTGACCTCCTCCCAGACGCTGAACGCGGCGCTCAAGGGCTTCGCCGACGCGGAGAGCGACGGCATCATCCAGGTCTCCACCGGTGGCGCCGAGTACCTCTCCGGTCCCTCGATCAAGGACATGGTCACCGGCGCGGTGGCGTTCGCCGCGTACGCGCACGAGGTGGCCAAGAAGTACTCGGTCAACATCGCCCTGCACACCGACCACTGCCCGAAGGACAAGCTGGACAAGTTCGTCCGTCCGCTGATGGGCATCTCGCAGGAGCGGGTGAAGCGCGGCGAGGAGCCGCTGTACCAGTCGCACATGTGGGACGGCTCGGCCGTGCCGGTCGCGGAGAACCTGCAGATCGCCGCGCAGCTGCTCGACGAGGCCGCCAAGGCCAAGATCGTCCTTGAGATCGAGGTCGGTGTCGTCGGTGGCGAGGAGGACGGCGTCGAGAACGCCATCAACGACAAGCTCTACACCACGACCGAGGACGGCCTGGCCATGGTCGAGGCACTCGGCCTCGGCGAGAAGGGCCGCTACATGGCGGCGCTGACCTTCGGCAACGTGCACGGCGTCTACAAGCCGGGCAACGTCAAGCTCCGTCCGGAGATCCTCAACCAGATCCAGGAGGCGGTCGGCGCCAAGTACGGCAAGGACAAGCCGCTCAGCCTGGTCTTCCACGGCGGCTCGGGCTCCCTGCTGAGCGAGATCCGCGAGGCTCTGGACTACGGCGTGGTGAAGATGAACATCGACACCGACACCCAGTACGCCTTCACCCGGCCCGTCGCGGACCACATGCTCCGCAACTACGACGGCGTGCTGAAGATCGACGGCGAGGTCGGCAACAAGAAGCAGTACGACCCGCGCGCCTGGGGCAAGGCCGCCGAGGCAGGCCTGGCCGCGCGGGTCGTCGAGGCGTGCGAGCACCTGCGCTCGACCGGCACCACGATGACCAAGTAACGACGTCCCACCGACGGCCGGCTCCCCACCCGGGGCGCCGGCCGTCGTCGTCACATCGTCAGCAGTCGTACCGCCTCGCGGACGTCGTCGGTCAGGTGGATCGTCGACGACAGGTCGCCGAACGGGGACGCGGCCAGCAGCGGACGCAGCAGCGCCTCCACCGGCAGTTCCGTGGTCCAGTAGGCGCGGTCCAGGAAGATGTACGCCCCGCTCGCGCCGTCGGTGCCGTAGTAGGTCTTCGTGGCCGCCTGGAACACCTCCTGCACCGTGCCCGCCCGCCCCGGCGCGAAGACGATGCCGCCCCGGGCGAGCCGCAGGATGGTGTCCTCCCGGATCGCGTTGGAGAAGTACTTCGCGATCCGCCCGGCAAACAGGTTCGCCGGCTCGTGTCCGTACAGCCAGGTCGGGATGGCCAGCCCACCGGCACGGGCCCAGCCCAGATCGTCGCCGCGCTGCCGGGGCACACCCGCGTACCGCTGGCGAACCGTCAGCGCGGTGGCCGTGTACCGGTGGTGGTCGGTGAAGTCGGGGGCGGTGGCCAGCAGGTCGATCGCCGTCGTCACGTCGGTCGCCGGCCGGTCCGCCAGGTAGGCGCCGAGGTTCGCGGCCTCCATCACGCCGGGGCCGCCACCGGTCACCACCAGCCGGTCGGCCCGCGCCAGCTCCCAACCCAGCACGGCCGCCATCCGGTACGCGGGACTGCCGCGGCGCACCGCGTGCCCACCCATGATGCCCACCACCGACTGCGGCCCGTACGCCGCCAGCCAGACCCGGGTGGCGTCAGCCAGCGCGTTGTCCACGCCATGGTCGTGCAGCCGCTGACCCAGCGCCTCCTTGACGTCCGGCAGCGCGCCGCCGTGCGCCCGGTAGTGGTCGTACACCCGGGTGTCGTACATCCCGCTGAACCCACCCTCGGCGAACCCGGCGGCCAGGTCGTCAGGGGTGTAGAGGTGCGTCGGCTGGGTCGGGTACGGCAGCCCGGAGAACGGCGGCACCACGTTCGCGCCGCGTCGGACCAGGTCGGCGCCCACGTCCCGGGACGCGAACCGGCAACCGACGAAGAGGGTGCCGGCCACGTCGACACCCGTCAGGTCGGGCAGCGGCGCGAGGTCGAGCCGCAGGCCCTGCACGGTCAGCCCGGTCAGCCGGCCGGTGGCCAGTTGCTGATCGAACTCGGCCCGGGTCTGGATCTCGCCGGCGTGCAGGTGCGGCTCGATGACGTCCGCGGGAGGTGGGGTCGGCACCGGGCCATCCTGCCCCTCTGCCGGGGCCAGCCAAACCTCGGGCCGGGTCGGAACGGACAGGAGCCCGGTGGTCGTGGCCACCGGGCTCCCGCATTACCGGTTCCTGGGGAGGCTCCGGACCATTAGTTGTAATGGAAAACACCAGGCTGCGGCATAGGCCGCAGGCGTGACCAACTCCTCAGCCGTTCAGCGGAACGCGTCGGCCGACCCGCTCGCGTGTCGCCCTGTTGAGCGGGTTGAATGGGGCGATGCAGAACCTTTTGCCAGAGCCACCGGCCACCCGCCTGCCCGCGAACGACGAGGCCGACGCCGCCCTGGCCGCCGCCAACGAGGCCGGCACCGATGAGGCGTACGCCAACGTGGCCGCCGGTTACCCGACCTACAGCGCGGCCTGGGCGGAGCTCGGGGCGCGGGCGTTCGCGCAGGGCCAGGTGGTGACGGCGTACGCGTACGCCCGCACCGGCTACCACCGGGGCCTCGACCAGCTGCGCCGCAGTGGGTGGAAGGGCCACGGCCCGGTGCCCTGGTCACACGAGCCCAACCAGGGCTTCCTCCGCTGCCTGTACGTGCTGTCCCGTGCCGCCGACGAGATCGGCGAGGCCGACGAGGCGGCGCGCTGTGCCCAGTTCCTGCGCGACTGCGACCCGGCCGCGGCGGACGCGCTGGCGAGCAACTGACCCCACGCCGACGGCCGGCCCGACACCGGGCCGGCCGTCGGCGGGTTACAACCCTTCGGCGACCGCGGCGGCGATCTTCAGCCAGGCGTCCCGGGTGGCCGAGGACAGCCCGCCGTACCGGATCGGCTCGCCGCTGTCGATGAGCCGCTCGTACGGCGCCAGCAGCACCGCCCGGGTGCGGGCCGCGAAGTGCTCCTGGATGGCCGGCAGGTCGATCTCCTTGCGGGACGGCGGCATCGACACCACCGTCACGGCCTGCCGGACCAGCCGTTGCCGGCCGCTCTGCTCCAGGTGGTCGAGCATCCGGGCGGCGGTCTCCGCCGAGTCGTTCCGGGCCGACATGGTGACCACCAGCTGGTCGGTGGCATCCATCGACGCCTGCCAGTTCTGCGCCCGGACGTTGTTCCCGGTGTCCACGAAGATCAACTTGTAGAACCGGCTGACCACCTCACGGATCTCGGCGAACGCGGCGGCGGTCAACATCTCGCCACCGGTGGCCGACTCGTCCGAGGCCAGGACGTCGAACATCCCCTCGCCCTGCGAGCGGACGTACTGCGACAGGTCGCCGACCCGCCCGTGCGCGCCCTGGAACTGCCCGAGGTCGCGCAGCATGTCCCGCACCGTGCGGGAGTGGAAGTCCTGTTGGGCGCGCATCCCCAGGGTGCCCTGGGTCTCGTTGTTGTCCCAGGCCAGCACGTAGCCACCGCGCTTCTGACCGAACGTCATCGCGAGCAGCAGGATGGCCACCGTCTTGCCGGCGCCGCCCTTCGGGTTGACCACGGTCACCTGCCGCAGACCACCGAAGTTGCGGCGCACCATCTCGATGTCCCGCTTGAGCTCCTGCTCGTGTCGCCCCGGCGAGAGCCGGAGCAGGCCCATCTTGTTGACCACCGCGCGGACACCCATGGTCGCCACCGGGTCGGCGGGCCGGACCTGGCGGCGGCGGGCGAAGTCCTCGGCGGTCGGCGCGGCGGGTGCCTCCGGTGTCCAGCTCGCGTCCGGATAACCGGTGGCGTCCGGGTACGCGGTGCCCGGCACCCGGGTCACCCCGTCGGCCTCCTGATACGGCTGCCCAGGGGTGGCGCCGGGCGCGCCCTGCTGCCACGGCGGTGGATACCAACCCGGTGCGGGCGGGAACGGCCCCGGCGGTGGGGTCGTCGGCCCGGCCTGCGGCGGAACGTGCTGCGGCGCGGCGTGAGCCGGCGGCGGGTTGCCGAACTGCGTCAGATCCGGCGGAGGCGGAATCTGCTCCGGGCCCGCCTGCCCGGGAATGGCCGGGGCGAACGGCTGCCCGGGGTGCGCCGGCGCCGGGCCGACGTGTGGGACGACCGGGTGCGGCGGCGGGGGCGGGATCGGAGGCGTTACGGCGGTCTCGTCCGGTGCGGCTGCCCCGGCCGGACGTTGCGGCGGATAAGCCCACGGCGACTCGGCGACCGGCCGGGCCGGTGCGCCGGTGGACCCGTCCGACCCCGGCCCACCAGCCCGCGCCGCCGGGCCGGCCGCTGCGGGGTCCGCTGCGGAGGAGTCCGCCGGCGCGCGTCCGGCCGCCGGCGAATCGTCGGCGGCCCCGGCGGCGCTGTCGGCGGGCGCGGGTTGGCCGGTAGGCCCGGCGGGCCTGGCGGGGTTGTCGGCGGGCGCGGACCGGTCGGTGCTTGCGGCTGCGGCAGGTTGGTCCAGGGTGAACGGCAGGTCCAGATCGACGCCGCCCGCGACGGCCGGCGCGCCGGCCGGACCTACGTCGCCGGTCTGCGCCACCTCGCCCGCCCTGCTCGCGGCGCTGGTCGCGGCCGGTCGGCTGTCCGGGCGCGCGGGGGCGCCGGGTGGTGTCGTGGCAGAGCGGGTTCCGATCCCGCCCGACGCGCCGCTGTTTCCGGGCGCGCCCGGCGTGGGTGCGCTCGGCTGCCCGCCCGACGCGCCGCTGTTTCCGGGCGCGCCCGGCGTCGGTGGCGTCGGCTGCCCGCTCGTCGTGGGCGGCGGTGACGCGGCGGCCGGATCGGTCGGCGGCGGCCAACTCGGCCGGGCCGGCGCCCAACCCGATCCGGTGCCGGACGGGCCGCTGACCCCCCACCCTCCGGGGGCCGGAACGGCACCGGTGAGCGACGGGTAGTCCGCCGGCGAGGGCGGCGGCTGGGCCGCCGCGCCGGGCTGGCCGGGGACCGGAGGTCGACCGATCGGCGGCGCGGCCACCGGTGGCGTGGTGGTCGACGCTGCCGGACCACCCCGCTGCTCGGCGACCGCCGCCCAGGGGGGCACCGCCCCACCCGCGCCCCGGTCGCCCGGATCTGGCGGCCAGAGTGGTTCGATGTCCCGCTCCGGCACCGGCTGCTGGCCGGGCACCTGCGCCCGGTCGGCGTTCTCGTCCATTACGGCCCTCCCCAGTCCTCTTGCGAGGATAGGCCCATCCGCCCAGGAGGGCCGGTCGGCGCAGCCAGGTCGGCCGGTCGGCGCAGCCGAGATCAGATCGACCAGACCGCCCAGGCGCCGGGCTCGATCCACCAGGAACGCTTGCGGGTCAGCTCACCCTCGACACCATCGTCGAGGTACGGCACCTTGCCCTCCCTGGGCAGCACCGACACCGCCCGGCCACGGGCCCGCCGAACCTCGAGGCGTACCCGCTTGCGCCCCAACGCCGAGCGGACGACCACCGGCACGGCCACCGCGACCTCGACCTGGCCGTCGGCCGGGTCCGGCGCGGTCAGCAGCGTCACGTCGTCGAGCGTCGCGTACCCGCCGGCGTTGCCGACCGCGCAGGCCAGCAGCGGTTCGTCACCGTTGCTGAGGATGGTGTCGTCGACCTCCACCCGGGCACGCCAGTGCAGTGGCCGGCCCGCGTCGTCGGCGGCGCCGAGGAGGGCCCCGTCCAGGGTCACCGAGCCGCCGTCGTTGCGCAGCAGGTCCAGCCGGCGCGGCGTGCCGTCCAGCACCGCGGCGGCCACCGCCGCCGGGTCGCGGGGCAGCCCGAGCTGCGCGGCCAGGTCCCGGTGGGTGCCGGTGCGGGCCGGGTCGAGCGGGAGTACGGCCACCGGCGGCAGGTCGGGCAGGGTCCGGTTGCCGGGCAGATCCGCCGGGCGGCGGCTCGGCGCCGGGGCGTACCGCCGGACCAGCCGGCGCAGCACGGCGCGCAACTGCCCGTCGCTGGCCGTGGCGACGACCAGCCGAGTCTTGCTGTCCGGGTCCGGCCAGATGAGGCCGTCCGGGCGGGGCGGGCCGTCGAGCCGAGCCAACACCGCGTCGATCTCCGCGTCGGAGCGGGCGGTGACCGTCTCCACCCGGGCGCCCCGGCTGTTCAGCGCATCGGCGCAGGCCAGCACCGGCACCCGGGGCCGATCCGTCGCGCAGTGCCCGCTGTCGGCCTGGCTGGTGTCAGCCTGGTCGGTGTCGGCCTGGCTGTTGTCGGCCAGCTCGGTGTCGGCCTGGCTGGTGTCAGCCTGCTCGGCGTCGGCCTGCTCGGTGTTGGTCTGGCTGGTCGGGGCGGCGTCGGCCTCGGTCGCACCGCCGCAGCAGGCCCCGCCGCTGCCACAGCCCCCGGGAGCGTCCCGCTCCGAACCGAGGGTGAGCAGTACCACGTCGTACACGGAAGGAGCCTCCTGCCTCTCGACGCGACCCCTGCCGGCCACGCCGTCACTACTTGTTAACCTGACACCCCGGGCTCGCCGAGCGGTCGCCACCTGGCACCCGAGCCTTCTGGAGGCGGAAAAGATGCCAGCGATCGTGCTCATCGGCGCTCAGTGGGGCGACGAGGGCAAGGGCAAGGTTACCGACCTGCTGGGTGAGCGGGTCGACTACGTCGTGCGCTACTCCGGCGGCAACAACGCCGGGCACACGGTGATCACCCCGGACGGCCAGAAGTACGCGCTGCACCTGATGCCGTCCGGCGCGCTCTCACCGGACGCGATGATCGTCATCGGCAACGGCGTGGTGGTCGACCCGAAGGTGCTGCTCGCCGAGATCGACGGCCTGGCCGAGCGCGGTGTCGACGTGTCCCGGCTGCGGATCTCCGGTGACGCGCACCTGATCATGCCGCACCACCGGGCCCTGGACCGGGTGATCGAGCGTTACCTCGGATCGTCCCGGATCGGCACCACCGGCCGTGGCATCGGCCCGGCGTACGGGGACAAGGTCGCCCGAATCGGCATCCGCCTCCAGGACCTGCTCGACCCGGGCATCCTGCGCAAGAAGCTGGAACTCGCCCTGCGCGAGAAGAACCAGATCCTGTTCAAGGTCTACAACCGCAAGGCGATCGACCTTGAGGCCACCGTCGAGGAGTACCTGGAGTACGCGGAGCGGCTCAAGCCGTACATCGCGGAGACCCGGGCGATGCTCTGGGACGCCCTGGACCGGGGTGAGACGGTGCTGCTGGAGGGCGCCCAGGCCACCATGCTCGACATGGATCACGGCACGTACCCCTTCGTGACCTCGTCCAACCCGACCGCCGGCGGCGCCTGCGTGGGTGCCGGCATCCCGCCGACCGCGATCAACAAGGTCATCGCGGTGAGCAAGGCGTACACCACCCGGGTCGGTGCGGGCCCGTTTCCGACCGAGCTGTTCGACGCCAACGGTGACCACCTGCGCAAGATCGGCGCGGAGTACGGCACCACCACCGGCCGGGAACGCCGGTGCGGCTGGTTCGACGCGGTCGTCGCCCGGTACGCCTGCCGCCTCAACGGCGTCACCGACCTGGTCATCACCAAGCTGGACGTGCTCACCGGCATGCCGAAGGTGCCGATCTGCGTCGGCTACGAGATCAACGGTGTCCGGGTCGACGACATGCCGATGAGCCAGACCGACTTCCACCACGCCAAGCCCGTCTACGAGGAGCTTGACGGCTGGTGGGAGGACATCACCAAGGCCCGCACAGTCGACGACCTGCCGGAGAACGCCCGCCGCTACATCGCGCGGGTCGAAGAACTCTGCAACACCCGGGTCAGCGTCGTAGGCGTAGGCCCAGGCCGAGAAGAAAACGTCCTCCTCCACCCCCTCCTCCCCTAACCCCCACCCCCACCCCAACCCCACCCACCCACCCACCCCACCCCCACCGCCTCAGTGATCAAGAAGTTTGCGTCGAATCTCGCCGCTAGATTGACGTAAAGCTCTTGATCACCGAGGCGGTGGGGTGGAGTTATCCACAGGGGCTCCGGGGGTTGTCCACAGGGGCTTTGGTCGGGCAGGGCACTTGGGCAGGGTGTGGGTGTGGGTGCACACCAGCTACTTCGCCAGGTCGCGGCCGGGCAGGACGGCATGGTTACTCTGGGTCAGGCTCTGCGTGCCGGCCTGACCAGGGACCAGGTCCGACAGTTGCACCGGTCCGGCAGGTGGCAGCGGGTCCTCCGGGGCTGCTTCGTTCACCCTCCACCCCGAGTACATCCCCCACACGGTCCGTCAGGCGATCGCGGCCTCCCCACGAAGATGATCAATAGGTTTGCGTCAAGAACGAGTCCATCGCCGACGCAAACCTCTTGATCACCGAAGGCTGGCCGCAACGGCGGGGCGAAGGGGGACAGTAGGATCTCGGGCGTGCGGGTTCTTTTGGTGGGTGGCGGTGGGCGGGAGCATGCGCTCGCCCTTGGTCTGGTGGGCGATCCGGGCGTTTCCGCGCTTGTCGCCGCGCCCGGTAACCCGGGCATCGCCGGGTTAGCCGAGTTGCGGGCCGTGAACGCTTCCGATCCGGCCGCGGTGGCGGCGTTGGCCGTGGAGACCGCTGCCGACCTGGTGGTGATCGGGCCCGAGGCGCCGCTGGTCGCCGGGGTCGCCGACGCGGTACGCGCCAAGGGCATCGCCGTGTTCGGTCCTTCCGGCGCGGCCGCGCAGTTGGAAGGCTCCAAGGCGTTCGCCAAGGACGTGATGACCGCCGCCGGCGTGCCGACCGCCCGGGCGTACGTCTGCACGGACGAGGACAGCACCGCTCGGGCGCTTGACGAGTTCGGCGCCCCGTACGTGGTGAAGGACGACGGGCTCGCCGCCGGCAAGGGTGTGGTGGTGACCGACGACCGGTCGGCCGCGTTGGCGCATGCCGGCGAGTGTGGGCGGGTCGTCATCGAGGAGTTCCTCGACGGCCCGGAGGTCAGCCTCTTCGTGGTCACCGACGGTGAGGCGGCGTTGCCGCTGGTGCCGGCACAGGACTTCAAGCGGCTGGGCGACGGCGACACCGGGCCGAACACCGGCGGCATGGGCGCGTACGCGCCGCTGCCCTGGGCACCGGCCGGCCTGGTCGACGAGGTCATGCGCGACGTCGTGCACCCGACGTTGGCGGAGATGCGTCGTCGGGGCACCCCGTTCGCCGGCCTGCTCTACGTCGGGCTCGCGATCACCTCCGCCGGCCCTCGGGTGATCGAGTTCAACGCGCGCTTCGGTGACCCGGAGACCCAGGTGGTGCTCGCGCTGCTGGAGACGCCGCTGGGCGGGCTGCTGCACGCGGCGGCCACCGGCACGTTGGCCGAGCACCCGCCGCTGCGTTGGCGGGACGGCAGCGCCGTGACGGTGGTGCTCGCCGCGCCGGGTTACCCGGCCGCGCCGCGTACCGGCGACGTGATCACCGGCGCGGACCGACCGGGCATCATCCACGCGGGCACCGCCCGCCGGGCCGACGACGGCGCGTTGCTCTCCGCCGGCGGCCGGGTCCTCTGCGGTACGGCCACCGGCGCCGACCTGGCCGCCGCCCGGGATGCGGCGTACGCGCTGGTGGACGGGGTCGAGCTGGCCGGTTCGCAGCACCGCACCGACATCGCCGCCGCCGCGATCGAGGGCCGGATCGCGATCCCGGGCTGAGCGCGAGGCCGGTCAGCCGTAGTAGCGGCGCAGTTCGCGGGCGAGCACCTTGCCGGTGGCGTTGCGGGGCAGGTACTTCACGAAGATCACGTCCCGGGGGACGCTGAATCGCGCCAGGTAGTGCCGGACGTACTCGCGTACCGCGTCGGGGTCGAGCGTCTCTTCGGGGTGCAGGGCGAGGAACGCCGACAGGCGTTGGCCGTACTCGGGGTCGGGCACGCCGATCACGGCGGCCTCGCGGACCTGCGGTAGTTGCGCGAGGAGGTCCTCCACCTCGGACGGGAAGACGTTCTCACCACCGGAGACGATCATGTCGTCGGCCCGGCCGTCGACGAAGAGCAGCCCGTCGGCGTTGAGCCGGCCGAGGTCGCCGGTGTCGAGCAGGCCGTCGTGGGTTTCCCGGTGGGCCCCGGAGGTGTAGCCCTCGAAGAGCATCTCGTTGCCCACGAAGATCCGTCCGACCCGTCCCTCCGGTACCGGTTGGCCGTCGTCGCCGAGCAACTCCAGGCGGGTGCCGTGCGGTGGGCGACCGGCGGTGGTGGGCGCCTGCCGCAGGTCCGGTGGGCCGGCGATGGAGGCCCAGGAGACCTCGGTGGAGCCGTAGAGGTTGTAGAGGACGTCGCCGTAGACGTCCATGAACTTCGGTGCCAGTCCACCGGGCAGGGCGGAGCCGCTGACCGCGACGACCTTGAGTGCGGGGCGCGGGTCCGGCGGGGGCACCTCCAGCAGCCGCTGCACCATCACCGGTACGGCGAACAGCGCGTCGCACCGGTGCGCGGTCAGGGCGGCGAGCGTGGCGGCCGGGTCGAAGCGGCGGTGCAGCACGATGGTGGCCCGCAGTGCCAGACAGACCTGGAGGGCGGCGAATCCCCAGGTGTGGAAGATCGGCGCGGCGATCATCACCCGGTCGCGGGCGTGCAGGGGTATGCGGTCGATGATGGACACCAACGGGCCGAAACCGCTCGGCGTGGGCCGGCGAGCGCCCTTGGGTGTTCCGGTGGTGCCGGAGGTGAGCACGATGATCCGGCCATCCCGCTCCGGTGGGTGCAGGTCGCCCGGCAGCGCCCCGGCCACCAGCTCCTCGCGGGCGCGTTCGTCGAGCCGGGGCAGCTCGGCGGGGAGGCCGAGGACCTGCTCGGCGAACTCGTCGTCGTGCACCAGCAGCCGTAGCCGCTGCTCCTCCGCGACGGTGCCCAGCTGGGCGGCGGAGAGCCCGGTGTTGACCAGCACCGCGTCGACGCCGAGCAGGGTGGCGGCGACGATCGTCTCGATCAGCCCGTGGTGGTTGCGGCAGAGCACACCGATCCGGTCGCCGGCCTGTACGCCGAGACCCGCCCGCATCGATCGGGCCATCCGTTCGGCGCGGTCGAGCAGGTCGCGGTACGTCAGCTCGACGCCGTCCTCGTCGATGACGGCTGGCCGGCCGGGATCCCGGGCGGCTGCCTGGCGTAGTTCGCCCGCCAGGCTCCATCCCCAGGTTCGCAGTGCGTTGAGCTGCGAGGCGACCCGGATCGGGCCGCCGGGGGTGAGCAGCCCACGGCGGGTCAGCGTGGCAACGACGAACGGCAGGTCCATGCCGCAGACCTCCTCGGGGTGGTACGCGGACGGGGCGACGGGGCTCCCCGCCCAGCAGGGCGTCTTTCCTTGATCATGCACTGGGCGCGGCTGAAGGCCCAGTTCGCGTCGGCGTGGGGTGACGAAGACGGCACGGATCGTGGGCCGGACGGCCCCGCGGCCCGGCCCCGCCGAGGCGGGCCGGGCCGACGGGTCAGCGGATCTGCATCCCGGAGATCGCCCGGGAGATGACCAGTCGCTGGATCTCCGAGGTGCCCTCGAAGATGGTGTAAATCTTGGCGTCGCGGTACCAGCGCTCGACCGGATGGTCCCGCAGGAAACCCGCCCCGCCGAGCAGTTGCACCGCCTTCTCGGTGACCGACACCGCCACCTCGCCGGCCTTGAGCTTGGACATCGACCCCTCACCCGCCGTGAACGGGCGGTTGTTGCGGCCCATCCAGGAGGCACGCCAGACCAGCAGCCGGGCCGCGTCGATCTCCATCCGCATGTCGGCCAGCGCGAACGCGACCGCCTGGTTCTCGATGATCGGCCGTCCGAACTGGACCCGGTCCTTCGCGTAGTCCAGGGCGTACTCGTAGGCGGCACGGGCCACGCCGAGCGCCTGCGCGCCGACCGTGGGCCGGGACAGCTCGAAGGTACGCATCGCGGCCTGTCCGGTGGCCCGTTTTCCGGAGCGGGCGCGGGCCAACCGTTCGTCGAGGGCGTCCTTGCCGCCGAGCAGGCAGCGCCCGGGTACGCGCACCCCGTCGAGGAAGACGTCCGCGGTGTGTGACGCGCGGAGGCCGAGTTTGCGCAGCTTGCGGGTGGCGGCCAGGCCGCCGGTGCCGGGCGGTACGACGAACGCCGCCTGGCCCCGGGAGCCGAGCGTGGGGTCGACGGAGGCGGTGACCACGTGCACTCCGGCGATTCCGCCGTTGGTGGCGTACGCCTTCTGGCCGGTGAGCACCCACTCGTCGGTGGCCTCGTCGTAGACGGCCCGGGTGCGCATCGCTCCGACGTCCGAGCCGGCTTCGGGCTCGCTGGTGCAGAACGCGGCGACGGCTGGCGAGTCGACGTCGCCGAAGCACTGCGGCACCCACTCGATCATCTGGTCGGGGGTGCCGGCGCCGTAGATGGCGGCGACGGCGAGGGACGTGCCGAAGATGCTCAGGCCGATGCCGGCGTCACCCCAGAAGAGTTCCTCGCTGGCGATCGGCAGGGAGAGCCCGGTCGGATCGGCCCAGCAGGTGGCGAGGAACTCGAAGCCGTAGAGGCCGACCTTGGCGGCCTCCTGGATCACCGGCCACGGGGTGTCCTCGCGCTCGTCCCACTCGGCGGCGGCCGGGCGCACGACCTCGGCGGCGAAGCCGTGCACCCAGTCGCGTAGATCCCGCTGTTCCTCGTTCAGGTCGAGCGAGAACTCAGCCATGTCAGGCCTTGGGGATGTCGAACAGGTTGGCGATGTTGGCCGCGAGGCCGAGGTCGCCCTTCGCCTTCAGCTTGCCGGTCATGAACATCATCACCGGGTTGGCGCCACCGGAGACGATCTTCAGGAACTCGACCGGGCCCATGGTGAGGCTCAGCTTCGGGTCGTGCTGCGGGGTCTCGTTGACGACGCACTTGCCGTCGGCGATGACCACCTCGTAGGTGTCGCTGCCGCCGTCGGGGCGACCGGTGATGACCCAGTGGATGACCGCGTTGGTGGAACCGGCCCGGTCCGCGCGGAACAGCGACGGCATCCGGCCGAACACCTCACCCAGGACCTTGCCGCGCAGGTCACCGGACATCACCTGGGCGATCTTGTCGTCCGGGGTGGACTTGACCAGCTGGGCGAACTCCTTGGGGCCGACGTTGGCGAAGGTGGCCGGGTCGAAGTCAGTCATCAGGTGCGCCTTCCGGAAGATTTGGCTACTCGCGCGTAACCCTACGCACGAGTAGGTATGCTCGCAAGGTGTCCAGCGTCCCCGCCTTCAAGCGTCTGCCCCGCGCCGTCCGCGAGCAGCAGATGCTCGACGCGGCCGTCAAGGTCTTCTCCCGGCGCGGCTTCCACGCCGCCAGCATGGACGAGATCGCGGAGGACGCCGGCATCTCCAAACCCATGGTGTACGCGTACCTCGGCACCAAGGAGGAGCTCTTCGTCGCCTGCCTGCACCGCGAGGGCACCCGGATGATGCAGGCCATCGCCGGCGCCGCCGCCCCCGACCTGGCAGCCGACGAGCGGCTCTGGCGTGGGTTGAAGGCGTTCTTCGGCTTCGTGGGGGCCCACCGGGACGGCTGGGCGGTGCTCTACCGGCAGGCCCGGGGCGAGCAGCCGTTCGCCGGCGAGCTGGCCACCATGCGGGCCCGGCTGGTCGAGGTGGTCGCCGGCATGCTCGACCACGCGTTGCGCGCCGAGGGCCGCGAGATCGCCGCCATCGACCTGGAGGTCGTCGCGTACGCCCTGGTCGGCGCCTCCGAGTCGCTGGCCGACTGGCTCGCCGACCACCCCGAGGCCGAGCCGGAGAAGACGGCCACCCGGATGATGAACGTGGCCTGGCTCGGTGCCGCCCAACTCCTGCACGGTGTCACCTGGCGTCCGCCGGCCGACTGACGGCCCCGGCGGAGACAGCGTCGGTACCGGCCTCGCCGGCCCGCCCCGCGCGGCGGCGGTCGCGCAGCCAACGGACCACCTCGACGACCACCGTCACCGTCAGGGCGAGACCCAGACCGAGCAGGAGACCACGCAGTGGGTCCTGCTCGAAGGCCAGCCCGCCGAGGTAGCCGACCAGCGCCGAGTAGAGCCCCCACGAGCCGGCGGCGAGCGCGTCGAAGGCCAGGAACCGTCGCCGGGGATAGTGCACCGCGCCCATGGTGAGGGTGACCGCGGTCCGGCCGCCCGGCACGTAGCGGGCCACGGTGAGGATCAGGCCACCGCGCGTCGCGATGCCCCGGCGGGCCCGCTCGATGGCGGCCCGACGTCGACCGTCCGGTGGCAGCCGGTCCAGCAGCCGCGCCCCGCCACCCCGTCCGATGGCGTACGAGATGTGGTCGCCGACCAGCGCCCCGGCGGCGGCCACCAGGACCACCGCGGGCAGGTACGGCGTGCCGGAGGCCGCGAACACCCCCGCGGTGATCACCGCGGTCTCGCTCGGCACCACCGGAAAGAAGCCGTCGAGCACCGCGATCGCGAAGATCGCCAGGTACACCCAGGGCGAGGACATCGTCTCGTGCAGCAGGTCGAGCAGATCCATGATCCCGATGCTCGTGCCGGCGGCGGCCCCTGCCATCGGCCAGTGGTCAGGCGGGCGGCACTACTTAGGTAGCGGCCGGCCCGGACGGCGGGTCGGGGTCATCCCCCACCTCACCCGGGTACGGCGTCGCGGGGCGACCCGATCCGTCGGCCGAGCCCTAGGCTCGTCGGGTGGCCTCCAGCGCCGTCGCCCTCCGGCGGGTCGTCCAGCGGTACGGCCCGCTGCTGCTCGCCGTCACGGTGGGGGCAGCGGTCTGGGCCAGCGCAGCCGGTGACATCGGAGTCCGCTCGCCGCTGCCGGGAGCGGTCGTGCTGCTGATCACGCTGGCCTCGGCGTGGGCCGCCGGCACGATCCGGACCCGCCGCTGGCCGTTGTTCCTGGCCGCGGCGGTCGGCTGGTGGGTGCTCGCCGCGGCGGCCGCCGGGGTGCTGGCCTCGTACCAGGCGGGTCTGCGGCTGCGCGGTCGCCAACTCGTCGGCTACCTCGCCGGTGCGGCAGTGGTGCTGACCGGTGGGGTGCTGGTCGGGCTGGCGGTGGGTGGCGTACGCCGGATCACCACCGCCACCACCGGCAACGTGCTGCTGCTCGCCGCCTGCCTGGTCGGGCTGCCGTTGGTCTTCGGCCTCTGGGTGCGGGCCCGCCAGGACACGCTCGCCGCGCTGCGGGATCGGGCCGAGCGGCTGGAGCGTGAGCAGGAGGCCCGCGCCGACCGGGTCCGCGCCGAGGAGCGGACCCGGATCGCCCGGGAGATGCACGACGTGGTGGCGCACCGGGTTTCGCTGATGGTGGTGCATGCCGGGGCGCTGGAGGTGACCGCCAGGGACCCGGCGACCGTCGAGGCCGCCGCGCTGATCCGGACGACCGGCCGGCAGGCGCTCACCGACCTGCGCGAGGTGCTGGGCGTGCTGCGCCAGACCGGGCCGGCCGTGACGCCGGAGCGAGGGCTCGACACGTTGGACGAGTTGATCGGGGAGTCCCGTGCCGCCGGGTTGCGGGTGTCCCGGCAGGACGAGGGCGTGCCGAGGGCACTACCGGCGACGCTGGGGCGTACCGCCTACCGGGTGGTCCGTGAGGCGCTGACCAACGTGCGCAAGCACGCCGCCGACGCCGAGACGACCGTCTGCCTGCGCTACCTGCCGGACGGGCTGGAGGTGCTGGTCCGTAACGGCCCGTCCGGGGGCGGGCCGGCGTTGCCCGGCGCCGGGCAGGGGCTGCTGGGGTTGCGTGAGCGCGTGGAGTTGCTGGGCGGCCGGTTGGAGGCGACTGCCGTGGACGACGGCTTCCTGGTCCGGGCCCTGATTCCGCTGGCGGGCGCGGCGTGATCCGGGTGGTGGTCGTCGACGACGAGCAACTGGTCCGGGCCGGGCTGCGGCTGATCCTGGAGGCGGCGGAGGACATAACCGTGGTCGGTGAGGCGGCGGACGGCGCCGGCGCGCTGGAACAGGCCCAACGGCTGCGCCCCGACGTCGTGCTGCTCGACGTGCGGATGCCGGGCGTTGACGGGCTGACCATCGCGCCCGAGGTGGTCGCCGCCGGATCGAAAGTGATCATGTTGACCACCTTCGACCTCGACGAGTACGTGCACCGGGCGCTGCGGGCCGGCGCGGTCGGCTTCCTGCTCAAGGACACCCCGCCCCGCGAGCTGGCCGCCGCCGTCCGGACGGTCGCCGCCGGGAACGCGATGCTCGCCCCGACGGTGACCCGGCGTCTGATCAGCTCGTTCGCCGAGCGTGGCCCGGCCCGCCGGGACGCGGCCCGGCAGCGGCTCGCACCGCTCACCGAGCGGGAGCTGGTGATCGTCCGGGAGGTGGCGCGCGGGCACGGCAACGCGGAGATCGCCCGGCGGCTGACGATGAGCGAGGCCACCGTCAAGGCGCACGTCAGCCGGGCGCTGGCGAAACTCCACGCGGGCAACCGGGTGCAGTTGGCCATCCTGGTGTACGACGCCGACCTGCTGTGACACCCCCGCCCCGGCCCCCGTCGCCGCGAGCTGGTCAGTGGCGGGAGGAGGCGTGGCGGCGGGCCTTGCGGCGCAGCCACCGGATCCCCTCCAGCCCGAACGTGACGACCACCGAGAAACCCACCCCGACCAGCGCGCCCTTCACCGGCTCACGCTCGAACGCCAGCCCGCCGAAATAGCCGAGCAGCCCGCAGTACACCGCCCAGGTGCCGGCGCCGATGCTGTCGTACAGCAGGAAGGAGCGGCGGGGATAGCGCACCGCGCCCATGGTGAGGGTGACGGCGGTCCGGCCGCCCGGCACGTACCGGCTGGTGGTCAGGATGACTCCGCCACGCCGCTGCACGGCTCGGCGGGCCCACTCTGAGCTGGCCCGCCGGCGGCTGCCGTTGGGGAGGCGGGCCAGTCGGCGGGCGCCCCCGCCCCGTCCGATGGCGTACGAGACATGGTCGCCGACCAGCGCGCCGATGGCCGCGCTCACGATCACCAGAACCAGGTTGGGGTGCCCACCGCTCGCCGCGAGCACCCCCGCGGTGATCACCGCCGCCTCGCCCGGCACCACGGGGAAGAACCCGTCGATCGCGGTGAGCCCGAAAATCACCAGGTACACCCACGGCGACGTGACCGTCCCACGGAGGAGGTCGAGGAGGGCTTCCATGCCCCCATGCTTGCCGGGTGCGACCGGCCCGGTGGGCGAGTCGCCGGATCACGGGCCTTCGGCCGTCCAGTCGTCAGCCGGCGTGCACCAGGGCCGGTGGGGCGAGCAGCGGGCCGTGCGGGGTCTTGTCGTCGGCGGTGGGGCCGTGCGAGGTCAGCACCACGGGTGCGTCCAGCTCCGCGCGTACCGCCTCGGCCCAGTCTGGTGGCTGGTCGTCGTACACCGGACGGGAGCGCAGCAGGCGGGCGGTGAGCGCGGCCTGCCGGTCCAGGTCGCCGGGCGGGCCCGGGGTGAGCCGGTCGGTGGTGTCGTAGCGACGGCAGATCCGCAGGGCGGGGTCGGCGAGGTCGAGGTGGGTCAGCGCCAGGCCGTCGACGCCGCCGGCCGCGGCGAGGGCGTACCGGTGGGCGACCGCGTCGAAGTGGCCGAACCGGAACCGGCCCTGCCACGGGTTCGTCGGGTTGCGCGGGTCGGTGAACGGCAACGCCGGGTCCTCGGTCACCAGCGGGCCCGGCCCGTGCCGGGTGGTGACCAGCCGGAGCACCCCGATCCGGGTCACCTCGCCGGATCTACCCGCCTCGGCGAGCAGGCTGTCGACGTTGGCGAAGGTGGTCGTGCTCCAGGTGGTGTACGGGTGGAAGCCGTGCCACTCGTCGAGCAGCACACCCTGCGCGCCCTCGAAGACGCAGGTCCCGGTGCGCAGCGCCGCGGCGAGCCAGTTGCCGTCGACGATGGCAACCCGCTCGGCGAACCCGCTGAACGCGGGTAGGCAGTCCGCAACCGGTGGCGCGTCCAGCGGGCCCAGCTCGGCGGTCAGCCGATCCCGCAGGATGCCCAGCCTCCGGCGCAGCAGCGCCGGGTGGTCGCAGTCGGCGACCCGGGGCGCGTCGTCCGGGTGGGCGAGACCGTACGCGACGGCCTCGCCCACCCCCAGCCCGCAGGAGCCGTGCCGGTCGGCTCCCCGGGCGATCTCCCGGGCCTGGTTGGCGGCCCGGTGGTACGGGGTGGCGAGCAGCGCCTCCCCGTCGACGGTGAGTCGGTCGAGCGCGTCGGGCACCCCGACCGTGGCGAGGTGGTCGGCCTCGGCGGCCAGTGCCAACGGGTCCACCACCACGTGCCGGGACAGGTGCGTGCCGACGCCGGGATGGAACGTGCCGGCACCGAACTGCGCGAACGTGTGGTGCCGCCCGTCGCGCAGCACGACGTTGTGTGCCGCCTGCGCGCCCCCGTTGAAGCGGACCACCGTGTGCACCCGACGGGTGGCGCAGAGCCAGTCCACCACCGTGCCCTTGCCCGCGTCGCCGTAGCCCAGGTCGACCACCGCCAGGTGCCTCACAGCCGGGTCACCCCACCGGTGGTGTCGGTGAAGGCGGGCAGCGTCGACACCTCGGCCCGGCGTCCCCGGCCGAGGCGGGCCAGCGCCTTCGACACGGTGCCGGTGGCGGTGGAACCGGCGTGGTCCAGGTGGCGAAGGCCCTCGTCCAGGTCGATGGCCTGCTCGCCGAGGCCGATGGTGAGCGCGATGGTCTCGCAGACCGCGTCCAGGTCGTCGAGCACGACGGCGTTCTGCCCGAGCAGGTCCCGCCAGAAGTCGAGCACGGTGGCGTTGCCGGCGTAGTGGCTGCCGGCGGGGAGGAGGTAGTAGGTGTCCCAGCGGCGGGTCACCTCGTCGACGACCTGCCGCAGCGGCACGTCCTGCGCCAGGTCGTCGCCGATCAGACCGGCGACCTCCCGGGCCTTCACCCGTGGGTACGCCAGCTCGTCGCCGATGATGAACAGGTATCCGCGCCGACCGCGCTTCTCCCAGTTGTCGGTGGCGGTGTGTCGGGCCATGAAGTACATGGCCAGCTCGTACGACTCGGTCATCTGCCCGCCGCCACCGCCTTCGAGGACGATGCGGCCGAGGTCGTCGTCCATCCGGTTGTCCGACTCGAACTGGCCCACCTGCAACGGCACCCGGTCGCAGGTGGCGTCGCCGATCGCGCCGAACATGATCTGCGGGTCGCTGGCGTAGCCCTGCCGTTGCAGCAGCCCGAGCAGCTGCGGCAGCTTGGTCTGTAGGACGCGCGGCACCGTGCGCATCGAGCCGGTCACGTCGAAGAGCACCGCGACGGGCGTCGACCGGGGGTGTTCGTCGGAGTCGCGGCTCTCGCGGGTCGCGTCCCGGGGGTCGAGCGCGGGGTGCACGGTGCGTGCCCCGCTGTCGCTGTAGGAGAAGGCGCTCTTGCCGGTGGACCGGCGGTAGCGGTCGGCGGCGTCGTACACGTCGGTGGACCAGATTCCACTGCCCATGACAGCTCCTTACGGGGTGAGGGTGAAGGGTCGGAAGGTGCGTGGCCCGTAGAGCCGGTCCAGCACCTGGTCGAGTTCGCGCAGCAGGCGCCAGGCGTCGTCGGGCCGGTCCTTGAGCAGGCGCTGCCGGCAGCCCTGGGCGAAGGTGAGCAACTCGCGCGGCGCGTGGCGGTCCAGCAGCGAGGTCATGCAGCGGGTGGCCATCCAGATGTCGGTGCCCGGCCCGCACTGCCGCTTCTGGAGGATCTCCGGTGGATACCACTCCTGGTGGCCGGGCACCAGCGCCGGGATCGTGCCGCCGACGGGGGCGGAGAAGCACCAGTCGACGAGCACCACCCCGTGTGCGTCCGGCTCGATCAGCACGTGTCGCGGCAGGACCGCGCCGTGCACCAGGCCCGCCCGGTGGGCCAGGCCGAGCACCACCAGCAGCCGCCGCCACATCCAGGCCACGTCCCGGGCGTCCAGCCCGTCGGGGTACGCGCGCCGCACCTCATGCAGGTCGTGCAGGCCGGGTGCGGTGGCGAGCACGTTGATCCGCCGTTCCGCGCCGGTCGCGGTGTCGCAATGCCGGAACTCGTCGACGAGTCGGGGCACGTACGGCAGGTAGCGCGGGTCGCCACGCTCGGCGATGGTGCGTAGGGCGGCTGCCTCGCGGGCCATCAGGTCGTTGTCGGTGGGCCGGCGGGGGAGCTTGAGCAGCCGGTCGTCGCCGACGTCGTAGAGATCGGCCAGGTCGCCCGAGTGGGCCGGCGACCCGAGCCGGTAGTCGCCGAGGACGGTGACCTGCCGGGCCCGCCACCGGGTGGTGACGTGGACGAACGCGTCGAGGGCGTCGGCGCGTACCGCCGGGTCGGTGGGTAGCCGGTCGGGGTGCAGGGCCGCGACCAGCTCGCGGTAGCGGCGGGCCGGCTGGTCGGCGCCGAACAGGTCGGCGTCGGTGCGGGCGGTCGCGACCAGGCGGATGGCTTCGGTGGCCCTCACCGGACCGTCTCCTCGCGGGCGGGGCGCAGCAGCGCCGGATGCAGCAGCCGGGCGTCGCCGGCCCGGTAGAGCCGGGCGCGGGGGCCGCCCCGGGCGCCACCGCGCTCGGTGCTGGCGCCCGTGCTCTCCACGAAGCCCGGCACGGAGAGCACCTTGCGGTGGAAGTTGCCGGCGTGCAGCGGGTGCCCCCAGACCGTCTCGTAGACGGCGCGCAGCTCGCTGATGGTGAACTCGGCGGCGAGGAAGCGGGTGGCCAGCGGGGTGTACTCCAGCTTGGACCGGGCCCGTTCCAGCGCGTCGTCGATGATCCGGCCGTGGTCGAAGGCGAGCTGTCGGCTGGTCAACGCGGTCACCGGCAGCCAGATCGCCTCGTCGGCGTCGGTGCCGGCGGCCGGGTCGGGCAGGTCGGGGGCGAACGCGAGGTGGGCGATCGAGACGACGCGCATGCGCGGGTCGCGGTCGGGGGCGCCGTAGCTGCCCAACTGCTCCAGGTGTACGCGGCGCAGCGCCTCGCCGCCGAGCCCGGTCTCCTCGGCCAACTCCCGCCGGGCGCCGGCGGTCAGGTCCTCGTCGGGGCGGACGAAGCCGCCGGGCAGTGCCCAGTGCCCGGCGAAGGGTGCCTCGCCGCGCCGGATCAGCAGCAGGTGCAGCGCGGCGTCGCGGATGGTCAGCGCCACCACGTCGACGGTCACCGCGACCGACGGATAGGCCCGGGGGTCGTACGCGGCCAGGAACTCCTGCTCGTTCATCACGTCTCTCTCAGTCTGAGAACATCTCGCTCTGAGAACAACCTAGCGCACGCGGACATCCCTGCCAAGGGGTGACTTGACTCAGCGCACGAGACCGGCCAGGTGCGGTCGGCCACCCGAGTCGTGCAGGGCGAACCCGCCGTCCGGCAGAAGCGCGAAGTTCACAGTGCTCGGCAGCGGCACGGGCAGCTTGAAGGCGACCTCGACGGTGTACGCGTCCGGCAGCCGGGCCTCCAGCGCGGCCAGGCAGCGCGCCTTGCTCCACATGCCGTGCGCGATCGGCCGGCGGAAGCCGAACAGCCGTGCGCCCAGTCGGGAGGTGTGGATCGGGTTGTGATCGCCGGAGACGCGCGCATACTCCGTGCCGACGCGCGTTTCCACCCGCCAGCGGGCGGTGGCCACCGGCGGCGCGGGACGTTCGCCTCGATCGCGCCCGCCCGGCTCGCCCTCCCGACCGAGGTACGTCGAGACACCGCGCCAGACCTCCTCCCCGGCCACCGAGCCGACCAGCACCACGTCCACCTGCCGCCCCCGGTCGTGTGGGCGCAGGTTCTCCGCGTACGTGCTGAAGTCGAGGGTCTCGTCGGCGCTGATCGGGCGGTGCGTGGTGATCCGGTTGCCGACGTGCACCAGCCCGATGAGCGGCATCGGGAAGTCCGGCGCGGTCATCAGCCGCAGCGTCAACGGAAAGCCCATGACGTGTGGGAACGTCGCGGGCAGCCGATCGGTGAGCCGGAACCCGCAGACCCGGTCGTAGTCGGCCAGGTGCCCCCGGTCGACTGTCACCCCGCCCACTGTCAACTCGACCGCGGGCAGCTCGGGCCCGCGCCGCCCACCGCCGAGGCCCGGTAGCGCCCCGAGCAGCGCCCGTCGGTGCAGCGCCCCGGCCGCCGGCATCCGGGCCAGGTCGACCCGGTTACGGCTGCCCGACGACGGCCCGAGCGCCGCCGCCACGGTCTCCGCCGTCAACGCCTCGGTCGGCCCGTCGATCAGCTCGTGCAGCGACAGGTCGTCGTCCGGCCCGCTCGTTTCCCGCATCACGCCCCCAGCAGGCTCTGGCCGCAGACCCGGACCACGTTTCCGGTGACCGCGCCGCTGGCCGGCCAGGCCAGCCAGCCGATCGTCTCCGCCACGTCGACCGGCAACCCGCCCTGGGCCAGGCTGTTCATCCGTCGGCCCGCCTCGCGGACCACCAGCGGGATGCGCGCGGTCAGCCGGGTCTCGATGAAACCGGGGGCCACCGCGTTGACGCTGATCCCCCGCTCCCGCAGGGTCGGCGCGAGCGATTCGACCAACCCGATCACCCCGGCCTTGCTGGTGGCGTAGTTGGTCTGCCCCCGGTTGCCGGCGATCCCGGCGATCGAGGAGACCGCGATGATCCGCCCGCCGGTCGGGATCAGCTCCCGCTCCAGCAGCACGTCGTTGATCCGTTCCTGGCTGGAGAGGTTGACGTCGATGACCTGGTCCCACCGGTCGGCGTCCATCCGGCCGAGCGTCTTGTCCCGGGTGATGCCGGCGTTGTGCACCACCACGTCGACCCGGCCGTGCCGGGTGGCCAGGTGCTCGGCGAGCCGGCTGGGCGCGTCCGGTGCGGTCAGGTCGAGCTGGAGGGCGGTGCCGCCGACCTCGTTGGCCACCGCGGCGAGCGCGTCGCCGGCGGCCGGGATGTCCAGGGCCACCACCCTGGCGCCGTCGCGGGCGAGCACCTTCGCCAGTGCCGCGCCGATGCCGCGCGCCGCGCCGGTGACCAGCACGACCTGCCCGTCCAGCGGGCGGTTCCAGTCGGCCGGGATACTCGCCGTGCCGCCGGCGACCCGGATGACCTGCCCCGAGACGTACGCGGAGCGGCCCGACAGCAGGAACCGGAGGGTCGATTCGAGGCCGATGCTGGGGTCGCCCTGGGCATGGGCCACCTGGACGAGTTGCGCGGTGATGCCCCGGCCGAACTCCTTGCCGATGCTGCGGACCAGCCCTTCCAGGGCGCGCTGTGCGGTCGCCTCGCGGGGGGTCGCGCACTCCCGCGCCGACTTGCCCAGCACGATCACCCGGCCGCTGGGCAGCACGGACCGGGCCTGCGGGTGGAAGAAGTCGTAGAGCTGGCGCAGGTCGGTCGAGTCGGTGATCCCGGTGGCGTCGAACAGCAAAGCGCCGTACCGCCGCGGGTTGTCGCCGTGCGGAGCAGCCGGCGCCTCAGCGCCCCCGGTCCATTCGGCGGCCGGGTCGGCCAGCTCGACCCCGGCGGCGGTCAGTCTCGCGGCCACCGGAGCGGCGTACCGGCTGCCGGTGGCCGCGCCGAGCAGGGCCGGCCCGGGCAGCAGCGGGTCGCCGGGGGTGTGCCGGCGCAGTGTCGGCGGGTTGGGCAGCCCGAGGCGCTTGACCAGCGCGCGGCCGGCGGCCGATTGGACGAAGCTCGCGTACCTGTCGGTCATGGGCGTAGCCTACTGGCGAGTAGGGTTCGAGCAACACATATCGAGGAGGCGGATCGTGCAGAGCATCCGGCGGGTCGCGGTCATCGGGGGCAACCGCATCCCCTTCGCCCGTTCCAACTCCCGCTACGCGGACGCGTCCAACGCCGACCTGCTCGGCGCGGCGCTCGACGGCCTGATCGCCCGCTACGGGCTGGCCGGGCAGCGCATCGGCGAGGTGGTCACCGGCGCGGTGCTCAAGCACTCCCGCGACTTCAACCTCACCCGCGAGGTGGTGCTCGGCTCCCGCCTCGACCCGCACACCCCGGCGTACGACATCCAGCAGGCGTGCGGCACCGGCCTGGAGGCGGCGATCCTGGTCGCCAACAAGATCGCCCTCGGGCAGCTCGACGTGGGCATCGCCGGCGGTGTGGACACCACCTCCGACGCCCCGCTGGCGGTCAACGAGGAGATGCGCCGCACCCTGCTCAAGCTCAACTCGGCCCGTACGCTCGGCGAACGCCTCAAGATAGCGGCGAAGCTGCGCCCACTCCAGCCGTTCAAGCCGGAGATCCCACGCAACGCCGAACCACGTACCGGCCTGTCCATGGGCGAGCACGCCGCCCAGACCGCGCTGCGCTGGCAGATCGACAGGCGATCCCAGGACGAGCTGGCCCTGCGCTCACACCAGCGGCTCGCCGCCGCGTACGACCGGGGCTTCTTCGACGACCTGATGACGCCGTACCTGGGGCTCACCCGCGACCAGAACCTCCGCCCGGACAGCACTCTGGACAAGCTCGGTTCGCTGAAGCCGCTCTTCGGCACCCGGGGCCCGGACGCCGAGCACGCCACCATGACCGCCGCCAACTCGTCGCCGCTCACCGACGGAGCGTCCACCGTGCTGCTCGCCAGCGAGGAGTGGGCGGCGGCGCACCACCTGCCCGTGCTGGCCTGGTTCAGCTGGTCGGAGACGGCAGCGGTGGACTTCGTGCACGGCGACGAGGGGTTGCTGATGGCACCCGCGTACGCGGTGCCCCGGATGCTGGCCCGCGCCGGGCTGACCTTGCAGGACTTCGACTACTACGAGATCCACGAGGCGTTCGCGTCGCAGGTGCTGGCCACCCTCGCCGCCTGGGAGTCGCCGGAGTTCTGCAAGGACCGGCTCGGCCTGGACGCGCCGCTGGGCGCGATCGACACCGACCGGCTCAACGTCAACGGCTCCTCACTGGCCGCCGGGCATCCGTTCGCCGCCACCGGCGGACGGATCGTGGCGACCCTGGCCAAGATGCTGGCCGAGCGGGGCAGCGGGCGAGGGCTGATCTCCATCTGCGCGGCCGGTGGTCAGGGCGTGACCGCCATCCTGGAGCGCTGAGCCTGCCCCGCTGCCAATGTCCCAATGTCTCTTTCACGGAGACATTGGGACATCACATCCCGATCAAGCGATCACGCACGGCGGGGTGGGATCCAGCCGAGGAACCGGGTGTGCAGCCTGTCGGCGGCGAGGTTCGGCAGATCAGCCGCCGCGTCCGCCAAATGAAGACCCAGGTGGAACGTCAGCGACAGTCGGTCGTGCGCGTACTCGATGAGAAGTCGCCGCCGACGATCCGAGCACGGCCACTCCTGTCCGCAGGCTGCACAGGCTAGGTCGGCCGCACGGGCACGTGCGGCGTCGGGATCTCGCGTCCCACCGGTCGTGCGGCGGGTAGCACCCGCAGGGCAGCCAGGCGGACAAGTACCTGGCGCCTACGCGGGCCGTCCGGCCCCACCGAGGAGTTGGAGATTCTCGCCCTGCCACCCCAGGTGCCGGTGATCCGCCAGTTCCGGGTCGTTCGCTCGGTGCAGGGGCAACCGGTCGAGGTGTCCGTCCTGATCAAGGGTCAGCAGCAAATCCGGCCCTAGCCGAGCTGCCCGGACGACCTCGACAGTCCGGCCCGGTCCGGGGGTGGGCCGACGCGTGCGGGACAATGAGGTACGTGACGACGATCCCCAACGTGCTGGCCAACCGGTACGCCTCGCCCGAACTGGTCGCCCTCTGGTCTCCGGAGGAGAAGGTCCGGATGGAGCGGCGGCTCTGGCTCGCCGTGCTCCGTGCCCAGCGCGACCTGGGCGTGTCGGTGCCGGACGGCGTGGTCGAGGCGTACGAGCGGGTGCTCGACCAGGTCGACCTCGCCTCGATCGCCGAGCGGGAGCGGGTCACCCGGCACGACGTGAAGGCCCGGATCGAGGAGTTCAGCGCGCTCGCCGGGCACGAGCACGTGCACAAGGGGATGACCTCGCGGGACCTCACCGAGAACGTCGAACAGCTCCAGGTGCGTGCCTCGCTGGAGCTGATCCGTGACCGGGTGGTGGCCACCCTGGCCCGGCTCGCCTTCCTGGCGTACGAGCACTCCGAGCTGGTCATGACCGGTCGTTCGCACAACGTGGCGGCGCAGGCCACCACGCTGGGCAAGCGCTTCGCGTCGGCGGCGGAGGAGTTGCTGATCGCGTACGAGCGGCTGGAGGAGCTGATCGCCCGCTACCCGCTGCGGGGGATCAAGGGGCCGGTCGGCACGGCCGCCGACCAGCTCGACCTCTTCGACGGCGACGCCGACAAGGTGGCCGAGTTGGAGCGCCGCGTCGCCGAGCACCTGGGCTTCTCCCGGGTGCTGGACAGCGTCGGGCAGGTCTACCCGCGCTCGCTCGACTTCGACGTGCTGGCCGCGCTGGCCCAGACCGCCGCCGCGCCGTCGTCGCTGGCCACCACGATCCGGTTGATGGTCGGTCAGGAGTTGGCGACCGAGGGCTTCAAGCCCGGCCAGGTCGGCTCCAGCGCGATGCCGCACAAGATGAACACCCGCTCGTCGGAGCGGGTGAACGGCTTCGCTGTGATCATTCGGGGTTACCTGTCGATGGTCGGCGAGTTGGCCGGTGACCAGTGGAACGAGGGGGACGTGTCCTGCTCGGTGGTCCGCCGGGTGGCCCTGCCGGACGCGTTCTTCGCCGCCGACGGGCTGTTCCAGACGTTCCTCACCGTGCTCGACGAGTTCGGCGCGTACCCCGCGGTGATCAACCGGGAGCTGGAACGCTTCCTGCCGTTCCTGGCCACCACGAAGATCCTGGTCGCGGCGGTCCGCCGGGGTGTCGGCCGGGAGGTCGCCCACGAGGTGATCAAGGAACACGCGGTCGCGGTGGCCCTGGCCATGCGCGAGAAGGGCTCGCCGGAGAACGACCTCTTCGACCGGCTGGCGGCGGACGGTCGACTCAACCTGTCCCGGGCCGACATCGACACCCTGGTCGCCGACCGGAGCGCCTTCGTGGGCGCGGCCCAAGCCCAGGTGGCAGCGGTAACGAAGCGGATCGCCGCAGTGGTGACAGCCCACCCGGAGGCGGCCACCTACAGCCCGCCCCCGATCCTCTAACCCACCCACCCCCAACCCCACCCACCCCAGGGCCGGGCCACAGCCTGCGTTGATCATGAGGTTGTTGCCCTGCGCATCGGCGTGTCGCGGCAATAACTTCATGATCACCGGGAGTGGTGGCGGGTGGTTACTCGCCGGTTGGGATTTCTGCGGCTGATCTGAGGTTGGGGGCGCTCGCCGGTTCGGCGATGCCGCCGAGGGACTCGGCGAAGGCCGGGTCGGTGGCGGTCGCCGCGGCGACCGCCGGCTGGTCGGCGGGCATGACCTCGGGCATCTTGGGTACGGCGATCACGGCCGTCCCGTACGCGCAGATCTCCATCCACATCTCGCCGCAGTCCCGGCTGTCGAACCGCATGCCGATCACCGCGTTCGCGCCGAGCCGCAGGGCCTCCTCGCCGAGGCGGGTCACCGAGTCGGTGCGCCACCGGGTCAGGTTGTCCGGGGCCATCGGGTCGTACGCGCCACCGCGCAGGTTCTTGACACCCTCGCGGTACGGGTTGCGCGTCCTGGCCATCGATGACACCACCTCACCGAGAATCTGGCGGATCTCGTAGCCGGGCAGTTGCTCCGTCGTCACGACCAGCACGTTTCCGATGCTGTCAGTCGTGGCGCGACCCGATCGGGTGCATTGTTCACCTGATCGGATGCTGCAAAACGGCGCGGCGCGGACGGTCGGCACGTGGCCGACCATCCGCGCCGCGGCGGGCGCTAACCGTCAGACACCGGCCACCGAGGTGATCCAGGCCCGGTTGTACGCAACGCTGCCGTAGTTCTGGATGCTCGACCCGTCGGCGGTGGAGGCGACGCCGACCTGCTGCCCGTTGTAGAACTGCGGGCCACCGGAGTCACCGCGCCAGGCGTTGCCGTTGATCCGGGTGCTGCGGATCGCCTGCCCGCCGTACGCGTCGGTGGCGCTGTTGCTGGTCACCCGGACGGTGGCGGTCTTGAGCTGGCTGGACGCGTCGCACCCGCTGTAGCAGGTCATGCCCCACCCGTAGATCGAGTTCGTCGAGTTGATCGGGGGGTTGCTGCTCGCCAGGCTCACCGCGGAGGTGCTGACGGTGCTGGAGAGCCGCATCAGGGCGAGGTCGTTGCGGGTGTAGGTGGCGCTGACCGTACGGGTGACCCCGCCCGAGGAGCGGTAGACGCTGCCGACCCGGACGGACATGGTGCCGCTGATGCAGTGTCGGGCGGTGAGCACCCACTGGGCGGCGATCACGCTGCCGGAGCAGGTGAACGAGCCGTTGCTGAACACCGCGGCGGCCCAGGGCGCGGACGAGACGGTGCCGCCACCGATGATGGGTTGCGGGCCGGCCGGGGCGGCGGACGCGGCGGACGTGACGCCGAGGGCGCCGACCAGCGCGGTGCTGAGTACGGCGAGCAGGGGGCGGATGCGCATCGGGTGGACTCCTTGGACGGGGCGGGCCCGGGGTCGCCGGGTGCGGATGGGGCGACAGCGGGGGTTCCCGCGAGCGCCTGGATCGACTTACGTCGATGAACAGTAGGGCCCGGCGCGATCATTATCAAGCATCTGATCGAGGTTAGCCAATGTAACGATTCAGCCACCCGCTGCGCCGTGTATGTCCTGCTGAACCCGCCTGTCGCGCCTGGCGGGCCACCCCGGGCGCCGGTGATGTCGATCACTGCCTGAACTGCACCCGGCCGGTGCGTCCGCAGCGATATCTGCCAGGTAGGCTGGCTGCGCTCGCCCGTTGTGGGTCGGCACCCAACTGCGTACACAGTCAGGAGTGCCCAGTGCCTCGCGTCGTCGTCGACGTCATGCTCAAGCCCGAGATCCTCGATCCGCAGGGCCAGGCCGTCGCAAACGCGCTGCCCCGGCTCGGCGTCGGTGACGTCGCCTCGGTTCGGATCGGCAGGCGGATCGAGATCGAGTTCACCGGTGAACCGGACCTGGACCGCGCTCGGGAGATTGCCGACAAACTGCTCGCCAACCCGGTCATCGAGGACTTCACCGTCCGCCTGATCGAGGCCGACGAGACCGCGGACGCCCGCTCGTGACCGCCCGGGTCGGTGTGGTCACCTTCCCCGGCTCGCTCGACGACGGGGACGCGGCCCGAGCCGTCCGGATCGCCGGCGCCGAGCCGGTCCGGCTCTGGCACGGCGACCCGGAGCTGCACGGCGTCGACGCGGTCGTTCTGCCCGGCGGCTTCTCCTACGGTGACTACCTGCGGTGCGGTGCCATCGCCCGGTTCGCCCCGGTGATGGAGACGATCGTGGACGCCGCCAGGGGTGGTCTGCCGGTGCTCGGCATCTGCAACGGCTTCCAGATCCTGTGCGAGGCGCACCTGCTGCCCGGGGCGCTCACCCGCAACCAGCACCTGCACTTCCGCAACCGGGACCAGGTCCTGCGCATCGAGTCGGCCGGGACCGCGTGGACCAACGCGTTCCAGCCCGGCCAGGAGGTGCTCATCCCGGTCAAGAACGGTGAGGGCTGCTACGTCGCGGACACCGCGACGCTGGACCAGCTCGAAGCCGAGGGCCGGGTGGTCGCCCGCTACGTCGGCGGCAACCCCAACGGATCCCAGCGCGACATCGCCGCGATCACCAACGCCGCCGGCAACGTGGTCGGCATCATGCCGCACCCCGAGCACGCGGTGGAGGCGCTCACCGGCCCTTCGCTGGACGGCCTCGGCTTCTTCACGTCGGTCCTCAAGCACCTGGTGGGGGCGCCGGCATGACCGGCGGCACGATCATCGGTCAGCTCAACCGCGTCTCTGGCGGGCACGAGCGCAGCGAGGAGAGGTCATGACCACCCATCCGGACCCGGTACGGGACACACCGGAGGCGTACTCCGCCCCGGCGCAGCCGGCCGAGCCGAGCCCGGTCGCCCCGGCGACCGCTCCCGTCCAGCCGGCCGCTGCCGTCTGGACCGAGGGCGTCGACACCGTGCCGCGCGCCGGTGGCACCCCGGGCGAGCTTCAGCCGTACACCGAACTGGGCCTGCGCGACGACGAGTACGACCGGATCCGGCAGATCCTCGGCCGCCGCCCCACCCAGTCCGAGCTCGCCATGTACTCGATCATGTGGAGCGAGCACTGCTCGTACAAGTCGAGCAAGGTGCACCTGCGCCAGTTCGGCGAGAAGGCCCCGCAGAGCGACCGGTTGCTCGCCGGCATCGGTGAGAACGCCGGTGTCGTGCAGGTCTCCGACGAGCTGGCGGTGACCTTCAAGGTCGAGTCGCACAACCACCCGAGCTTCGTCGAGCCGTACCAGGGTGCGGCGACCGGCGTCGGCGGCATCGTCCGGGACATCCTCGCCATGGGTGCCCGCCCGGTCGCGGTGATGGACCCGCTGCGTTTCGGTGCCGCGGACCACCCGGACACCGCCCGGGTGCTCACCGGCGTGGTCGCCGGCGTCGGCGGCTACGGCAACTGCCTGGGTCTGCCCAACATCGGTGGTGAGCTGGTCTTCGACCCTTCCTACCAGGGCAACCCGCTGCTCAACGCGCTCTGCCTGGGTGTGCTGCCGGTCGACCGGTTGCAGAACAAGGCCGCCGCCGGCCCGGGCAACGTTGTCGTCCTGATGGGCGCCAAGACCGGCCGCGACGGCATCGGCGGCGTCTCGGTGCTGGCCAGCGCCACCTTCGACGAGGGCAGCGAGGCCCGCCGACCCGCCGTGCAGGTCGGCGACCCGTTCACCGAGAAGCTGCTGATCGAGGCGTGCCTGGAGCTGTACGACGGTCAGCTGGTCGTCGGCATCCAGGACCTCGGCGGCGCCGGCCTGACCTGCGCGCTCACCGAGACCGCCGCCGCCGCCGGCACCGGCATGCGGGTCTGGCTGGAGCGGGTGCCGCTGCGCGAGCCCTCGATGGACCCGCACGAGATCCTGGCCAGCGAGTCGCAGGAGCGGATGCTGCTCGTCGTCGAGCCGGACAAGCTCGACGCGGTGCTCAAGACCTGCGAGAAGTGGGGCGTCCTCGCCACCGCGATCGGTGAGGTCACCGCACCGGAGCCGGACGGCCGCCCGGGTCGACTGCTGATCACCTGGCAGGACCACCTGGTCGTCGACGTGCCGCCGGGTTCGTTGGTCGACGACGGCCCGGTCTACGCCCGGCCGATGCGTGAGCCGGCCGACCTGATCCTGCTCCAGGCCGACCGGGCCGAGACGCTGCCCCGCCCGGCCGACCCGGACGCGCTCCGGGAGACCGTGCTGCGCATGATCGCGTCGCCCAACCTGGCCGACAAGACCTGGGTCACCGAGCAGTACGACCGCTACGTGCTGGGCAACACCGTGCTCGCCCAGCCGGAGGACGGCGGCGTGATCCGGATCGACGAGCGGTCCGGCCTCGGCGTGGCGCTGTCGGTGGACGGCAACGGCCGGTACGCCAGACTGGACCCGTACAACGGCACCAAGCTGGCCCTCGCGGAGGCGTACCGGAACGTGGCGGTGACCGGCGCGAAGCCGATCGCCGTGACCAACTGCCTCAACTTCGGCTCCCCGGAGGACCCGGGCGTGATGTGGCAGTTCGCCGAGGCCGTACGCGGCCTGGCGGACGGCTGCCTGGAGCTGGGCATCCCGGTGACCGGCGGCAACGTCAGCTTCTACAACCAGACCGGCGCGGCGGCCATCCACCCGACCCCGGTGGTCGGCGTGCTGGGCGTGTTGGACAACGTCGCCGACCGGGTCCCGATGGGCTTCGTGCCGCGTGCCGGTGGCGACCACGACCAGCTCTACCTGCTCGGCGAGACGAACGTGGAGCTGTCCGGCTCGGAGTGGGCCTGGGTGACGCACGAGCACCTCGGCGGCATCCCGCCGCAGGTGGACCTCGCGCGGGAGAAGGCGCTCGCCGACCTGCTGGCCGAGGCGGCCCGCGTCGGTCACCTCAGCTCGGCACACGACCTCTCCGACGGTGGTCTCGCGCAGAGCCTGGTCGAGTCCTGCCTGCGTCGCGGCGTCGGTGCCCGGGTCGCGGTGCCGGAGCAGTTCGCCGAGGGCTCGATGCCGTTCGTCTACCTGTTCAGCGAGTCCGCCACGCGGGCGCTGGTCTCGGTGCCGCGCGGCCACGACAAGGCGTTCGCGGCGCTCTGCGCCGAGCGGGGCGTGCCGTTCGAGCTGATCGGCGTCACCGACCCGTCCGGCGGGGCGCTCGAGGTGCACGGTCAGTTCCGGATCGGCCTGGACGAGCTGCGCGCCGCGCACACCGAGACGCTGCCACGCCTCTTCGGAGGCTCGGCGGCCGTCGAGGTGCCCGCGCCGGCCGCCGGTGTGGCGGGTGCGGTCGAGGCCGTACCGCTGCCGGCCGCCGCCGCGACCGAGCCGGTCGACCCGGCCGAGGTGGTCTCCGAGCCGATCGCCTCTTCGGGTCCGTCCCCGGAGACCGGCGCGGTCGAGCCGATCGGGTCGGACCAGCCCGGTGGGGCGTCCGAGTCTGACTCCGGTGTCACCGAGCCGTCGCCTGACGAGCGCTGAGGCGTTGGCGGCGGCCGTCTACGGCCAACCCGGTTCCGGTGCCCGGTTCGACTGGGGGCTGACCGGGGCGGCCGAGCTCGGTCGGGTCTGTGCGGCGCTGGTGGTGGTGGACGTTCTCTCGTTCACCACCGCCGTCGAGGTGGCGGTCGCCCGTGGCATGCGGGTGCACCCGTTCCCCTGGGGCGAACAGGCCGCCGAGTACGCCGTCCGGCTCGGCGCGACCGCCGCGGTCGGGCGGCGGCAGACGACCGCGGACCATCCGTGGTCGCTCTCGCCCGCCGCCCTGAGCAGCGCGCCCGTGGTGGCGGACCTGGTGCTGCCCTCGCCGAACGGCTCGGCCATCAGTGCCGCCGCCAGCGCCACCGGCCTGCCGGTGGTCGCGGCGTGCCTGCGTAACGCACGCGCCGTCGGGCGTTGGCTGCGCCGCCAGGGGTACGGCACGGTGGACGCCCCGATCGGCGTGATCGCCTCGGGGGAGCGATGGCCGGACGGCTCACTGCGCCCCTCGGTGGAGGACCAGCTCGGCGCCGCTGCCGTGCTCGACGCCCTCTCCGGCGTGCCGGGTGGGCTCTCGGTGGAGGCGGCCATGGCGCTCGCCGCGCTGGCGAGCACCCCGGACGTGCCCGCCGCCGTACGCGGCAGCGTCTCCGGACGGGAGCTGGTCGAGAGCGGCTTCGCCGAGGACGTGGCTGTCGCCGTACGGATCGGCGTGTCGGACGTCGTGCCGGTGCTCCACCACGGCGTCTTCTCCGCCGCCTGACCGCGCCTGACCGCGCCTGACCGCGCCTGACCGCGCCTGACCGCGCCTGACCGCGCGCGTCCGGCCCGCGCTCCGTGATCAACTCGACTTTCAGGAAGTCGGGGTGTCCGGGGCTGCGGGATGGTCCGGCTTCCTGAAAGCCGAGTGGGTCATGCAGCGAAACGGCCACCCGGGAACTCCGGGTGGCCGTTTTCCGTGCGCTGCGTTGGGTCAGTCGTCCAGCCAGTCGAGGCGGCGACCGCCGCGCTCGGTCGGTGGCGGCGGCGGGGTTTCCGGCCGGTTCCGCCCGGCGGGCTGGCCGTAGCCGCCCTGGTCGTAGCCCCGGTCGTCGTAGCCGCCGCGCTGCTGCGGGGGCTCCTGGCCGTAGCTGCCGCCCTGGTCGTATCCACCGGCGGGCTGGCCGTAGCCGCCCTGGTCGTAGCCCCGGTCGTCGTAGCCGCCGCGCTGCTGCGGAGGCTCCTGGCCGTAGCCGCCGCCCTGGTCGTAACCGCCGGCCGGTTGGCCGTAGCCGCCCTGGTCGTACCCGCCAGCCTCCGGAGCGCCGTATCCCTTGGTCGGCTCGGCGGCGCGACCGCCGTACGGGGCGGGATCGGGCTGGCCGTACCCCTGCCCCTGCTCGGGCTGGTAGACGCCGGTGGCGTACGGGTCGGCCGGGGCCGGGTACTGGGTGCTGTCGCCGGTGTACCGGCCGGTCGGCTCGTCGAACCGCTCGCCGTAGGCCGCACCGCCAGCCGGAGCCGGCGGGTAGGCGGCGGTTCCGCCCGGAGCGTCGTAGTCACGGCTGCCGTAGCCGCCACCGGAGGCCGGGGCATTGCCGTAGCCGCCGCCAGATGCTGGCGCGTTGCCGTAGCCGGCACCGGGCGCGGCACCGTAGGCGTCACCGGCCGCACCGGCACCGTAGCCGCCCTCCGGGCCGGCCGGAGCGCCGTAACCGCCACCCGACGCGGGCGCGTTGCCGTAACCGCCGGCTCCGTAGCCACCGGACGCCGGCTCGTCGCCGTAGCCGCCGCCCCAGCCCTGCTGTCCCGCGCCGCCGTATGCCGGGGCAGGGGCGCCGTACGGGTCCGGTGGGACGTCGTCGACCACCGGGCGGTGCATCATCGTGGGCGCCTCGCTCAGCGCCGCGCCGCCGACCATGGTCGGGTCGGCGCCGCCGCCGGGACGACCGCCGACCACCCGGGTCTGGTCGTCGGGGCCGCGGAACCCGCCCCGCGAGGGCGGCACCACACCGCCGCCACCGGCGGCCGCCGGAGCGTCGTCGTCGTCGCCGCTCTCCTTGCGCTTCATCCAGAGCAGCACGATCGTGCCGACACCGGCGGCGACCAGCAGACCACCGAGCAAAATGATCAGGTACGAGCCGATGCCGCCGCTGTCCTCGCTGTTTGCGGCATTCGCCGGAGCGCCCGGGCTGGCCTCCTCGGAAGGCTCCTCTTCGGTGCCCTCCTCGGTCGCCTCGTCGGTGGGAGTGGCCTCGGGGGTGGCGGAGGGGGTGGCGCTGGGCGTCACCTCGACCTTGAGCGCGAGGCTGATCCGTTGGCCGGTGACGGCCTGGCCGGCGGCGGCGTTGATGGTCTTGGTGGCCACCACGTTGTCGAACGTGGCGCCCAGGTCGATCCGGCCGGGTGCGATCGGCTTGTCGGTGGTCCCGTTGAAGCGGAAGTCACCGCTGCCGTTGCTTGTGGTGTCGAATCGCCGGCCGGTGCTGTCCTGGAGCATGACCACGGCGTTCGCGACCGACTTGCTGTCCGCCTGCGAGATCACCTTGCCGGAGATCGACCGCACGGTCTGGTTCTGCGGCGGTGGCGGCGCGGCCTTGCCCTTCACGGTCAGCGAGACGTTGGCGGTGTCCGGGCCCGAAGGGGCCTCGACCGCCACCGTGATGTTCGCGGTCGCGTCGCCAGCGCTGTCGTTGGCGGCGATCCGGACCAGCACCGAGCCTTTCGGGCTGCCTCCCAGGCCGCCGCCGGAGAGTTTGACGTCGCCGCAGCCACCGGCGCAGCTGACGCCGGACGGCAGGCCGGAGAGGCTGACCTTCGCCGATTCGTCGCCATCCTCCCCGGTGACGCGCACGGTGATCGTGGCGTCACTGCCCGCGTTTACGGTGACCGAGCCGGGAGAGACGTCGACGTCCGCGGCCAGGGCTGGTGTGGCGGGGACGGTGAGCAGAGCGCCGGCAACCAGCGCTACGACCACACCGGCCCGCTGCTTCCAGGCACGTCGGTGTGTTGACACGTCCACCGCCTTCCGGGCTGACTTCCCTCTGACCGGCGGGGCGCCGGGCCGGGGATCATCACGGTACGAATACGCCGTCGGCAACTATGCCTTGTCCGACTGCAAGAGCGCGACCCAGGGCCAGCGTCGCGTGTCTGGCCTGGGGGTCGTATCGTCCCGTCGTGTCCTCTCCGCACAGTAAGTCCGCTGCCGTTGCGGCCGCCCTGTCGGCGCTCGACGAGGGGCGTACGCCCGAACGGACGGTGTTCCGTGAGGCGGTCCGGTCGTTGTTGGCCGTCCTCGCGGAGCGCGCCCCCGGCCGATCGGTGGAGGTGCGTGTCCCACCATACGGGGCGATCCAGTGCGTTCCGGGGCCTCGACACACCAGAGGAAACCCGCCAAATGTGGTCGAGATGGCAGCGGATACCTGGTTGCAGGTGGCGACCGGCAGGGTTGGCTGGGCGGAGGCGATCACCGAGGGTCGCATTCAGGTGAGTGGCAACCGGGCCGATCTCTCGGCGTATCTGCCCCTCTAACTGATTCGATGTCCCACTCAGCGTGACGCTGCGCAGGGAGATCGTGACTTTCTGTATTGACTGCGATTCGCGTACACTGTCAGGCGACGACAGTGGTCCCGGCAGAGGAGTGTGGATCCGCCCGTGATCCCCGCCCGGCCGGTCCAGACCAGCATGAGGGAGCGGTAGGTGCCCCGAGGCGACGGCCGGCTGAGCCACGACCTTGACCCCCAACGACCTGGCCCCCAGGATGCCTGCGGCGTCTTCGGCGTCTGGGCCCCCGGCGAAGAGGTTGCCAATCTGACCTACTTCGGCCTCTACGCCCTACAGCACCGCGGCCAGGAGGCGGCGGGCATCGCGGTGAGCGATGGTTCCGGCGTGGTGGTCTACAAGGACCTCGGCCTGGTGGCGCAGGTCTTCGACGAGCCGACCCTGGCGAGCCTGCGCGGTCACCTGGCGATCGGGCACGCCCGATACTCCACGACCGGCGCATCGAACTGGGAGAACGCCCAGCCGACGATCCGGTCGACGACCTCCGGCACGACCATCGCGCTGGCCCACAACGGCAACCTGGTCAACACGGCCGAGCTGGAGAAGGAGGTCGCCGACCGCGGCCTCGTCGCGGACGGGTCGACCAACGACACCTCCCTGGTGACGATGCTGCTCGCCGGCCGACCGGATCTGTCGGTCGAGGCGGCCGCACTGGAGGTGCTGCCGCAGCTGCGCGGCGCGTTCAGCTTCGTCTTCATGGACGAGTCGACCCTCTACGCGGCCCGCGATCCGCACGGCGTCCGCCCACTGGTGCTCGGCCGCCTGGAGCGCGGCTGGGTGGTCGCCAGTGAGACGGCCGCACTGGACATCGTCGGCGCCAGCGTGGTGCGCGAGGTCGAGCCGGGCGAGCTGATCGCGATCGACGAGAACGGGCTGCGCTCCACCCGGTTCGCCGCGCCGGAGCCGAAGGGCTGCCTCTTCGAGTACGTCTACATCGCCCGCCCGGACGCCACGATCGCCGGGCGCAACGTCCACGCGGCGCGGGTGCAGATCGGCCGGCAGTTGGCCAAGGAGCACCCGGTCGAGGCCGACCTGGTCATCCCGGTGCCCGAGTCGGGCACGCCGGCCGCGATCGGCTACGCGGAGGCGTCCGGCATCACCTACGGCGCCGGCCTGATGAAGAACCCGTACGTCGGGCGCACCTTCATCCAGCCGTCGCAGACCCTGCGGCAGCTCGGCATCCGGCTCAAGCTCAACCCGCTGCGGGAGAACGTCCGGGGCAAGCGGTTGGTGGTCGTGGACGACTCGATCGTGCGCGGCAACACCCAGCGTGCCATCGTCCGGATGTTGCGCGAGGCGGGGGCGCTGGAGGTGCACGTCCGGATCTCCTCGCCGCCGGTCAGCTGGCCGTGCTTCTACGGCATCGACTTCGCCACCCGGGCGGAGCTGCTGGCCAACGGGTTGGACAACGACGGCATCCGGCGCTCCATCGGCGCCGACACGCTGGGCTACGTTTCGCTTCCTGGCCTGATCGCCGCGACCGAGCAGCCGAAGACCCGGTTGTGTCGGGCGTGTTTCGATGGGGAGTACCCGATCGAGTTGCCGGCCGGCAACCTGATCGGCAAGCACGTGCTCGAAGGGGTGGGTCGACGCGTCGCCAACTCGGCGCTGGAAGCCACGCACACCAACGGCTCGTCCGTCGCCACTCCGGGTGGCGTTACCGCAAACCGCCCGTAGCACCAACCGGCGCGGCCCGGCCACCGCCGGCGGCACCGAGAACCAAAGGGGAGAACCGTGACGCACGTGTCCGAGCGCAGCGGCGCAGGAAGCAGCCCGACCGGCGCCGGCGGCGACCGCCAGCCCTGGACGGGCGGTGCTGGCCGCCAGGCGCGCAAACGCTCGGTCTCGTACGCCGACGCCGGCGTCTCGATCGACGCGGGCGACCGCGCGGTGGAGTTGCTGAAGTCGAAGGTGCGGCAGACCCGCCGTCCCGAGGTACTCGGTGACCTCGGTGGGTTCGCCGGCCTGTTCCGGTTGGACACGAAGAAGTACAAGAGCCCGATCCTGGCGTCCTCGACCGACGGGGTGGGCACCAAGCTGGTGATCGCCCAGCAGATGGACATCCACGACACGGTCGGCATCGACCTGGTCGCGATGGTCGTGGACGACCTGGTGGCCTGCGGCGCCGAGCCGCTGTTCCTGCTCGACTACATCGCCACCGGCGAGGTCGTCCCGGACAAGGTCGCCGAGATCGGCGCGGGCATCGCCGACGGCTGCCGGTACGCGGGCTGCGCGCTGCTGGGCGGGGAGACCGCCGAGCACCCGGGCGTCCTGCGCCCGGACGAGTACGACATCTCCGCGACCGGCGTCGGCGTTGTCGAGGAGGCCGACATCCTCAGCCCGGAGCGGGTCGAGGTGGGCGACGTGGTGATCGCCATGCGCTCGTCCGGCCTGCACTCCAACGGCTACTCGCTGGTCCGGCACGTGCTGCTCGGCGCGGCCCGGATGCGACTGGACATCGTGATCGACGACTTCGGTCGGCAGCGGACCCTCGGTGAGGAGCTGCTCACCCCGACCAAGATCTACGCCAAGGACTGCCTCAAGCTGATTGCCGAGGCGGAGGTGCGGGCGCTGTCCCACATCACCGGCGGTGGCATCCCCGGCAACCTGGTCCGGGTGCTGCCGGAGCACGTCGACGCGGTGGTCAACCGGTCCACCTGGAAGCCGCAGCCGATCTTCGACCTGATCCAGTCGAAGGGTCGGATCGACGACCAGGACATGGAGTCGACCTTCAACATGGGCGTCGGCATGTTCGCGATCGTGTCGGCCGAGGACGCCGACCGGGCGCTGGCCACCCTGACCGGCCGTGGCGTCGAGGCGTGGCAGGCCGGCGAAATCATCGAGGGCACCGGCAACGTGCAGATGGTCGGCCAGCACACCCGCGGATGATCACTTTGCGGTGATCGTACGGGCACCTGATCAGGGCTTCACCCGAGTGGCCAATGCCGCCTAGCCTGAAGGGCACCCTCAGGCTAGGCGGAGGAGGGCGATGGCTGCTCGGGGACAGTCGTTCAGCGGGATGCGCGGTCTGGCCGCCGTCCCGTCGTACGTCGTCATGCAGCCCACCACCCTCTGCAATCTCGACTGCGCGTACTGCTACCTGCCGTTCCGGGCCGCCGACCGTCGGATGCCGGTGGCGGTGGCCGAGGCGGTCGCCGAGGCGGTCAATCCCTGGGCGGCGGCGGGCCGGTTCTCCGTGGTGTGGCACGGCGGCGAGCCGTTGGCGGCCGGCCGGGAACACCTGGCCGACCTGATGGCACCGTTCGGGCCTGAGGTCGAGCACCACGTGCAGACCAACGCCACTCTCATCGACGACGACTGGTGCGACTTCTTCGTCCGGCACGAGATGCGGGTGAGCGTGAGCGTCGACGGGCCTCGGGCGCGCAACGGCGACCGGGTCAATCGGGGTGGTCAGCCGGCGTACGACCGGATCCTGCGCGGCATCGCGGCGCTGCGCCGTCGCGGTCTGCCCTTCTCCGCGCTGGCCGTGGTGTCCCGACCGGAGCCGGGGCTCGCCACCGAGCTGTACGACTACTTCCTCGAACTGGGCTGCGACGTGTTGGGCATCAACATCGAGGAGACCGAGGGGGTCAACACCCGCGACAACCGCCACGACCCGTCGGTGGTGTCCGCGTTCTGGGCGGAGTTGGTCGGGGCCTGGCGTCGTGAGCCCCGCATTCACCTCCGCGAGATCGAGTGGTCGTTGCGCTACGCCGCGGCGGTGCTCGACAACTCGGCGGACGGGGTGCTGCCCCGCCACCTGGACCCGATCCCCACGATCGGTCACGACGGCTCGGTGGTCGTGCTCTCCCCGGAGTTGGCCGGCTTCACCGACCCCCGCTACGGCGATTTCAGCAGCGGCAACGTGCTGACGAGCCCGTTGGCGCAGATCCTCAGCGGTGCGGCGGAGACGCCGTGGGTGGGGGAGTTTCTGGCCGGGGTGGAGGCGTGTCGGGTGTCCTGCCCGTACTTCGGCTTCTGTGGCGGCGGCCATGCCGCCAACCGTTACTTCGAGCTGGGGCGTTTTGACGGTACGGAGACCGAGCACTGCCGCAACAGCAAGATCCGCCTATTGGAGGGAGTGTTGAAGCATGCCCGAGACCACCAGTCACCGGCGGCCTGAGCGCGAAGCGGACGACGGAGTCACCGAACGGGTGCGGGAGGCAGCTCCTGCGCTCGTCGCGCTGCTTCAGGAGGCCGAGGATGCCCGCCGGCTGCGCTCGGAGGTGTCGGGCGGCGACGGCTCCAGCGCGGTCTGCGCCTGGAACCACTTCGAGAACATCCCGACGTTCTACAACTGGAACAATCGCCCGCGCTGAGGGGGCCGTTGTCAGGGGCCTGTCGAACGGCCGGAGTGGCTCCGGTCGGGCCAGGCCCCTGATCGCCGGCGACTGCGCCTGCACGGGACGTGCGTGAGCACGCGGGGGTTACCGCGTGCTCAGCTGCGTCGAGAGGTCAGCGGGTCGGACGGACCCAGGGATCCGGATCGTCGTCCGCGTGATCCTCATCATCGTCGTCGACGAACTCTTTAGAGTCGTCGTCGAAGTGGTGCTCAGACTTACCAGCACCCGCCAGTTCGCGCTGCAAGGCGGTGAGGTCGGTGTTCGGGGAGTGGTACTTCAACTCCCGCGCCACCTTCGTCTGCTTGGCCTTAGCACGGCCGCGCCCCATGGCTCGACCCCCTCGCACAGAATGCGGGGCAGCCCGAAGGCGGGCCCCGATGACGTCAGGCATCTCTCGTGGCTCTTACGGTACATGGGGATGCCACCGTTCGGCACCTCGGGTTACCGTCAGCCGGCTCTGCGCGTCGCGTCGATCCGGCCGTCACCCAGTGTACCGGGTAAGGAGCGGAACGGTTAGCACCCGTGACACCGGACAAACCGCATCAAATTTGACCCGTTCTCAGCTTACCGAGCCGTGCCGTCGCAGGAGGCCCGGAGGCGGATCCCGTCGACCCGCCCCCGGGAACGCGCTCAGCGCAGGCGGATCGCCCGAAGCCGGCCGACGTCCGCCATCCGCCGCTCCGCCAGTCGGTCGGCGGCCACGGCCGGCGGCACGCCCTCGACGTCGGCCAGGTGCAGGATCTCGCGGGTGGTGTCGAAGATCCGGGTCGCCCGCAGCTTCGCCCGCTCGAAGTTGAAGCCCTCGATCTCGTCGGCCACCTGGATGACGCCACCGGCGTTGACCACGTAGTCCGGGGTGTAGAGGATGCCCCGGTCGGCGAGCAGCTTCTCGATCCCCGGGTGGGCGAGCTGGTTGTTCGCCGCCCCGGTCACCACCTTGGCGCGCAGTGCCGGCACGGTGTCGTCGTTCAGGGCGCCGCCCAGCGCGCACGGCGCGTACACGTCGAGGTCCGCGGCGACCAGCGCGCTGGCGTCGTCGACCAGGGTGACCTGCGGGTGGTTGGTGCGCACCCAGGCCAGCGCCTTCGGGTTGACGTCGGTGGCGACGACCTCGGCGCCGTCCTCCAGCAGGTGCCCGGTGAGGTACTTGCCGACCTTGCCCAGGCCGGCCACGCCGACCCGTCGGCCCCGCAGGCTCGGGGTGCCCCACACGTGCTCGGCCGCGGCCCGCATCCCCTGGAAGACGCCCCAGGCGGTGAGGATCGAGGAGTCACCGGCGCCGCCGTGCTCCACGCTGCGCCCGGTCACGTAGCGGGTCTCCCGGGCCACCACGTCCATGTCCGCCACGTAGGTGCCGACGTCGCAGGCGGTGTAGTAGCGGCCGCCCAGCGACTCCACGAAGCGACCGAACGCGCGCAGCAACGCCTCGCTCTTGATCTGCTCCGGGTCGCCCCAGATGACGGCCTTGCCCCCGCCCAGGTCCAGCCCGGCGAGGGCGTTCTTGTAGGCCATCCCGCGGGACAGGTCCAACACGTCGGCGAGGGCGTCGTCCTCGCTGTCGTACGGGTAGAAGCGGGTGCCGCCGAGCGCCGGGCCCAGCGCGGTGTTGTAGATCCCGATGATCGCCTTCAGGCCGCTCTGCTTGTCCTGGCAGAACACGACCTGTTCGTGACCTGTCGAGACCGGGTCGTCTGTGCTCGCGAATACGCCCATGATCTGCTCCTACGTGGTGTGCGTCCTTGTGGGACGTGGACCTGGTGGACCCCGGCGGGGATGCTGCCGGTGTGATCGAGCCTAGTATCGGCCGCCGCCCGGGCGCTCGACGCGCCGCCGCCGTCCCACGTTGCGGCGCGTGTGCTCCGGCCGCTGACCGCGTACGGGCGTGGTTCGTGGGAGGATCGCGCGGTGCCGTCGCTCTTCGCTTCTTACCTGCGCGTGTACGAACCGTTGGCCGCCTTCGACCGAGACCGGCAGAGCTACTGGCGCCGTTACGTCTCGGAGGGGCGCGCGGTCGCTCCGGTCGAGGGGCCCGGTCGGCAGCGGACGGCGGTGATCGAGGCGCTGGGCGCCGGCTGGACCCGGCTGCCGGACCTGCCGGAGGAGGCGTACGTCCTGGAGACGGACGACAGCCTGCTGGTCTGCCCATGGAACCTGCGCATCCGGGTCGCTGAGGCGGCGCTCAGCGCCCGGGACGGGGTGCCCTCGGTGCTCGCCGACGCCTTCGTGCCGCCGGTGCTCGCCGGGCAGGCCAGGGCGGTGGTGGACGACTGGCGCAGCGGCGCCCGGGTGCTGGAGCACGGGGTGCCCCGGGTGCACGAGCAGATCGCCACGTGGGGCGTACCGCTGCGGTGGTTCGTGCTCTTCGATCCCGCCGAGCGGGACCTGGTCACCCAGCCGGGCCGGCGGGCGCTGCGCTACCGCACGGAAATCTCCAAGGCTCGACGCCGCTCGTCGCGGGCGCTGTCGGTGCTGCGCAAGTCGGTGGGCGAGGCGCCGATCACCGAGGCGGTGGAGGAGGCGGCCCGCTGGCTGGAGGAATTCCATCCACGCTCGGTGGTCGAGCTGGACTACGGCGGCCTTGTCGACCTGCTCTCCGACGAGACTCTCGCCGCGGACGACTCGCCGGAGCTGGTTGCCGGCGGCCTCGCGGGGCTCTCGCGCGGCGAGGCCGAGGAGGCGTCCGCCGCGTACGACAAGTTGGTGGCACGGTGGCGCGCGGTGCAGCTTTTGGAGCGGTGCAACTAGGGCATATCGCCCTCGGAGCGCTCCCAAGGTGAGTTCCGCTCGTAGTTGACGCATCACGAACCGTGATCATGAGTCCGAATAAGGTAGTTTCTGCCGTGTAAAAGTCGTAAAAATCGGGCATGGTTCATCCGTCCGTCTAGGGACCTTCATCCGTTCGGCCCATGTCGGACATCGGGGACTAGCCGGACCATGGGAGACGCCTCGGCCGGCGGGACCCCGGCCGATGTCTATACATGTGGAGGAGTGACCGATGGCATCGCGAACGCACGAACCAGAGCCGCTACTCACGCCGGCCGAGGTGGCGTCGATGTTCCGTGTCGACCCGAAGACGGTGACCCGGTGGGCCAAGGCTGGCAAGCTCAGTGCCATCCGCACCCTGGGTGGCCACCGTCGGTACCGCGAGTCGGAGGTCAGGGCGCTGTTGCAGGGCCAGATCCCGCAGCAGCGGCAGGGCGACTGAGCCGGCACGGTTTTTCGTCAGGGGCGGTGGATTTCGATCCGCCGCCCCTTTCCGTGCCCCGCCGGGCCTGCCCCCGCCGGCCTGCCCACGCCGGTCAGCGCCGCGGCTCGACCAACGTCACCCGGATGCCGACCGTGCCGCCCTCGCCGCGACGCAACCGACTGCTCAGCAGGCTCAACCGGCCGATCACGCGGTACTTGTGCTTGAGCAGGTCGCGGATCCGGGCGGTGTCCCCGCCCCCGTAGAGCGTCGCGTGCGCCGGCACCTCCGCCCCGTGCGGCCGACCCCGCACGTCGCACGGCGCCACGGTCACCTCGCCGTTGTGACGGATCCGCTTCACCTTGCCCGAGTCCGCCCGCGTCCACACCGCCAACGCCTCGCCGTCGCGCACCGCCCAGACCGGCGTCGGCACCGCCCGACCGTCCTTGCGGAAGGTCGTGAGCAGGATGTACTTCTCGGCCGACAGCCGGTCCAGCGTGGTCACGCCGCCAGGATACGGCCGGTACGGGCCACTGAGTGGCCGGATAGCGTGAACGTCGTGACGGTTGAGCCTCTAATCGGTGACGTGGTCGGCGAACTGCTGCGGGACACGCTCGCCGTGGCCACCGGGGTGGGTCCCCGACCCCTGGTCGGCGGTCGGCTACCGCGACCGGTCATCGAGATCATCGAACGGGACGACGGTCTGATCAACGGCGCCCCGGCCGCGCACTACCTGGACGGGCCGGCGGACTGGCAGCCGTACGACCACCGCGCGGTCGACCGGGCCCAGGGCGAGACGCTGGACATCGGCACCGGAGCCGGCCGGATCGCGCTGCTGCTCCAGGAGCGCGGCGTACCGGTCACCGGCCTGGACACCTCGGCGGGCGCGCTGGAGGTGAGCCGGCGACGCGGGGTCCGGCGACTGGTACACGGCACCGTCGACACGCACGTCGCCGACGGCCAGCGGTACGACACGTTCCTGCTGCTCGGCAACAATCTCGGATTGTTCGAGGGACGGGAGCGGGCCCCCGGGTTCCTCGCCGCGCTCGCCGCGCTGGCCCGGCCGGGGGCGCAGATCATCGCGCACGGCACCGACCCGTACGGCACCCGCGACCCGCTGCACACCGGCTACCACGAGCGCAACCGTCGGCGCGGCCGGCTCGGCGGCCAGTTGCGGCTGCGGCTGCGTTACCGCGAGTTGAGCACCGAGTGGTTCGACTACCTGGTCTGTTCGGCGGACGAGTTCGCCAGCCTGGTGCACGGCACGGGCTGGCGGTTGACCGATGTGGACGACCGCGACGCCCCCTACTACCTGGCCACCCTGCGCCTCGTCGACTGAACGACGGCCCCCGCGCTCCGCCGGACGGAGGCGGGGGCCGTCGTACGTCTCAGACCTGGACGGTCGGGGGAAGTTGCTCGGGCGGGAGGCCGCCGTCGCCGTCGACCACCTCGTCCGGCTGACCGTCCTCGTCGATGTCGACCATGGTGATGTCCACCTTGCCGTCACCGTCGGTGTCGAACTGGAACAGGTCGGCCTTGCCGTCGCCGTCGGTGTCCACCACCCACACGTCGGTCTTGCCGTCGTTGTTGGTGTCGGCGCGCAGCAGCTCGACCCGCTCCTCGCCCCGGGTCTCCACGATCTCCCCGTCGGTGACGCTCTCCGGTGCCTGGCTCATGTCGATGCGGTCCTTCCCTCGGTTGACGGGCCGTCAATACCCGATCCGGCGCTCCCCCACGCATGGGCCGGGTCGCCCGGCTGTCTAGGGTCGCACCATGAGCGAGCGCAGCGGGCGGGACACCCGGGTCGGCGCGGCGGAGACCCCGCGCGTCGGCGGACGGGACAGGGAGGCGTGATGAGCGATCGTTTCGTGGTCGTCGGTGCCGGCACGATGGGGCTTGGCATCGCGTACGTGGCGGCCGGGGCCGGGCACGCCGTCGAGGTGGTCGAGGTGGACCCCGACCGAGGCGCCACCGCGCTGAACCGGCTCGCCGACCTGTGGGAACGTGCGGTTCAGCGCGGAAAGCTCAGTGCCGACGAGGCCGCCGCGAACCGGCAGCGGGTGACGCTGCGCCGCAGCCTCGCCGAGGTCGCCCCCGCCCCCGAGGTGATCGTGGAGGCGGTGCCCGAGCGTCTCGACCTGAAGCGCGCGGTGCTGCGGGACGCCGCCGCGCTGCGCCCGGCGCTGCTGGGCAGCAACACCTCCAGCATCGCCATCACCGAGCTGGCCGCCGAGTTGGAGGCGCCCGAACGCTTCCTCGGCCTGCACTTCTTCAACCCGGTCTGGGCGATGGCGCTGCTGGAGATCGTGGTCGGCCCGGCCACCGCCGAGGAGACCACGACCGCGGCCGTCGCGCTCGCCGGCCGGCTGGGCAAGGACCCCGTCGTGGTACGCGACATGCCCGGCTTCGCCACCTCCCGCCTCGGGGTCACCCTCGGGCTGGAAGCGATCCGGATGGTCGCCGACGGGGTGGCCAGCCCGGCGGACATCGACAAGGCGATGGTGCTGGGCTACCGGCATCCGATCGGGCCGTTGGAGCTCACCGATTTGGTCGGCCTGGACGTGCGGCTGGACATCGCCCGCACCCTCCAGGCCGCGTACGGGGACCGCTTCGCGCCGCCGCCCCTGCTGGAGGAGTTGGTGGCCGCGGGTCGGCTGGGCAAGAAGTCCGGGCAGGGCTTCTACCGCTGGACCGACGGCGGCAAACAGTGAGCGGGCTGCGGATCGAGGAGCGGTCGGACCGGCTGGTGGTCACCCTGGACCGGCCGGAGAAGCGCAACGCCATCGACGCCGACCTAATCGCCGAGTTGCACCAGGTCTGCGCGGAGTTGGAGGCACGCCCCCGCCTGCTGCTGCTCACCGGTGGCACCTCGGGCATCTTCGCCGGCGGCGCCGACATCGGCCAGCTGCGCGAACGGGGTCGCACGGACGCCCTCGCCGCGATCAACTCCGCCGCCTTCGCGCGCATCCGGGCGCTGCCGATGCCGACCGTGGCCGCTGTCGACGGTCCGGCGTTGGGCGGTGGCGCGGAGCTGGCGTACGCCTGCGATCTGCGGGTGTGCACGGAGCGGGCGGTGTTCGGCCAGCCGGAGGTGCGGTTGGGCATCCTGGCCGGCGCCGGCGCGACCCACCGGCTGCCCGCGTTGATCGGTGAGGGCCGGGCCAAGGAGCTGCTCTTCACCGGCCGGCGGGTGGACGCCGCGGAGGCGCTGCGGATCGGCCTGGTGAACCGGGTGGTGGAGGAGCCCGACGAGCTGCTCACGGTGGCGCACGCGTTGCTGGACGAGATCGCCCTGGGCTCGCCCCTGGCGGTGCGGCTGACCAAGCTGGCGGTGGACGCGCCGGCCGCCGCGCACCCGCATCTCGACCTGGTCAGCCAGGCGGTGCTCTTCGAGGACGAGGAGAAGCACCGCCGGATGACCGAGTTCCTGGAGCGCCGCCGGTCGCGCTGATCCGCGTACACCGAAACGGCCGCACCGGCGGAAGGCCGGTGCGGCCGTCGTGGGCCTGCGGTGATGCTTACTGCCGGATCTGCACCCCGGCGTCGGCCAGGCCACGGATCACCTGGGCGGACTCGCCGAAACCGATGATCAGTACGGCGTCCGCGCCGAATTCCTTGATCTCCTTCGCGCCGCCGCTGAAGTCGACCGGCGGCGCCTTCGCGTCGGCCGGCGGCTCGTACGTCAACAGCTTGAGCCGGTCGTCGGCGATGCCCGCCTTCTCCAGCTCGTCGCGGACGGTGGCCTGGAGGCCCTCGCCGTAGGAGTCCTTGCGGGCGACGATGACGATCTTCTGCGACCCGTCGCGGAGGATCACGTCGGCCAGCGCCCGGCCCTGGAGGCTGTCCGGCGGGGCGGTGCGGAAGTAGAGGCCCTTGTCCTCGACGTCGGTCAGGCCGCTGTCGGTGTTGGACGGAGAGAAGAGGATCTTCCCGGCCTGCACCACGTCCGGCAGCACCTCCCGCGAGATACCCGAACCACCCGCGCCGATGATCACGCTGACGCCGTCGGCCACGTGCTTGGCCACCGTCGCCTTGGCCACCGCCGGGCTGGTGCCGTCGTCGCCGTCCATCCACGTCACCGGCTTGCCGAGTGCGCCACCCGCGGCGTTGATCTCCCTGAGCGCCAGCGCGGCACCGGCGGCCATCGGCGGATAGGCGATCGCGAGGTCACCGGTCTTCGGCAGCAGACCACCCAGGATCAGCGGCTCCTGGTCGGAGTTGCCACCGGGGCGCTGCTTCTTCGGCTTCGGCGGCGTCTTGGTGCTCGCCGACGACTCGGTGCCGGCTCCGACGAACTCGGTCTTGCCCTCGTTGATCTGCTGTCCGTCGAAGGTCAGCGTGGCGTAGCTCGCGGTGGCCGGCTCACCCTTGTCGGTGAAGCCCGCCCGGGTCAGCGACACGCTGCGGTACTCGATGTCCTGCCCGTTGCGGGCCAACGCGAGACAGCTGGCCGGGTCCTCACAGCGCTGCCCGTCGTTTGTCACACCGACGATCTGCTTCGCGATGTCCGCCGGGTTGGTGCTGCCGGCCAACTGGGCGGCCAGCACGGCGATCACCACCGCGTCGTACGTCTCGGCGGAATACAGGTAGTCCGTCAGCGCCGGATTGACGGCCCGTAACCGGCTCTTGAAGTCGTCTGGCAGTGGGGTGAGCGGCGTGGTCCCCTTCATCCCGTCGACGAGACTCGCGCGTTCCTTCAACTCCGCGGGATAGGAGTTGAGCATGTTGCCGTCCGTGCCGTAGAGACGCACCTGTTGGGCGCTTGCCTCCTCGGGCTTGTCATCCCCGCAAGCGCTTGTGGCGAGCAGGATCGTCGCGCAGGCAGCCAGTGTGGCTACCCGCGAGCGGCGTGATACGAACATGGTCGTCCTTCCTCCGGCGAAGGTCCGCTGCGCACATTAGCGTGCCGAGGCCGGCGGCGGGACCGTGGAGGTGGCCTAATGCGCAGGTAGCCCGCCTTGAACACGGACAGTGACGGGTCGTCGGGAGCGCTTGACCACCCGTCCTACTGTGCGCTGCGTGACCGACCTACCACAGCAGACGTTCGATGACGCGGCGGCCGTGCTCCACTCGGCGCTGACCGGCGATGGAGACGCGGTGGTGGGTGCGTTCGACGCGGTCGTCGACCGCGCCGGCCTGAGTGGCGCGTACGGGGTGGCCTGGTGCTTGGCCGCGACGATGCTCGGTGACGCGCCAGCGGCCAGCGGAGCGGCGCTCGACTTTCCGGGCATCGATCAAGCCGGATACGACACCCGCTGGGTGGCCCGCTTCGTCAGCGCGTACGCCAATCAGGACGAACCGACCGGCGAGGCACTCTTCGGCGCCGCGGCGGCCGACGGGCAACTCCCCGACTGCCTGCTCACGCTCGCCGGTTCGACGATCGCCACGCTGCGCAGCCGTGCCGGATGAGCGCCCGTTCCGTTGAACTGCCCCACCGGGTCGCGGGGGCGTCGGCGGGGCGCGGCGTCCGTGGGGGCGGACGCCGCGACCGCGCGGGGCCGGTCAGAACGCGTGGTACGCGATCAGCGGCTCGTACTCGTACCGCAGGTTCTCGAAGCGGACCCGGAAGTTGACGCCGTCCTTGACGTTGGTCGCCACCGTGATCCAGCCCGAGTTGGCCGGCAGATAGGTCCAGTAGTTGCAGGCACCGGTCTTGTCGACGAAGATCACGCACGCCTCGGTGGCGTACACGCTCGCGTTGCGGACGTTGATGTCACGGCACCGCGTCGTGGTGCGGTACTGGCCGGCCGACCCGCCGTAGCGGCCGGTCTCGAAGTACGACCGGACCGCACCGCCGTAGCAGGTGGCGAGCGGGGCGAACACGTTCGGCCCGGAATCGACCGGCGTGGTCGGTGTGGTCGGTTCCGCCCGCGCGGGCGTACCGGTGGAGAGCAGTGCGACGGCCGTGGCGACGGCGAGCAGGCGAGCGGTCGGGGATGGCATTCGTTCGTTCCTCCGGAAAACAGTTAACTGACCGTCCGTATTGAAATGATCATCGGCCGTGACGATGATACGTATCGATCGATTGCAGCGTGGCCCCGCTGATGTCCGGCCCGTGTGGTAGCTCTGTAGGCATGTCCGAGGCCATGCTCAGCAAGGTGCGCAAGCTGCTGGCCCAGGCCGAGGACCCGGCCTGCACGCCGGCCGAGTCGGCCGCCTTCACCGCCAAGGCGACCGACCTGATCGCCCGCTACGGCGTGGACCGGGCGCTGCTCGCCGCCCGGGACCCGACCACCGACCCGGTCGGCGATCGGGTGCTCGACGTCGTCGCCCCGTACGCCCGCGACAAGGTCGGCCTGCTCGCCGCGGTCGCCGAGCCCCTGCGCTGCCGCTGCGTACGCCGCCGGCAGGGCAACGGCTTCGCCCTGCACCTGTTCGGCTTCGCCAGCGACCTGGAACGGGTCGACCTGCTCTTCACCTCACTGCTCGTGCAGGCGGCACACGGCCTGGCCGCCACCGAGGTGCCCCCGGACGACCATCCCGCCGCCTTCCGCCGCTCCTGGCTGGCCGGTTTCGCGGAGGTGATCGGCGGCCGGCTCTGGGCTGCCGAAAGGGCGGCGGTCAGCGAGTCGGGCACGTCGTCCATGGCGCTGGTGCTGGCCGACCGGTCCGACCGGGTGCAGCGACGGCTCACCGAGGAGTACCCGCGGCTGCGCACCGCACCGCCGCGCCGCCTGGGCGGCACCGGCTTCGGCTCGGGGGCGGAAGCCGGCCAGCGCGCGAACCTGGGCGGTCGAGACCTCGGCGGCCCCGCCGCCGCTCGGCTGCTCGGTCGGTGATCCGCCGGGTCGTCAGGCGGTAGTGGTCGGGCGGTGGCGCGACACCGTGGCGAGGTAGCGGGTCAGCAACTCGTGCCAGCCAGCGGTGAGCGCCTTGCGGTAACCCTCGGCGGCCTCACCGTGCCGGTCGAAGTGCCGGTGCTCCAACTCGACCCGGGTGCGCTCCGGCCCGTCGGGGTGGAACAGCACCTCGACCTCGCTCGCGCGGGCCGGGTCCGGCACCGGCGCCCGGTCGGGGCCGATCTGCCAGACGAAGACGAGCCGGCGCGGCGGATCCCAGGTGAGCACCCGGCCCCAGTCGGCGCGGAAACCGTACGGGCCCAATTCGTACAGCATCCCGCCGGCCCGCGGCTCCATGCCCAACTCGGCCAGAGCGTCCGGGCCGGACCAGGTGTATTCGGTGACCCACCAGTCGGTCAGCTCGTCGGTGAAGACCGCGAACGCCTGCTCGGCGGAGCCCGGGACGAGGAGGCCGCAGCGTAGAGAGAACCGGTCGACGTCCTGCCGGATGTCGGCCGGATCAGTCAATTCCTGTCCCATAGGCCCGGACCATACCGGCTGATGCCCGGCTGTGCAGCTTCGCGAGGTGCCCGGTTCCAGACAGAGGGTCGCCGAGCCGTCACGGACGGGATGCCCCGCGGGAAAGCGGGTAACCGCGCCGAACGGCCCGGACGACCGGGCCGGTGTGCAGGCGGGGCGGGAGACCATGAGCGAGAGCGGGCAGCAGCGCGAGCCGGACCGGAACGTCGACAGCGGGAACCCGGACGTCCTGCTCGACATACCGAAGGTCTCCGTCGACTCCATCCGGCTGGCGGTCGACGGCCTGGAAGCCGACCTCTCGCTGCGGGCCCGGGTGGCCAACCTGCTCCAGGTCGACGCCGGCGTTCGGGTGCACCTCAACAGCGCTGAGTTGGACATCAACGGGGTGCACGCCGAGGCGCAACTGCGGGTGCGCCTGGAACAGTTGACCCGGATCCTCGGCCGGGCGCTCGACACGCTCGACAACAACCCGCACATCATCGAGGCGCTCGCGCACACGGCCGACACCGCCGTCGGCGACGTGAACCGCAGCGCCCAGCAGTTGCCCACGGGGGCCGCCGAGGTGCGGGCGTCGGCGCGGCACTCCGACGGCGTACCCGGCGAAGTGGGCCGGCAGGCCGGCGTCTCCGCCGACCGTGACCGGCCGCGGCTCGATCAGCCAGGTCTCGACCGGCCGGGTGCTGGTCAGCCGGGTGCTGGTCAGCCGGGGCAGGCTCGGCCGCCTCACGGCGGTGGGGAGCCGCACGCCGGGGGGCCCGGGCCGCTGGCGGGCGGTTCTGGGTCAGCTGGCCAGGGGCGTCCGGCGGACCGGCGTTCGGAGGGTCCGCGTTCGGAGGGCCCGCGGAGGGATGGGGCGGGGGGTCGTCGGCTGGAGGCCGGGCGTCCGGAGGGTCGCCGCCCGGAAGGCGGGCGACACGAGGAGCCGCGTCACCCTGAGGAAAGGCAGGCCGGGGATTCGGGTGAGGAGCAACGGCGGGTAGGGACGGGCCACGGCCCTGCGGGGTCGGCGGGGCCGGCCGGGTCGGCGGGGTCAGCGGGTTCGGCGGCTGGGCAGGCTCGTGACCAGCAGGGTCAACGGGGTGAAGTTGGTGCCGGTGCGTCCGGAGGTGGCGACGGTGGTCTGCCGGGCGCGGCGCAGGCCGCCGCGCAGAGCGCGGCGCAGCTCGCCGAGCAGGCGGGGGAGACGCTGCGAGAGGCCGGACGCAGCGTGTGGGAGGCGATCCAGGGCAGCGTGTCGCAGCATCGCTCGCAGGGTCGCCGCGATCACTGACGCCGTGCCGCCGCGTCCGCAGGGGCACCGCGATCACTCACGCCGTGCCAGGCATCCGCGGGAGCTGTGCCGTGGCAGCCGCGCCGCCGCAGCGTGATCGACTCGGTTTTCTTGATATCGCGGTGTCGCGAGCGCTGGGATACCCCGAGATCAGGGAAGTCGAGTCGATCGGTCACGTCACGCTGGAGGCGCGGCGAAGAAGCGAGCGACCGCCGAGCAGCAGCACCGTGCCTCCTCCGAGAAAGGTGCCACCGATGATCAACCCGTCTGTATCGCTGCTCTCCTTGCGCTCTGCCATTCCCTCGTAGCTGACCAGCTCGCCCCGCCCGTCCCGGACGATGTTGCACCAGTCGCTGGGGCTCATGACCTTTCCATCGCACGTCACCGGTCCGTCGTCGGAGCTGAGCAGGCCACCCAGCAACGCGGCGAGCCCAGCGATCACGGCACCGAACCCGAAGGGCAGCATCAGCGCGCCCACGATCCCCCCTATCGCGGTCCTGCGGGCTGCCATTGCGACTCCCTCCGCGCGTGGGCGGTGCTTCCACCGTCGGAAGCCAACCGTAGGACATCCGATGACCGACGGCACAGGGCGACCGCCGAGCTGCCGTCCGCGCCGCACCGTCTCGATGGACGCCGGCCGCCCCATCCCGCGTAGCCGTGCGGCCGACGTGCAACCAGTCACGGGGGTCGACAGCGGTCTGTCCGAGTCGAGCTGGCTCTGTGTCGGCTGGCCGAAAGCAGAACGCCGACCTGCGTTTCCGCTGGTCGGCGTTCCTGTAGCCCGGCGAAAGGCTATGTGGCCAGGGGCGGGGTCGAACCGCCGACCTTCCGATTTTCAGTCGGACGCTCGTACCAACTGAGCTACCTGGCCGTGTCGCTCGGCTCATGTTACCCGCCAACCGGACGAACCGGCGGCAAGGTGACCTGCTCCGATACGCAGAACGCCGCGCGGGGCGCGGCGTCGGCGCTGCGGTCCTGACGGGACTTGAACCCGCGACCTCCGCCTTGACAGGGCGGCGAGCACTCCAACTGCTCCACAGGACCTAGCTTGTGTTGCTCCGGCTTGCGCCGGTCGTGCCCCCAACGGGATTCGAACCCGTGCTACCGCCTTGAAAGGGCGGCGTCCTGGGCCGCTAGACGATGAGGGCGGCCCCGCCATCATTGCACATTCGCAACTTCAAGCGGACTTGCTCCCATCCGGCCCCGCCGGAGGCTTGGAAAGCATACGTGATGCCCGGTCGGTGGACAAAATCGGTGTCGGCAGGGGCTCGGATCGGGGTAAAAGCGCAGGTCAGAGCATGTCTAGCGGAGTCGGGTGATGCCGAAGCGCTGCTTCAGGTCGGCGATCAACTTGGGGCATGCGGCGAGCGTCGCGGCCCGATTTCCGCCTCCGTCGTGCAGCAGAACGATCGCGCCGGGGCGGCTGGCGGTGTGCACCCGCTTGCCGATGGTGGCCGCGTTCGGCTTGTCCCAGTCCTGTGGGTCGACCGACCAGTGCAGCGGGCGCATGCCGAGGGCCTTGGCCACCCCGAGCACCTCCGACGTCCACCGGCCGCCCGGCTGCCGGTAGAACGGCACCTTCGCGCCGGGAACGGCTTTCTGGATGGCCTTGTTGGTGCGGTCCAGGTCGGCCCGGATCTCGGCGACGGGTCGCCGGGCGAGATCCAGGTCGTGCCGCCAGCTGTGGTTGCAGAGTTGGTGTCCCTCTCGGACGATCCGCCGGACCAGTTCGGGGTGACGCTGCACCTCGCGACCTACGACGCAGAAGGTCGCGGTCACCTTGGCGGCCTTCAGCTGGTCGAGCACCTTGGGTGTCCAGGCCGGGCTGGGCCCGTCGTCGAACGTCAGGGCCACCGGGCGTACGCCGGTGTTGCGACCCAGACCGGCGGGGAGCTTGGCCGGCAGCGGCCGCAGTGGCGGCTTGGCCGGCTTGGTGACGCCGGGGTGAGGTGACGGGGTGGGAGTGGGCGGTGTGGTCGATTCCACCGGCCGTGGAGCGCCGGCGGGTGCGATGGTGCGGTCCGGTTGGGCACAGCCGGACAAGACCAGCGCCATGGCGAGGACGGACGCCAGGACAGCGCGGGCTTGCATCTGCTCGCTCCCGGGGGGTCGGGGTAGGCGGACCCGCCCGACGGTAGTTCACGCCGCCAGTCGACGACAGTGCGATCAGTCACGCCTCGACTGGTCCAGAGAGTCGCGGACGGCGGCGGAGAGCGAGACCGCCTCGGCCAGGTCGACCGGCCGCACCACGCCGGCGGGCAGTGTGTCGGCCCGCCAGCCGGGGCCGGCGGCGAGCACCAGCAAGGGGCGGCGGGGCGCGGCCAGCAGTGCGGTGAGCTGGGCCGGGTCGGCGGTGACCCGGGTGTGCGACCAGAGCACCACGGCGGCCGGGCCGGTTCGGTTGACCGCCTCGACGAGGGCGGCCACCGGCACCCGGGCGCCGAGCATCCGGTAGCTGACACCGGCTTCCGCGAGAGCCGCCGCCAACGCCTCCAGCGGCAGGGTGTGCTGTTCCTCGTCGGCGCAGGAGAGCAGGATCCGGGCCGGCCCGGTGGGGACCTTGGCCCGACTGGCCGCCGCGAGAGCCTCTGAGACGCAGCGAGACACCAGGTGTTCCACCTCGATCAGGCCGGCGGTGGCGGCGTGGCGTTCGCCGACGCCGGCGAGCACCGGCCGCAGCAGGCCCTCCCAGGTGGCGACGACTCCGTTGGCGGCCAGGGTGTGCGCGATCGTCTCGCTGATCGCCGCCGCGTCCAACCGCATCGCGGCACGGGCCAACCCGCGGGCTGCCGGGCCGGCACGGCCGACCGGGATGGTGCCGCCGCCGTCCCGACCGGGTGGGTGGATCCGGGTGGGGGCGACGGTGCCGGCGCCGTTGGGCATCGGATCGGGTGCCTGGCGGGCCCAGCGGGCCGCCTCGGCGGGGCTCACCCCCTCGGCGGTGAGTCGTCGCATGATCTCGAGGCGGGCCAGGTCGGCGGGGGTGTACCGGCGGTGGTGGCCGGGGATGTGCTCGCTGGGCCCGAGCCCGTAGCGCTGGTGCCAGGTGCGCAGGGTCGTCACCGCGACCCCCAGCCGGCGTGCGACCGCGCCCGCGCTCAGCGCCTCATCGACCACCCGACCGCTCCGCCGTGTCATCCGCCGACGATCCGGGCGGGGTCGTGGCCGGGCCGGATGCGCCCGACCCGGACGACCCCGTGGGGCGCAGCAGCCGGTTCACCACCCCGCCCAGCCAGGGCGCGTACGACCGGGGGTCGCGGTCCAACTCGGCCTCCAGCGCGGCGGGGTCGGCCCAGCGCAGCTCGGCCACCTCGTCCGGATCGGGCAGGAGTGGGGCGCTGGGCAGGAATTCCCCCCGCAGCACGTGGTCGTACTCGAATTCGACCCGACCGGTCGCCGGGTCCTCGGCGTAGTAGACGTAGACGCCGACCTCGGTCAGCTCGACCGGGCCCGCCCCCAACTCCTCGCGCAGTCGTTGGTTGGCCGCCTCGGCGAGCGACTCCCCCGGTCGGGGGTGACCGCAGCAGGAGTTGGCCCAGCGCAGCGGGAACCGGGTCTTGACGGCGGCCCGCCGCTGGAGCAGCACCTGACCGTCCGGGTCCACCAGCAGCACGGAGAAGGCCCGGTGCAGCTGCCCCGGGGGTCGGTGGGCGGCCGCCACGGTCGTCTCGCCGTGGGCCTCGCCGGTCTCGTCGACCAGTTCGACGAGGTGCTCCTCACGGCTGCTCATCGGCCTTCCCCAGTGATCCGGCCGGCGGCGAGCTTGCCGGAGATGAGCACCATCGGTACGCCGACCCCGGGTTGGGTCCCGGAGCCGACGAACACCACGTTCGACAGGTCCCGGTGCAGGTTCGACGGGCGGAACGGGCCGGTCTGGAAGAGGGTGTGCGCGGCGGCGAACGGCGTACCGGCGGCCATCCCCTGTTCCTCCCACTCGGCGGGGGTGATCGCCCGGAGCACCTCGACCCCGTCGCCGAAGCCGACGTAGCCGCGGTCCTCCAGGGTGCCGATCAGCTGGTCGGTGTAGCGCTGGGTCAGGTCGCCACGCCACTCGAACGGCGCCCGGTGCAGGTTGGGCACCGGGGCGAGCACGTAGTAGGTGTGCCGGTCCGGCGGGGCCACCGCGGGGTCGGTCCGGCTGGGGTTGGTCACCAGCAGCGACGGATCGGTCATCAGCTCACCCCGCCTGATGACCTCATCGAAGGTGCCCTTCCACGCGCGTCCGAAGTGGATGTTGTGATGGGCGATCTTCGCATAGGGCTGTCGGGAGCCGACGTGCAGAACGACGCAGGACGGCGAGTAGGTGAGTCGGCGCCGCGACGGGGCGGGGAGCAGGTCGCGGTAGGCGACCGGCAGGTCGGGGTTGAGCACCACCACGTCCGCCGGCACCAGTTCGTCGTCGGCGGTGAGTACGCCGGTGGCGCGGCCGTTCGCGGTCTCCACGCGGGTCGCCGTGGTGCCGTACCGGATCTGCACGCCGTGCTTCTCGGCCGCGCCGGCCATCGCCCTGGAGACCGCGTGGATGCCGCCGCGCGGGAAGTAGACCCCGGCCACCGAGTCGAGGTACGCGATGACCGCGTAGATGGCCAGCGCGTCGTGCGGCGCGAGGCCGGCGTACATCGCCTGGAAGGAGAAGATCCGTTGGGTACGCGGGTCCCGGAAGAACTGGTTGATCTTCGTCTGGAGGCGGCGGAAGGCCCCACCGCCGAGCAGCTTGAGCAGGTTGCCGGTGATCAGATCGGTCGGCGCGTCCAGGTTGCGCTCGATGAAGTCGGTCCGTTCCAGCCGCCACAGCTCCCGCGCGTACTCGACGAAACGCAGGTAGCCGTCGGCCTCCCGAGGGCCGCACACCCGGGAGATCTCGGCCGCCATCCGGGCGGTGTCGGTGAGCACGTCGAGGGTCGAACCGTCCGGGTAGTACGCCCGGTAGGCGGGGTCGAGCGGGGTCAGGTCCAGCCAGTCGGACAACTCCTCGCCGACGGCGCCGAGCGCCTCGGCGATCAGGTCCGGCATGGTGAGCACGGTCGGGCCGGTGTCGAACTCGTAGCCGTCCACACCGAGCCGTCCGGCCCGCCCGCCGGGCACCGGCTCGCGTTCCAGCACGGTCACCTGCCGGCCGCTGCCCGCCAGGTGCAGCGCGCAGGCCAGCCCGCCCAGGCCGGCCCCGACGACCACCACCCGGTCCGTCCGTCCTGTCACCGTCCGCACGTGACCACCTCCTCGCTCAAGTCGCTCATCAGGCCCGCCGGTTGGCAGCGGCGGTGGCCAGCCCGGTCAGCGCGGTACGCGCCGTCTCGTCCACGGGCGCGGCGTCGAGCGCGGCCAGCGCGTCGTCCACCCGCTCGGCGATCATCTGCTCCAACCGGCTGACCGCGCCGGTCTCGGCGACCAGCCCGGCGAGTGCGTCGACCGGCCCGTCGGCGGCCCGCTCCAACGCGGTGAGCTGGGCCGGCGTGGCCAGCTCGCGGGCCAGCATGAGCAGCGTGGTCGGCTTGCCGGTGCGGAGGTCGTCGCCGGCCGGCTTGCCGGTGGCCGCCGGGTCGCCGTAGACGCCGAGCAGGTCGTCGCGAAGCTGGAACGCCTCGCCGACGGCCAGCCCGTAACGGGTGTACGCGGACGCCAGTGGATCACCGTCGGGCACCCCGGCCAGGCAGGCCCCGAAAAGCAGTGGCCGCTGGACGGTGTAGCTGGCGGTCTTGTAGCGGGCCACCCGCAGCGCCCGGTCGACCGACCAGTTGGCCGGGTCGTTCTCACCGAGCACGTCGAGATACTGCCCGGCGACCGTCTCCACCCGCATCTGGTCGTAGCAGCGGCGAACCTCGAACAGCCGAGCAGGTGGCACCGTGGCGTGGGCCAGCAACTGGTCGGCCCAGACCATGCAGAGGTCGCCGATGAGCACGGCGACCGCCTCGCCGAACCGGTCGGGATCACCTCGGTGACCGGCGGCGATGTGCTGTGCGGCGAGCGCGACGTGTGCGGTGGGCCGGCCCCGGCGGGTGGTGGACGCGTCCATCACGTCGTCGTGCACCAGCGCGAAGGTGTGCAGCAACTCCAGTGCGGCCAGCGCGGGCAGCACGGGCGGCAGTGCCGCGGTGGCGCCGACCGCGCCGCGCCAACCCCAGTAGGCGAACGTGGACCGGATTCGCTTGCCGCCGGTGAGGACCGCGTCGCGTGCCGTGGCGGCGAAGCTGCCCATCGAGGTGTCGACGTCGTTGAGGGAGTCGACCTCGGCGGTGAGGAAGGTGGTCAGGGTCTCGTCGACCGCCGTGACCAGTTCGTGGGTGTACGCGGCCAGAACGGCGCGGACCGGATCGTCCCCGTCCCCCGGCCCTGCCGGCGCTACGCGGGTCGCGTTGCCCGCAACTGCGTCGTTGGCCATGCGACTGAGCGTACCCTAGGCTACGAGTTGCGTCGATTGGTGCGTCGATAAATGGAGGAGGGCCGGTGGACACTGATCTCACCGCTGCCTATGACCGGTGCCGTGAACTGCACAAACGTCACGGCCGCACCTACTATCTCGCCACCCGGCTGCTCCCCGCTTGGAAACGACGACATGTGCACGCCCTCTACGGGTTCACCCGGTACGCGGACGAGATCGTCGACCGCACCGAGGACCTGCCGCCGGCCGAGCGGGCCGCCCGGCTGGACCACTGGGCCCGCCAGTTCGTTGCCGGTCTGCACGGCGCGCCGGTCGACGACCCACTCCTGCCGGCCGTGCTGCACACGATCGCCGTCTTCGATCTGGACCGGGACGACTTTGCGTCGTTTCTGAAGAGCATGGCGATGGACCTGACCGTCACCGCGTACCCGACCTACGACCACCTGCTCGACTACATGGAGGGCTCGGCGGCGGTCATCGGCACCATGATGCTGCCGATCCTGGGCAGCTCCGACCCGGTGGCGGCCCGCGAGCCGGCCCGGCAACTCGGCTTCGCCTTCCAGCTCACCAACTTCATCCGGGACGTCGCCGAGGACCTCGACCGGGGCCGCACCTACCTGCCGGACGAGGACCTGGCGAAGTTCGGGGTCACCCGCGACGAGTTGGCCGAGGCCCGCGCCCGAGGCCGCGTCACCCCTCGGATCCGCGAGTTGATCGAGTACGAGGTGACCCGCGCCCAGGCGCACTACGCCGCCGCCGCACCGGGCATCACCATGCTGGCTCCCGCCTCGCAGGCCTGTATGCGCACCGCGTACGCGCTCTACGGCGGCATCCTCGACGAGGTGGCCGCGCAGGACTACGACGTCTTCGTCCGACGGGCCCTGGTGCCGCAGCGACGACGGATGGCGGTGGCCGCGCGTGCCCTGCTCAGCTCGACGGGTACGCCGGTCGTCGTCCCCGGGCCGACGATCCACCCGGAGAACCGGTGACCGCGAGCACGGCGATCGTGCTCCTCACCCGCGACCTGCGGATGCACGACCACCCGGCGCTGGCCACCTCCTGCGTGGCCTTCGACCGGGTGGTGCCGCTGTACGTGCTCGACCCGGCGCTGGCCGACCTGTCCGCCAACCGCACCCGGTTCCTGCACCAGGCCCTCGCCGACCTGCGCGCCGAGCTTCGCGACCGTGGCGGCGACCTGGTGGTGCGGCACGGCGACCCGGTGGCCGAGACGATCCGGCTGGCGAACGAGGTCGGTGCCACCGCCGTCGCGGTCTCCGCCGACGTCAGCCGCTACGCCGGCCGCCGGGAGCGGCGACTGCGCGCCGAGTGCGAGCGGCACCGACTGCACCTGCGGCTGTTTCCCGGGCTGACCGTGGCCGAGCCGGGTGCGTTGCGGCCCGGTGGCGGCGGTGACCACTACCGGGTGTTCAGCCCGTACCACCGGGCCTGGGCGGCCCATCAGTGGCGCGAGGAGTTGGCCGCGCCGCGCCGGGTCGTGCTGCCCGACCGGGTACCCGCGGGCCGACTGCCGGCGTCGCCGACCGGAGACTCGCCGGACGCGGCCGTCGGCGGCGAGCGGACCGCCCGGCAGCGGCTCTCCGACTGGCTGCCCGACCTGCCCCGGTACGGCGATCAGCACGACGACATGGCCGGCGACGACACCTCCCGGCTCAGTCCGTACCTACGCTTCGGCTGCGTGTCGCCGCTGGCGTTGGCCAACCGCGTCGGGGACCGGTCCGACCCGTTCGTTCGGCAGCTCTGCTGGCGGGACTTCTACTACCAGGTCACCGCGGCCTTCCCGGACATCTCGACCGTGGCGTACCGGCGGGGCGCCACCGAGCAGTGGCGCTACGACGACGACGCGTTGACGGCCTGGGCCGAGGGTCGGACCGGGATGCCGATCGTCGACGCCGGGATGCGGCAGCTGCGGGCACAGGGCTGGATGCACAACCGGGCGCGGCTGATCACCGCCGGCTACCTGACCAAGCACCTCGGGCAGGACTGGCGGTCCGGGGTGGCGGTCTTCTTCCGTTGGCTGCTGGACGGGGACGTGGCGAACAACTCCGGCAACTGGCAGTGGGTCGCCGGCACCGGCAACGACACCAAGCCCTACCGAGGGTTCAACCCGGTCCGGCAGGCCGAGCGGTACGACCCGGACGGCGAGTACGTGCGCCGGTGGGTGCCGGAGCTGGCCGGGGTGCCGGGCAAGGCCGTGCACCAGCCGTGGCGACTGCCGGACCAGCTCCGGGGCACCCTGGACTACCCGCCGCCGCTCTCGGTGCCCGGCACCGACCCGGTCTGGCTGCGCTGACCGCCGACCCGGTCTGCTGTGCTGACCGCCGACCCGGGTCAGAGCACCGCGTGCAACGCCTCGACCAGCTCGTCCACCCGGTCGTGCTCGGCGAGGTGCGCCGTGGCGTACGCGAGTGTGTAACCGCGCCCGGGGTCGGCCCACGCGCTGCTGCCGCCGATGCCGCCCATGCCCCAGCTGCCGTCCGGCTCGCGCTGCATGCCCAGCGTCCACTGGACCGGGCGGTCCAGCACCAGGTCCGGCCCGTCGTACTGGACCCGGGTCGCCTCCGCCACCACCTCGGGGCTGAACAGGCGGACACCGTCCAGGACACCGCCGGCCAGCAGTCCGGCGTAGAGCCGGGCCAGGCTGGAGGCGGTGGCGTGCAGGTTGACGGCGGGCATCTGGGCACCACGCCACAGCGGGCTGTTCAGCACGGCCAGGTCCAGTCCGCCGGCCGGGTTGCCCAGTGCCCGCGCCCGCAGTGATCCCGGTTCGCCGAGCTTCCGGGCTGGCCACCGCGGGTCGCCGTACCGCAGGTCGGCGCAGCGCCGCTGGTCCGCGTCGGCCAGCGCGAAGCCGAGGTCGAGCTGCCACCGGTCGGCGATCTCCTCGGCCAGGAACCGGCCCACCGACCGTCCGTCGACGCGGCGAACCAGCTCGCCCACCAGGTGCCCGTACGTCCAGGCGTGCTCCCCGGCGACCGAGCCCGGCGACCACTCCGGGTCGGCGGCGGCCAGATCGCCGGTGAGCAGCGCCCAGTCGGCGATGGCGGTGGCCGGTCGGGGCACCGGAAAGGCCGGCAGCCCGGCGGTGTGCGACAACACCTGTCGCACGGTGGCGGGCGCGCGGAACTCCGGCCAGTACCGGTCCACGGGCGCGTCGAGGTCGACCTTCGCCCGGTCGACGAGCACCAGCAGGCAGAGCGCCGCCACCGGCTTCCCGACCGAGTAGACGTTGACCAGCGTGTCCGGCAGCCACGGCTCGCCCCCCGGCCCGTGGCCGCTGCGAGAGCCGCCGACCAGGTCCACCACCGGCTGCCCGTCGTACCAGATGGTCAGGCCGGCGCCGGTCTCCCGACCGGAGGTGAGCAGGTCGTGGAAGCAGTCCCGGACCGGTGCGAAGCGTGCGTGCATCCGGCCACCGTAGGCGTCCGAGCCGGTGAGCGTGCCGACTTTTCCACCGACCCCGGTGGTCGGGGCGGTGTCGCTGGGGGATGCTGTTGCAGTGGCGGAGCCGGAGCTGGTGGATGTGGTCGTGGTCGGGCTCGGAGTCGGCGGCGAGGAGGTGGCCGGACGGCTCGCCGAGGCCGGCCTGAGCGTCGTCGGCGTCGAACGGGATCTCGTCGGCGGGGAGTGCCCCTACTGGGGCTGCATCCCGAGCAAGATGATGATCAGGGCGGCCAACGCGCTCGCCGAGGCGCGCCGGGTCGACGGGCTCGCCGGTACGGCGCAGGTCCAGCCGGACTGGGCGCCGGTGGCGAAGCGGATCCGCGAGGAGGCCACCGACACCTGGGACGACACGGTCGCGGCGGAGCGGTTCATCGGTAAGGGTGGCCGGCTCGTGCGGGGCGCCGGCCGGCTCGACGGTCCGCGCCGGGTCCGTGTCGGTGACCAGGTTTTCGAGGCCCGACACGGGGTCGTGCTGGGCACCGGCACCCGTCCGTCGGTGCCGCCGATCGACGGCCTGGCCGACACCCCGTACTGGACCAACCACCAGGCGATCGAGGCCGAGGAGTTGCCCGGGTCGCTGCTGGTCCTCGGTGGCGGCGCGATCGGTCTGGAGCTGGCGCAGGTCTTCGCCCGCTTCGGGGTCCGGGTCACCGTGGTCGAGGCGCTCGACCGGGTGCTGGCCGTCGAGGAGCCCGAGGCGTCCGAGGTCGCCGCCGCGGCGCTGCGCGCCGACGGCGTCCAGATCCACACCGGGGTACGCGCCGAACGGGTCGAGCACGACGGGACCAGGTTCACCCTGCGCGGCGGCGGCGCGGAGTTCACCGCCGATCGCCTGCTGGTGGTGACCGGGCGCAAGGCCCACCTGGCGGAGCTGGGCCTGGACACGATCGGCCTGGACGCCAGCCAGCGTTACCTCCCGGTCGACGACCGGCTGCACGTCACCGACCACGTCTGGGCGGTCGGTGACCTGACCGGCGAGGGCGCCTTCACCCACATCGCCATGTACCAGGCGGGGATCGTGATCGCCGACATCCTGGCCCGAGCCCGGCAGGCGAAGGCGGGCGCGGACGCCAGCGGCACCTCCAGCGTGGTCGGCGGGGCGATGGGCGCGTCCAGTGCGTTGGCCGCCAGCGGATCGAGCGGGTCGGCCGGCACCGTTCCGCGAGCCGACTACCGGGCGCTGCCCCGGGTGACGTTCACCGACCCCGAGGTCGGCGCGGTCGGGCTCACCGAGCAGCAGGCCCGTGATCGCGGCATCAACGTGCAGGTCGGGTTCACCAAACTCGGCAGCTCCACCCGGGGCTGGATCCACCAGGTCGGCGACGACGGTTTCATCAAGCTCGTCGCGGACGCCGACCAGGGCGTGCTGATCGGCGCGACGTCGGTCGGCCCGGCCGGCGGCGAGGTGCTCTCCGCGCTGGTGGTGGCGGTGCACGCGGCGGTGCCGCTGAGTCAGCTGCGGCACATGATCTACGCGTACCCGACCTTCCACCGGGCCATCGAGGACGCCCTCCGCGACCTGTCCTGACACCGGCACCGGGCGGCGATCACGCCGTTCACCAGCAAACGCTGGACAAATCGCTGTTCATTTCTTTCATCCAGGTGACGTACGATTGCGACCGTGACCAAGCGGTTGACGGAAGTTGCCAAGAAGGCGGGCGTCAGCGAGGCCACCGTCAGCCGGGTGCTCAACGGCCGCGACGGAGTCTCCGAGGCGACGCGGACGGCCGTGCTGACGGCGCTGGACGTGCTCGGTTACGAGCGACCGACCAAGCTGCGCGGCGAACGGGCCCGGCTGGTCGGGCTGGTGCTGCCCGAGTTGCAGAACCCGATCTTCCCGGCGTTGGCCGAGGTCGTCACCGGCACGCTCGCCCAGCGCGGCTACACCCCGGCGCTCTGTGCCCGGACCATCGGCGGGGTCTCCGAAATGGACTACGTGGAGATGCTCCTCGACCACCAGGTCTCCGGGGTGATCTTCGCCGGCGGCTCGTACGCGCTCGCCGACGCCCGACACGACCACTACCGTCGGTTGACCGACCGTGGGCTTCCGGTCGTGCTGGTGAACGCGGGTGTCGACGAGTTGGGCTTTCCCCGCGTCTCCACCGATGACGCGGTGGCGGTGGAGCAGGCGTACGGGCACCTGCGGTCGCTCGGGCACGAGCGGATCGGGATGGTGCTCGGCCCGGAGGGTCACGTGCCGTCCCGGCGCAAGCTCGACGCGATGGTCCAGGCGGCGGGTTGGGGCGCGGACGACGCGGAGTGCGTCGAGCGTTCCAGCTTCTCCATGGAGGGCGCGCGGGTCGCCGCGACGAAACTGGTCGAGCGGGGGGTGACCGGCATCATCTGCGCCAGCGACGTGCTTGCGCTGGGCACCATTCGCGCGGCCCGGCGGCTGGGTCGTTCGGTGCCGACCGACGTGTCGGTGGTGGGCTTCGACGACTCGGCGTTCATGACCTGCACCGACCCGCCGTTGACCACGGTGCGGCAGCCGATCGAGACGATGGGCCAGGCCGCCGTGGATCTGTTGGTAACCCAGATCGAGGGTGCCGGCGTGCTTCAGGACGAGTTGCTGTTCGAGCCGGAGCTGGTGGTGCGCGGCTCCACCGCGCCCGCTCCCGGCCGCTAGGTCCACTCCGTACGACGCTTCGGCCGTCGACCGCTGCTTGCGGTCGACGGCCGTTTTCGTCGCTGCCCGGATCGATCGGTGTCGACCGGTTCAGCTGGACGGCCATAAGGGATCAATAGCCGGCAAAACGGGCTGCTTTCAGGGCCTTGCCAACATCTGTCGTAATCACGTCGTGTCCTTTCGGAACAGGGTCGATACCTTGCCGAAATGAGTCGGCCTCGCTACAGTGACTCCACTCACACCTGGCTCCGACGCAGCTACTGGGCGTCAGGTCGTATCACCGCAGATCAGCGACTGTCATTGGAGACACCCGTTCCCGAAGGGATGGACAGATGTCCGTACCGCAATACCGAAAGGCTGCGGCGGTTGCGCTCGTGGCCGGCCTGGGGCTCAGCCTCACGGCGTGTTCCACGAAGAGCGACGACAAGGGCTCGAACGCGGGCGGCAAGGTCACCATCACGGTCGACTGCCAGCCGGTCGGTGCCCAGAAAGAGCTGTTGAAGAACTGGAACGACGACGTCGCCGAGTTCCAGCGGCTCAACCCGGACATCGTCATCAAGAGCGTCAGCGTCGGCGAGCAGTGCAACAACCCGCCGGACTTCACCGCCCGTCTCGCCGGCGGCACCGTGACCGACGTGTTCTACGGGTACATGACCGATCTCCAGCAGGTGCTCGACTCCGGTCAGGCGATGGACATCACCCAGTACGCCAACAAGGACACCATCCCGACCTGGGACAGCGTCGACCCGGCACTGAAGGAGGTCTTCACCGACGGCGGCAAGCTCTACGCCGTACCGGTGAAGAACTACTCGATGGGTCTGGTCTACAACAAGCCGCTGTTCCAGCAGGCCGGGCTCGACGTGAACAACCCGCCGAAGACCTGGGCCGACGTCCGGGCCGCCGCGAAGAAGATCTCCGCGCTCGGCAACGGCGTCGCCGGCTACTCGGAGTACAGCGCCGGCAACACCGGCGGCTGGCACTTCACCTCCCTGCTCTACTCGCAGGGCGGCCAGGTGCTCACGCCCGACGGCAAGAAGGCCGACTTCAACAACGCCATGGGCAAGCAGGTCCTGCAGAACCTCAAGGACATGCGGTACGGCGACAACAGCATGGGCGCCCGCCAGCTGCTCCAGTGGGGTGACCTGCTGACGAACGCCGGCGCGGGCAAGGTCGGCATGTTCATCGGTGCGCCGGACTCCACCCAGGCGATCGTCAGCCAGTTCCAGGGCAAGTTCCAGGACTGGGCGATGAGCCCGCTGCCCGGCCAGGACGGCGCGGCGAAGGGCACGCTCGGTGGTGGCGAGGGCTACTTCTTCAAGAAGGACCTCACTCCCGAGCAGGTCAAGGCCGGCATGAAGTGGATCGCGTACCAGAAGCTCACCCCCGGCAAGGGCCAGTTCGACTACGTCCGGGCCAAGCCGCAGAACTACCCGGTGGGTCTGCCCCAGCCGCTGCTCTTCGCCAACGGCAGTGAGGCGCAGAAGCAGGAGCTGGAGCTGCGCAAGGCGAACGCGAACGTCGACACCGCGAACTTCGCGCTCTTCGAGGCGACCCCGGTCACGATCAAGGGTGAGCCGCGCAACGCACAGGCCATCTACGCGGTCCTCGACGCCGCGATGTCCGGTGTGCTGACCAACCCGAACTCGAACATCGACGCACTGCTCAAGACCGCCGAGGAGAAGGTCAACCAACTCCTCGCCGCCGAGAGCTGACCGATCGTGTGGGGGCCGGGACGCCGACCCGGCCCCCACGCTGTTCGCACCGCATCGCCGACGTCACCGACTCACCCAGGAGTTGCCTTGGCGCTCACCACCGTCCCGGAGACCTCCAGGAAACCGGGCCGCCCGCCGTCGCCGTACTCGGCGAGGCCGCAGCGTACGAGCCTCGGCCGCAAGGTACGGGACAACCTCACCGGTCACGCGTTCCTGATCGGGGCGGTGCTCTGCTTCGTCGTCTTCTCCTGGTACCCGATGATCCGCGGGATCGTCATGAGCTTCCAGCGCACCCGGCGCGGCGAGACCACCTGGGTGGGTTGGGACAACTACTCGCGGATCATCGCCGACCCCAGCTTCTGGACGGCCTGGCAGAACACGTTCTACTTCACCGTCCTGGCGTTGGCCCTCGGGTACGTGGTGCCGTTCTTCGTGGCGATCCTGCTCAACGAGTTCCGCCATGCCAAGGGGTACCTGCGCATCCTGGTCTACCTGCCGGTGATGCTGCCGCCGGCCTCGGCGCTGTTCCTCTTCAAGTTCTACGCGTACGACCCGAGCGAGGCGGGGCTGTTCAACGCCGTCCTCAAGGCACTGCACCTGCCCACCTCGCAGTGGATGCAGTCGCCGGAAATGACGATGCCGGCGATGGTGGTGGCGTCGACCTGGATGAACATGGGCGGCGCGGTGCTGATCTACCTGGCGTCGTTGCAGAACATCCCCGGCGAGCTGTACGAGGCGGCCGAACTCGACGGCGCAGGGATCTGGCGCCGGATCGTCCACGTGACGATCCCGCAGACCCGGTTGATCCTCGCGCTCCTGGCGATGTTGCAGATCGTCGCCACCATGCAGCTCTTCATCGAGCCCCTGATCCTCGCCAACGGCGCGGGCGCGGAGGACTCGGCGACCTCGGTGGCATACCTCATCTACCAGCACGGGTTCTTCCAGAACGACCTCAACGGCGCCGCCGCGCTGGGCGTGATCATGCTCGTGGTGCTTGCCGGCTTCTCCGCCGTGTACGTGCGACTGACTGCGAAACAGGACTAGGACGGCGAGGAATGGCACAGGATTCCGGGACCCGGACCCTCATCTCCCAATCCCAGCTCAGCCGGGGGCGCGGCCGGGTCATCTACTGGACGCTGCTGGTCGTCGTGGTGGCGGGGTTCACACTCGTCTTCCTCGGACCGCTCTACTGGATGGTCACCGGCGCGCTCAAGTCCGGTCAGGAGATCGCGCAGACCCCACCCTCGCTGTTCCCCAAGGATCCGCAGCCGCAGAACTACATCGACGCGTGGCACAACCTGGCCCTCGCCAAGCTGCTGTTCAACACCTTCTACTACGCGATCGGCGCGGTGCTGTTCCAACTCGTCTTCGACAGCGCCGCCGCGTACTCGTTGTCCAAGCTCCGGCCGATCTTCGGCAACGCGATCCTCGGGCTGATGCTCGCCACGCTGATGATCCCGGCCATGGTCCTCATCGTCCCGCAGTACGTGACGGTCCTGGACCTGCCGATCCTGCACATCAACCTGTTGGACTCGCCGTTCGCGATCTGGCTGCCGATGGTGGCGAACGCGTTCAACATCTTCCTGTTGAAGCGGTTCTTCGACTCGATCCCCGAGGAGCTGATGGCGGCCGCCCTGATGGACGGGGCGTCGTCGCTGCGCACGCTCTGGTCGATCATCCTGCCGCTGTCGCGTCCGATCCTCGGCGTCGTCTCGATCTTCGCGGTGACGGCGGTCTGGAAGGACTTCCTCTGGCCGAAGCTGGTCATGCCGTCACCCGAGACCCGGACGGTCAGCGTCGGCATCTACACCTTCGCGGGCGGCACACCCATGAACGTGGTGATCGCCGCGTCGGTCATCGCCGCGATCCCGACTGTCATCATCTTCCTGATCTTCCAGCGGAACATCATGTCCGGTCTGACCACGGGCAGCATCAAGGGATAGCCACCACCGCATCCTCCCGCGGCGAACGACGACCGTTCGCCCGACAGATAACCAGGTCCGGCGAACCCGCCGACGTACTGACGCAGAAAGCAGGTGCTCGTGTCCACAGCTGACAGAAGTCCGTGGTGGCGGGGAGCGGTGATCTACCAGGTGTATCCCCGGAGCTTCGCCGACGGCAACGGCGACGGCATCGGCGACATCGCCGGCATCCGGTCCCGGCTGAACCACCTGTCCGCGCTCGGCGTCGACGCGATCTGGTTCAGCCCCTGGTACCCGTCCCCGATGGCGGACGCCGGCTACGACGTCTCCGACTACCGCGACATCGACCCGGTCTTCGGCACCCTGGCCGAGGCGGAGGCGCTGATCGCGGAGGCGCACGCGCTGGGCATCCGGACCATCGTCGACGTGGTGCCCAACCACTGCTCCGACGCCCACCCCTGGTTCCGGGCCGCGCTCGCCGGCGGGCCGGAGGCGCCCGAACGCGACCTGTTCTGGTTCCGACCCGGCCGAGGCCCCAACGGCGACGAGCGACCCACCGACTGGGTCGGCGAGTTCGGCGGGCCGACCTGGACCCGCACCACCAACCCGGACGGGACCCCTGGCGACTGGTACCTGCACCTGTTCGCCCCCCAGCAGCCGGACTTCAACTGGGACCACCCCCGGGTGCGGGAAGAGTTCGAGGACATCCTGCGGTTCTGGTTCGACCGGGGCGTGGACGGCATCCGGATCGACTCGGCCGGGCTCCTGGTCAAGGACGGCACGCTGCCCGAGGTTCAGCCGGACCAGCCGCACCCGTTCCACGACCTGGACGGCGTGCACGACATCTACCGGGGCTGGCGTCGGGTCGCCGACGAGTACGCCGACCGGGCGCTGATCGGTGAGGTGTGGCTGCCGGACCGGCAGCGGTTCGCCAACTACCTGCGCCCGGACGAGCTGCACGCCGCGTTCAACTTCGACTTCCTCGGCTGCGCGTGGGACGCCTCGGCGCTGCGGGAGAGCATCGACGGGACGCTGAGCGCGCACGCGCCGGTCAACGCGCCGGCCACCTGGGTGCTGTCGAACCACGACGTCACCCGCCACGTCACCCGCTACGGTCGGGCGGACACCCGGTTCAGCTTCGCCGCCAAGCGCGAGGGGACCCCGACCGACCTGGAGCTGGGCACCCGTCGGGCCCGCGCCGCCGCGCTGCTCTCGCTGTCGCTGCCCGGTGCCGCCTACGTCTACCAGGGCGAGGAACTGGGCCTCTACGAGGTCGAGGACATTCCGTACGCGATGCGTCAGGACCCGATGTGGGAGCGGTCCGGCCGGATCGACCCCGGTCGGGACGGCTGCCGCGTACCGCTGCCGTGGGCCGGGGACGAGCCACCGTTCGAGTTCAGTCCCGAGGGCGCCGCGGCGCCGTGGCTGCCGCAGCCGGCCGACTGGAAGGACCGGACGGCCCGCGCGCAGACCGGCGACTCGGCGTCGATGTTGGAGCTGTACCGGGCGGCGATCCACGCCCGGCGCGCCGACCCGGCGCTCGGCGACGGGGAGCTGACCTGGCTGCCCGCCCCGGACGGGGTGCTCGCGTTCCGCCGTGGCGCCGACTTCGCCTGCCTGGTCAACCTGTCCGCCGCACCGGTACCGATGCCAGCTCAGGGGGAGTTGCTGCTGGCCAGCGGGCCGCTCGACGACGGGTTGCTGCCGTCCGACACCGCGGTCTGGCTGCGTACCGCCGAATCGGCGGACGGGCCGCGCCCGGCGGACGGGCCCGGCCTGGCCTGACCCTGTTCGCCGTGGTGCCGGCGGCCCGTCCCGGCCGCCGGCACCACGCCACCCACGACGAGGAAGGAGGACCGAGGGGGGAACGCGCCACACCGCACCGACACGGGGGGATCTGGCCTGCCTGACGAAAGGGAGAGCGCAGCTCATGGCCAACCACACCACCGGCACCCCGCACCACCTTCGACACCCGACCCGGGCAGGGTTGGCCGCCATCGCCGCCACCCTGCTCGCCGCCACAACGGTGACCGCCCTCGCGGTCACCGGCACCGCGACCCCGGCCTCGGCGGCGGGGTTGTCCCCCTTCGACATCCCCAACCGGGGCGCCACCGTCCCGTTCATCGAGCAGGAGGCGGAGCAGGCCGCCCACAACGGCACGAAGATCGGCCCGGACCGGCGCTACGGCACGCTGCCGTCCGAGGCGTCCGGCCGGGAGGCGGTCACCCTCGACGCCGTCGGCGAGTACGTCGAGTTCACCCTCACCGCCCCGGCCAACGCGGTCACGTTCCGGTACAGCCTGCCGGACAGCTCGGCCGGCACCGGCCGGGACGCCGCCATCGACCTGCGGGCCAACGGCAACCTGCTGAAGTCGGTCCCGGTGACGTCGAGGTACGGCTGGTACTACGGCGGCTACCCGTTCAACAACAACCCGGGCGACACCAACCCGCACCACTTCTACGACGAGACCCGGGCGATGTTCGGCAGCACCCAGCCGGCCGGCAAGAAGATCCGGTTCCAGGTCTCCTCGACCGCCCAGTCGCCCTCGTTCACCATCGACCTGGCCGACTTCGAGCTGGTCGCCCCGGCCATCACGAAGCCCTCCGGTGTGCTCGACGTGGTCACCGACTTCGGCGCCGACCCGAGCGGCGCGACCGATTCGACGGCGAAGTTCCAGGCGGCGGTCGACGCCGGAAAGGCCCAGGGCCGGGCGGTCTGGATCCCGACCGGCACCTTCACCCTCTGGGACCACGTGGTGGTCGACGGGGTGACCCTGCGCGGCGCGGGCCCCTGGTATTCGGTGCTCGGCGGCCGGCACCCCACCGACCGGAACAGGTCCGTCGGCATCTACGGCAAGTACGTCCCCGGTGGCGGCTACACCGGGCCGGTGCGCGCGCACGAGGCGAACGGGCCGAGCCGCAACGTCACACTGCGGGACTTCGCCATCATCGGCGACATCCGCGAGCGGGTCGACGACGACCAGGTCAACGCCCTGGGCGGGGCGATGACCAACTCGGTGGTCGACAACCTCTGGCTGGAGAACACCAAGGTCGGGGCGTGGATGGACGGCCCGATGGACAACTTCACCATCCGCAACAGCCGGATTCTGGACCAGACCGCGGACGGGGTGAACTTCCACACCGGCGTGACCAACTCGACGGTGACGAACACCTTCGTCCGCAACACCGGCGACGACGCGTTGGCGATGTGGGCGCAGAGCGTGCCGAACGTCAACAACTCCTTCACGCACAACACCATCGGCGTGACCCTGTTGGCGAACCACCTGGTCAGCTACGGCGGCCGGGACATCAAGATCACCGACAACGTGACGGCCGACTCACTGACCAACGGTGGCGGTATCCACGTCGCGAACCGTTACCCCGGCGTGCAGGGCGCCACCGGAGTCCAGGGCACCTGGACGATCGCCCGGAACACACTGATCCGGAACGGCAACTCGGACTACAACTGGAACTTCGGCGTCGGCGCGATCTGGTTCTCCGCGCTCAACGAGGCGTTCCAGAACCCCACCATCAACATCACCGACACCGACATCCTGGACAGCTCGTACGCGGCGCTGCACTGGATCGAGGGTCAGACCAACGGCATCAACCTCAACAACGTACGGATCGACGGCGCCGGCACGTACGCCCTCCAGGTGCAGGCGAACAGCCAGGTGTCGTTCACCAACGTGCGGGCCACCAACATCGCGCAGAGCAACCCGATCCACAACTGCGTCGGCGCCGGTTTCCAGATCACCCAGGGCTCGGGCAACTCCGGCTGGTACACCCCGACGCCGTACTGCGGCCCGTGGCCGACCCCGCAGTGGGGCGGCGGAACCACCTCGCCGCCGCCGACCACCCCACCACCGACCACGCCACCCCCGACCACCCCGCCGCCCACCGGCGGGAACCTGGCGCTCGGTCGATCGGTGACCGCGACCAGCACCAACCAGAGCTACACGGGCGCCAACGTGGTGGACGGCAACGCGGCCAGCTACTGGGAGAGCGCCAACAACGCCTTCCCCCAGTCGGTCACCGTCGACCTGGGCGCGGCCCGGTCGGTCGACCGGGTGGTGCTGAAGCTGCCCAGCGGTTGGGAGCAACGCACCCAGACCCTGTCGGTGCTCGGCTCCACCGACGGCTCGTCGTACAGCACGCTGGCGTCGTCCGCCGGTCGGGTCTTCACGCCCGGCAGCGGCAACGCCGTGTCGATCGGGCTGCCCAGCGGTGACCGCCGCTACGTCCGGGTCACCGTCACCGGCAACTCCGGCTGGCCGGCCGCGCAACTCTCCGAGGTCGAGGTGTACGGCGGCACGCAGACCACCCCGCCGCCGACCACGCCACCCCCGACCACGCCACCGCCGACCACGCCGCCGCCCAGCGGCAACCTGGCGGCCGGACGGCCGATCACCGAGACCAGCCACTCCGACGTGTACGCCGCCGCCAACGCGGTGGACGGCAACGCGAACACCTACTGGGAGAGCGCCAACAACGCGTTCCCGCAGTCGTTGACGGTGGACCTGGGGGCCGACCGGTCGGTGTCCCGGGTCGTGTTGAAGCTCCCACCGTCATCGGCGTGGCAGACACGTACGCAGACGCTGGCGGTGCTCGGCTCCACCAACGGCTCGACGTTCAGCACCCTGAAGGCGTCCGCCGGCTACACCTTCAACCCGGCCAGCGGCAACACGGTCACCGTGACCTTCACGGCGACCAGCCAGCGGTACCTGCGGCTGACCGTCACCGGCAACAGCGGCTGGCCAGCCGGTCAGCTCAGCGAGTTCGAGGTCTACTCCAGCTAGCCCCCACCTGTCACGGAACGACGGGTGTACCCCTGCACCCGTCGCCGGGCAACGCACCCACACCCACCCCCGAAAGAGGTGTAGCGACCCCATGTCCAGGACCGGCACCAGACGAGGCACGCCGCCAACCGGCGCGCCCAGCACCGTCCCCCGCACCGCCCGCCCGCGCCGCCGGATGCTCGCCGGCGCGCTCGCCGGGATGCTCCTCGCCACCGCCCCGGTCGTCACCCCCGTGGCGAACGCGGCACCGGCGGTCGACCCGGTCGCGGCCGCCGCCCGGGTGGCCATGCTCGCCGGACTCTCCGCCACCATGACCGCCAGCAGCTACAACCAGAACTACGTGGCGGCCAACGCCAACGACGGCAACGCGTCGACCTACTGGGAGAGCAGCAACAACGCGTTCCCGCAGTGGATCCAGGCCGATCTGGGAGCCACGGTCAACGTGGACCGGGTGGTGCTGAAACTGCCGCCGTCGTCGGACTGGCAGACCCGTACGCAGACACTGTCGGTGCTCGGCTCGACCAACGGCTCGTCCTTCAGCACGCTGAAGGCGTCCGCCGGCTACACCTTCAACCCGAGCAGCGGCAACACCGCGACCGTCAGCTTCACCGCCGCCAGCACCCGCTACGTACGGGTGCAGGTCACCGGCAACACCGGCTGGCCGGCGGCGCAGTTCTCCGAGGTCGAGGTGTACGGCGCCACCGGCAGCACCGACACCCAGGCGCCCAGCGTGCCCGGCAACCTGGCCTACACCCAGCCGGCCAGCGGGCAGATCCGGCTCGCCTGGTCGGCGTCCACCGACAACGTCGGGGTGACCGGCTACGACGTGTACGCCAACGGCGCGCTGCGCGGCAGCGTCAACGGCTCGACGCTCACCTACACCGACAGCCAGGCGGACAGCGCCACGGTCTCGTACTACGTCCGGGCCAAGGACGCGGCCGGCAACCAGTCGGCGAACAGCAACACCGTGACCCGGACCGGCACCGGCAACCCGCCCACCGGAAGCAACCTGGCGATCGGTAAGCCGATCACCGCCTCCGGGTTCGTGCACACGTTCGTGGCCACCAACGCCAACGACAACAACGTGGCCACCTACTGGGAGGGCAACGGCAACCCGAGCACGCTGACCGTGCAGCTCGGCGCGAACGCCACCCTCAGCCAGGTCGTCGTGAAGCTCAACCCGGACTCGTCGTGGGGCACGCGTACCCAGAACATCACCGTGCTCGGTCGGGACCAGGGCTCGTCGAGCTTCACCACCCTGGTCGGCGCGGCGAACTACACCTTCAACCCGGGCAGCGGCAACACGGTGACCATCCCGGTCTCCGGTGCGGCGGCCGACGTACGCCTCTCGATCGCCTCGAACACCGGCGCCCCGGCCGGGCAGGTGGCCGAGTTCCAGGTCTTCGGCACCCCGGCGCCGAACCCGGACCTGACCGTCACCGGCATGTCGTTCAGCCCGTCCGCGCCCGTGGAGACCAGCACCATCACCCTCTCCGCGACCGTGCGTAACGCGGGTTCGGCGGCCTCCGGTGCCACCAACGTCAACTTCTACCTGGGCTCCACCCGGGTCGGCACCGCCTCGGTCGGTGGCCTCGCGGCCGGCGCCTCGACCACGGTCAGCGCCAGCATCGGCACCCGGGACTCGGGCAGCTACCCGCTCAGCGCGAAGGTCGACGAGTCGAACACCGTCGTCGAGCAGGACGACACCAACAACAGCTACACCAACCCCAACCCGCTGGTGGTCGGCGCGGTCGCCAGCTCCGACCTGGTCGCCTCCGCGGTCGACTGGTCGCCGGGCAACCCGCCGCCCGGTAGCACCGTCACCTTCTCGGTGTCCATCCGCAACGCCGGCAACCAGGCGTCCGCGTCCGGCGCGCACGGCATCACCCTGACCGTGCTCAACGACTCCGGCACCGTGGTTCGTACCCTGACCGGCTCGTACTCCGGCGTGATCAACGCCGGCGCGACGGTCGGCCCGATCAACCTGGGCACCTGGACCGCCGCGAACGGCAAGTACACCGTCCGGGTGGTGCTCGCCGTGGACGGCAACGAGCTGCCGGTCAAGCAGACCAACAACACCACCGACCGTCCGCTCTTCGTCGGGCGCGGCGCCAACCTCGGGTACGACATGTACGAGGCCGAGGACGGCACGACCGGCGGCGGCGCCGGGCAGGTCGGACCCAACCGGGACATCGGCAACCTTGGCGGCGAGGCGTCCGGACGTCGGGCGGTGACCCTGAACAGCACCGGCTCGTACGTCGAGTGGACCACCCGGGCGGCGACCAACACCCTGGTCACCCGCTTCTCCATCCCCGACTCGGCGGGCGGTGGGGGCATCGACTCGACGTTGAACATCTACGTCAACGGCACCCTGCACAAGCCGATCAACCTGACCTCCAAGCACATCTGGTTGTACGGCGCGGAGGCCAGCCCGAGTGACTCGCCCAGCGCCGGCCCGCCTCGCCACCTGTACGACGAGGCGAACGTCATGCTGAACTCGACCATCCCGGCCGGCAGCAAGATCCGTTTGCAGAAGGACCCGGCCAACACCACCACGTACGCGATCGACTTCATCAACCTGGAGCTGGTCGCACCGCGGGCCAACCCGGACCCGTCCCGCTACCGGGTGCCCTCCGGTTTCAGTCACCAGGACGTCCAGAACGCGCTGGACGCGGTCCGGATGGACACCACCGGCAACCTGATCGGCGTCTACCTGCCGGCCGGCACCTACGAGACCGCGCAGAAGTTCCAGGTGTACGGAAAGCCGATCACCGTGGTCGGCGCGGGCATGTGGTACACCCGCTTCCAGACGCCGACCGGTCAGCAGAACACCGACGCGGGCTTCCGGGTGGAGTCCTCGGCCAGCGGGTCGTCCTTCTCGCATCTGGCCTTCTTCGGCAACTACACCAACCGGATCGACGGGCCGGGCAAGGTCTGGGGTGAGTTGAAGGACGTCGACAACATGACCCTGGACAGCGTCTGGGTCGAGCACACCGTCTGCGCGTACTGGGGAGTGAGCGTCAGCGGGTTGACCATCAAGAACAGCCGCTTCCGGAACACCTTCGCCGACGGTGTGAACCTGACCAACGGCAGCACCAACAACCTGGTCACCAACACCGAGGGGCGGTCGAACGGCGATGACGCGTTCGCCCTCTTCTCGGCGACCGACCAGGGTGCGTCGACCGGCAACAACGGCAACGTGTTCGAGAACCTCACGGCCACGCTGACCTGGCGGGCGGCCGGGCTGGCGGTCTACGGCGGCTACAACAACATCTTCCGCAACCTGTACATCGCGGACATGTTGACGTACTCCGGGATCACCATCAGCTCGCTGGACTTCGGTTATCCGTTCATCGGGTTCGGAGCCAGCCCACCGACCCAGTTCCAGAACATCTCGCTGATCCGAGCGGGTGGGCATTTCTGGGGCTCCCAGACATTCCCCGCGATCTGGGTCTTCTCCGCCTCGAAGGAGTTCCGCGGCATCCGGGTGTCCGACGTGGACATCGTCGATCCGACGTACACCGGAATCATGTTCCAGACCAAGTACACCGGGTCGCAGCCGGAGAACCCGATCACCGACACCGTCTTCACCAACGTCTCGATCAGCGGCGTCCGGAAGAGCGGTGACGCGTACGACGCGAAGTCCGGCTTCGCGATCTGGGCCAACGAGATGCCGGAACCCGGTCAGGGCCCGGCGGTCGGCTCGGTCACCTTCAACAACCTGCGGCTGACCAACAACTACCAGGACATCCGCAACGTCACGACAACCTTCACCATCAACCGCAACTGATTCACCCGGTAGCCGACGCCGTCGGGAGGTCCCACCCTCCCGGCGGCGTCGCGCCGTGTCGGCCCTCGCCCGCGACGAACCGGGCCGCGCCGGCCGCCGCGTCGGTGGCCAGCGAGTTCATCCCGTACGCCAGCTCGGTGGCCAGCGCCTCCGCCTCGTCACGCCCCGCGCCGGCCAGCAGCGCCGCCCGGTCGTTGCGCAGGCAGGTCTGCGGATGCCGGGCCAGCGCCGCCGCCAACTCCTCGGCCGCCGCCCGCGCCTGGCCGGGTGGCACCAACCGATTGACCAACCCCATCGCGTACGCCTCGTCGGCCGGCACCGGGCGGCCGGTGAGGATCAGATCCACCGCCCGGCTCTCACCGATCAACCGGGGCAGCCGGACGGTGCCGCCGTCGATCAGTGGCACGCCCCAGCGACGGCAGAACACTCCGAGTGTCGCGTCGGACTCGGCGACCCGCAGGTCACACCAGAGCGCCAGTTCGAGCCCGCCCGCCACCGCGTACCCGGAGATCGCCGCGATCACCGGTTTGCTGAGCGTCATCCGGGTCGGACCCATCGGGCCGTCTCCCTCGGGCTCGACCCGGTTACCGCTCGGCGTGCCGATCGCCTTGAGGTCGGCACCGGCGCAGAACGTGCCCCCGGCGCCCCAGAGCACGGCCACCGAAGCGTCCGGATCGGCGTCGAAGGCCCGAAACGCGTCCGCCAGTGCCCGCGCCGTCGGCCCGTCGACGGCGTTGCGAGCCGCCGGCCGATCCAGCACGACGGTGGTCACCGCCCCGACCCGTTCCACCCGCACACCCATCCCGCCAGCATGCCCGCCCCACTCCACCCCGACAATCCCCGTCGATCTTGCGCGTTGTGCTGCCCCTTCACGGCTGGCGCCCGGATTCCCGGAGCAGGAGCGGCACGGTCGGCGGAGTGGGACCGGGCGTCAGATTTGTCGCCACCGACCGGTTTGCGACGCCGATCGCCGGGAAGTCGGTACTCGTGCGAGCACTTCTGACGAAAGTTGAGCAGGACTCCCGACTGGACCGCGCGGGCGACCGGTTGCAGCGGGTGGTCCTCGGCACGCTGCGTCCGCGACGGCTGCGCGACCTGCTGCACGGGGTGACCATCGGGCATCCGCTGCACCCGGCGATGGTGCAGGTGCCGGTCGGCGCGTGGATCAGCGCCGCGGTGCTGGACCTCATGCCCGGGCAACGCCGGCCCGCCACCGTGTTGGTCGGCGTGGGCACCCTCAGCGCGCTGCCGGCCGCGGTCGCCGGCCTGAACGACTGGGCGGCACTCGCCCGGGACCAGCGGCGGGTCGGCCTGGTGCACGCCGCCGCCAACACCGTCGGCGTGGCGCTCTACGCCGGCTCGCTGGCCGCGCGAATGTCCGGCCGCCACGGTGTCGGTCGCGCGCTCGGCTTCCTCGGGCTCTCCACCGTGAGCCTCGGGGCGTACATCGGGGGGCACCTGGCGTACAAGCAGGGGGCGCAGGTCAACCAGAGCATCTCCGAGTTGCGCCGGATGACCGACGGCTGGCACTCGCTGGCCGACATGGCGACGCTGCCGCAACGCACCCTGATCACCCGAGAGGTGGACGACGACATCTCGGTGATCCTCTACCGCCACGGTGACGAGGTGACCGTGATGTTGGAGCGCTGCCCGCACCAGAGCGGGCCGCTCGGCCAGGGTGAGGTGCAGGAGATCGACGGCCACGCCTGCGTGGTCTGCCCGTGGCACGGCAGCGCGTTCCGGCTCAACGGCGGCGAGGTCGTGCAGGGGCCGTCCGGCAACGACCAACAGGTCCTGCCCACCCGGATCCAGAACGGTGTGCTCCAGACCCGCCTGCCCTGAGCCCCGGCTGGCCTGAGCCTCCCCGGCTGGCCTGAGTTTCCCCGGCTGGCCTGAGCCGCCCGGCTGCCCTGAGCCCCCGGCCTGGCCTTGACCCTTTCCCGGCCTGGCCTTGAACCCTTTCCGGCCTGGCGGCCTTGAGCGCTCCGGTGCGGCGGCGTCGCGGTGGGTCGCGCGCCGATGCTCCGCAGCGCCTCGCCGGTCAAGGTGCAGCGGCTGGCCGCCCGCGGAGCTGATGATGCTCACGACGCTTATGCCTGTGAGTCATAACTATGACCCACAGGCATAACGCTCTTTGGGCACAGTGACCCGGCACTCCGGTCATCCTCGGGCCGACCCCCCGACCCCCCGACCCCCCGACCCCCCGACCCCCGGCGTCGCGGGCCGTGGGATACGCCTTCGACCGACGTGCGCGCGCGTCCAGCTTTGGTGCCGCACCGCCGCCGCACCCCCGCACGCCAACGCCCAACCCGCCCCGGCACCCGACCAGGTCACCGCCGGTCGAGTTGGCATGCTGCGCTGCGGAGCCGGCGAGCACCTTGCTCCAGACCTGCGCGTCGCGGCTGCGCCCGCTCGGCGAGGCCACCCGGGGGGGTCCCGTAGCGACTGTTCGCGGCGCTCGGATCAGCTGCGTCGGTGCCGGCCGACCGGCGGTCCGTCCGGCACCGAGTCCAGGCCATGTCCGCCGTCGAAGAGCCCACCTTCGTCGTCGCCGGCCCAGTCGTCACCGCTCCAACCCGCCGCGCCGGCGGTCGCCATTGCGCCGCCGGGGGGTGTCGTGCCGCCGGAAATCGCCATCCCGCTGCCGGGGAAAGCCGTGCTACCGGGGGGAGCCATGCCGCTGCCGGCGGGAGCCATGCCATTGCCGGCGGCGATCCCGCTGTCGGCGGCGATCCCGCTGCCGGTGGACGGAACCCTGCCGGCGGACGGAACACCGCCGCCACTCGGTGCCGCGGGGGCTTCGATGGCCGCCGCCGCCCGGCTCGCGGCCCAGGCGGCACCGCTTCCGGCCACCCCACCGCTGCTCCGGCCCGCGCCGCCGCCGGGTTGGCCCGTGCCAGCGCTGCTCCGGCCCACCCCGCCGCTGCTCCGGCCCGTGCCGCTGGTTCGGCCCGCGCCGCCGTTGGTTCGGCCCGCGCTGCTGCTCCGGCCCGCGCCGCCTCGACGCCTGCGGGAGGACGCGGCCAACCGGGGGGCCGCCCCTGCGGTCGCCGGGCGGCGGCGCAGCCCGAGAACCGCGCCGATCTGGGCGCCGACAATGCTCGCCACAGCCAGTACGGCGGAGACCGCCAGTGGTCGGTTCACCCGGTCGGCCTCGCCGGCCCGAGCTGCGCCGACCGTCATCGCGGGTGGTTGGCCCGCTGACTCCGTACCGCTGGGTGGTGCCGGGGTTTCCTGCGGCGGTGCGGCCCGCTCGGGCGCCGGCCGGGGTGGCTTCGGCGCTGCCGGCCGGTCGACCAGTCGGCCGCTGGCATGGTGCCGCGCCCCCTGGTCGGCGGCCTCGGTGGGGAGTCGGAGCAGCTGACCGGGGCGGATCCGATCCGGGTCGTCGAGCTTGTTCAGCTTGGCGAGCTGTCGGTAGTCGCCGAATTCGTCCAGGTAACGCTCGGCCACCTCCCCGAGGTAGTCGCCCCGCGCCACCCGGTACACCGGCGCGGCCTCGTCGTGCGCGGCGGAGCCGCCGGGCGCGGCCACGGTGGCGACCGCCGGTGCGACCGTCGGTGCGGCCGGACTCGCGTACACGGGGGTGCCGTAGACCGCCGCCGCGCTGGCGGCGGCCGGGCTGGCCACCAGGATCAGCGCCACCGAGCCGACCAGCGCGGCGGCGGCCTTCTGCTGGCGACCCATCCCCGGCAGCTTCGGTGCCGGCCGGCGCAGGGTCTGTGCCCCCAACTCGACGAGGACGGAGAAGGCGAACGTGGCCCAGCCGAACCAACCAGCCACGGCCAACGCGCGTAGGAAGAGTTGACCGTCGTCCCGGCTGGTCAGCGCGGTGCCCACCTCGCTGATCGTGGGTAGGTGATCCGGCAGCGGGTTGCCGGCGAAGGCGAGCAGCGCGATCGGCGCGCCGAACAGCAGCACCAGGAGCACAGCCAGCGCGCCGATGCCGGTGAGGATCCGTCCGGTCCGCCGTACGACGGACCCACCCGATACGGGCATGGCTGCCTTCCTTCCTATGGTGTTGCGGTGATGGCACGCGCGGTCGCCTCGCCGGTGACGGTGACGGCTTTGTTCTGGACAAACGGCCCGATCATCGACCGCTGGTAGGTGATGGAGACGGTCACCCGGATCAGCGTTTCCCCGTCGACCTCAGGGAAGTTCACTGTGTGGCCGGCGGTGTCCACGGCGGCCAGGTAGTCGCCGACCGCCTTGCGCGCCTCCGCCTGGTCGATCCGCTTCGGCCCGCCCTCGATGGCGGTGGCCCGGTCGATGGCCTGACCGCCGGCCCGGGCCGCCTCCGCGGCCAGGTTCTGGGCGCGTTGCAGGGTGCGGAGCTGCCCGGCGCCGTCGAAGGAGAGGCCGATGATGGCTAGAACCCCGACCATCGTCACCGCGAGGAAGATGCTCACCCGGCCGAACTCACCTGCCGGCGCGGACCTGTCCGCCGACGTGGCGGCCGTCACTGCCGGCCCCGGTAACGGTCCAGGGGAGAGGTGAAGCTCGCGCTGATCAGTTTCTGGCTGACCATGGTGGGCAGGATGCTGAGCGTGATGTCCTGGAAGGACACCACGCAGCTGATCGTCACAGTAACCGTGGCGTCGGTGCCCACCGTGCTGCTGAAGACGTCGTCGAAGTTGGAATCCTTGCCGCCCACCTTGCCGGTGAAGGTCGGCTTCAGGTCGTTGGCGCAGGCCAGACCGTGCCAGTCAAGCTGCTTCTGGGCGGCCTCCAGCGCCGCCTTCCGGGCGGTGCCGGAATCCCGGGATATCGACGCCGCCCGGGCGGCGTCGTGCGCCGCCGCGTCGAGCGCCTCCGCCGCGACCGCGCTGCGGCCGACCACTCCGGCTAGCACCATCAGCGCGATGAACGCGGGCGCGAGCACCGCCACCTCGATGGAGACCGAGCCCCGCTCGGCGGTACGGGTCATGGCGGGGTCACCCTCTCCACCGTGCCGTGGGCGGTCTGCCGTACCGCGAAGTCCACGCCCGGCACCACCGACAGGGACCGGCCGCTCACCGTGCAGGTCACCTCGGTCGGGGTGGTCACGCAGGTCGGTCCGGAGCTGTCCCAGCCCACCAGCCAACCGCCGGCGGCCCTGAGGAAACGGGTTGAACTGTCCACGCCGGCACCGGCCCCCGCCTGGTAGGTCCGCTGCGCGCTGACGCCGCTCTGCGCGGCGTTCAACGCGGTGGAGCGGGCGAGGAAGACGGCCGCGACCTGGATCGAAGCGAAGAGCAGCAGCAGGATCAGCGGCATCATCACGGCGAGCTCCACCGGGTTGGCCCCCCGTTCCCGCTCCCGTTCCCGGTCGCCGGCCGCGAGGCGGCGCCGGGCGGCGGTGACCGCTCGGCTCCACCTCGGGCACCCGGCTCGACGCATTCCGGCTACTTCGGGTTGGTGTGGTCCGGGATGCCATTCATCCAGTTGTTGGCCTTGGCCAAGGCCAACGCGGTGACCGCCATGGCGACGGCGACCAGACCAGCGATGATCACCGCAGTGGGCACCGGGCTGTCGCCGCGCTCACCGTCTCGGCGCAGCTCGGCCAGGCGCGTCGTCAGCGCGACGTGCAGGTAGCTGAGAATGGACATGGCGTTCTCCTTCAGAGGGCGGGGTCAGACACGGGCGATGAACGGATAGAGGACGAAGCCGAGCAGGACGAAGACGAGCAGTGCGCCCGGGATGTCGAGTTTGCTGGTCACTGCCTCGGCGCGGGCGAGGTTGTCGGTGCGGATCTGGTCGCGCAACGAGTCGGCGCGGCTGCGCAACGTCTCGTGCACCTGCGCGCCCTCACTGCCAGACGAGCGCATGATCGCGCCCACGTCGCCCAGCTCCGGAATTCCGATCTTGTCGGCGAGGTCGCGCAACTCGTCCCAGGGCGCGTGCATCTGCATCTGGGCGATCCGCAGCGACTCCTGAAGCCGGTCGAACACCCAGCCGTCGCAGACCGCCGCCGCCCGCTCCAGCGACTGCACCGGCCCGTGCGCCGCGGAGAGCTGCAACGCCACCAGATCGAGGTAGGTGCAGACCGCCTGGCGGAACTCGTCCCGAGCCGCGTCGGCCTTGGTCAACACGGCACGGTGCGCCAACAGGCCGCCCAACAGCGCCAGGCCGAGACTGCCCAGCACCGGCACGACCAGCGGAAACGAAACGCCGAGCAACCACAGCATCGCCCCGAGCAGGGTCGGTGTGGCCAATCCGATCAGCGCGGAGAGCAGCACCGACAGCGCGTACTGCTCGGAGGTTTGATCGATCAGGGCAAGCTGCATCTGCGGAGGCCGCAACCAGCGGGACATCCCGGTCAGCCAGTCGAGCCGCCGGGACGCGGGCGCGGCGAGGCGGCCGGTGCCGGGTGGCTGATGCAGTCGGCGCAGTGCCGGCCCCAGCGCCGGAGTCGCCGGCACCACCTCCCGGACCACCAGGAACACGCCCAACCCAACGGTGGCCCCGCCGCACACCGCGATGGCCAACTGCCAGTTCACGATCACGGGAGCCACCTTTCGTTCGCGACTGCGGGGCTCCGCTGCGCTGCACTCCTCGCGCTCACGGGAGCCACCTCTTGTTCGCGACTGCGGGGCTCCGCTGCGCTGCACTCCTCGCGCTCACGCGACCACCTCGTTGGGGTTCGGCGCCGGCAGGAACCGGGCCGGCCGCTGCGGCTGACTCATCGACCGCACCCAGGCCAGCAGGCCGATGAAGGCGGCGCCGAGAGCGGCCATCACCACCTGACCGATCGGGGTGCCGTACGGCTTGATGTACTCGGTGTTGATCAAGCCGTAGCCGAGGGTCGCCAGGGTCATTCCGGTGAGGAAGCGGACCGCGAACCGCGGCTGGGTGCGTTTGGCCTCGATCTCCCGACGGGTGGCCACCTCGGCGGATGCCGCGCCGGCGATCGAGCCGAGCACGTCACCGAGGCGTTCGCCCCGGTCGGAGAGGTGCAGGATCAACGCCGCGACCACCTGGTCGCAGACCGGGTCGGCGATCTCGTCGGCGAACGCCAGCAGCGCGGAGCGGGCCATCCAGCCGGCCTGTAGACGGGCGGCGAGCAGCCGTACCTCGTCCTCGATGCCGGGTGGCACGCTGCCGATGGTGCCGATGATTGCCTGTTGGAGGCCCTGCCCGGTGCCGGAGACGTCCTTGAGTCGGCGGGTCCACTCACCGACCGCCTCGATCCGGGCGATCGCCCGCTGCTCGGCCTTGCCCACCCCGAACAGCCACGGGGTGCCCGGCACCGCCACCGCCACCAGCAGGCCGACCACCGGCAGCCCGGTCAGCAGGAACGCCAACGCGCCGGCGACCAGCGCGGCCAGCAGCAGCGCCTGGTAGGCCCGCTGCTCGGCCGGGGTGCTGCCGGGCCCGCGCCACAGCCGGGCGGCACCCGGCCCGCCGCCCGGGCGTGGCCCGGGGGGTCGACGGGTGCCCACCAGCGCGACCACGGCCAGCAACAGCCCGGCCACACAGGCGGCCCCGGAGACCACCGCGATCAACTCCAGGCTGCCGAGCATCAGGTCACCGCCGGGCCAGTCGGGTCTGCCGAGGCCGCCGCCAGGCACCGGCGCCGGCCTCGACCCACCGGGTCAGCAACCGCGCGTCGTACCCCACCCGGAGCAGTTGGTCGCGGACCCGCTCCGGCAGGTGCCGGGGGACCGCACGACCATCCGGGCCGGGCCCGAAGACCGTGGTGGTGGTGATCCGACCGGCTTCACCGGCCCCGATCACCTCCTCCACGTGCGAGACGAACCGGTGTTTCCGCCCGCCGATAGCGGTCTCGTCCTCGATGGTGACGTAGACGATCAGGTCGAGGGCGTTGCCGGCCATCCGGCGGGCCTGGTCGACGGTCATCTCGCGGCCGTGCGCCAACGCCAACTCGACGATCCGTTCGCCCACACCGGCGGCGGTACGGGCGTGGATGGTGCACATCGACCCCCGGCTGGTGGTCATCGCCTGGAGCATCGGCACGATCTCCCGGGACCGCACCTCGCCCACGATGATCCGCAGGACTCCCATCCGCAGCGACAGCGGAATCAGGTCGGCGATGGTCACCTCACCGGCGGGACGGCCGTCGAAGCCGCGCTCGCCGTGCCCCTCCCGGGCCTCGAAGCTCATCACCGCCCGGTGCCGCTCCCGGCGGCGGGCGGGGAGCAGCTCGCGACTCTCCTCCAGCAGCACGTACGGCTCGTCGGGCGGGATCTCGTTCATCAGCGCCCGGATGACGGTGGTCTTCCCGGCACCCGCCAACCCGGCGACCATGATGTTCAGACCGGCGCGCATCGCCGCGCGGAGAAAGTCGCGCAGCAGCGGATCGATCATCTCGTCCAGGTCACCCCGGGCCCCCGCGAGATCGTCGAGGCTCACGTCCAGGGTGTTGTGCTTGCGGATCACCGCGTACGGGCGGTGGCTGACCAGGAACACCGCCGCCAGCCGGCTGCCGTCGGGCAGTTGCAGGTCGAGGGTGGGCTTCACGGTGGACAGGGACCGTTCGGTCGCGCCCGCCCGTCGGGCCGCCGCCTGGAGGATCTCCACCAGCTCGGCGTCGCTGTCGGCGATCGGCTCCGCCCAGTCCACCCCGCCGCCGTGCCGGGTGATGCGCACCTGGTCGCAGCCGAGGATGTGCACCTCCTCGATGGTGTCGTCGACCAGCAGGGTCTGGAGCCGGCCGAGCCCGACCAACTCGGCGGTCACCTGGTCGAGCAGCAGACGTTCGTCGCCGGCGGCCATCGGTGTGCCGGCCCGCCGCACGGAGTCCGCGTATGCGGCGACCACCGTGACGGCGAGTCGGGCCCGCTCGGTGTCCTCCTCGTCGACGGTGAACTCCCGGCCGCGCTGCCACAGGGTGAGGCGTTCGGTGAGTTCCCGGCGCAGCTCCCGGACCACCTGGAAGTCCATCCGGGGCCGGGGCGGCGACTCCGGCGGCGGCCCGACCGCGGGCATCGGCGGCGACATCGGCACGGACTGCTGGTGCCGGCCGTTGGGCGCGGCCAGTGGTGGCGCGGTGGAGGTCACGCCCGGTGGTTGTTGCCGAGGATCGGTGGAGACCGGCTCAAACCGCATCCGGCACCCCCTGCTGCACCGGCCACGCCAACCGGGCCCGCCGCCGCTCCAGGAGCGCCCCGATCGGCACCTCAAGCGCGGCCGCCGCGCGCATCAGCGGCCGTCCGGCCCGCACGGTCCCGCCCAGGGCGAGCACCCCGGCGGTACGCGGATCGTGCGGCATCCGCGCGATGACCGGCAGCTTCAGCGCGCGACTGATCTCGGTCCGCCCGTGCCCGTCACCGACCAGCAACAACCGCAGGGTGCCCGGCGGCACCCGGTGCTCGGCGAAGTCCCGTTCGATCGCGGTGACCACCGCGCGGGTGCCGGAGAGGTCCGGCAGGTGCGCCCGGGTCACCAGCAGCACCACCGACGCGGCCCGCAGCACCGGCCAGGGCGGCCCGGTCACGTGCAGCCGGCCACAGTCGACGAGTACGTCGTAGCCGGGGGTGCCGCGGTCGAGCGCGTCGAAGTAGTCGGCGAAGCGCTGCCAGAGCGGGGTGACGCTGCCGCTCTGGGTGGGGTCGACGAGCCCGGGCAGCAGCAGCCGTTCCCGGCGGGGCGCGTCCAGGTCGACCAGCTGCGACCAGAACGCGGTCTCCAGGTTGCCGTCGCGCAACTCGCCGACGGCCAGCTCCCCGATCCCGCGCGGGCCGTCCAGCTGGCCGCCGAGGTACCCGGCGAGGATCGAGCCGCCGGCCGGGTCACACTCGGCGACCACCAGCCGGCGGTGCCAGGCCAGCGCGCAGGCCAGCGCCGAGGTCGTGACGCCGGGCGAACCCTTCGCGGACACCAGCGCGATGATCGCCATGCTCAGGCCGCCTCGGTCAGCACGACGGCGAGCCGTTCCTGCGCGGCGAGCGCCACCACCGCGGGCACGTCGCGGGTGAGCAGTGCCAGGTAGAGGACCTTGCTGTCGTTGGCCGGGCTGACTGTGTCGATGACGGTGGCCGAGAACCGGGTGCCGGCGGCGGCAGCGCCTCCGTCGGCGTTGTCGTCCGGAGTGCTGACCAGCAGAACCTTGTCACCGGGGTGCAGTTCGCGGGCCGGCACCTGGGCGGTCTTCAGGCCGAGCGCGATCTGCTGCTGGCCGGGGCCGAGCAGCGGGTCGTCGGTGACCTGGCCCAGGGTGAGCAGCGTGCCCGGGACCAGCGCGACCGCGGCCCGTTTGCCGACCACCTCGTCGAGGCGTCCGGCGGGCACCGGGCGCAACCCCTGGCCGCCGGCGACCTGCACGGTGATCAGATCGGCGGCGCTGATCTCCCGGCCCACCTCCACCGGTCGGGCCACCGCGAGATAACTGCCGGTGGCCCTAACCGAGGTGACCGCGAACGCCGCGCCGAGCCCGCCCAGGGCGATCAGCAGGACGGCGAGACCGAGCAGACCCGGGCGGACCCGGCGCTGCCGGACCACCTTGGGCGGGTTGATCGGCGCGTCGACCGACCCGGTCCCGTTGCGCGTAGCGATGCTCATCTGGTCACCACCTGGAGTTCGTTGATCTGGATCGGCACGATGCCGCTGCGGCGGGTCACCCGGATCACTCCGCTCTGACCACCGCCGTGCCAGGTAACCGTCCAGTAGGTGGTCGCGGTGACGCGGTACGTACCGGCCTTCTGGTAGCCCCTGTCGTAGCCGCAGTCCGGGGAGGTGCCACCCGCGCGCTCGCCCTTCGGCTTGTATTCGGTGCCGGCGTCGTCACAGGTGACCGTGTCCCCGTTGCCCATGTCCCAGACGATCTCGTCCACCGCCGCCGTTATCTCGACGGTCACGTCCCGGTCGGTCTCGTCGGCGTGGATCGGGCCGAAGTAGTTGGTGTTCTGCTCGGACCACATCCAGACGGGCAGGCCGACCAGGCCGGGGCCGACGCGCTTGCGGGGTGCGACGCCCAGCGGCGCCGGCAGCAGGCTGATCGACGCCAGGGCGCGGCGGGCCAGCTCCTCCGGGTTGGGTGGGGCGCCGAAGCCGGCCGGCGGATCCGCGAGCAGCACCGTGTCCTGGACGCCCAGGTCGCCGCCGTTGCACGTCTGCAGATACCACTGCTGACCCTCGGGAGGCTCGGTCGGCCCCTCGGTCAGCTTGTAGTAGCAGCCGTCGCCGCTGTTGAACCAGCCCAGGTCCTCGTCGTAGCAGGGGATGGTCCGCCCGTTCCACTGGCAGACGCCGCCTCCGCCACCACCGCCGTCGTCGTCCCCGCCGCCACCGTTGTCCCCGCCGCCGCCGGGGTCACCCGGGTTGCCGGGTTCGTCGTCCCAGACGCTGCAGTCGGGCTGGTCGGGCGGGCAGCCCGCTCCGGGGTCGGCCCGTAGGGCGGCGGCGGCCGGCAGTGCCGCACCGACCATCAGCAGGAGCGTGAGGCCGATTCCGGCGAGTGCCCGTCGCGATGTGGCCGCCCGGCTCAACACGGTTGGTCCCGGTGCGTCGCGCCGTAGTTGATCAACCAGCGGCCGTCCGGATATCGGGTCGCGGTGGCGGTGGACAGATGTCTGCCGCCGCCACTGCCCGGGACCGGGCGCTTGTCCTTGGCGTAGACCAGCCGGTAGCCGGTCGTGTCCAGGCAGTCCTGGATCTCCACGGTGGCCGGCTTCGCGTCCAGGCTGACGGCGGTCACGGTCGGGTCGGATTTCAACGTCCCGGTACGCATAGCGCCGTGCTCCTTAGCCTCGCGAATGGACACCCGGACCCGAGTCAGCAGTGGATCACCAAGGAATCGGGATAGTTCCGGCGCGCGTGGATCACTGCGCGTACCCGCCGAGCGCGAGGCCGCGAGATAACCGGAGTACGCGTCAAGTGCCGCCTTTTCGGCAGCTCGCCGTGCCCCGTCGGGATCGGTCCGTTGTTCGTCGTCACGGGCTGTCGCCGGCCGTTCGACCGCCTCCCGCCCGTTGGCGCAGGCGGTGACCGGCGCCGCCGCCACGACCGCCAGCAGGCAGATTGCCGCTCGTCTGAGCTGCCGTCCGCGCACCGTCGAGCCTCCTCGTGGTCGCCCGAGGCGGTGACGGTTCACCGCCGACAGGCATGCGGAAGCGCGCCCGGATCAGCACATCCGGAGCCGTTCATTGCGCTTCTGCATTCACCGTTACGGATCTTTTGCTAATACGGGGTCCTGTGTCGTCCGGTATTGGAGGTGAGGCTTGCGTCACACCCAAGGGGCGAGCATAGGCTGACGCTCGCCGATGCAACAGAGGCAATTGACGTGAATACTCAGCGTGATGACAGGTGGTGATGGCGGGTGTCCACACTGCGCCCCGAACAATGGGCGAGTAAAAGGTCGTTATTGCTGAGGCGTGACCGGCGCGGGTGGGCCCGCCAGGGTCGTGCCGCCGGTCGCGGGAGTGGGACATGGTGGTCTCATCCCGGCATTCGGCCGGTCTTGCCGAGCGATCGACGGCTCGCCCCGCCCGACCCGGAGGTGGTCGAAAGTGGCGGCGTGGGGTCGGTTCGCCAGGTCGCTTTCCGCGCCATCCGCTACACCGCTGTGGGTACTCAATCACGATCCGTGTTCACCGCGGCAGGGCGGCGGCCGACCGCAATGGCGGCGACATGGCGCTGACCGGCCCCCCGGCGGCCGTCCCCGGTCGGCAGAACCCGCCCGATCGGAGCCCGGCACCCCCACCGTCCGGTGGCACGACGGAGGAATCCCATCGGGTGGCGTCCCGGCGGGAGGACGAACAGCCGGCCGCACCCGGCTCGGCGCGCGCCCGGGTCTCGACCGCGTTCGCGCTCCTGGCGATCAGCCCGCTGGTCCGGATGGCGGCGGTGCGCTACGCCGTACCCCCGGGTCTGCCCAACCGGACCGGCTGCGACGCCTGCGGCGCGCCGATCGGCCTGACCCGGCCCTGGCCGGCGCTGGGCCCGGCGGCCCGGTGCGGTCGCTGCCGTGCCCGGGTCGGCCCACCGCCGGGCACCGTCGAGGGGGCCGTGCTCGCGGCGGCGGTGCTGCTGGTGCTCGCCGGTCCGCCGACCGGGACGCTACCGGCGCTGCTCTGGTGGTTAGGCTGGACGATCCCGGCGGTCTTCGTCGACCTGGCCGTGCACCGGTTGCCGGATCGGCTCACGCTGCCCGCAGCCGCCGGCACCTGGCTGCTACTCGGGGTGGCCGCGCTCGATGCCGACCCGGGGCACTGGCGGCGGGCCGTCATCGCCGGCACCGGGCTGGCGCTCTTCTTCGCCAGCACCGCGGTGCTGCTCGGCCGCCGCGGCTTCGGGCTGGGCGACGCCAAGTTGGCGCTCAGCGTAGGAGCGCTGCTCGGCTGGTACGGCTGGCCGGTGCTGCTGCTCGGGTTGCTGATCGCCTTCGGGCTATCCGCGCTGGTGAGTCTGGGCCTGCTGGTCACCCGCCGGGCCACCTGGACCACCCATCTCCCCTTCGGCCCGTTCCTGCTGCTCGGCACGGCCGGCGCGCTCCCCTGGGCACTCTGACCACCAAACCCGCGCCCCTGCTCCGCCCTGCCCCTGCACCGCCCTGCCCTGCCCCTGCTCCGCGATCTTGCACTTACTGTCCCGACACAAGGGGCATCTCACTCAAGTCGACAACCGAAAGTGCAAGATCGGCGGGGCGGGGGTGGGGCGGGGGTGGGGGTGGGGTTAGGGGCGGGAGCGGCTGGCTAGTTTGGGTACCGGGCTGTCGGGGCGGTCGGCTCGGCGGCGGAGCAGTTCGGTGGTCGGGCGGGCCAGCAACGGGGTCGCCACCACGGCGACCAGGGCACCGAACAGCACACCCGCGATCACGTCGTGCGGGTAGTGCACGCCCACGAAGACCCGGGAGAAGGCACCGAGCGCGGCCAGGGGCAGTGCGATCAGGCCGAGCCGGCGGGAGAGCAGCAGGGTGGTGACGGCCAGCGCCCCGGCGATGGTCGAGTGGTTGCTGGGGAACGACCAGTCGCCCGGGGGTGGGCAGGCGCCCGCGATGATCGCTCGGCCGATCGTCCGGCAGGGACGGTCCTCGTCCACCACGGTCTTGAGCCATTCGCTGCCCGCGTACGCCAGGAGAGCCGGCACCGGCGCGATCAGGGCGAGTGCCCGGTCGTGCGAACCGCCGGTCCGGCGGCTGAACGCGGCCATCAGCAGCAGCGCTCCGAGCAGCAGGATCACCCCCTCGGTGGCGTGCCCGACGAACCACTGCACCGGCTCTGGGCTGCCGGCGGCGGCGTCGACGACGTCGCGGTACCACTCGGCGCTGATCTCCGGAACGTCCATGCTGCCGTTGTCGACCATGCATCACCTCACCTCACGTTCATACCCTGTTCACCTTGCGGACACCCTACGAACGCGGCACTGGGCACCGCTGCTGTCGAAGGTCGGGAGGTGTTCACGACCTTCGTCCAGGATTCGCACAGCCGGCTCTGGTTGGCTGTTCCGGGACGCCGGCACCCACAGGAGGCTTCGTGCACACCGGTTCGGCCACCGATCAACCGCCGCCCACCGCCCCGACGGCGGACGACGAAGCCTGGCGGATCCGGCGAACCGCAGCCGACCTGGACCGGCTCGGCGAGACCGAGTCGATCTTCGCGTTGGGCAACGGGTGGATCGGCTGGCGCGGGGTGCTCGACGAGGGCGCCCCGTGCGGAATGCCGGGCAGTTACGTCAATGGCCTGCACGAGCGGCGTGAGCTGAGCTATCCCGAGGAGGGGTACGCGTTCCCCCGGGCCAGCGACACCGTCATCAGCGCTCCGAACGCCGCGCTGATCCGGCTCTGGGTCGACGACGAGCCACTGGACCTCCGGACCGGTACGCTGCGCAGCCACGAGCGGGTGCTCGACCTGCGCACCGGCGTGCTGCGCCGGGAGACCGAGTGGATCTCACCGGGCGGGCGGGGAGTGCGCGTCCGCAGCACCCGGCTGGTGTCCCTGCCACGTCGCCCGGTGGCCGCCGTCCGGTACGAGGTCGAGCCGTTGGACACCGCCGTCGAGCTGCGGGTCTGCTCGGATCTGCTGGCCAACGAGAAGGTGCCGGAGCGTTCGGACGACCCACGGGCCGCCTCGGTACCCACCGACCCGCTGACCGCCGAGACGTACCGCGCGGCCGGCCTCGACGGCGTGCTGGTGCACCGCACCGGGCGCAGCGGCCAGCGCGTCGCGGTCGCGGTCAGTCACCTGGTGGCCGGGCCGGGCACGGTGACCACCACCGGTGACTGCACCCCGGACCGGGTACGGCTGACCGTGACGGGTCGGCTGCACCGGGGGGAACGGTTGCGGCTGACCAAGTTCGCCGCGTACGAGTGGGCGGCGGTCGACGCGGCGCCCGCCGACGAGTTGGCGGCACTGGTCACCGCCGAGGCGGACGCGGCCCGCGCGGACGGCTTCGACGCCCTGCTCACCGACCAGCGCGCCGCTCTGGACGCGGCCTGGCAGGTGGCCGACGTGCAGCTCGACGGCGATCCGGAGCTTCAGCAAGCCGTTCGGTTCGCGATGTTCCACCTGATCCAGGCCGGTCGTCCGGACTCCGGCCGGACCATCCCGGCGAAGGGGTTGACCGGCAACGGCTACGACGGGCACGTCCTCTGGGACACCGAGAGCTTCGTCCTGCCGGTGCTCACCTACCTGGCCCCGGCGGTGGCCCGCTCCGCGTTGAGCTGGCGACACGCCCACGTGCGGGAGGCTCGGGAGCGGGCCGCCGAGCTGCGGTTGACCGGCGCGACCTTCCCGTGGCGCACCATCGGTGGCCGGGAGTGCTCCGGTTACTGGCCGGCGGGCACCGCCGCGCTGCACGTCAACGCCGACATCGCCGACGCGGTGCTGCGCTACCTGGCGGCCACCGACGACCAGCGCTTCCTCGCGGAGGCGGGGCTGGACCTGCTGGTGCAGACGGCCCGGCTCTGGCACGGCTTCGGCCACTGGTCGCACGAGGGTGACTTCCACCTGCACGGCGTGACCGGCCCGGACGAGTACGCCGCCCTGGTCGACGACAACGTCTTCACCAACCTCCTGGCCAAGCGCAATCTGCGCGGCGCGGCGGACGCCGCCGAGGGGCAACCCGAGCTGGCCCGCCGGCTCGGCGTGGACCGCGACGAGGTGGCCGGCTGGCGGGCCGCCGCCGACGCCATGTTCATCCCCTACGACCGCGAGCGCGGGGTGCACCAGCAGGCTGCCGGCTTCACCGAACAACCCGAGTGGGACTTCGCCAACACCGGCGACGACGACTACCCGCTGCTGCTGCACTTCCCGTATCTGGAGCTGTACCGCAAGCAGGTGGTCAAGCAGGCCGACCTGGTGCTCGCCATGCAGCTCTGCCCCGGTGAGTTCACCGCCGCCGAGAAGGCCCGCAACCTCGCCTACTACCAGGCCCGGACGGTCCGCGACTCGTCGCTGTCGGCGGCCCCGCAGGCCGTGCTGGCCGCCGAGGTCGGGCACCTGGATCTGGCGTACGACCTGTTTGCCGAGTCGGTCCTGCAGGATCTGGCCGACCTGGGGGACAAGACCGCCGACGGGCTGCACCTGGCCTCGCTGGCCGGTGCCTGGTTGGCGCTGGTGCAGGGGTTCGGCGGGCTGCGCGACGACCGCCGGGTGCTCTCCTTCGACCCCCGGCTGCCGCGCCGGATCGACCGGCTGGCGTTCAGTCTGCGCTGGCGCGGCCACCGGCTGCGGGTCACGTTGACCCCGACCGAGGCCCGCTACGAGCTGCCCGACGCCGCGCCGGATGCCGAGGTCGAGCTGTGGCACCACGGCGAGGCGCTACGGGTCACCGCCGCCGCGCCGGTCACCCGGCCCATGCCGCCGGTGCCCGACCCCGGGCCGGAACCACTCTCCCCACCAGGCCGGCGCCCCACCCGCCGCTCGGCGGGCTGAACCGTCGCGGCCTTCTCAGGTCGGCACGGGGCCGCCGGCCATCCGCTCGCGGACGGCCTCCAGCGCCTCGAAGGCGTACGCCCAGTTGTGGCACTTGAAGCTGCGCAGACCGTCGATCGCGGTGTGACAGTCGGAGCAGCGCACCCCGGCGATGGCATCCGGGATCTCGGTGTTGACGTACTTCCGCTCGCCCAGGATGACCGTGGCGATCATGGCCTTGTCGTGCAGACCGGAGAGCGCCGAGGAGACGATGTCGTACCAGGTGACCCGCCGGCCGCACTTCGGGCAGTCGGGTTCGTCGCCGCTGACCCAGAGCGGGGCGCCGATGCTGCGCGCCGGCATGCCGAGTATTTTCTCCAGCCGCCGGACGTCCGACTCCGGAGTGGTCCAGCGGTGTCGGCCGGGCAGTGCCGCGGGCGAGTCGTACACGGCCCGGAACAGGTCGTGGTCGACCTGCACGGTCTCACGTCGGGCGGTCATCGGCGTCCCTCCTCGTTGAGTCGGTGCCCCCACCGTCGTCAGCGGTGACCATGGGCGCAGCCGGATCAACGACACGAGGGGGCGGCGGGTCGTCGCCCCGGGTGCTAGACATCGAGATCCGAACGCGCCGCCGAAGGGACCCCTCGTGACCGACCAGCCGATATCCGAAGCTACCGCCCGACCCAACGTCGCCCGGATGTACGACTACTTTCTGGGTGGCAGCCACAATTTCGCCGCCGACCGGGCCGCCGCCGAACGGGTGTTGGAGATCTTCCCGGAGACCGGGGTCGCCGCCCAGACCAACCGGCACTTCCTGCGCCGAGCCGTCCGGTACGCCGCCGCGCAGGGCGTACGCCAGTTCCTGGACATCGGCGCCGGGCTGCCCACCCAGGGCACCGTGCACGAGGTGGTACGGACAGTGGCCCCGGACGCGCGGGTGGTCTACGTGGACTACGACGAGGTGGCCGTCGCGTACGCCCGGCAGTTGTTGACCGACGTGCCCGGCACGGCGGTCGTCCAAGGCGACCTGTGCCGGCCTGACGACCTGCTGACGCACCCGGACGTGCGGGCCACGCTCGACCTGGACCGGCCGGTGGCGGTGCTGCTCCTCGCGGTGCTGCACTTCGTGTCGAACGACGACGACCCGTGGGCGGCGGTCGCCCGACTACGCGACGCCACAGTGCCCGGCAGTCACCTGGTGTTGTCCCACCTGACGCTGGACGGCATCCCACCGGAGCTGGCCGAGCGCGGGGAGGCCATCTACCGCAACAGCAGCGCGCCACTGGTGCCCCGCACGCACGCCGAGACGTTGCGCTTCTTCACCGGGTACGACCTGGTGGAACCCGGCTTGGTGGAGACCACCCGGTGGCGGCCGGACGGCGAGCCGGAACTCGTGAACTCGCACGGTTACGCCGGGGTCGGCGTTCGCCGCTGACCCGCTTTCGCCTCCGGCGGGCTTCCCGGGTGGTACGACGGACGCAGGGCGTGCCACCGGGAGGAGCGCCGATGGCGAGCAGACCCGAACGGCTGCTGCGGGGCGGTGACTCGCCGCTGAGCGCCTCGTTCCTGGAACTCTTCTTCGATCTGGCGTTCGTGCTCGCCCTCAGTCAGCTGGCCGCCCACCTGCTGCACGACCTCACCCTGGTCGGCGCGCTGCACACCGCCCTGCTGTTGACCGGGGTCTGGTGGATCTGGGTGCCCACCACCTGGTTCGCCGACTGGTACGACCCGGAGAGCCCGGCGGTGCGGTGGCTGCTGGTGGGTTCCGCGCTGGGCGGCCTGCTGGCCGGGGTGGCGATCCCGCAGGCGTTGGACGGGCGGGGCCTGCTCTTCGCCGGCGCGTACGTCTCGGTGCACATCGCGCGGGGGGTGGTCACCGCCGTCGGGCTGCGCGGTCATCCGCGGCAGACCCGGACGCTGCGGATCCTGTGCTGGTTCAGCGTCTCGGCCGTGCCGTGGCTCGTCGGCGGGTTGTTACCGCAGTGGCGGGTGCCGCTCTGGCTGCTCGCCCTCGCCATCGACCTCACCGGTCCACGACTCGGCTGGCCCACGCCGTGGATGGGTCGGACCAGGCGGGAGGAGCTGCACCTGGCCGGGGAGCACTTCGCCGAGCGGTACCAACAGATCATGATCATCGCTCTCGGCGAACTCGTACTGGTCGCCGGCCTCTCGTACGCCGGCACCGACCTGCACTTCCCCCAGACTGTCGCGTTCCTGCTGGTCTTCGCCACCGCCGTGCTGCTCGGTCTGCTCTATGTCACGCCCGCCGGCCAGCACCTCGGCCCGGCGATCGAGCACGCCGATCCGGCCCGGTTCGGCGTCATCACCGGATACCTGCACCTGGTGATGATCGCCGGGCTGGTGGTCACCTCCGTCGGTGCCGAACTGAGCATCGCCCAACCCCTGCGGACCGGTGACACGACCGCGGTCCTGGTCATTCTGAGCGGCCCGACGCTGTTCCTCGTCGGACGGATCCTCTTCTCGGCGGCGATCCACAGGCGACTCTCCTGGCCCCGGGTCGCCGCCCTGTTCGTGCTGGCTGGTGCGGCGGTCGTGCTGCGGTTGCCGCTGTGGGCGGTCAGCGCGATCGCCACCGCAGTGGCGTTCGTGGTGGTCGTCCTGGACCACGCCGGGATCGGCTCCTACCGTCGCCGCACTGGCGCGTAGCGAAGAAGCCTGACTAAAGTCAGGTATATGGACTCGGCTCTCATCGCCGCCGTGCGGCGGTTCAACCGGACGGTCACCCAGCGGGTGGGTGCGCTCGACGACGAGTACATGGCCCAGGGCCGCCCCCTCGGGCAGGCCCGCCTGCTCTGGGAGATCGGCCCCGCCGGCGCCGAGGTCGCCGCGCTACGAGCCCGGCTCGGCCTGGACTCCGGATATCTCAGCCGCCTCCTGCGCACCCTGGAGAACGACGGACTGGTCACCGTGGCACCGGCCGACCAGACCGGTGCCGACGGTCGGGTACGCGTCGCCACGCTCACCGACGCGGGCCGGACCGAATGGACCCAACTCGACCAGCGGTCCGACGACCTCGCCGCCTCGATCCTCGAACCACTCACCGACCACCGCCGCGAACGACTCGTCGCCGCCATGGCCGAGGTGGAACGGCTGCTCATCGGGTCGATGATCGTCATCGAACCGTGCCCGCCCAGCGACCCACGGGCCCGCGCGTGCCTGCGCGCGTACGCCCGGGACGTCGCTCGGCTGTTCGACGACGGCTTCGACCCCACACTGAGCAACCCGGTCAACGACGAGGAACTCGTCCCACCCGCCGGGGTGCTGCTGCTCGCCACCCTCAACAGCGAACCGATCGGCTGCGGCGCGGTCAAACTCCCCCGCGACGCACCCGCCGAGATCAAACGCGTCTGGGTGGCCGACACCGTACGCGGGCTCGGCGTCGGGCGACGACTGCTGGGAGAGCTGGAACGGTACGCCGCCGAGCGGGGTGTGCGGGCCGTGCGGTTGGACACCAACCGCAACCTCACCGAGGCGATCGCCCTGTACCGGGCGACCGGTTACCGGGAGATCGAGGCGTACAACACCGAGCACTACGCCCACCACTGGTTCGAGAAGCAGCTCGGGCGGTGAGGGTGGGCCGGGACCGTCCGCTGGTGGCGGGGCCGGGATGTCGAAACCCCGCCACCAGTGGCCGCTGATGTCAGAGCCGTTCGGGAACCTGCCCCTGGTCCGGGTCGATGCCAGCGTCGCGAAGTAGATCCCGTAGGCGCTGCTCGATGTCGACCGTGGCATCCAGGGATTTCAGCGCCGACGCGGACGCCCTCCTCATGAGTTGGTCGAGAGCGTAGTCCTTGTCATGATCCACGGCTTGCCTCCTTTTTGGTCGACCTCGCTTCCTTGAGCTGGATGAGCTTCTGGCGGGCGTGCCGCAAATTGGAACGGACGGTGCTCGGGCTCTGGCCGGTGATCTCGGTGATCTCGGCTGTCTCGTAGCCCTCGTCGCGAAGGAGGACCACCAGGCGTTGCGCTGGCGGCAGCGCCTGGAGCAGTCGTAAAACCTCCGTGCTGTCCTCGCTGACGTCGAAGGACGCCACGATGGTGTCCGTCGACACCCGTTGCCACGCGGCCCGTTCGCGTTCGGTCCCGTCCCACGCCCGATACAGGGTGCGATGAGCGACGGTGCGGACGAAAGCCTTCGGGGTTCGGACCGTCGGCCACTTCTCCAGCGCCACCCGCATCGCGTCCTGGGCAACGTCCTCGGCCTCGGGCTTGGCGGCCCCGAGCCGGATCAGTAGCAGGACCAACGGTTTGTAGTCGCCCTTGTAGAAGGCGGAAAATTCCGCTACCTGCTCTCGGCTTAGCTCGGCTGCAACCTTTTCCAGCATTCTCGTAATCTCCTTTTTTCGCTCCGAACCCTCCGGAGCCTGGGCTGTTTGTGCTGCATGGTTGCCTCCATGTTTTGCGTGGTCCCGGTCTGTCCGGGCCAACCGTGCGCCAGGCGGCGCCCATCGGTCGTCGTACGAGACGACGGCCAATGGCCACTGCCTGATCTCGATTGTTGAGTACGGTGTGCCGGCGCGGCGTGCAACGACGGAGCGGGAAATTTCCGGCCGGTCAGCGACTGCGGGGCATCAGCCACGCCGCGACCAGGGCAACCGCCAGGAGAGCGGCGATTGCGGTCACCGCCAACGAGCCCGACACGGCGTACGCCGAGGGCACCCCGACCAGGGCTGTGTTGGCCACCAACAGGAGCTTGCCCACCTCGTCGCCGCCGTCGGCCGCCAGAAGCCGCGCACGTCGGCTCGACGCGGCCTGCCTCGCCGAAATGTTTGCTTCCCGTGCCATTCGCCCTCCCACAGAGCACCAGCGAGTAGGTCTCGCTATACAGGTGCGTGGTGGAAACGTCGTGTGCAATCGGGTCGGGTGACTGTGGCCCGGCGGCACGCTGAGGTGCGGCGCCTCGGACAACGCGGCCCGGACGGGCGTACGAGCGGATGGGTTCGTGACCGACGCGGGCGCCTCAGCCCTTCACCGCGCCCGCGGTGAGACCCTCGGTCAGGAAGCGCTGCCCGAGGGCGTACATGATCACCACCGGGATGCTGACTAGCAGCGACGCCGCAGCCAGTTGTCCCTGCGGCACGACGTCCCCGGCGATCATCGACTGCATCCCCACCGGGAGCGTCTTGTACTCGTCCTTGGTGATGAACACGAAGGCGAAGAGGAACTCGTTCCAGGCGTTGGTGAGGGTGAAGAGCGCGACCGCCAGCAGCCCTGGCTTGGCCAGCGGCAGCACCACCCGGCCGAACGCCTGGACGCGGCTGCAACCGTCGACGAGGGCGGCCTCCTCCAACTCGACGGGGATCGACGAGAAGTACCCCACCAGCAGCCAGGTGGCGAACGGCAGCGTGAAGGTCGGGTACGTCACCACGAGCGACCACAACGAGTCGGTGAGCCGGGCGCCGATGAGCATTTGATACAGCGGGATGAACAGCAGCGCCCCCGGCATCACGTAGGTCAGCAGCACCGTGACGGTGAAGCCCTGCGCCCCGCGGAACCGCAGCCGGGCCAGCGCGTAACCCGCCAGGGCGGCGCAGACCAGCGCCACCGCGGTGGACGCCGCGGACACCAGCAGGGTGTTGAAATACCAGCGGCCGAACGGCTGGTTGGCGAAGAGGGCGCTGAACTGCTCAAGCGTCCACGGCGTCGGCCACAGGTCGTCGGTGCGCATGACGACCTGGCCCTCGGACTTGAAGGCCGTGACGCCGATCCAGTACAGCGGACCCAGCACGAAGAAGAGCAACCCGGCCAGCGCGACCCAGGACCCCAGGCCCGACACCACCGACGACGACCGGCGACCGCCTCGGGACTGGAGGGTCGAGACCACCCGGCCGACCGCCGCCGCGATCAGCAGAATCACCCCGAGGACCGCCGCCGCCTTCCAGAAGATCTGCGGCGACGCCCAGGCCAGCAGACCGGTGACCAGCGCGGCGACGACCCACGGCAGGGCCTTGCGGGCTGTCCCGGCCCACCGCCGCGTCCCGGTCCACCGCGCTCCCCGGCGTTTCCGGGGCAGTTTGATGCTGGTGTCCTGGCGCAACAACCGGACCAGGACGAACACCAGCCCGCCGATGATCGGCAGCATGACGAGGGTGACCGCCGCGCCCGCGCCGTACTGCAACTGCAGGATCGCCTTCGAGTACGCGACGAGCACGTACGGCGCGGTCACGTCGCCCGGGCCGCCCTGGGTCAGCAACCAGACGAGGTCGAAGTTGTTGAACGTCCAGATCGACGACAGGGTCACCGTCACGGTGATCACGTGGCGCAGTCCGGGCAGCGTCACGTTTGCGAACCGCTGCCACGCCGAGGCGCCGTCGATGGTCGCCGCCTCGTAGAGATCCGCCGGGATGGCCTTCAACCCGGCGAGGAAACACACGGTGAAGAACGGCACCCCCTTCCAGACGTTGACGAGGATCACCGACGGCATGGCCAGCGACGGGTCGGACAGCCAGCCCGCCGGCCAACTGTCCACCAGATGCGCGCTGGCCAGCAGCGGCCCGATCCCGGTGGCGGTGAGCAGCGTGTTGACGCTGCCGAAGATCGGGTCGAGCAGCGCGCGCCAGCTGAACGCCGTCACCACCGTCGGCACCACCCACGGCACCAGGAGCAACCCGGCCAGCACGGCCCGCCCGCGCCGCCGATGATGCAGCAGCAGGGCTGCGGCCAACCCCAGCACGACCTTGAAAATCTCGGCGTACGCGGTGAAGACGAACGAGTTCACCACGCCGGTGTGGAACTGGTCGTCGCCGACGAGCGCGAGGTAGTTGTCCAGGCCGACGAAGACGGTCTCCTGCCCGTGCCGTTCGGTGGTGCTGGTGATGATCGACCGGGCGATCGGCACGAGAACGAGAGCGCCGACCAACAGGGCCATCGGCGCCAGGAACAGGGCCGCTAGTCGCCAGTCGCGCCCCAGCCGCCGCTGGACCGCGGTGAGGGAGCCAGGGCCCGACGGCGGGGATCTCCTCGCCGCCGGGACCCGCGCGGGACGGACCGACCTCACTGCGGCAGCCCCTGCTGGTTGAAGATCTGCACCATCTTCGCGTGGGCGGCCGTCACCGCCTGTGCCGGCGCCGTTCCCTGCACTACCTGCTGCATCATGTCGGTGAGGACGTAGGCCGACCCCACCGCCTGCTGGCCCGCGCTGGCCTTCTGCGGGAAGGCCAGGCCGTTCTTCGTGTTCAGCGGCAGCTTCAGTTCGGTGATCTTGCGCAGCATGGGGAACGCCGGGTCGCCGCTGGTGAAGAACGGGTCGGCGTCCCAGACCTTCTGCCAGGCGGGCATCACCAGGCCGGGTGCCTCCTTCGCTACTCCGAGCAGCGCGGGCGCGCTGACCAGGTACTGCGCCAGGAGCTTGGCGAGCGCCGGGTTCTTGGCACCCTTGAAGACGACGAAGCCCTGCGACTGGCCGAGCAGCAGCGGATTGTCGGTCGCCGGCCCGATGCAGTCGGAGAACACGTGGGTGTTGGCGTGCACCGGGTTCTTCTTGGTCCGGGAGTCCGCGTAGACGCTGAACTGGTTGCGGGTGTAACCGAGGATCCCGGCGAGCCAGTTCTCGTTGTTGCTGGTGTCGGTCCAGCTCGCGATCCCCGGCGGCAGCATCGGCTTGTACTTGGGGTTGGTGTAGATGTCGCCGAGGAAGGTCACCGCCTGCACCGTCTCGGGAGAGTCGAAGGTGACCTTCCGGCCGTCGTTGGCGGCGATCGACCCGCCGTAGGCGTTGATCAGCGCCTCGATCATGCCGTTGCCGTCACCGGACCGGTTCACCGTCATGCCCCAGCCGAACCGGCGCTTGGTCGGGTCGGAGATCTCCAGGCACAGGTCCCGCAGCTCCTCCCAGCTGTAGATGTCCTTGGGGGAGATGCCCTTGTCCTGCATCCAGTCCTTGCGCAGGAACGACCCGATCCCGATGAAGTGGTACGGGATCGCGAACCACCTGCCGTCGAAGACACAGAAGTTCTTGGCCTCGGCGCAGGGTTCGCCGTACTTGGCGGTCAACGCCTGGACGACGTCCGTCACGTCCTCCAGGTCACCCAGCGCCTGGAACTGCGCGACGAACCGCGAGTCGGTCATGAACGCCAGGTCACGGGCCACCCCGCCCTTGACCTCGGCATCGATCTTGGCCACCACGTCACCGGCGTCGGCCTGGACCAGGCTGTTTTCGACCTTCGTCCCGGTGCTGCTGGCGAACTTCTTGATCGAGCTGTCCAGGGCGTCGTTCGCCGCCGTCGAGTAGAGCTTCTGCGACAGCATTCCCATCGAGGAGCCCTTCATCGACGCCGCGGCGTCGATCAGCTCCTGCGGAACCTCCGGCTGCACCTTCGTGGGCGAGTCGGAGGTCCCCCCACACGCGGCCAGACCTGCCGCGCCGAGCACCCCCACTCCCATCCCCAGAAAACCGCGCCGAGACCACACCGACTGGTCCTCCATGGCCATTCGCCTCCTCTGTTCCCCGCACCACCGCACGCTGAAGGCGTGCTTGATGAACACCGCGTGCCTCGTGCTCCAGGTGTGTTTCTGTGACGGCGACGGCAGACGCGTCGCCCGCATCGATCAGTGCGTTGAGGTGATCGGCGACCGGGCCGAGAGAACGGCGCTGGTATTCCAGTTCGGTCGGGCCACAGGACCACCACCGTTCGAGATTTCGAACTGAGTTCGAGATACCGTATCGAGTGGTCGCGACGCTAGAGGAGCATCGTGAGAGATGTCAATGTTTCGATGTTGTTTCGACCGAAAGCGGGAAGTCGACTACCGGCGCTGGGCCCGGTAGCCCATCCGCGCGGACAGCGCGGCCGCGCCCTCGCGAACCAGCCCGGTCCACTCCACGTGCGCCTGGGGGGTCCAGCGAATGATCGGCGCGGACAGGCTCATCGCGGCGATGGTGGCGCCCGAATGGTCGCGGATCGCCGCAGCGACGCAGCGCATGGCAGTGTCAGACTCGCCGACGTCGACCGCGACGTCGTCCGCCCGGACCCGGTCCAGATGTTCGCGTAGCAGGTCCGGGTCGGTGATGCTCTCCGGAGTCATACCCGGCAGGGCGCCCTTCGTCAGGACAGCGTCCAGGCCCGCCTCATCGAGGCTCGACAGCAGCACCTTGCCGACCGCCGTGCAGTGGGCCGGCAGCCGCCGCCCTACCGCGGACACCATCCGGACGGGGTGCGTGCTGTCGAACTTGACGAGGTAGATGACGTCGGCGCCGTCGAGTACGGCCACGTGGACCGCCTCGTGGCACGCGGCGGCAACGTCCCGCACGACGCACTGCGCCTCACGGACCAGATCAAGCCGGCCCGCGAACGCGGCGCCGAGCTGGAACAGCGGCATGCCGAGCCGATACTGCACCGGCTGGCCCGGGACGGAGATCAGGTACGAGCGAGCCTCGAGCGTGACGAGCAGTTCGTGGACGGTGGTGCGGGGCAGGTCGAGCCGCTCCATCACCTGACGGGCCGACAGCTGGGGGCAGTCCAGGAACAGTTCGAGGACGTCGAGCGCGCGGATGACCGCCGGAACCACACGGGGCATGTCGATAGTCCCTTCGCAGTGCGGGACCCGTGTCAAAGATCTTCACATGGCCCAGCACTTGAAGAGGATAGCTACGTCGCCCCCCGGCGCCAGGTCACGGATTCGGGACCATTGCCCTGTATCCACCTGCCTGGCTCGTACAAATGTCGATCTCGGTTCGGACCCTGCACCCGGCAACGCCGCACGGTCGAGCGCCCGGGGTCGGTGCTGCCGACCGGGTGGCCCGCCGGGGGTCAGCTGGTGTGCTGTAGCACCGGGACGATCCGGAAATCGACAGTGGCCTGGTCGATGGTGGCGTGCACCGGGGAGTCGACCATCTCGGTCATGATCCCCGAGGCGCTTCGCCGGCCGTCGGCGGCGGAGTCCCACGCGACGATGTCGGTGATGGTGCCGTCGTCGTCCTGCGTGATCCGCCGCCACCGGAAGCCGGGCTGGCGCCGCAGATAGTCGTTGATGTCCTCGTTGGCGTCGACGAAGTCGGCGCCGGTGAGGCCCGGGACGAGCCGGAATGTCGTCATCTCGAGCGCTTCGCTCATGGTGCACTCCTCCTGACGGGCGGTCAGCCCTGTGCGGTCGACCGCATGATGATCTCGTTGACGTCGACGCTGCCCGGCTGGGCGATCGCGTGGGCGATCGCGTCAGCGACCGCCGAGGCCGGCATTCCCAGCTCCTCGGTCGCCGCGCGGGCGGCAGCCCGCACCGCGGGGTCGCCACCCCGCTCGGTGAGTTCCGACTGGGTGTAGCCGGGGCTCACCAGGGTCACCCGGATATCCCGGCTCTCCTGGCGCAAACCTTCGGTGAGTGCCCGGACCGCGTACTTGGTGGCGCAGTAGACCGCAGCCGTCGGATCGACGCGGTAGGCGGCCGTGGAGCCGACGTTGATGATGTGCCCGGTGCCCTGGGCGCGCATCAGCGGCAACGCGGCGGCGATGCCGTACAGGGTGCCGCGCAGGTTTACCTCGATCATCTGGTCCCACTCGTCGACCCGCAGCGTGTCGAGGGTGGACAGCGCCATCACGCCGGCGTTGTTCACCAGTACGTCGACGCGACCGTGCCGGTCGTGGGCACCCTTGACGAAGGAGAGCACGCTGTCTCGGCTCGTGACGTCGAGGTCCTGGTGGTCGGCGGTGCCACCGGCGGCGCGCAGTTCGCTGACGAGCGCGGCGAGCCGGTCGACGCGTCGGGCACCGAGCACGACGTGATGGCCGTCGGCGACCAGCCGGCGGGCGGTCGCCGCACCGATACCGCTACTCGAACCGGTAATGAGAATGATCTTCGAGCCGGAACTGTTTCCCACTGATCCTCCTGTCGCACGTCGGGCCCGCTGCCCGAGCGCCGCTGCTCAACCATCCAGCCGGTACGCGGGCCCTGGAAGGGTGCGGTTTCCGGGGTGCGCCACACCCCGGCACCGCGTACCCTTCATCCGGTTTCAGGGCCCTCTGTCCGGTGGGATCTCGACTGCGTCTGGCGGAGGACGAGGCGGCGAAGTTGCCACTTGGCCGGCGATGTCGGCCCGACGTCTTAGGCTGGTCGACGTGCCCGATGCAAACCGGCTCGGGGAATTCCTCCGGGCCAGCCGCGCCCGCGTCGACCCACAAGAGGTCGGACTGCCCCGGGGCGGCGACCGCCGGGTACCCGGGCTGCGCCGCGAGGAACTCGCGGTCCTGGCTGGGGTGAGCGCCGACTACTACGCCCGCCTCGAACAGGGCCGGGAGCGCAACCCCTCGGCACAGGTGCTCGACGCGATCGGCCGGGCCCTGCGCCTCGACCCGGACGCGCGCCGCCACCTCTTCCGGCTCGCCGGGCTTCACCCGCGCCTCGGCCCGGACAACTCCCGGGACTCCGTGCACCCGGCGCTGCTGCGGCTGCTGGACGCCTTCCCCGACACCGCCGCCTACGTGCTCAGTCCCGCGTTCGAGGTGCTGGCCACGAACAGCGTGGCCGCTGCCCTGCTATCCCCGTTCACGGGCCCCACCAACATGGTCCGGGTGCTGTTTCAGCATCCGCAGGCCCGCGCCGTCTTCCCCGACTGGTCGACCCTGACCGAGAACGTCGTACACGCCCTGCAACTCAACGCCGGCCGCTTCCCGGAAGATCCGCACATCCGGGCGCTGGTGGCCGACCTGCGACGTGACTCGCCGGCGTTCCGCACCCTCTGGGCGGACCAGACCGTGCGGGGCCTGACCCGCATGTTCAAGGTCATAGACCACCCCGAGGCGGGGCGGGTCCACCTGACCTACCAGACCTTCGACGTCCGCGACGCTCCGGGTCAGCAACTGCTGGTCGGTACGCCGGAACCGGGCAGCCACAGCGCCGGGGCTCTGGCCGCCCTGGCGGCAGCGGATCGGGTGATCGCGGGCCAGCCGCCGGCCGACAGTCAGCCACCCGAGGGTGCCTCCGACCACCCGGCCGGCAGTCAGGAGTCATGACGGGCCACGGTGGGGGGCGGAATGATCACAAAGCCCTGGCGGCGGGACTCGTGGCAGGGCTTTCGTCGGTTCGAGTGAGCTGCCAGGGACTCGACCCTGCACCTGTCTCGTAGGGCATCAACCCTGTCCAATCGGGCGGATCGGCCTGGGCGAAGTCTCACGTTGCTTTGCAGCGCACGATCTTCACCGACTCGATCTCCTCGGCATGAGCTGCCGGCGAGATTGCTGCTGGGCCAGGTACGTGGTCGGCGGGCCGAGCCACATCCATACCGGCTCGGCCCGCCTCCCGTGGTTGCTGCATCTCTCTGCCGCACTGCTGCGGTGGCCTGTTCGCGCCGCTAGTTGTCGCCGCCGAAGAGGGACAGGTAGCGGCTGAGGTAGAGGAGCCACCCAGTGTCGCTGTCGACCCCGTCTCGGACCGACTCCCAGCCAGGGCCGTGCCGGTCAAGGTGTCGGTGCTCCAGCTCGATTCGGGTCTGGTCTGGAGTCTCGGCAACGAATAGGACTTCGACCTCGCTGGTGAGGGCCGGGTCAGTTTCGACTTGCCAGGTCGGTCCGATGTCCCAGCTAAAGACGACCCGGGTCGGCGGCTCGAACGCGAGGATGCGCGCCCACCGACATTCGCTGCCGTCGGTACCTCGGTCGTAGATGTACCCGCCGACTCTGGGCTCGACTACGGTCGCGACGATCGGAACCTGGAGCAGGTTGTGCTCGCGTGGCTTGAAGTCGCCGAACCGCTCGGTGAACACGGTGAAGGCCTGTGCGATTGGCGCGTTGACGACGATCTGTCGGCGGACCACCGCCGTAGCTGCTTGCGTCATGGACTCTCCTCAGTCTCTTCAACGATGTCTTGATAGCCGGCCAGCGCCCGGCGCCAGAAGGTGTCGAGCTGGTCCCGGAGAGCGGCCAGCCCGACCGGGCTGAGCCGGTAGACGCGGCGGGTTCCCATCGCCTGGTCAACGACCAGGCCTGCGCTCTTGAGCACCTTGAGGTGCTGCGACACGGCTGGTCGACTGATGGGCAGCTCATCCGCCAGCTCTCCCACGGCACGAGGCCGCTCGGCTAGGCGCTGGACGATGGCGAGCCTGCTGGGATCGCCCAACGCCTCCCAGCCCGGATGCACTCCGTAAGTCACCACGAACGAAAGCTACGACTTACCGATACGGTCGTCAAGGCGAATCACTGAACGGAGCGCCGATCCCGCCTGTTGCCGCGTCCGGCCACCCCGTCGGCCTTCGTCCGACACCTTTTGTGGATTGGACGGGCAGGCCCCATCTGCTCGGCTGAGCCCGGACGGAGGTTGTCGGGATGGCACCAGAGCGCCCGAGCGACCCGCCGGAGGCGCTGCCGGCCCCGAGGAACTGACCACACACCTCAGCGAGGTCGGCCCGGTCGAGTCCGGCCTTTCCGACAGCACCACGGGGAGCGGCTGACTCGTCCGGTGGCCGTCCTGTTCACCTCGGCACGAGGGAAGCTACTGACCGACACCTACCGGTCGGAGTTGTGAGCGGACTGGCGCGAGTCGGCCGGCTGGCCGAAGGAGGGGCACCTTCCACTCCCGGTGCCACTTCTACGCCACCCACCCTGATGAGCAACGGCGTCGAGCCCAGGAGGTGCAGAAGGCGCTACGGCACGCCAACCTGTGCCCGATGATCTTCGCTGGGCGTTTCCGCAGCTCAGAAGGGTTGAGAGTGGGCCGCCAGGGACTCGAACCCTGAACCTATGGATTAAAAGTCCACAGCTCTGCCATTGAGCTAGCGGCCCGCGCGCTCAGGTTACCCGACCGTTCGAGCCCTGGCTGACGTCCGCCCCCGGCTTGGAGGAGCGACGTCGATCTACGCCCGCGACGACGTGTGGGCGTGTGCGCCCCCACCGTCTCGTCGACTGGTGGGGGCGCACACTGCTGATCAACCTTCGGTGACGGTGAAGATCAGGGGCCCGCCGGGCACCGGCTCGCTCGTCGGGTCACCGAGCACGCCGTAGCTGGTGGTGCGCTCGGCCGCGTCGGTCAGGGTGAAGCCGATCGTGTACTCGCCGACCGTGAGCCCGTACCAGCCCAGGTAGAGCTGGTCGGTGACGGTGCCGTCCTCGGCCTGCTCTCCGCTGCCCCACGACTGATAGACGACGTTGCCGTCTACGTCGTAGACATAGACGGCGGCGATGCGGGCCGGTGCGACCTTCAGCGCGGCGGAGACGGTGAGCTCGACAGGCGGTAGGTTGCTCAGCTCACTGGCCGGCGATGACGTCGGGCTGAGAGTCGCGCCCAGGGCCGTGGGGGGTTCGGTGCTCGCCACGCGGGTGATTCTGATCCGCGGGTCGGGGGCGCCGAACATCGAACCGTACAGCGCGGCCTTGCCGGAACCGTCGACGACCGCGACACCAGTCAGCGAGCATGCCTCGGTGCCGGTGCTGACCCGCACCTGGAGGGCGAAGTGACCGTCGGGCTTGACGACCGGCGGGGCCGACTGGCCGCAGCCGGCCTCGAACCAAAACCGGAGGGACGCGACGCCGCGAGTTGCCCCGGTGACCGCCACGGAGAGCTCGACGATCGCATCCTCGCGCCAGTTGTTGACCTCGGCGGGGGAGACAGCGAATTCGCTCGCCTGCACCGTCGAGTTGGACGTCACGGTGACCGACGGGGTCGTCGGATTCTGGTAGGTCGTCCGGACACCGGCGTTGTTGAACAACACGAGTTGCGCGAGCCGCCAGTTGCCGGGACTGGCACCGGCCGGAAGCGTCACGGGGACGGTGCACGCCACGTAGTTGGCCTCCTCGCCACCGCTGGCGTCGGAGTCGCCGCAGACGATGGCCCCCCAGCCGTTGGACTGCCGCTCCCAGGTGAACGGTGTCGTCACGCTCTGGCTGCCTGGGCCGGCGACCTTGAGCGTGCCCTTCCAGAAACCGGAGCCGTAGTCCTGAACCGTGAACTCGTACGGGTAGGAGACCGGCTTGTCGCTGACATAGAGGAAGGGCTCGCTGGTGGCCAACCTGATCGTGTCGACCGTGGGACCGGACGCGTCTACCAGGGTCTGTGCGGCGAAGTGGGAGCCGGGAAGCGCCTGCAGCGTTTCCCTGGAGACGGTCGCCTCCCGGTCGCGGGCCACGATCGTGACTCTGGTGACCTCCCAGGTCGTGGTCGCCGAGTCGGAGAAACGCGGCACCCGGAAGTCATAGGCGTAGGTCGACTGTTGGGGCGTGCCGGAGACGAAGTCGGCGTCCTCCCAGGTCGAGCCGAAGAGGTAGTTCGCGGTGCGCTCGTGGCCGACCAACTGCCCGGTCACCGTGCTGCGCATTCGGAGTGTCACCGCACCTCGGACCGTCTCGGCCTCAGCATCGGTGTTGGTGACGGTGAACGTGAGTCGATTGGTGGCGGTGACCGTCGGCGTGGCGTCGACAGTGGTTTGTGCGAAGGAGAGCGCGGATAGCGCCAGTCGTGGGGTGGCGGCGTGTGCCACCGTGCCGCCGAGGACCGTCGTTGAGGCGGCCAGGGCGAGTGTCAACGTCCCGCGGAAAAATCCGCGGGCGAGAGTTCGGGACATGGGGGATTGATATCACCGGTGGGCGTTTCCGGATGGCCCGGGTGGGCAAGCTCGGACAGAGCGGAACAGGCGGGGCGAGCCACGCCGAAACCGGTGGCCCGCCCCGCCCTACTCCTGCTTCAGCCCTCGGTGATCGTGAGGACCACCGGACCGCCCGGCAGCGTCAGGCTGCTCGAGACGTCCGGCATGTTCCAGTAGCTGCGGAGGCCGGAGGCGTCGGACAGCATGAAACCAACCGTGTACTGGCCGGCTTCCAGATTCCAGTAGCCGAGTGAGATGTCGTACGTGAGCGAGCCGTCGGGCGCCTGGCCGCCGTATCCGGAGGCCTGGAAGACGACGTCGCCGTCAGCGTCGTAGACGTAGACGGGCATGCTGGTGATGGGAGCGACCTTCACCTCGGCCTGCACCGTGAGCCTGATGCTCTGGTTGGGCAGCTGGCTCAACGTGATGGACGCCGGGTTGAGCACCGCGCTGAGCGCGGTCGGCGCCTCGGTGCTCGGCACCTGGTCGATCGTGATTTGCGGATCCGGTGCGGAGACGTTGGAACCATAGAGCGCGAGGTTGCCGGCACCGTCCCGGATGGACAGCTTCGTCACGTCGCAGCCGCGTGCGCGGCTGGACACGTACACCTTGACGGCGAGCCTGCCGTCGGCCTTGGTGTAGGGCTGCCCGGTCGTTGAGCACTGATCCTCGAAGGCGACGTCGAGCTGGGAGATGCCGCGGCTGGCACCGGTGACCGCCATCGAGAGCTCGGTGGTCACGTCGGCGCGCCAGTTGTCGACCGGGTTCGGCGACACGACGAAGTCGGTGGCCTGCAGGGTCGAGTTGGACGTCACCACCATCGACGGGCCGGCGGGGTTCTTGTACGTGGCCCGGCCACCGCCGTTGTTGATCAGGACGATCTGGGCGACCCGCCAGCTCCCCGGCGCCGTGCCCGGAGGGAATTTCATCTCGATGGAGCACGGCACATAATTGCCGTCGGCGTCGCCGCTAGTCGACAGGCCGCATCGGTAACCGGTGCTGTATTCGTCGCGCGCCCAGTCGATCGGCGCGCTGATGCTCTGACCACCAGGGCCGACCAGTTTGATCGATCCCTTCCAGAAACCGGACTGGTAGTCGTTGATGGTGAAGCTGAGCGCGAAGTAGGACGGGTCGTCCTTGACATAGAAGTACGGGTCGCGCCCGTTGTAGAGCTCAAGATAGTCGAACGTCGGCGCAGACGAGTCGATGAGCGTGTTGGCCGTGAAGCGGTAGCCCGGGAAGGTGCTCAGCTTGGCGGCGCCCACGGTTGCCGAAATGTCGTCGCCGCGAAGGGTGACCTTGGTGACCTCCCAGGTCGCCGTAGCCGAGTCGGAGTACGCCCGCACCGGCAGGTAGTAGGCGAACGTCGCCTCCTGTGGTGTGCCCGACACGAGCTCCATGTCGCCGTAGTAGTAGTTGTAGTCGAAGCGTGCCACGCGGTCGTGGCCCAGCAGTTCGCCAGTCACCGAACTGCGCATTCGCATCGTCACGGTGCCCGCGAGGCTCTGCGCGTCTGGTTCGGTGTTCGTGACGGAGAACGTGAGGCGGTTGGATGCGGAGCCCTGGGTCGCGTCGACTGTGGATTGTTCGAAGGAGAGCGCGGTTAGCGCCAGTCGTGGGGTGGCAGCGTGTGCCACCGTGCTGCCGAGGACCGTTGTTGAGGTGGCCAGGGCGAGCGTCAACGTCCCGCGAAGAATTCGGCGGGCGAGAGTTCGGGACATGGGGGATTGATATCACTCGCGGACGCCTGTGGAAGGCCCAGGTGGGCAAGCTCGGACAGAACAGACGGGGCGAGCCACGCGGCAATCGGCGCTGCCCACCCCCTTGATCGACTCAGGGTTCAGGAAATCGGCGTGTTCTGGGCGCGGGATGCCGCGACTTTCAGGAAATCGAGTGGATCAAGCAGCGCGCCGCGCGCCGCGAGGGTGGTTGAGCTGCGGCTGGACGGGTACGGGTCGGGCATGCGGATCGTGGTGGTGGGGGCGAGCGGCAACGTCGGTACGGCGCTGCTGCGGCGGCTGCGCCGGGAGCGGGGCGTGGAGCTGGCGGGAGTCGTGCGACGGTTACCCGGCCCGGATGCCGGTGAGCCGTACGACCAGGTGGAGTGGCACTCCTGCGACATCGGCGCGCCGGGCGCGACCGGGCAGCTCGTTGAGGTGTTCGCCGGTGCCGACGCGGTGGTGCACCTGGCCTGGCAGATCCAGCCCAGCCACGACCAGCGGGTGCTGCGGCGGACCAACGTCGACGGCAGCCGGGCGGTGCTCGACGCGGTGGTCCGGGCCGGTGTGCCGGCCCTGGTGTACGCCTCGTCGGTCGGCACCTACGCGCCCGGCCCGAAGGACCACCCGATCAGCGAGCGGTGGCCGGCCACCGGTGTGGCCGGTTCGTCGTACAGCGAGCACAAGGCGGAGGTGGAGGCGCTGCTGGACGGGGTCGAGCGGGATCACCCGACGCTGCGGGTGGTGCGGATGCGACCCGGGTTGGTCTTCCAGCGGGCCGCCGGTGCGGAGATCACGCGCTACTTCCTCGGCCCGCTGGCGCCGGTGCGACTGCTGCGCTTCGGCCGGATCCCACTGGTGCCGGCGAACCGGCGGTTGCGGATGCAGGCGGTGCACGCCGACGACGTCGCCGACGCGTACGCCCGAGCGGTGTTGGGTGATGCGCGCGGTGCGTTCAACGTCGCCGCGGACCCGGTGCTCACACCGGAGCTGGTGGCCCGGCACTTCCATGGTTGGACGGTGCCGGTCGCCGCGCCGGTGCTGCGGGCGGCGGCGGCCCTGAGCTGGCGGGCGCGGCTGCAACCAGTCGACGCCGGCTGGGTGGAGCTGGGTCTGAACGCCCCGCTGATGTCCAGCGAGCGGGCGGAGACCGAGCTGGGCTGGCATCCCAAGATCAGTGCACTGACGGCGCTCAGGGAGCTCTTCGCCGGGATGGCCGACGGCGACCACACCGGAAGCCCACCGATGTCCGGCGCGCGGGACCTGCCCGGCCGCCCCGCCGCCCTCCTGCGCGCCCGCCCCCCAGGCGAAGGAAACCCCTACTGACCCCACCCCAGCTCGTGATCAAGAGCTTTCGGTCGGAAACGGCCGCCTCGGTGACCGAAACCTCTTGATCACTCGCGGAGAACGCGGGCCGGCCGGGGCAGGGGCGCGGAGTCAGGAGAGCTTGGAGCCCGTCACCGTGGGGTTGCGGGCGCCGAGGAAGAAGATGCCGGGGAAGCCACTGGTCTCGAACTTCCCGCTGGGGTTGCGGCGCAGGGTCGAGTTCTCGATCCGCATGGTGCCGGTGCGGTTGTTGCTCACGAAGAAGACCGCGCCGCCACCCTCGTTGGCCCTGTTGTTCTCGATGATCGTGCCGGCGATCCGTACGGTGAACTCGTTGCCGTCGCAGTAGATCGCGCCGCCGCTGCCACCGCCGGGCGTGCCGGACTTCGCCGGGTTGGCACCGCTGCCGATCGCCTCGTTGTGGCTGAGGACGCTGTTCAGCACCACCCAGGAGACGCCGATGCTGCTCAGCGCGCCCCCGTTCGAGCAGGAACCGCCCTGACCGGACGCGCCGCCGAAGGTGCTTCCCACGACGTACACCGGCTTGTTCTCATACTGGCTCAGCACCCGGATGGCCGCGCCACCCAGGTCGGGGCCGGTGCGGTCGCAGCGGTTGCGGACGAAGCGTGAGTTGACCACCTTCAGCCGCCCACCGCGTACGAAGATCGCCCCACCGCCACCACCCTCGACCCGTTCGCCGGTGGAGTTGCCGTCGGCGAAGGTCAGGTTCTGCACGGTGAGCTGCGGGTGATCCTGGTTCTGGCAGTGCGAGGTGGTGTAGCCCTGGGCCTCGTCGCAGGTGTTCAGGTAGAGGATGCGGCGCTGCCCCTGGCCGCTCAACGTGACCGTGCCGCCGCCGTCCAGCACGACCTTGGGTCCGTTGGCGTTGCGGACCTTCGCGGTGGCGGCCATCTTGATGGTCACCGGGGCCGGTCCACAGTTGAACGTGATGACGCCGCCGGCCGCGACGGCCTTCACGACCGCCGTGGAGGTGCAACTCGCCGGGGTGCCGGTGCCGATGGTCCGGGTCGGCTTCGAGGTGTCCACCGCCCGTGCCTCGGCCGGCACGGTCGCCCTGCCGTTCGGGTTGCCGGCCGCGAGCACCTTGGTGGCGGGCTTCGGGCTCGCGCTGGCCCCCGGGCCGCCGAGGCCGTCGCGAGCCCCCGGCGCCTCGGCCTGACCGTCGCTCGGCTGCGCCGTCGGCGAGGCGGACGAGCCGGCCTCGAAGGCGGGGGCCGGATCGTTGGGCGCGCAGCCGGGCAGGGTCGCGGTGGCGACACCGAGAACGAGAAGAGCGGCAAGCGACGTCATGCGCACCCCGTGATGCTAGGAGCCACGACGGCGTCGCGACGAATCCGCCGGACCGGCTTAATGCGCCCCTAAGCCACGCCGGACAGCGGCCACGCGGTTGTGGACCGGCGGTCAGGCGTGGGAGAGGGCGAAGGCGGTCAAAAAGCCGGCGACCGTGATCAGGCCGACCAGCAGGTGCGCGTCCTCGAACGCCTCCGGAACCATGGTGTCGGTGATCATGGCGAGGATCGCCCCGGCGGCCAACGCCGTGATGGCGGCCAGCACCTCCGGCGGCGCGCCGCCCAGCAGCGTGTTGCCGACCAGCGCGGCGCCGCCACTGACCAGCGCGATCCCGGTCCAGAGCAGGAACACGTACCGTCCGGTCCGGCCGGCCTGGCGCATGCCGGCCGCGCTGGACAGCCCCTCCGGCACGTTGCTGAGGAACACCGCCGCCACCGTGACCAGGCTGACCGCGCCGCCGCTGAGCAGGCTGGCGCCGATCACCACCGATTCCGGTACGCCGTCCAGCAGCGCCCCGACGGCGATCGCCGACCCAGAGCCGGGCTGGTCGCCCTCGGAGGGCTGCTGATCGCCGGACCGCTTCCGGTGCCGTGCGCCGTGCCGGGCGAGCGCCACGTTGGCCACCGTGTAGACGACCGCGCCGGCGGCAGCGCCGAGCGCGGTGGGCAGCAACCCGCCCTGCGCGTGCGCCTCGGCGATCAACTCGAACGATACGGCGGAGAGCAACACCCCCGCCCCGAAGGCCATGATCGACGCGATGAGGCGCTGCGGCACCCGCGCAAACCAGCCGACCGCCGCACCGACCAGCAGAGCTGATCCGGCCAGTAGACCCCAGCCACCCGCCTGCAACCACTCCGGCATTCGCGGGACCCTACCCACGGCCGGCGGGCCGGCAAACCCGTTGGTGAGGAAGGCTCAGAAGTCGGCGAAGAGGTACGGCACCCGACGGGGGAAAATGTCGCGCAACTCCGTGGCGGCGTCCACCGGCACCTCACCCAGGCCGCGCAGTGGCAGCTCGGCCGGGTCCAGCACCCCGTACGCGAGAGCGGAGAGCCCGGCGGCGGTGAGCGTGGCCGTCGGCGTACGGCCGGTGGTGTCGTCGACCAACTCCAGTGCGCCGGTCGTGCCGTCGAGCAGGTGGGTGCCGGCCAACCAGCGGTCCCCGGTCAGCTCGACCCGTACCCGGCCCGGACCGGCGGGCAGCCCGCGCAACGCGTCAAGCGACAGCAGTCGGGCCATCGGCGCGGACGCACCCGGCACGGCCGTGCGCATCTCGACGTGTACGTCCAGATCGGTCAGCCACAGCTCGGGCAACTCGTCCGGCGGGACCTGAACGGTGACCCGCTGGATCTGGTCGACGTGCCGGGCGAAGAACTGCAACAGCAACATCCGGGCGAGCGGGTCGGTGACCAGCAGTTCGTTGCCGTGCAGCGTGCCGCCGTACTCGTCGATCCGGTACGTCACCGCGCCGGTGACCTCCCCGGCCACCCGGGCGGTGAGCAGCCAGTACTCGTCCCGGTCGCGCATCCCGACAGCCCGGTAGTCCGGGAAGATCGCAAAACCGTGTCGTTCCTGGAGGTTGCGCTCGGTGAACGCCCGCCACGCCGGATAGCCGGCGGCGACGCGTTCCCAGCTCACCTCGCCCGGCAGGTCCACCCGCAGCAACGAGCCCAGATTGGCCGGAGTGAAGGTGACCCGGCGCGGCTTGGGCAGCCCGACGTAGCCGAACCGGGCGTAGAAGCTGGGCCGGAACGGGTAGAGCGCGCTGACCGGGTGCCCCTCGTCGCGCATCTCGTCGAGGAGTTGGTGCAGCAACGTCCGGACATGCCCCTGCCGGCGGGCCAGCGGATGGGTCGCCACCCCGGCCACGCCGGCCATCGGCAGTACCACCCCGCGCAGGTTCTGCCGCATCGGAATGGCCGACACGGCGGCCAGCGTGGTGCCGTCCTCCTCGGCGATCAGCGTCCGGTTGCCCTGGTTGTACGGCAGGTAGTCGCGGAACTCCGCGGTGCGGGCAGCGCTGAGCGGTGAGGATTCGAAGGCGTACGCGGCCAGCGGGAAGCTGGTGGTGAGACGGTCGTCGTCGGTCACCCGGCGGATGGTCATTCGCCCATCTCAACCCGCCGTGGGGGTGGCAGCAACCCAATTGGCCCGATCCGTGGATCACGGAGCGGGCCGTACGGGTCAGCGGGCGACGACGTCGGAGACCACGACGGTGACGTTGTCCGGTGCGCCGGCGTGGTGGGCCAGCTTCACCAACTGCTCACCGCACTGCTGGCGGTCGGCATACATGCCCAGCGCCGCCGCGATGGCCTCGTCCTCGACGTAGTCGGACAGCCCGTCGCTGCACAGCAGCAGCCGGTCGCCGGGGACCACGGTGAGCACACCGACCGCGGGTGGGGTGTCGGCGCCCTGCACGGCCCGGGTCACCAGGGACCGCTGCGGGTGGTGGCGGGCCTGCTCGGGAGAGAGGGTGCCCTGGTCGACAAGCGCCTGCACGAACGTGTCGTCCCGGGTGAGCTGGGTCAGCTCCCCGTCGCGCAGTAGGTAGCAGCGGGAGTCGCCCACCTGGGCCAGCACCAGCGTCTCCCCGGCCAACAGCGCCGCGGTGAGCGTCGTACCCATGCCGTCCCGGCTCGGGTCGACGGTGATCGCGGCGTGGATGCGCTGGTTGGCGGTGCTGACCACGGCACGCAGCGCGTCGGCGGCACCGTCGGGGTCGGTGGGCGGAGCCAACTCGTCCAGGATCCGGATCACGATCTCGCTCGCCACCTCGCCCGCGGGCAGCCCACCCATGCCGTCGGCGACGGCGATCAGGCGGTCACCGGCGAGGGCGGAGTCCTCGTTGTTGGTGCGAACCAAGCCGATGTCGTTGAGGATGACCGAGCGGAGGATCAGCGTCATGGGGTCAAGCTTGCCAAGAACAACCCGCATTCGTCTCTACGCCTCCTACGTAGGTCGAGAAATGATTGCGATTTCCGACGATCCACGCCCGATCGGCCGGCCTCAACGGCGCGGGTAACGCAGGAGCAGGCTGGCGGAAACCTCGTCGTCACCCACCGCCGCGTAGCTGTGTGGCACGTCCGACACCCAGCGGAGGTGACCGCCGGCCGGGGCGGTCAGCGGTGCGTCGGCCGGCCCGGCGCGCAGCACCCCGGCGAAGACGGTGATGTGTTCGGTGACTCCCGGCGCGTGGGCGGGGGAGAGCTGGGTGACGCCGGGTGCGACCCGCATCCGGTACAGCTCGTAGGTCGCGTCGGTGTCGGTGAACACCTCCAGCAGGGTGGCGGTGACCGCGGTGCCGTGCACGGTGGGTTCGGCCGTTGGTTCGGCCAGCAGGGCGGTGAACGGTACGCCGAGCTGCGCGGTGACCGCCCAGAGCGTCTCCAGGGTCGGGTTGCGGGTGCCGTGCTCCAGGCCGGAGAGGGTGGCCTTTCCGACGCCGGCGAGCCGGGCCAGTGTGGACAGCGAGATTCCCCGCTCCTCGCGTAGGGCACGGACCCGGCGCCCGACGACGGCGGGATCCACGTCGAGGCCCGGGCGCGGGGCTGGTGGTGGGTGCGGCACCCGGCTATCGTGCTACACGCTTCCGTTCCGTAAACGGAACAGTCGGGAGGATGGCGTGGCCGGACGCGTGCAACCGGTGCTGGCGGGGGTGGTGACCGCGCTGGTCGGCTTCGCCAGCTCGTTCACCGTCGTGCTGGCCGGGCTCCGGGCGGCGGGCGCGTCGGACGCACAGGCCGCCTCCGGCCTGCTCGCTCTCTGCGTGGCGAGCGGGCTCGTCGCCGCCTGGCTGGGCTTGCAGTACCGGATACCGATGAGCGCGGCCTGGTCCACACCGGGCGCGGCGCTGCTGGTGGCGACCGGGCCGCCGCCGGGCGGATGGCCGGTGGCGGTGGGCGCCTTCCTCGTCTCCGGCGTGTTGATCGTCGCGGCCGGGCTGTTTCCGCCGCTCGGCCGGGCGGTGGCCGCCATCCCCAAGCCGGTGGCCGGCGCGATGCTCGCCGGAGTGCTGCTGCCGCTGTGCACCGCCCCGGTCCGCGCGCTGGTCGCGCTGCCGGTGGTGGCCGGCCCGGTGGTGGTCGGCTGGCTGCTGCTGCACCGGTTCGCCCGCCGCTGGGCGGTACCCGGTGCGCTGGTGGTGGCGGTGGCGGCGATCGCACTTACCGCACCGCCGGCCGGCCTGACCGGCGCCGCGCTGATCCCGTCGGTCACGCTGACCGCGCCGGCCTGGAACGCGTCCGCCCTGGTCGGGGTGGCCCTGCCGCTGTTCCTGGTCACCATGGCCGCGCAGAACGTACCCGGCATGGCGGTGCTGGTCGGCTACGGCTACCGGCCGCCGTTCGGCGCCGCACTGCGGACCACCGGCCTGGCCAGCCTCCTCGCAGCCCCGGCCGGCGGGCACGCGGTGAACCTGGCGGCGATCACCGCCGCGCTGGCCGCCGGCCCCGACGCGCACCCGGACCCGGAGCGCCGGTGGATCGCCTCGGTCACCGCCGGCGCGGGGCTGGCCCTGCTCGGACTGGGCGCCGGTGTGGCCACCACGCTGGTCGCCGTCGCCCCGCCGATCCTCATCGAGGCGGTCGCCGGGCTGGCGCTACTGGGCGCACTCGCCACCGCGCTCGCCTCGGCGGTGACCGACCCGGCGACCCGGGAGGCCGCCGTGGTCACCTTCGTGGTGACCGCGTCCGGGGTGACGCTGATCGGTGTGGGCGGCGCGTTCTGGGGCCTGGTCGCGGGCTGCCTGATGCTGCTGCTCTTCCATCGCCGTCCAGCCGCCCCGCCCCCGCCCGACGCGGCGGAAAGTCCCACGCCGGTCGGGGCGCACTCCCGGCCCTGATCGACGGTGGGGTCGGCGTCTGGGTCACTCCTCGGGCGGCAGGTCGGCCACGCCCACGGCCAGCAGGACCCGACCGTCGGCCACCGAGCCGATCCGGTCGGCCGGTACGTAGACCGCGCCGGTGCGGGTCAGCTCGGTCGAGACCTTCAGGTAGCCGCTGTGCAGCAGGCGCGCCGCCAGATCGGCCGGCACGTCCGGCTCCTCCACCGCGGTCGCCTCGATCAGCTCGTCCAGGCTGCTGCCCGGGTCGGCGGTCGGTGTCTGGACGGTCACCGCGTTCGGGTCGCCCCGCTGGACGAGGTCCACGGTCCCGACCTCGGTACCGGCTGAGTCGATCACCGGCATCCCGGTGGTGATCCGCGAGATGGTCGCCTGCTGCTCGTCCTGCTGGTCCATCTCGCTGCGGTTCCCGGGGCGGCGCGCCGCTAAACGCCGCCGCCAGACCGCCCGATGCGCAGCAACCGCAGCAGCGGCCCGAGGGCGACGGGTCCGGAGGCGATGACCTGGGGTGGTGGGCTGGGCCAGTGGGCCGGCAGGAGACAGGCCGCGAGGGCGGTGAGCCGGGGCGGCGGGGCCGGGAGGCGGCAGGTCAGGGGGCGATGGGGTCAAGGTCAGGGGGTAATGGGGCCGGGAGGGCGAGTGGGCCGGAGAGCGTTATGACCCTGAGGCATAAATATGCCTCAGGGTCATAGTCGTCGAGAGCAGTACCGCCTCCGTGGCCCTGGGCAACGGCTGCTGCGACGAACCGCGACGCCAGCGGCGCACGGCAATCGGCAATCGGCAATCGGCACGCGGCTCGCGGCGCATGGCACGCGGCAACGGCGCGCGGCCCGGCGCAAGGCGCGGCGACAGCGCGGCATGGCGCAAGGCGCGGCATGGCGCAAGGCGCGGCAACGGCGCGCGGCGCGGCGCAAGGCACGGCGCAGGGCGCGACACACCACGTGCACACGGCGGGCGGCCCGGAGCTGCGCGCCCGCTCAACCGTTTGGGAGGGTCCAGCTGCCGGGCGGGCGGGGGGACAACTCCCGCCAGCTGTCCGGGCCGTCGAGGAGAGCCCGGATGGTCTCCTCGGCCTCGTCCACACTGCCGTACTCGTAGAAACGGGAGATGCCCTCGGCGCCGCCGGCACGCTGCTCGACGTGCCACCGGTCGGCGTCCACCCGCAGGAAGACGTCCCGTCGGGCCAGTCGCCCCCACTTCCCGTTCCACCAGTGCTTTCGCTGCTCCATGGCGGGACTCTATCGAACACACGTACGAGAAAGTGCGGCCCCTGCGGGAATCCCACAGGGGCCGATGTGCATCCGTTCGGATCAGCGCTGCGTCGGCGGCTCGGTGCGGCGGCCCAGCACGTCGTCCAGCGCCCCGCGCTGCTGACCCGGGGTGGTGTGGCCGGCGGAGACCAGGGCGTCCCGGATCTCGGTGAGCAGCTTGACCTCCTCGCTCGGTGCCGCGGGCGGCGGCTCCTCGCCCCGCTTGCGCCGCTCGGCCAGCCGGTTCATCGGGTAGACGACCAGGAAGTACAGCGCCAGCGCGGTCAGCAGGAAGGTGATCACCGCGTTGACGAACGCCACCCAGTCGAACGGGATCTCCCGGAACGTGGGAACCGAGCCGGTGAGGCCATTCTTGTTCCCGGTGATCAGCACGATGATCACGCGGACCAGCGGTTCGAGGAACGACTTGGTGAGCTGGGTGACCACGCCGGTGAACGCGGCGCCGATGACGACACCGACCGCCAGGTCGACGACGTTGCCGCGCATGATGAAGTCTTTGAAGCCCTTGAGCATTCGTACTCCCGAGGTGTCCGCTTTTCTGTCCGGCACAACCTATGCCCGGTCGGCGGGTTCCAGAAAAGCGCCGGCCTCGAGCGCCGCCCGGCCGGGATCGCCGGCCCGGATCGCCTCGACCAGGCGGGTGTGGTCGACGTAGCGCTCCGGGGTGAGCGCCCCACCCATGGCCTGGGCGACGGTGCTGCGCAGGGCGGTGCCGACCGAGGCGTACAGCTCGGCGAGCATGGCATTGTGCGCGGCGGCGACCACCGCCGTGTGCAGTGCGGCGTCGGCTTCGACGAACGCGTCGACCCGGCCGCCGTGCCAGGCGGTCTCGCGCTGGGTGAGCGCGCCGTCGAGCGCCGCCAGGTCCTCCGGTGTACGCCTCAGCGCGGCGAGCCGGGCGGCCTCCACCTCGAACGCGCGGCGCACCTCGATGACCTCGGTCATCCGGTCGTCGCCGAGTCGCCGGGCGACAACCGGCGCCAGTTCGTCGGTGGACACCACGTAGGTGCCGGAGCCCTGCCGGCACTCCAGCACCCCGGCGTGGACCAGGGCACGGACCGCCTCACGGACCGTGTTGCGCCCGACGCCCAGCGCGGCGACCAGCTGCGGCTCGGTGGGGATGCGCCCTCCGACGGGCCATTCGCCGCCGAGGATCCGGGCGCGGAGCTGCTCGGTGGTCTGCCGGACCCGGTGGCCCCGGGGCGGCACGGGTGGCTGGCCGCGAGGCGGCACCGGCGGTGCGGCAGCGGAATCGACTGACGGTGGCACTGGTTACAACACCGGTCCCAAATTCATCCCATGATTGTAGGTTAGCGGTCATGACCCCGCCACCAACCGCCGCTCCGGCGCCGCCCGCTCCCGTCGCCGTCGACCCTCGCCCGACGCGGGACCCCGGTACCGGCCGCCGGACGCACCCGGCGACCGGCGGCGCGCTGGTGCTGGTCGGGATGCTGCTGGTCGCGCTCAACCTGCGTGCCGTGGTGACCAGCCTCGGCGCACTGCTCGACGAGGTCCGCGACGGGCTGGGCCTCTCCGGTGTCACCGCCGGTCTGGTCACCACCCTGCCGACCATCGCGTTCGCCGGCCTCGGCGCGCTCACCCCGTGGCTGGTCCGTCGGGTGGCGCCGGCCCGGGTGCTGGTGGTCGCCATGCTCGCCCTCGCCGTCGGCCAGGTGCTCCGGGTCGCCACCGACTCGGCCCTGATCTTCGTGCTCACCAGCGCGCTGGCGCTGTCCGGCATCGCGGTCGCCAACATCCTGCTGCCGATGCTCGTCAAGCAGCACTTCCCGCACCGCACCGGCCTGGTCACCGGGGCGTACACGATGGCGTTGACGGTGGGCACGACGGTGGCCGCCGCCTCCGCGGTGCCGATCGCGCACGCCTTCGGGTCCTGGCGGGCCGGGCTCGGCGTCTGGGCCGTGATGGCCGCGGTGGCCGTACTCCCGTGGGTGCCGCTGGCGCTGCGGACCCGCGCCGCCGCGCGGCGGGCGACCCCGACGGCGGTCGTCGCCGCGCCGACGCGGGTACGGCCGGCGCGGACCCGGCTCGGCTGGGCGATGGCCGTCTACTTCGGGGCGCAGTCGCTCAGTGGGTACGCGATCATGGGTTGGCTGGCCCAGCTGTTCCGCGACGCCGGCTACCAGCCGGAGTCGGCCGGGCTGCTGCTCGCCGGGGTGACCGCGCTGGGTGTGCCGATCGCGCTGCTGATGCCCACCCTGGCCGGTCGACTGGGCAGCCTGCGTCCGCTGGTGCTCGGGCTGACCACCGCGTCGGCGCTGGCCTACCTGGGGTTGGCGATCGCCCCGCACGGCGCCGCGCTGCTCTGGGTCACCCTGTTGGCGATCGGTCAGGGCGCCTTCCCGATGATCCTGACCGCCATCGGCCTGCGCGCCCGCACCGCCGAGGGGACTGTCGCGCTCTCCGCGTTCGCGCAGAGCACCGGGTACGTGATCGCGGCGCTCGGCCCGCTGATGGTCGGCATCCTCTACGAGGCCACCGGTGGTTGGACCGCGCCGGTCGGGTTCCTGCTGGCCGCCCTCGCCGTGCAGACGACGGCGGGCATGGCGATCGCTCGTCCCCGTTACGTCGAGGACGAGTGACGAACGCGAGTGATCAGGAGGAGGCCGGCGTCGGCTCGCCGGCGACTGCCTCATCCACGGTCGGGTAGGTGTGCAGCACCTCGACCAGCCCGCTCACCTCGAGGATGCGCAGCACACCGCGCTGCGGGGCGGCCAGCCGGACCACGCCGCCGGCCTCGTCGCAGCTGTTCTTGGCGCGGACGAAGACCGACAGACCGGTCGAGTCGCAGAACGAGACGTCCGCCAGGTCGAACACCAGCCGGTTACGGCCCTTGTCGAGCAGGTCGGTGATCTGGTCCTGTAGCTGCGGTGCGGTCGCCATGTCCAGCTCGCCCGCGACCGACACGACGACCACATCGCCGCGTTGTTCCGTGTGCACCGTCAACGACATCGCCAGACCTCCTGTTATCGGGGGAACGGTATCCCACGACCGGGGTCGAACGCAGAACGGGAGTCCTGATCCGGTGGCCGTCGTCATTCCGTTGCTGTGGGGCAAGTAGTTGATCAGGCCCCGGTGATAGAGTCCGCCCGGTCCAGGTCAAGGGGGTTCGAAATGGCGTTGAGCACCGAAGAGAGTGGTCGGCTCGCCGCGCTGCTCAGCGGGCAGGACGAACGCGTCACGTCTCGGTGGACCGAGATCGTCACCAGTTCGTTGCGGGGCCGACTGAGCCAGGCGGAGCTGCGCCGACAGGTCCAGGACCTGCACCGCGCCATCGTCGCGAGCGGCGATCAGGGCGACATCGACCTGTCCGCCGACAGCGCGGCCGAACTGCGTGCCGCGCTGTCCGAGTTGTCCCGTGGGCGGGCCCGACAGGGCTTCTCCGCCACCGAGACTACGATCAGCATCTTCGCACTGAAGGACGTGCTGGCCGAGCTGGTGCAGGAGTCCGGCGGCGCGAACGCGCTGCACGACTTCGTCGCCTTCTCGAAGTTGGTCGACGAGATGGGCCTGTTCACCTTCGAGAGCTTCGTGCGCACCCGGGAGAGCCTGATCGCCGACCAGGCCGAGCAGCTGCTCGAGCTGTCCACGCCGGTGGTCAAGCTCTGGGAGGGTGTGGTCGCCGTCCCGCTGGTCGGCACCCTCGACTCGGCCCGGGCCCAGGTCGTCATGGAGCGGCTGTTGCAGACGCTGGTCGACACCGGCTCGCCGTACGCCATCATCGACATCACCGGCGTCCCGGCCGTGGACACCCAGGTCGCCCAGCACATCCTGAAGACCGTGGTGGCCGCCCGGCTGATGGGCGCGGACTGCATCATCTCCGGCATCCGCCCGCAGATCGCGCAGACCATCGTGGCGTTGGGCATCGAGTTCGGCGACATCGCCACCAAGGCGAGCCTCGCCGACGCGTTGCGCCACGTGCTGCGACTCAACGGGGTGGAGACCGCCCGCCGTCAGCCGCGCAGGGACGCCTGATGGAGAGGGTGCCGATCCTCAAGATCGGGGACATCCTGCTCGTGTCCATCCAGTTGGACATGTCCGACCAGACGGCGGTCCAGCTTCAGGAGGACCTGGCCGAACGGATCGTCGCCACCGGCTGCCACGGCGTCATCATCGACATCACCGCACTGGACATCGTCGACTCCTTCGTCGGGCGGATGCTCTCCACCATCGCGTCGATCTCCAAGGTGCTCGACGCGGAGACGGTCGTGGTCGGAATGCGTCCGGCCGTCGCCATCACCCTTGTCGAACTGGGGCTGTCGCTCAACGGCATCCGTACCGCGCTCAACGTCGAGCGCGGCATGGAACTGATCGCGGCCGCCCACGCCGACGAGCTCGACTACCAGCTCGACGACGATCCGGACGCCGAGACGGCCACGCCGTGACCACGGGCATCGACCTGGGCCAGCCACAGGCGCAGTCGGTCCGCAGCGATGAGGACGTGGTGCGCGTCCGGCAGTTGGTCCGCGCCGTGGCGGTGGCTGTCAAGCTGTCCCTCGTCGACCAGACCAAGGTGGTCACCGCGGCGAGCGAGCTGGCCCGTAACACCCTGGTGTACGGCGGCGGCGGGGCGGTCGAGGTGACGACCGTGGACAACGGTCGACGCAAGGGTGTGCAGATCATCTTCGCCGACTCCGGGCCGGGCATCCCGGACCTGGACCTGGCCCTCACCGACGGGTACACCACCGGTGGTGGGCTCGGCCTCGGGCTCAGCGGCGCCCGACGCCTGGTCGACGAGTTCCAGATCGAGACGTCGGCGGAGAGCGGTACGCGGATCACGGTCACCAAGTGGTCACGGTGAACGCCGACGCGGTCACCGACAGTGGCATCTGGTTTCGGGTCGAGGCCAGCAGCGCGGCGAGCGCCGTCCGGCGTGCCGCCGAGCGCCTCGGCGCGCAGCTGGAGATGGGGGCGGCGCGCATCGCCGACCTGGCCATCGTCGCGGCCGAGCTGACCAGCAACCTGGTCAAGCACGCCGACGAGGGTGTCCTGCTGCTCCGGCCGGTACGCCGCGCCGGGCAGGCCGGTGTGGAGCTGGTGGCCATCGACTCCGGGCCCGGCATGGTCGACCTGACCGTCTCCTCCCAGGACGGGCACTCCACCACCGGCACGCTCGGCATCGGTCTGGGCGCCATCGTCCGCCAGGCCAGCTGGTTCGACGGATACTCGCTGCCCGGGCGGGGCACCGTCCTCGCCGTGCAGGTCTGGCCGGCGGAGACGGCGCGGCCGTCCTGGGCCGGCGCCCTCGCCCGACCGCTCACCGGCGAGACGGTCAGCGGCGACGGCTACGCGGTCCGGGTCGCCGACGGGCGGCACCAGGTGCTGGTCAGCGACGGGTTGGGGCACGGCCCGTTGGCCGGGGCCGCCACCGAGGCGGCGCTGGCCGCGTTCCGCGACGCCCCGGCCGGCCCACCGGCGACGGTGGTCGGTCACCTGCACCGGAGCATGTCACACACCCGTGGTGCCGCGCTCGCGGTCGCCGAGCTGGTGCCGACGGCCGGTGTGCTGCACTACGCCGGCCTGGGCAACATCTCCGGCGTCATCGTCGAGGGCGACGGCCACCGCCGAGGGCTGGTGTCGCTGCCCGGCATCGCCGGGCACCAACGACCGGCGATCCGGGAGTACGACTACCCGTTCGGTCCGGGCGCCCGACTGGTGATGCACAGCGACGGAGTGGTCGACCGGTGGCGGTCGGCCGACTACCCGGGCCTGGCCGAGCGATCCCCACTGATCATGGCGGCGACCCTGCTGCGCGACGCCGGTGTACGACGTGATGACGCCTGCGTACTGGTCGCGAGGGCGTGGGCATGACCGGCGAGCCGGCCGCGCTGCCGCTGCTGCAGATGGCGCTGCGGGTCGAGCAGGACATCTTCGTGATCCGTCAGCGGGGGCGCGAGGTGGCCGCGGTGGTCGGCCTCGAACACCAGGACCAGGTACGGATCGCCACCGCGCTCAGCGAGGTGGCCCGGGACCTGCTGCGGACGGTCGGCGGCGCGGACGTCTCGTTCTACGTCGACCCGGGTGTCGACGGCCGGTTCCGTCTGCGCGCCGACCTGGCCCCGGTGTCCCCGCTTCCGGGCGGACGCTACGAGCCGCAGTCCGGCGCGGTGTCCCGACTGGTCGACACACTGAGCGTGTCGACCGTCGAGGGGGTTACGGTCGTGAGGATGTCCCGACGAGTTCCGGCCAACGCGCCGACGCCAACCCCGGATCGGCTGGCCGAGTTCCGTACCGAACTCGGCCGTACCGCGCCGGCCAGCGCGCTGGATGAGCTGACCGTGCAGAACGGGCAGCTCGTCGCCGCCCTCGACGAGGTACGCAGTCAGCGCGACGAGCTGGCCGTGCTGAACGAGGAGCTGGCCGAGACCAACCGTGGGGTGCTGGCGCTCTACAACCAGCTCACCGAGGAGTTGGAGGAGACCAACCGGGGTGTCGTCGCTCTCTACGCCGAGCTGGACGAGAAGTCGGCCCAGCTCCGGGCGGCGAGTGAGTCGAAGAGCCGGTTCCTGGCCAACGTGAGCCACGAGCTGCGCGCCCCGGTCACCGCGATCATCGGTCTGGGGCGGCTGCTCACCGACCCCGCCTCCGACCCGCTCACCGACGAGCAGGGCCGCCAGATCGAGCTGATCCGCGCGTCCGCCGCCGACCTGCTCGGCCTGGTCAACGAACTCCTCGACCTGGCCAAGGCAGAATCCGGCCGAATCGAGCCGGACCTGACCGACGTCGATCTGCGCCCGGTCTTCGGTCAACTGCGCGGCACCCTGCGGGCGCTGGCCACCCGCCCGGAGGTGGAGCTGGTCGTGGAGGAGCCGGGCACGCCGGCCCTGCTGCGCACCGACGAGGTGCTGCTCGGCCAGGTGCTGCGCAACCTGCTGCACAACGGGTTGAAGTTCACCGAGCGCGGCGAGGTACGACTGCGGGCCCGCCGGCACGACGACCGCTGGCAGTTCGAGGTCAGCGACACCGGGCCGGGCATCGCTCCCGAGCTGCACGACCGGATCTTCGAGGAGTTCTACCAGGTGCCCGGCGCCACCCGGGTCGGCGGCACCGGCCTCGGTCTGCCGTACGCCCGGCGGTTGGTGACGCTGCTCGGCGGCACGCTGGAGCTGACCAGCGCACCCGGCCGGGGCAGCACATTCACCGTCTCCCTGCCCACCGGTAGGGCGTGACGACGTGGACGGCATGCCGACAACCATCCTGGTGGTCGACGACAGTCGTACCAAGCGCTACCTGCTGGTCAGTTGGCTGACCCGGGCCGGCTTCACGGTGCTGGAGGCCGAGAACGGCGCCGAGGCGCTGGCCCGGGTCGAGGTGGACCGGATCGACCTGGTGGTGCTCGACGTCCGGCTGCCCGACCTGAGCGGCTACGAGGTCTGCGAACAGATCAAGGCACGGCATCCGACGATGCCGGTGATCCACGTGTCGGCGCACGCCGTGGACGTCGCCGACCGCGCTCAGGGGCTGACCCGGGGCGCGGACGCGTACCTCACCGAGCCCATCGAACCGGAGGAGTTGATCGCCACCACCCGGGCGGTGCTGCGCTACTACCAGGCCCGGCAGCGCGCCGAACTGCTCGCCGAGCGGTTGCTCGGGTTGGCCGACACGACCGTGGCCGTGCACGCCGCGCCGACCTTCGCGCGCCTGTTGGAGACCGCCGCCGAGGGGGCCGCCCTCATCTTCAAGAGCCCGGCGGCGGTGATCGCCGAGACCTTCGACGGTGACTGCATCGCCGGCGTCTGCGCCGGCCCCGGTGCGACGGCCGCCGTGGTGCCATGGGTCGTCGACGACACCGGCGTGCCGACCGGTGCCACGGTCCGGGTGGAGACCCCGGCGAGTTGGGCACTGGTCGACTGGCCGGCGGACGACACGGTGACGGTCGCCGCCGCCCGGCTGCGCGAGGACCGCGCCCCGCTCTACGTGGTGGTTCCCACCGCCACCCAGACCGCGCGTACGCCGGTGCTGGTGCAGCTCGCGCAGGCGGTGGCGGCTGCCGTGGAGGCGCAACGTTCGTTCGACGAGGAGCACCGCATCGCGGTCACCCTGCAACGCAGCCTGCTCCCGCGCGGGCTGCCCACGGTGGCCGGCCTGGACCTCGCCGTGCGCTACGAGCCGGCCAGCGCGCAGACCGAGGTGGGTGGCGACTTCTACGAGCTGGTGATGCTCGACGGGCACCTACTGCTGGCGATCGGGGATGTCGCCGGCCACTCGCTGCACGCGGCGACCGTGATGGCCGAGCTGCGGCACGCGGTGCGGGCGTACGCGGTCGAGGGCCACCAGCCCGGCGAGATCCTGCACCGGGTTAACGAGCTGATGCGGACGTTGTTGCCGGACGAGCTGGCGACGCTCTGCGTGCTGCTGCTGCACCCGCCGACCGGCCGGGTCCGACTGGCCAGCGCCGGGCATCTTCCGCCGCTGCTCAGCATGGACGGCAAGGTCGAGTTCGTGCAGCACTCCGCGCCGCTGCTCGGCGTCCGTGCTCCTCGCCCGGCCGATTTGGAGTTCGTGCTGCCGGCCGGGGCCACGCTGGTGTTCTACACCGACGGGTTGATCGAGCGCCGGGACGCCACCATCGACGAGGGGCTGGCCGCGCTCGCCGCGCTGACCGGCACGGTCGACGAGGACCTGGAGCGGTTCTGTGAGCGGCTGCTGGTCGAGCTGGCGCCACCGGAGATCCAGGACGACGTCGCCGTGGTCGTCCTGCGCCGCCGCTGAGCGGGTCAGCGCACCGAGCGGGCGTACGCGGCGGGTGACACCCCGGCCACGGCGGTGAAGTCGCGGACCAGGTGGGCCTGGTCGCTGTAACCGAGGTCGGCGGCGAGATCGGCCCAGCGCAACGGGCCACCAGCGGCCTGTTCCACCGCCTCCTGGAGCCGGTAGCGGCGGATCACCCACTTCGGCCCGACCCCGACGTACTCCAGGAAGAGCCGCTGCAACCGGCGGACCGGAACGTCGTGCCGCGCGGCGAAGTCGTCGACGCGCAGCACGCTCCGGTCGGTACGGATCGCCTCGGCAAGCCGGACGGCCTCCTCGGCCAACGGGTCCGGCTCCGGCTGCCAGGCGGTGAGGAGGGCGTCCAACGCCTGGCGGCGCCCGTCGTCGCCGGCCGCCGACGCGGCTGGCCCCGGTGACCTGCCCGGGCACACCGGAACGTCCGGGCGGGTCAGCCGGCCGGCGGGCAGCGGCACCCTCCGCCCGGTCAGCTCGTTGACCGGACGCTGCCAGAACGGGTGGAAGCCGCCGGGGCGGAACTGCACCCCGGACACCTGGCCGGTGCCGCTGAGCGTGATCCGGAACAGGTCGCGGCCCACCCCGGCCACCTCGCCGAACTCGGGCCCGTCGTCGTCCCGCCGGAACACCACGTTCACCGCCGGGTGCGGCACGACCCGCTGCTCGAACGGCGTGCTCAACGCCCAGTCGATCAGCCAGTAGTGCTCGACCCACCGGCGCAGCGACTCCGCCGGCAGGTGGCGGCGGAAGCTCACCTCGCGCAGCAGTCGCCCGGGGTCGAGAATTCCCCGGCTGTCGCCACGCGGTCGCTGTCGCATTTGTTCAAGACCACCCTCATACGCTGGCCCCATGTCCACTCAGACTAGCGATTTGCTGGCCGCTGCCGCCCCGCGAACCGTCGACGTGGTGCGCGGCATCTCCGACGACCAGCTCGACCTGCCCACGCCGTGCCGCGACTACCTGGTCCGCGATCTGCTCAATCACCTCTTCCAGGTGGTCGTCAATTTCCAGGAGCTGGCCGAGAAGCGGCAGGTGGAGTGGGCGGAGAAACCCGACCACTTGGGCGACGGCTGGCGGGACCGGTTCGAGGTGGAGACCGGCCGGCTGGTCGCCGCCTGGTCGGATCCGTCCACGCTGGAGGGCGTGTCGCCGGGCATGGGGCTGCCGCAGTCGGTTATCGGCGGGATGGCCCTACTGGACCTGACCGTGCACGGCTGGGACCTCGCGGTCGCCACCGGCCAGCCGTACCACCCGGCCCCGGAGGCGGTGGCCGAGCTGCACGCGCTGGTGGAGCAGTTGGGCCCCAACGCCCGCAAGATGGGCGTCTTCGCCGACCCGCCAGCCACCATTACCGAATCACCCACTCCCGACCTGGCCCACCTGCTGACCCAGACCGGCCGCACCCCCACCTGGCCCCAAACCCCCTGAACCCTCCCAGCCCCTCTACCCCCTTCCTCCGTCCCACTCCCGGTTGATCATGAAGTTATTGCCATCGATCTCGGCGTGTCTGCGCAATAACTTCGTGATCAACCGGGCTGAGTGGGATGGGGGGTCGGTGGTCGGGGTGGGGCGGGGGTTGTTGACTCTGGTATTCGCTGGGTGAATAGTGGCGGGGTGTCCACGCCGCATGTTCTGCTCGGGCTGCTCGCCGGGGGCAGCCGACACGGTTACGAGCTGAAGCGTGCGCACGACGAGCGGCTGCCCCGGGCCCGGCCGCTGGCCTTCGGGCAGGTGTACGCCACCCTCGGCCGCCTGGAACGCGACGGTCTGGTGGCGACCGCCGGGCAGGACCGCGTGGCCGGGCCGGACCGCACGGCGTACGCGCTGACCGACCAGGGGCGGGACGCGCTGGACCAGTGGTTGTCCACGGTGGAGCCGCCCATGCCGTACGTGGCGAGCACGCTCTTCGCCAAGGTCGTGGTGGCGCTCCTGGTGGCCGACGTCGACCGGGCCCGGTCGTACCTGATCGCCCAGCGTGCCGCGCACACCGCCCGACTGCGTGAGCTGACCGCGGTCAAGGCCGACCAGTCCGCCACCCTCAGCGATGTGGTCGCGGCCGACTTCGCGATCGCCCACCTCGACGCGGACCTGCGGTGGCTGCACGCCACCCTGGGCCGGGTCGCCGACTGGCACCGGGAGGTGCATCCGTGACGCAACTCCAGGCTCGCGGGGTGGTTCGGGCGTACGGCCCGACACCCGCTCTGCGCGGCGTGACACTCGACCTGGCCGAAGGCGAGATCATCGCCGTCACCGGGCCGAGTGGCTGCGGCAAGTCGACCCTGCTGCACTGCCTCGCCGGAATCCTCCGACCGGACGCCGGCGAGGTCAGTTGGCGTGGGCACCGCATCGACACCTGGTCGGAGGCGGCCCGGTCCCGGCTGCGGCGCACCGAGTTCGGGGTGCTGTTCCAGTTCGGTCAACTGGTCGCCGAGCTGACCGCCGCGGAGAACGTCGCACTACCCCTGCTCCTCGCCGGCACGGGGCGGCGAGAGGCGCGGACGGCGGCGCTCACCTGGCTGGAACGGTTCGGGGTGGCCGAGGTGGCCGACGTCCGGCCGGGTGAGATGTCCGGCGGCCAGCAGCAGCGGTGCGCCACGGCGCGGGCGTTGGTCACCGAGCCTCGGGTGCTCTTCGCCGACGAGCCGACCGGCGCGCTGGACACGCTCACCGGCGAGCAGGTCCTCACCCAGCTGGTCCGGCTCGCCCGTGAGCAGCGCACCGCCGTCGTGCTGGTCACGCACGAGCCGCGGATCGCCGCGTACGCCGATCGGGAGATCGTGCTGCGCGACGGCCTGGTGGACCACACCGGCCTGGGGCTCGACGTGCCGCTGGCCGGCGGTGCCCGGTGAGACCGACGACCCTGGTCCGCCTCGCGCTCGCCGGCACCCGCACCGACACCGCGCGGGTGGTGCTCACCGCGCTCAGCGCCCTGCTGGCGACCCTTGCCGGGCTCGCGGCGCTGACGGTGTTGGCCATCGAGAAGCCCGCCGGTGACGCCTGGGCCCAGTCGGAGCAGTACCGCAACGCGCTGCTGCGCGAGCCCGGCCTGCGTGGCGGGACGGCGTTCGCGTTGTTGATGCTGATGGTCCCGGTGCTGGCGCTCGCCGGTCAGTGTGCCCGGCTCGGCGCGCCGGCCCGGGACCGCCGGTTGGCCGCCCTCCGACTTGCCGGCGCGACTCCCGGGCAGGTCACCCGACTGGTGGTGCTGGAGACCGGGGTGGCCGCCGTGCTCGGCACGCTCGTCGGGCTGGCCGCCTACCTGGTCGGCCGCGATCTGCTGCACCGACCGGACGCGCGGGGTCAACTGGCGCTGCCCACCGACGTGTTGCCGTCGGCCGGCGCGTTGGCCGGCGTGGTGCTGGGTCTGCCGATCGTCGCGGCCCTGGCCACCGCCCTGATGCTGCGTACGGTCACCACCAGCCCGCTCGGGGTGAGTCGCAAGGCCGCCCGCGAGCGCGGTCCGGGCCCGTGGGCCGGGCTCCTGATCGGGTTCGGTGTGGTCTCGTTCGCGGTGATCCGTTCGGTGATATTCCGGTTCGACGACACCGGGGAGTGGGACTGGCTGGTGCCGCTGCTGTTCGCGGCGGGTGCGATGGCAGCGGTGATCGGCGTGGTGATCGGCACCGGCTGGATCTCGTACCGCTGCGGGCTGTTGCTGCGTCGGTACGCCCGCCGTCCCGCGGCCCTGCTCGCGGCGGGTCGGCTGATGGCCGATCCGTGGGCGGGCAGCCGCACCTTCGCCGCGCTGCTCGCCACCCTGATCTTCGGCGGGGGCGCAGCCGCCCAGCGCGCCTACTTCGCCACGAAGGACCAGCTCGAACGGGAGCAGAGCCGCCTCGCCGGCGGTGACGTCGGCGCCAACCCCTTCTACCTGTCCACGATGGACCTTGTCGACGGCGCGGTGGCCGTGGCCATCCTGATCGCGACGGGCGGGCTGATCGTCGCGTTGGTCGAGGGGATCGTCGCCCGCCGACGCGCCTACGCCGCGCTGGTCGCCACCGGAGTGCCCCGCGCCACGCTGAGCCGGTCGGTGGCCTGGCAGGCGTTGGCCCCGGCGGTGCCGGCGATCCTGCTCGCGCTCACCGTGGGCACGCTGCTCGGTCGAGGGCTCGCCGCGGAGGTGTCGACGGGCGTCTCGTCGACGGAGGTCTGCGAGGCCACGGCGGCGCTCTGCGACAACCCGGCCACCCGCGGGCAGTACACCCGGATCGTGCAGATCCCTGACGTGCGGCGAGCCGTCCCGGTACCCCTGGAACACCTGGCCTGGCTCGGTGCCGGCGCGTTGGCGGCGGTGCTGGTGACGGTCGGTGTCGGGCTGCTCTTCCTGCGCGCCAGCACCGCCCTGGACGAGCTGCGGACGACCTGAACCGAGGTCTTCGCCACGATCCGCCCCGGCCAGGTCAGGCGCTGAGCAGGCCGGAGGAGAACGCGATCAGCGCGCCGACCACCGCCGAGCAACAGCAGACCAGGAGGCCGGCGACCACGGCGAGGATCAGCCAGACCCGACGGTCCCGCGCCACCGCCGCCACGCTCGGTCGGCGGACGTCTCCGGCCGCCTCGCCGTCACCATCCGTAGCCCCGGTCACCCCGGAAGTCTAGGCCGCGACAACCGGCGCGAGTCGGAAAGGGCCAGGCCGTGCGGCGCGGAACGCCCACGCACACCCGGCCTGGCCCGACGGTCAGGCGCGGCCGATGCGGTCCAGGATCCAGGCGTTGATGAACGCCTCCTCCCGCCACGAGTCGTAGCGGCCACTCGGGCCGCCGTGCCCGGCACCCATCTCGGTCTTGAGCAGGTAGTCGCCGCCCGGGGCGACCGCCCGCAGCCGGGCGATCCACTTCGCCGGCTCCGAGTAGAGCACCCGGGTGTCGTTCAGGCTGGTCACCGCGAGGATCGCCGGGTAGTCCACGGCGGCGACGTTCTCGTACGGCGTGTAGGACTTCATGTACGCGTACACCTCGGGGTCGTCGAGCGGGTTGCCCCACTCCTCCCACTCGGTGACGGTCAGCGGCAGCGACGGGTCGAGGATCGAGGTGAGCGCGTCCACGAACGGCACCTGCGCCACGATCCCGGTGAACGCGTCGGGCGCGAGGTTGGCCACCGCGCCCATCAGCAGCCCGCCGGCCGAGGCGCCCCGGGCGACCAGCCGGTCGCTGGCCGTCCAGCCGGCCTTGACGAGGTGTCGGGCGCAGGCCACGAAGTCGGTGAAGGTGTTCTTCTTGGCCAGCAGCTTGCCCTGGTCGTACCACCGGCGACCCAGCTCACCACCGCCCCGGATGTGTGCCACCGCGAAGACCACGCCCCGGTCCAGCAGGGACAGTCGGGCCACCGAGAACCACGGGTCCATGCTGGCCTCGTACGAGCCGTAGCCGTACAGCTCGCAGGGCGCCGAGCCGTCCCGGGGGGTGCCGACGCGGCAGACCAGCGAGATCGGCACCCGGGTGCCGTCGTCGGCGAGCGCCCAGTCCCGGTGCTGCTCGTACTCGGCCGGGTCGTACGGCCGACCGTCCGGCCCGGGCAGTACGGGCTTCTGCTTGAGCAGCACCATCTGCCGGGTGACCAGGTCGTAGTCGTAAACCGAGTCGGGCGTTATCAGCGAGGAGTAGCGCAGCCGGACCCGCCCGGTGCGGTACTCCGGGTTGGCGTCCAGGCCGACGCTGTACAGCGGCTCGGGAAAGTCGATGTCGTACGTGTCGTCGCTGCCCACCGGCAGCACCCGCAGCCCGGTCAGCCCCTCGGTGCGCAGCGACACCACCAGGTGGTTGGCGAAGGCGTCGACGGCCTCCAGCCGGGTGCCGGGGGTGTGCTCGATCAGCGGCACCCAGTCGCCCGGCGCGTCCGCCGAGGTGAACGCGAGCGCGAAGTCCTCCGCGCCGTCGTTGTGCAGGATCAGGAAACGGTGGCCGTGGTGCTCCACCGCGTATTCGACGCCCTGCCGCCGAGGAGCGATCACGGCCGGTGCGCCGGTCGGGTTGCCGGCGGGAATCACCAGCACCTCGCTGGTCACCTTGCTGTGGATGTCGATGAGGACGAACTTCTCCGACCGGGTCAGCTCCACGCCCACCCAGAACCGCTCGTCGTCCTCCTGGTGGACCACCACGTCGTCGGCCGCGGCGGAGCCGACGGTGTGCCGCCAGACCCGGTTCGGCCGCCAGGCGTCGTCCACCGTCACGTAGAACAGCACCGAGGCGTCGGTCGACCAGGCGGTGCCGTAGAACGTGTCCGGGATCTCGTCCGGCAGCAGCTCGCCGGTGGTCAGGTCCTTCACCCGCAGGGTGAACCGCTCGTCGCCGGAGAAGTCGGTGGAGTAGGCCAGCCAGCGACCGTCCGGGCTGACGTCGAACGCGCCGAGCGAGAAGAAGTCGTGCCCCTCGGCCAGCAGGTTGCCGTCGAGCAGCACCTCCTCGCCGTCGAGTGGGGCGCCGTCCGCGCTGATCGGCGGATCGGTCTCGCCGTCGCGGACCGCGCGCCGGCACTGCACCCCGTACTGCTGCCCCTCGACCGTCCGGGTGTAGTACCAGTGCCCGCCCTTGCGGGTCGGCACGGACAGGTCGGTCTCCTGGGTACGCCGGCGGGTCTCCTCGAACAGGTCGGCGCGCAACTCGGCCAGGTGTGCCGTACGCGCGTCGGTGTAGTCGTTCTCGGCGGTCAGGTAGGCGATCGTCTCCGGGTCGTCCTTGGCGGCGAGCCAGGCGTACTCGTCGACGACCGTGTCGCCGTGGTGGGTGCGCTCGCTGGGCACCCGCTTCGCCGCGGGCGGGGCAGTCTCGGTGGTCACGGCGGCCACGTTACCGGCCGGCAGCCGTGGTGTGCCGGACCAGCGGCATCCCGATACTCGCCACCACGACTTTCGTACACATGTACGATGGCCGGCATGGCGGCAGCAGCGAGTTCCCTCGGCCGGTCCGGAGCCCTCGAGATCACCCGGCGGTTGGCGGCGATCTGCGGTCCACCGTTCTCCCGGCTGGCCGGGCCCGCCGACGAGGTGGCGGGGCGGCCGGCGCGCTGGGTGGCCGTTCCGGGCGGCCCGGCCGCCGCCGCCGAGGTGCTGCGGCTGGCCGCCGTGCACGACCTGGCGGTGGTGCCCCGAGGCGCGGGCACGAAGATCGACTGGGGCGCCACCCCCGTGCAGGTCGATATTTTGCTCGACACCGGCCGGCTGGCCGGCATCGGTCACGAGCCGGTCGACGCGCTGGTGACCGACGTGGGCGCCGGCACGCCGCTGCGGGCGGTGCAGGCCACACTGGAGCGCACCGGCCAGCGACTCGCGATGGATGCCCCGTCGCCCGGCGCGACCCTGGGCGGGGTGCTCGCGGCCGGCGAGTCCGGCCCGCTGCGTCACCGGCACGGCAGCCCCTGCGACCAACTGCTCGGCGTGCGTTACCTCGCCGCCGACGGTGAGCTGATCAGCGTCGGTGGTGGCGCGCCCGGCCTCGACCTGGCCCGCCTGCTCTGCGGCTCCCAGGGCGCGCTCGGCGTGCTGGTCTCGGCGAGCCTGCGGGTGCAGCCGGTGCCGGCGAGCAGGCTCTGGGTGTCCCGCCCGGTGTGGACACCGTTGGAGGTGCACGACCTGGTCCGGTCGATCCTCGCCGCCCGGCTGGAGCCGTCGGCCATCGAGCTGGACCTGCCCGGCGGCACCCCCCGGCCACGTACGCCGTACCCGCCCGGCCACCCGGCGGCCACCGCCCGGGAACGTCACCCGTCGATGTCCGGCCGATCCGGCGCCCCGTCCCGGGCCGGCAGCCTGGTGGTGCTCCTGGAGGGCGGCCCGGCCGACGTCACCGAGCGGGCCGAGCGGCTGGTCGGTCTGCTGCACGGCGAGGCCACCATCGCCCACTCCGCGCCGACGTGGTGGCGCCGCTACCCGTTCGCGCCCGGCGACACGGCGCTACGCCTGGAGGTGCCGATCGGCGATCTGCACGCCGCCGTCTACGCCCTGCGCGACGCGGCCGGCGCGCCGGTGCCGGTGCGCGGGTCCGCCGGGCTGGGCGTGGTGCACGCCGCGCTGCCCGGAACGCTGGCGCCCGCCCGGGTGGCGTCCATCCTGGCCGCCGTCCGGGGGGTGCTGCTGGCTCGACAGGGCCGCTGCGTGGTGGTCTCCGCTCCGGCGGCGGTCCGCCAGGCCGTCGACCTCTGGGGCGAGCTGGCCGGTCTGGCCCAGTTGCGGGCCGCGAAGCGACACCTGGACCCGGAGCACCGGCTCGCGCCCGGGCGGCTCCCCGGCGGCCTGTGAGGCCGGGGCCGCTGACAAGGCCGGCCCGGTCAGTCCATCCACCACCGGTGCATGTCCAGCAGCGGCGGGGTGAACCGGGCGGCAAGCACCAGTAGGCCGCCCACCGCGCCGGTCAACAGCATCGCCCGGGTCACCCTCGGCATGGCCTCGCGTTCCCGAGCGGCCAGCGCCAGCGCGACGATCGCCAACGGCAGCCCGAGCAGCGCACCCGCCACGTAGAGCATCCCGATCAGGCCATAGAGCCAGAAGAACGGGTTCAGCCCGTCCATCCCGAACGGAACCACATCCTTCGGGTCGTACGCGCCGGTCAGCATCTCCGCCGGGCCGACGCCGGCGGTCGCCATCCGAGCCAGGTAGAGCAGCAGCACGACGAGGAACGCGCCGAGCGCCGCGAGCTGCGCGACGACCAGTACACGGACCAGTGGTCGGGAGTACGACGAGACCTGCGCGACGCTCGACATGAGCGTCAATCTACCGAGCTGACCCGAAACCCGGGGGCCGCTCAGCGGTCAGGTCGCGTCGTTGCGGAGCACCAGCACGGCGATGTCGTCCCGGGGTGGCTCCACCGAGAAGTTGATCGCCGCGGCGCGCAACCGGGCGGCCACCACGTCGGCGGAGTATCCGGCCAGCGGCGCGGCGGCGTCCCGCAGCCGATCGGTGCCGAACAACTCCCGACCGCGCCGCCGTTCGGTGACGCCATCGGTGTAGAAGATCAGCGAGTCGCCCGGGGCGAGGGTGATCTCCGCCGTCGGCGAGGTGATCGTGTCGAGCAGGCCGAGCGCGGTGCCGCCGGTGCCGACGAACTCGGCGCCGCCACCCGCCGGCAGCAACACCGGTCGGTCGTGCCCGGCAAGGTGCAGCGACACGGCCAACCGGCCGCCCTCGCCCGCCCCGACCGCCGCCAACGCCAGCGTGCAGTAACGGCCCCCACCGCGTTCGACAAGCGTCTCGTTGAGCCGGGCCAACGCCTCCGGCAGCGGTTTGCCGTCGCCGACCAGCACCCGGATCACGTCCCGGACCAGACCGGTCACCGCGGCGGCCTGGACACCCTTGCCCGAGACGTCACCGATCACCACCAGCCAGCGCCCGTCGGGCAACGGCACCACGTCGTAGAAGTCGCCGCCCACCTCGGCGTGGTCGCCGGTCGGGACGTACTCGGCGGCGAAACCGATCCCGTCCACCACCGGCAGCACCGGCGGCAGCAGAGACTGCTGGAGCGTCTGCGCCACGCGCCGGCGCTCGGCGTGGATCCGGGCGTTCTCGATGGCCAGCGCGGCCCGCCGGGCCACGTCCTCCAGCACGGCCACCTCGTCCGGGTCGTGCCGGTGCCGTTGGTGCCGTCCCACCGCCAGGGTGCCGAGCCGCTGCCCGCGGGCGATCAGCGGGACCGCGAAACCCTCCATCGGCCCGCCCAGCGGGATCTGCGCGGCGCTGCGGGACGCCTCGCGCAGGCGGGCCTGGACCGAATCCGGACCGGTCTCCGCCAGCACCTTGTGCAACTGCGGAAGCATCGACTCGTCGGCGTGGCTGGCCGCCGCCAGCCGGAGCCGGCCCCACTCGTCGGTGGTGTGTACCGCGCACCACTGACCGAGCCGTGGCACCACCAGCTGCGGCACCAGCGCCATGGTCAGGTCGACGTCCAACGACTGGGCCAGCAGCTCGCTCGCCTCGGCCAGGAACGTCAACCACACCTGCCGGCGCACGTCGGTCCGGCGTAACCGGTCATTTTCCAGGTGCAGCGACAGCCGCTCGGCGGTGAGCACCGCCAACGGTCGGGCGTACGCCGACGGCGCGGCGTCCAGCTCCAACTCCCCGGCGTACGGGCGGTGCACCGTCAGCGGCACCCGGAGCAGGTCGCTGCCGGGGCGGGGCGGCCGACCGAACCGGGCCAGCACCTGACGGCCCTGCCCGTCGCCCCGGTCCAGCCGGATCGTGCCGCCGGCCGCGCCCACCATCTCGGCGACCCGGCTGAGCAGGCTGGTGGCGAAGTCGGGCAACGGGTCGTCCCCGTACAGGTCGGGGGCGGTCTGCATGAGTTCGCTCATGGCGCTGGCGCTCGGCGCGGACCGGTCGGTGCTCGTCTGCGGGCCGGCGTTGGCCGGTGCCGACTCGCCGATGGTGCTCGTTAGGTTCGGGTCGACGCCGGGGCGGTCCAGCCGGAACCAGACGCCCTTTCCGGTGGGCAGGTAGGTGGTGCCCCAGCGGCTGGCGAAGTGGTCGACCAGGAGGAGGCCGCGGCCCCGCACGGAGACCTCGTTGATCTCGGTGGAGTCGTTGCGGGCGCCGACGGTCAGCTCGTCGCCCGAGCCGGGGGCGAAGTCGGAGACGGTGACGGTCAGCCCGATCTCGTCGGCGACGACCTCGATGTCCAGCTCGGTGCGGGCGTGCTCGACGGCGTTGGTGGTCAGTTCGGTGGTGAGCAGCAGCGCTTCGTTGGCCAGCTCGTCGAGATGTGACTCGGTCAACACCGAGCGGACCACCGCGCGGGCGGCGGCCGGCGTACGGCGGTCCGCGGGCAGCCGGACCCGCCGGACGGCCCCGTCCCGCGCCCCGGCCGTCGCGGGCCCCGCCTCGGCTGACACCCTCGTATCCTCCACCGTCTCCCTACCGGGTGCCAAGCTGATCACCGATCGCGGGCTGTCGCGTCGCTCAGGCGGCACCGCTGGCAGCGCGCGGTCCGGGCGCGTCGAATCGACGGGTACGGGATCGGGGCGAGGTTTGCGGCCCGGTGTGCCGGCCCGGTAACGATCGGGTGGGTCGACAGCCGATCGATGCCTACTCGCGGGTCGCGCACCCTGGCACCACGGCGCTCGCGGGCACAATATGGGGTGCCGGTGTGTCCGCACGGACCGGCGCCCCCGAGTTGAGCGAGGAATGATGACCACGGCGAAGCAGTCGGTGGCGGATCCGTCCGCGCCCGACCACGAGGCGCTCCTCGGTGAGTTGACCGAGGCACTGCGACGGATCGGTCGCGGTGACCTGAAGGTCCGGCTTCCCCGCCGCGCCGGTGCGGCCGGTGAGGTGGCGGACGCCTTCAACGAGGTGGTCTCGCTCCAGGAACGGCAGTATCTGGACCTGCGGCGGATCAGCCGGATCGTCGGTCGCGACGGCCGGCTCACCGAGCGGCTCGACGACGAGGGGCTGGACGGCTCCTGGGCGGAGGGGCAGCGGGCGATCAACTCGCTGATCGACGACCTGGGTCGACCCACCACCGAGATCGCCCGGGTGATCGTGGCGGTCGCCGACGGTGACCTGTCCCAGCACATGGCGTTGGAGATCGACGGCCGGCCGCTGCGCGGTGAGTACCTGCGCATCGGGCGCACCGTGAACACGATGGTCGACCAGCTGTCGTCGTTCTCCAACGAGGTGACCCGGGTGGCCCGTGAGGTGGGCACCGAGGGCAAGTTGGGCGGCCAGGCGGACGTGAGGGGCGTCGCCGGCACCTGGAAGGACCTCACCGACTCGGTGAACACCATGGCGTCGAACCTGACCGGCCAGGTGCGGTCGATCTCCCAGGTCGCGACAGCGGTGGCCAAGGGCGACCTGTCGCAGAAGATCACGGTCGGCGCGCGTGGTGAGGTCGCCGAGCTGGCGGCAACGATGAACTACCTCACCGACACGCTGCGGCTCTTCGCCGAGCAGGTGACCCGGGTGGCCCGCGAGGTGGGCACCGAGGGCAAGCTGGGTGGCCAGGCCGAGGTGCCGAACGTGGCGGGCACCTGGAAGGACCTCACCGACAGCGTCAACTCGATGGCGTCGAACCTGACCGCCCAGGTCCGTAACATCGCCCAGGTCTCCACGGCGGTGGCGCGCGGCGACCTGTCGCAGAAGATCACCGTGGCGGCGCAGGGCGAGATCCTGGAGCTGAAGGACACCGTCAACACGATGGTGGATCAGCTGTCGTCGTTCGCCGACGAGGTGACCCGGGTGGCCCGTGAGGTGGGCATCGAGGGCAAGCTGGGCGGCCAGGCCCAGGTGCGCGGCGTCTCCGGCACCTGGCGCGACCTCACCGAGAACGTCAACCAGCTCGCCGGCAACCTCACCAGCCAGGTCCGCAACATCTCCCAGGTCTCCACGGCGGTCGCGAAGGGTGACCTGTCGCAGAAGATCACTGTCGATGCCCAGGGCGAGATCCTGGAGCTGAAGAACACCGTCAACACGATGGTGGATCAGCTGTCGTCGTTCGCCGACGAGGTGACGCGGGTGGCCCGTGAGGTGGGCACCGAGGGCAACCTGGGCGGTCAGGCGCAGGTGAAGGGGGTTTCCGGCACCTGGCGGGACCTGACCGACAACGTGAACTCGATGGCGTCGAACCTGACCAGCCAGGTCCGCAACATCGCCTCGGTGACCACGGCGGTGGCGAAGGGTGACCTGTCGCAGAAGATCACCGTGGACGCGCGGGGCGAGATCCTGGAGTTGAAGTCGACGGTCAACACGATGGTGGATCAGCTGTCGTCGTTCGCCGACGAGGTGACCCGGGTGGCCCGTGAGGTGGGCACCGAGGGCAAGTTGGGCGGTCAGGCGCAGGTGCGCGGGGTCGCCGGCACCTGGCGGGACCTGACCGACAACGTGAACTCGATGGCCTCCAACCTGACCGCCCAGGTGCGCAACATCGCCCAGGTCTCCACGGCGGTGGCGAAGGGTGACCTGAGCCAGAAGATCACCGTGGACGCGCGGGGCGAGATCCTGGAGTTGAAGTCGACGGTCAACACGATGGTGGATCAGCTGTCGTCGTTCGCCGACGAGGTGACCCGGGTGGCCCGTGAGGTGGGCACCGAGGGCAAGCTCGGCGGCCAGGCGCAGGTGAAGGGTGTTTCCGGCACCTGGCGGGATCTGACCGACAACGTGAACTCGATGGCGTCCAACCTGACCAGCCAGGTCCGCAACATCGCCTCGGTGACCACCGCCGTGGCGAAGGGTGACCTGTCGCAGAAGATCACTGTCGACGCCCAGGGCGAGATCCTGGAGCTGAAGTCGACGGTCAACACGATGGTCGACCAGTTGTCGTCGTTCGCCGACGAGGTGACCCGGGTGGCCCGCGAGGTCGGCATCGAGGGCAAGCTCGGCGGCCAGGCCCAGGTGAAGGGCGTCTCCGGTACGTGGCGTGACCTCACCGAGAACGTCAACCAGCTCGCCTCGACGCTGACCACCCAGTTGCGGGCCATCGCCCAGGTGTCCACGTCGGTGACCCGCGGCGACCTGACCCAGCGGATCGCGGTCAAGGCGCAGGGCGAGGTCGCCGAGCTGAAGGACAACATCAACCAGATGATCGTCACCCTTCGGGAGACGACCAAGAAGAACGCCGAGCAGGGCTGGTTGGACTCCAACCTCGCCCGGATCGGTGGCCTGTTGCAGGGCCAGCGCGACCTCGGCGAGGTCTGCCGCATGATCATGACGGAGGTGACCCCGCTGGTCGACGCCCAGCTCGGCGCCTTCTTCCTGGCCGACGACACCGACGGCAGCATGCGGCTCAAGCTGACCTCCTCGTACGGGTACGTGGCACGCGGGCACGACGTCACCTTCGGGCCGGGCGAGGGGCTGGTCGGGCAGACCGCGCTCTCCCGTCGCACGATCCGGGTCAGCGCCTCCCCGAACAGTCGGCTCACCCTGCGGTCCGGTCTGGCCGAGACACCCCCCTCCGACCTGGTGGTGCTGCCCGTCCTGTTCGAGGGTGAGCTGCTCGGGGTGATCGAGTTCGCCAGCGTGTCGGCCTTCTCCGAGCTGCACCTGTCGTTCCTGGAGCGGCTGGTGCTCACCATCGGCATCGCGGTCAACACCATCCAGGCCAACCGGCGTACGGAGGAGCTGCTGGCCCAGTCGCAGCGGCTGGCGCACGAGATGCAGGAGCAGTCGGCGGAGTTGCAGCGCACCAACGCCGAACTGGAGGAGAAGGCCACGCTGCTGTCCGAGCAGAAGGGCAACATCGAGACGAAGAACCGGGAGATCGAGCTGGCGCGGCTGGGCCTGGAGGAGAAGGCGCAGCAGCTGACCCGGGCGTCGGCGTACAAGTCGGAGTTCCTGGCCAACATGAGCCACGAGCTGCGTACGCCACTGAACTCGTTGCTGCTGCTGGCCCGGCTGCTGGCCGAGAACTCGGAGCAGAACCTCAGCCCGAAGCAGATCGAGTTCGCCCGGACCATCCACGGGTCCGGTTCCGACCTGCTGCGTCTGATCGACGACATCCTCGACCTGTCGAAGATCGAGGCGGGCCGGATGGACGTCGAGCCGACCGAGATCCGCTTCACCGAGCTGCGCGGCTTCGTCGAGCAGGCGTTCGCGCCGCAGGCCGAGGAGAAGAACCTGGACTTCCAGGTACGGGTGAGCAAGGATCTGCCGCCGGCGTTGGTGACCGACGCGCAGCGGTTGCAGCAGATCCTGCGCAACCTGCTCTCCAACGCGGTGAAGTTCACCGACAACGGTGCCGTGACGCTGCGGATCGCCCCGGCGGCGGAGAACGCGGTCTTCGACGTGCCGGCGTTGACCAACGCCCAGCAGGTGATCGCGTTCACCGTGATCGACACCGGGATCGGCATCTCCGACGACAAGCTGTCGATCATCTTCGAGGCGTTCCAGCAGGCCGACGGCACCACCAGTCGCCGGTACGGCGGCACCGGCCTGGGCCTGTCGATCAGCCGCGACCTGGCTCGACTGATCGGCGGCACCATCACCGTGTCGTCCGCACCGGGTCAGGGCTCGACCTTCACCCTGTTCGTGCCGCAGGTGCTCGCCCCGGATGCGGTGGTCGCGCCCCAGCCGCCGTCCCCGCAGCGCGCCGGCCTGCCGTCGTCGCTGCTGATGCCGCCACTGGAACTCCTGCCGGAGCGGCCGGAGGCACCGGCCACCCGCCAACTGGACGGCGCCACCGTGCTGATCGTGGACGACGACGTCCGCAACGTCTTCGCCTTGACCAGCGCGTTGGAGCTGCACGGGATGACCGTGCTGTACTCGGACAACGGGGCGGACGGTGTCCGCCTGCTGGCCGAGCACCCGGAGGTGGACATCGTGCTGATGGACGCCATGATGCCCGACCAGGACGGTTACGAGACCACCCGGCAGATTCGTCGCAACCACCGGTTCGCCGACCTGCCGGTGGTCTTCCTGACCGCGAAGGCGATGCCCGGCGACCGCGAGTCGGCGCTCGCCGCCGGGGGCAGCGACTACATCACCAAGCCGGTCGACCTGGACGATCTGATCGAGTTGATGTCGTCCTGGATCAACGGCAGCCGGACCGAGGAGACTTCGTGACCCAGATGGCCAAGGCGCTGCTCGTGGACGACCGGCGGCAGAATCTGACGGCGCTGGAGGCGATCCTCCAGGGGCTGCCGGTCCAGTCGGTGGCGGTGGAGAGCGGCGAGGCGGCGCTCAAGCAGCTGTTGGTGGACGACTTCGCGGTGATCCTGCTGGACGCGCAGATGCCGGACATGGACGGTTTCGAGACGGCGAGCCACATCAAGCGCCGGGAACGCACCCGGCACGTACCGATCATCTTCCTCACCGCCGCCGACCGGGACGCCCAGCTCGCCCTGCGGGGATACCAGGTCGGCGCGGTGGACTACCTGACCAAGCCGTTCGACCCGTGGGTGCTTCGGGCCAAGGTGTCGGTCTTCGTCGAGCTGTGGGTGAAGACCCGGCAGTTGGCGACCCAGTCGGACCTGGTCCGGGAGCGCGACACGCAGTGGCGGAGGCTCACCGACGCGGTGGACGAGGCGACCGCCCTGCTCCGCTCCGACGACGCGGAGGTCCGCGACCGGGCGGTACGGCTGCTCGAACAGGCCCGCTGGGGCAACAGCGACTGAGGCGGCGGGCGGCTCAGCCGGTGGGCTGGTCGTTGCGGATCATCAGGGCGCTGCGGAGCCCCGTGATGTCCAGCACGCGGATCAGGAAGTCGCCCACGTGCGTCAGCATCAGCAGGCTCTGCGCGTGGCTGGCCTTGCGGCTGAGCACGACCAGGGTGCCCAGGCCCTGCGAGTCACAGAAGGTGACGCCGCCGAGGTCGAGCACGATCCGGGGAGGGGGGTCGGCCAGCACCTCGTTGACGACGGTGGAGAGCTGCGCCGCCGTGAGCATGTCGATCTCACCGGCCAGGCGCAACACTGCTTCGTCGCCCGTCCGGTGTAGCGTGATGGACAGTTCGGCACGATCCACCCGGTCAGCCTAGCGCGATCCGAGCGACCCGGCCTGTCGAGGCCGCGAGCCGTCGCCGTCCAGGTCCAGCCCCTCCCATGTCGGCCGCTGCCGACCGGTGGCGGCCACGGGTGAGCCGGGTAACCCCACCGCGGGGTGGCTGCTGGTTGACCGTCCGACGCTGACACAATGGCGGCATCGTGACCGACATCTTCCCCGCCGGGTCCGGCCGCTACCCAGCCGACGCGCCGGCCTCCGAGGCCCTGTTCGACCGCGCCCGCGCCATCGTGCCGGGTGGGGTGAACTCCCCTGTGCGTGCCTTCCAGGCGGTCGGCGGCACCCCGCGTTTCATGGTCCGTGGCGAGGGCCCGTGGCTGTACGACGCCGACGGACGCCGCTACGTCGACCTGGTCTGCTCCTGGGGCCCGTTGATCCTCGGGCACGCCCACCCGGAGGTGGTCGAGGCGGTCCAGGCCGCGGCGGCCCGGGGCACCAGCTTCGGCACGCCCACCCCCGGTGAGGTGGAGCTGGCCGCGGAGATCGTCGCCCGGACCCCGGTGGAGCAGGTCCGCCTGGTCAACTCCGGCACCGAGGCGACCATGTCGGCGATCCGGCTGGCGCGCGGTTTCACCGGCCGCTCGAAGATCATCAAGTTCGCCGGCTGCTACCACGGCCACGTCGACGCGCTGCTCGCCGCCGCCGGCTCCGGCGTGGCCACCCTGGGCCTGCCCGACTCGCCCGGTGTGACCGGCGCGGCGGCCAGCGAGACGATCGTTCTCCCGTACAACGACATCCGGGCCGTCGAGGAGGCATTCGCCGCCGAGGGCCCGCACATCGCCGCGGTGATCACCGAGGCCGCCGCCGGCAACATGGGCGTGGTGGCCCCCCGCGACGGCTTCAACCAGCAGCTCGCCCGGATCGCGCACGCCCACGGCGCCCTGCTGGTGGTGGACGAGGTGATGACCGGGTTCCGGGTCTCCCGCGCCGGGTGGCACGGCCTCGACGCCTCCGACGCCGACCTGTGGACGTACGGCAAGGTCATGGGTGGCGGTCTGCCCGCCGCGGCGTTCGGCGGGCGGGCGGACATCATGGCGCGGCTCGCGCCGGCCGGCCCGGTCTACCAGGCCGGCACGCTCTCCGGTAACCCGCTCGCCTGCGCCGCCGGTCTGGCGACCCTGCGGCTCGCCGACGACGCGCTGTACCAGCGCCTCGACGAGACGGCCGCCGTCGTGGGCAAGCTGGCGTCCGACGCGTTGGCCGCCGCCGGGGTCCCGCACCGCCTGTCGTACGCGGGCAGCATGTTCTCGATCTTCTTCACCGACGCCGACGTGGTCGACTACGACAGCGCGCGCACCCAGCAGGTGCCGGCGTTCAAGGCGTTCTTCCACGCGATGCTCGCCGCCGGCGTCTACCTGCCGCCGAGCGCGTTCGAGTCGTGGTTCGTGTCGGCGGCGATCGACGACGCCGCTCTGGAGCACATCGCCGCCGCGCTGCCGACGGCGGCGAACGCGGCGGCGGCAGCGGCTGGCCACGGGGGGTAATGAGTGGTGAGTAAGACGGTGGTGCACGTGCTGCGGCACGGCGAGGTGCACAACCCCGACCAGATCCTCTATGGCCGGCTGCCCGGTTTCCGCCTCTCCGAGCTGGGTGTGCAGATGGCCAAGGCCGCCGCGCAGGGCCTGGCCGAGCGGGAGATCGTGCACGTGGTGGCCAGCCCGCTGGAGCGAGCCCAGCAGACCGCCGAGCCGATCGCCGCCCAGTTCGGGTTGCCGGTCGGCGTGGACGAGCGCCTGATCGAGAGCGCCAACTGGTTCGAGGGCAAGAAGGTCTCCCCGGGCGACGGGTCGTTCCGCGACCCGCGCAACTGGTGGGTGCTGCGCGACCCGGTGACGCCGTCCTGGGGTGAGGCGTACCGGGTGATCGCCGAGCGGATGTTCGCCGCCGTGCACGCCGCCCGGGTCGCCGCTGAGGGGCGCGAGGCGGTGCTGGTGTCGCACCAGCTCCCGATCTGGACGCTGCGCCGCTACGTCGAGCGCAAGCGGCTCTGGCACGACCCGCGCAAGCGGCAGTGCGGGCTGGCCAGCCTCACCTCGTTCCACTTCGACGACGCGAAGGTGGTGGGCATCGGCTACAGCGAGCCGGCCGCGCACCTGATCGCTCTCTCCGCGACCGCCCGGACGGCCAAGGGGGCCTGATGAACGCCCGGAGGTGGACCGCCGGTCTGCTCGCCACCGTCGCCGCGGTGGCGCTCGTCGGCTGTACGTCGTCGAAGGCGCAGGAGAAGACCTGCACGACCACCACCGACGGGATCTTCGAGTGCGCCCCGGACCAGCGCTCCGCCCCACCGAAGCTCTCCGGTGAGCTGCTTCTCGGTGGCAGCTACGACGTCAGTCAGGCTCGCGGTCAGGTGGTGGTGGTCAACTTCTGGGGTTCCTGGTGCGCGCCGTGCCGCGCCGAGGCGGACGACCTGGAAGCCGTCTACCAGGCCACCAAGGGTTCCGGGGTGAGCTTCCTCGGCATCAACGTCCAGGACTCGCGGGACAAGGCCAAGGCGTTCGAGCAGGGCCGGGTCACCTACCCGAGCCTCTTCGACCCGTCCAGCCGGCTGGCGCTCGACCTGGACATCCCGCCGAACACCGTCCCGGCGACGGTGGTGCTCGACCGGGACGGCCGGATCGCCGTGGTGATCCGGGCCGCCGTCAAGCAGGAGGGTCTGCAACCGATCGTCGAACGGATCGCCGCCGAGAAGCCGGCGCCGAACTGATGGGCGAGACGTTCCGGCAACTGGCTCTCAGTGGGCCACTGCTGCTCGCGCTGGGCGCGGCGGCGCTCGCCGGCCTGGTCAGCTTCCTCTCCCCGTGTGTGCTTCCGCTGGTCCCCGGCTACCTGTCGTACGTCACCGGTCTGGCCGGCGCCGACCTGGAGGGCCGGCGGACGACGCGCGATGCCGCACCGGCCACCGGCGGCGTCGCCGGCAGGGCGCGGGCCACGACGGTGGCCGTCAAGGGTCGGGTGCTCGCCGGGACGTTGCTCTTCATCGCCGGCTTCACCGTCGTCTTCGTGGCCACCGCGATTCTCTTCGCCGGCATCGGCCGGGTCTTCTTCGACTACGAGCGCGAACTCCAGATCGGCGTCGGTGTGCTGATCATCGTGCTCGGGTTGGGCTACCTGGGGATGATTCCCGCGCTGCAACGGGAGTTCCGGATCTCCCGACTGCCGTCGGCGGGCTTGCTCGGCGCACCGGTCTTCGGCGCGGTCTTCGCCCTCAGCTGGGTGCCCTGCACCGGCCCCACCCTCGGCGCGGTGATGGGCATGGCGGCCACCAGCGGGCAGAGTGACCGCGCGGTGGTGCTGGCCGTGGCGTACTGCCTCGGGCTGGGGATACCGTTCATCGTCTTCGGGCTGGGCTTCGAACGCCTGCTCGGGGTCTTCCGCGCCGTCCGGCGCAACAGCCGCTGGGTCACCCGGGTCGGCGGCGCCCTGCTCATCCTGATCGGCCTGGCACTTGTCACCGGCGGATGGCAGAGCTTCGTGATCTGGCTGCAGACCACCGTCGGGGTGGGCGAGGTGAGCATCTGATGACGGTCGTCGACGACCGACCGGAGACCGTGGCCCCGGCGCCCCGGCGCCGGCCCAACCGGCTGCTGGCCCTGCTGCGCAACTCGTGGCGGCAGTTGACCAGCATGCGTACGGCGCTGATCCTGCTCTTCCTGCTCGCGATCGCCGCCATCCCCGGTTCGGTCCTGCCGCAGCGTGGGATCAGCCCGGAGAAGGTCAACCAGTACTTCGTAGATCACCCGGACTGGGCCCCGCGACTGGACCGGATCGGCGCGTTCGAGGTCTTCGGGTCGGTCTGGTTCTCCGCGATCTACCTGCTGCTGTTCACCTCCCTGATCGGCTGCATCACGCCCCGCCTGCGCGATCACGTCCGCACGCTGCGGTCCCGGCCGCCGGCCGCGCCGAAGCGGATGGCCCGGCTGCCGCAGCACACCGTGCTGCCCGCCCCGCCCGGTGGCACGGCGGCGATCGCCGCCGTGCTGCGCAAGCGCCGCTGGCGCGTCGAGGTGCGCGGCGACGAGGTCTCCGCCGAGAAGGGCTACCTCAAGGAGACCGGCAATCTGCTGTTCCACACCTCGCTGATCGCCGTGCTGATCGGCGTCGCGCTCGGCTCGTGGTACGGCTGGAGCGGCAACCGGCTGCTCGTGGCGGGCGCGGACAACGCGTTCTGCAACACCCGCCAGCAGTACGCCGAGGCGAAGCTCGGTCCCCGGGTGGACAGCGCCGACCTGCCCCGCTTCTGCCTGCGGCTGGACGACTTCCAGGCCCGTTTCCTCGACAGCGGGCAGCCGGAGTTCTTCAACGCCAGGGTCACCGTCGACGGCCCGGACGAGCCGACCCGCAGCGCGGACTTCTCGGTGAACTCGCCGCTGCGCCTGAACGACGCGAGCGTCTACCTGCTCGGCCACGGGTACGCCCCGGTGATCCGCTACACCGACCGGTTCGGCAACAGCCAGATCAGCGACGAGCCGTTCCTGACCACCGGCGACATGGGCCTGACCAGCGAGGGGTTGGCCGCATTCCCGGACGCCAACGTCGACCCGGCGACCGGCCGGCGCGCAGCGGATCAGCAGATGGCGTTCACCGGCATCTACCTGCCCACGGCACCCGAGCAGGCGCCGTACGTCCGCTCGCAGTACCCGACCGAGCGCAACCCGGCGCTGAACCTGGTCGCCTACCGGGGCAATCTCGGCCTGGACGCCGGCATCCCCGGCTCGGTCTACCAGCTCGACCAGCGGCAGGTGCGGACCGGCAAGGTCAAGGAGGTCGGCACCAAGCTGCTTCGCAAGGGCGAGACCTGGACGTTGGACGACGGCACGACCGTCGAGTTCCTGGGCACCGAGCGGTACGTCACCCTCTCCATCCGGCACGATCCCGGCTCGACGATGCTGCTGGTCAGCTGCGGGGTCCTGCTGGTCGGGCTGATGGGTTCGCTGTTCGGCAAGCGTCGCCGGGTGTTCTTCCGGGTGGTGCCGGGCGACCCCGGGGGAGGATCTCCGACGAGCGGTAGTAGCTTGATGGAGGTCGGCGGGTTGCCGCGTACCGACTATCCCGGGTTCGCCGAGGAGTTCGCCCAGCTCGTCGCCGCGGTCAAGGGCGACGACGACGGAGCGGCCGAACGGGCCGGCGTGCGAGAAGGAGTCGAGTGATGTCCGCACTCTCCGACAATCTGGTGACCTTCGCGATCCTGGCGTACCTGGTCGCGATGATCGGCCATGCCGTCGAGTACGCGTTGGGCAACGTGCGTGCCCGGGTCGCCGTGGCGGCTCCGGTGCGCGAGTTGGTCGGCGCCGGCGGTGGCGTCGTTCCGATGCCGCCCGCGCCGGTCCCGTCGTCGCCCACGGCCGACCGTTCCGCCCGGCGGGCCCGGCTCGCCGGCCTGATCGGGGTGGGCGCCACCGCGGTCGCCGCCGCGCTGCACCTGGCGGCGCTGGTCACCCGGGGGCTCGCCGCCGACCGGATGCCCTGGGGCAACATGTACGAGTTCGTGCTCACGGTGACGTTCATCGGGGTCGCCGCCTGGCTGGTGGTGCTCTGGAAGCGACCGTCGCTGCGCAAGCTCGGGCTGTTCCTCACCCTGGTCATGGTGCTGCTGGTCGCCACCGCCGAGCTGGTGCTGTACGTGCCGATCGTGCCGCTGGTGCCGGCGCTGAACTCGTACTGGTTCGTCATCCACGTCTCGACGATCGTCTTCGCGTCCGGCATCTTCCTGCTCGGTGTGGTGCCGGCGGTCGGCTTCCTGATGCGCAACGGCTACGAGCAGGGCAAGCGGAGCTTCCCGTACACCCTGGCCAAGCGGCTGCCCGGTGCGGTCGGCCTGGAGCGGTTGACCTTCGCGCTGCACGCCTTCGCGTTCCCGATCTTCACCTTCGCGGTGATCGCCGGTGCCATCTGGGCGGAGGCTGCCTGGGGTCGGCCGTGGGGCTGGGACCCGAAGGAGACCTGGGCGTTCATCTCGTGGGTGGTGTACGCCGGCTACCTGCACGCCCGCGCGACGCCCAGCGTCAAGCGCAACGTGGCCACCTGGATCGCGGTGCTCGGCTTCCTCACCATGCTGATGAACCTGTTCGGCGTGAACATCTTCTTCACCGGCCTGCACTCGTACGGCGGCCTGGACTGATCCGGTAGGCGGTGCGGGCCGGTCACGGATTCCGTCCGTGACCGGCCCGCGTCGTTCAGGTGGAGCCGGTCAGCTCACCGTGACCGGGGCGATGTCGTTGTCCGGGTTGTCGTCCACCCGGGGGTAGCGGCCGTACGGCTGCACCTCTCCGGCATCTCCGGTGAGGCTGTCGATCCGCAGGTCGAAGGTGACCGTGTTGCTGGTCCCGGCGGGGAAAACGGCCCTTCTTCCGTTGCAGTACCAGGTACGCGTGGCGGCTTCCTCGTCCTCCTCGCTGCCGGTCGGCGAGCAGCCCGGCGGGTTGGCCAGCACGGTGATCCCGGTGGGCGGGGTGAAGTAGAACGCCCCGACCGTGTCGCCGGAGTTCGTGCCGTCCGGCACGCCCGGCCCGTCGTTGCGGATGCCCACGGTGACGTGGACGGTGTCGCCGACGGCGCCGGTGACGGCCGCGCCCTGGGCGACGATGTCGAAGGCGCTCTGGACCTTCCACAGGTAGGTCTGCCCGCCGACGCCGTCCACCTCGACCGGGATCACGCCGAGCGGCACGCCGACCGACCGCAGCCGCAGCGCCTGGTCGGCGTCGCGGCTTCTGAACTTCACCCCGCCGGGGAGCGGACCGGCGTTGGCCAGCGGCTCCACGACCTGCGTGATCCGCTTGTCGCCGAGGGTGGCCGGGCCGACAGTGGTGGCGAGCCCGCCGCGCAGCTCGTGCCGCTGGCCGGGCGCGAACGTGCCCCGCACCGTGCAGACGACCACGGTGGCGAGCACCTGGTCGGTGCCGTACTTGCAGTTGCGGTAGCTGGCCGGCACGAGCCCCACCGAGAAGCGCATGGTGAGCCGCAGGTCCACCGCCGGCTGGTCGCCGGCGTTGACCACGGCCACCGGTACGGGGAGCGTGTCGCCCACCTCGACGCCGTTCACGTACTCGTCGACCATGTCGAGCAGGGCGGGCCCGGACCGCACGGTGACCGTCGCCTGCTGGGTGTACGGCTCGGTCTGCTCGCCGAGCGCCGTGTAGTCGAGGGTGCCGGTCGCGCCGTCGACCGCGCCGGGCGCGGCCCGGAACACGACAGGCACGTCGCCGGTGAGCGTGCCGGACTGGTCGACGGCGGTCGGTGGCATCGGGCAGGTGACCGAGGTGGCCTCGGTGACGCACCAGTCGGGGAAGGTGGCGGTGGCCACGCCGGCCAGGCCGGTCAGGTCGACGGTCACCCGGGGCTGGGTGGCCCCGGTGCTGGTCAGGGTGAGCGGCAAGGTGCGGCCGGGAGCGCCGGACCCGCCGAGCGTGACGTCGCCCAGCCAGCCGCTGACCCAACCCGGGTCGTCCTGCGCCGCAGCCGGGCCGGCCGTGACGGCGACGCCTGCGGTGCCCACGACCAGCGCGGTCAGGCCGCGCAGGAGCCTGCCACGCGTAACGTGCACAGATCTCATCGATCTCCTTGGGAAGGGATGAGCCGGTCGGAAGAAGCCGGGCCTGCATCACCCGACCCGACCGGCATCCATGATCTTAAAGATCGCCTGTGACAGTTTTCGGTGAGTCGACCGGGCCGCGATCCACTGCGAAACGGGCCTCGGTGGGCGGCTCCCGCACCGGTCGCCAGGCGCGCAGCGCCCGCTCGACCTGGATCGTGACCTGGTACGACACCTCCGGCAGATCGGCCAGCTCGATCCGCTCGCCGCGTAGCGCCAGTTGGGCGTGCAGCTCCCGGGCGACGGCGTCGCGAAGCTCGACCAGCAGGGGCGACAACCCGTCCGGGTCGCCGACGACATACGCGTCCGACATGGGTCCACTCTGCTCCCACGTCCCGCCGTTCACCGTTGATCCACTCGGCTTTCCTGAGGTCGGGATGTCGTGTGGCCGGGGATACCGCACTTTCCTGAAGCCCGAGTGGATCTTGCGGGTGGGGCGCGATTGGTCGGGGCCGAGCAGGTGCCGGTGCGGTGCCGGTGCGTCGCCGGTGCGGTGCCGACGTGGCTGCCGGCCGGCGTGATCAGCCGCCGAACCAGCCGGGCACGTCGAGCCGGAACCAGTTGGCCGAGGCCATGGTGTGCAGGTCGTCCTCCAGGGCGGTGACCCGTTCGGGGCCGAGGGTGTCGGCCCACTGCGCGCGCAGCCGTTCGAAGATCTCCGCTGAGCGACGCAACCCGTCGGCGCCGCGCGGAGTCACCCGGACCAGCCGCCGTCGGGCGTCGGAGGGATCGTCGACCCGTTCCAGGTAGCCGGCGGTGACCAGCCTGTCGACGGTCTTGCCCGCGGCCTGTTTGGAGATGCCCAGCCGTTGGCCCAACTCGGTGGCGGTGGTGCCGTCCGCGCCGACCGCCTGAAGCACGAATCCGTGCAGCGGTCGGAGTTCCGCATGACCTTCCCGGGCCAGCTCGGCGTGCAGGTCGTCGATCAGCGTCCGGAAGCCGGCCAACAGCAACAGCGGCAGCCCGAAGCCGGGCCGGGCGGGTTCAGGGCTTGCCATTTTCGTCAACCACGTTTACTATTTCGTCAACCACGTTGACTATCTTACGGTCCGCGTCGCACTTGGAAAGCAGGCACCCGTGTCCGTCTTCACCGCCCACACCACCGAAACCGCCCCCGCCGCCGCCCGACGAGCTGTCGAAGGAGTACGAGGCCGATTCGGCTGGCTGCCGACACCGGTGGCGCTGATGGCCGAATCACCGCAGTTGCTCGCCGGTTTCCTCACCGCCAACGCCGGCCTCGAGCAGACCGACCTCACGCCGCTGGAACGGGAGGTGGTCGTCCTCGCCGTCTCCACCAGCAACGAATGCCACGTCTGCGTCGCCCTGCACACCGGCACGCTCACCCAGCTCGGCGCGACCGCCGAGTTGATCACCGCGCTGCGCGCCGGCTCGGTGCTGCCCGACCCACGCCTGGAGGCGTTGCGCCGGCTCACCCTCGCCGTGCTCGAACACCGGGGTGCGGTGCCCGACGACGAGCTGAACGACTTCCTGACCGCCGGCTACCAGCCCCGACACGCGCTGGACGTGGTGCTCGGCGTCGGCGCGTACACGATGTCCACCTTCGCCAACCGGCTCACCCGGGCACCGCTCGACCCGCCACTGGCCGCGCACGCCTGGACGCCCGCGGCCTGACCGGAGACACGTGGGCCGCCGCTCAGGCCGCCCCGAGAAAGTCGCGCAGCAGGGCGAGCATCTCGTCCGGGCGCTCCTCGTACAACCAGTGCCCGCAGTCCTCGATCACCTCGCCGCGGACCGTGTCGGCGTACCGGCGAAGCTGCTCGGCGACCTGCCCACCGAGGCTGGCCGCAGCCCCGACGGCCAGCACCGGCATGGTCAACTTCGTGTCCCGGTACGCCGCGTTGTCGGCGATGTCCTGGTCGAACGCCCGGAAGTAGGCGAAGCTGGCCCGCAGATGCGCCGGGTCGCGCAGGTGGCTGGCGAACTCCTCGATGTCGGGCCCGGCGATGCTCCCCTTACGCACCATCAGGGCGTCGGTGAACCTGTCCACCCAGAGCGACTCCCGCCCCCTGACCAACTCCTCCGGAAGCCCGTTGCCAATGGAGAAGTAACCGAAGTTCCACACGCCGGGCCCGGCCGAGGTCAGCGCGGGGAATGTGTAGATGCTCTCGTCGGGGATCGGCGCTTCGCTGAGCACCAACCGACTCACCCGCTCCGGATGAGCGGCGGCGTACGCGTACGCGACCATGGTCCCCAGGTCGTGCCCGACCAGCCGCAGGTCACCTACCAGGCCCAGCTGGTCGAGTAGTCCGTGCAGGTCGGCGGCGACCGTCTTCTTGTCGTACCCGCCGTCCGGGGCGTCGCTGCCCCCGAAGCCGCGCAGGTCGGGCGCGACCACGTCGAAGGAGCGTCCCAACTCGGGCAGCAGGTGCCGCCACATGTACCAGCACTGGGGATAGCCGTGCAGCAGTACCAGTGGCGGGCCGGCCCCGCCGCGGACGTAGTTCGTGGTGATCTGGCCGACCCGCGCCCGCTGTTCGGTGAACCCCGCCGGGACCCGCTCCCCGCCCATCGCGCCTCCGCCCGCTTGCCGCCCGCCCGGCGGCCAGGTCGCCGGCCTTGTGCCGCCCGCCCGGCGGTCAGGTCGCCGGCTTGTGCCGCCCGCCCGGCGGCTGCCGTCGGCCCGCGCCCTGCCTACCGGCTGCCCGGCTACCCGCTCAGCCGCCCACCATGCCGCGAGGTTCGGGCTCGGCCCGTTGATCAACTCGGTTTTCAGCAAGTCGGCCTGTCCCCGAGCGCCGGACACCCCGATCTCCTGAAAGGCGAGTTGATCTGGACCCGCCGTCCTCCGCCCTCCGCCCTCCGCCCGCCGCCCTCCGTCCTCCGCCCTCCGCCCGCCGGCCTCCGCCGCCCGCCGCCGCCCGCCGCCGCCCTCCGCCCTCCGCCCGCCGGCAGCCGCCCGACGCTGGCTGGCGGGCGATCGCGAGCGTCACAGCACCCGGCTTGGGCCGTACGGAAGCCGGTGCGGGAGACTGGGCGACATGGCGGCTCGTGGCTTCCCGTACACCGATCTCAAGGACTTCCTCGCGGCGCTGGAGCGCGCGGGGGAGTTGCGCCGGATCGACGTCCCGGTCGACCCGACCCTGGAGATCAGCGAGGTGGTCACCCGCACGGTGCGGGCCGGCGGTCCGGCGCTGCTCTTCGAGCGTCCGACCCGGGGTGAGATGCCGGTGGCGATCAACCTGTTCGGCACCGAGAAGCGGATGGCGATGGCCCTCGGCGTCGACTCGCTGGACGAGGTCGGTGCCCGCATCGGCGCGCTGATCAAGCCGGAACTGCCGGTCGGCTGGTCCGGCATCCGGGAGGGCCTCGGCAAGGTCATGCAGCTCAAGTCGGTGCCGCCGCGCAAGGTGAAGACCGCCCCCTGCCAGGAGGTCGTCTACCGGGGTGAGGACGTCGACCTCAACCGGCTGCCGGGGTTGCAGGTCTGGCCCGACGACGGCGGAATCTTCCACAACTACGGGCTGACCCACACCAAGCATCCGGAGACCGGCAAGCGCAACCTCGGCCTGTACCGACTCCAGCAGCACGGCCGCAACACCCTGGGCATGCACTGGCAGATCCACAAGGACTCGACGGCCCACCACGCGGTCGCCGAGCGGCTCGGGCAGCGCCTCCCGGTCGCGGTCGCGATCGGCTGCGACCCGGTCGTCTCGTACGCCGCCAGCGCCCCGCTGCCAAGCGACATCGACGAGTACCTGTTCGCCGGCTTCCTGCGCGGCGAGCGGGTGGAGATGGTCGACTGCCTGACCGTGCCGTTGCAGGTGCCGGCGCACGCGCAGATCGTGCTGGAGGGCTACCTGGAGCCGGGTGAGCGGCTGCCCGAGGGGCCGTTCGGCGACCACACCGGCTTCTACACGCCGGTCGAGCCGTTCCCGGTGCTGCACATCGAGGCGATGACCATGCAGCGCAAGCCGGTCTACCACTCGATCGTCACCTCGAAGCCGCCGCAGGAGGACCACGGCCTCGGCAAGGCCACCGAGCGGATCTTCCAGCCGCTGCTCAAGCTCATGATCCCGGACATCGTCGACTACGACCTGCCGGCAGCCGGCGTGTTCCACAACTGCGCGATCGTCTCCATCCGCAAGCGCTACCCCAAGCACGCGCAGAAGGTGATGAACGCGATCTGGGGCGCGCACCTGATGTCGCTGACCAAGCTGATCGTGATCGTCGACGAGGACTGCGACGTGCACGACTACAACGAAGTCGCGTTCCGTGCCTTCGGCAACGTCGACTACGCACGTGACCTGCTGCTCACCGAGGGGCCGGTGGACCACCTCGACCACTCGTCGTACCAGCAGTTCTGGGGCGGCAAGGCCGGCGTCGACGCGACCCGCAAACTTCCCACCGAGGGCTACACCCGTGGTTGGCCGGAGGAGATGAGCATGAGTCCGGAAGTCACGGCCCTGGTCGACAAGCGCTGGAAGGAGTACGGGCTCTGATGGCCGTCCTCGACGCGCCGGCCGAGAAGCCGGGCCGGACCAAGTCCTTCCTGCGGCTCGTCGCCATCGAGCACTCCGTCTTCGCGCTGCCGTTCGCGTTCCTCTCGGCGCTGGCCGCCATGCAGGTCAACGGCGGTCGGGTGCGCTGGCTCGACCTGTTGCTGATCACCGTGGCGATGGTCGGGGCGCGGACGTTCGCGATGGCCGCCAACCGGATCCTCGACCGCCGCATCGACGCGCGGAACCCGCGTACCGCAGGCCGGGAACTGGTCACCGGAGCGGTGAGTGTGCGGACGGCCTGGACCGGCGCGGCCGTCGCGCTTGTGGTGTTCCTCGTCGCTGCCGCCCTGCTCAACCCGCTCTGCCTGGTGCTCGCGCCGCTCGCCGTGGTGCCGCTGGTCGTCTACCCCTACGCCAAGCGGTTCACCAACTGGCCGCACGCCATCCTCGGGATCGCCCAGGCGGTCGGTCCGGTCGGCGCCTGGCTGGCGGTCACCGGGACCCTGGCCGGCTCCGGGCCGGCGTGGCTGCTCGGCGCCGCCGTCGGGCTGTGGATCGGCGGCTTCGACCTGATCTACGCCTGCCAGGACTCCGAGATCGACCAGGAGATCGGCGTGCACAGCGTGCCGGCCCGGTACGGCCGACGATTCGCGCTGCACGCCTCCACGGTCGCGCACGTGGTGACCTTCGCGCTGTTCATCTGGTTCGGCGCGCTGATCGGCCTCGGCTGGCTCTGGTGGATCGGGCTGGCGTTGACCGCGGTGGCCTTCGGCTACCAGCACCTGGTGGTCACCCCGACCGACCTGAGCAAGGTCAACCGCGCGTTCTTCACCGCCAACGGGTTCGTCGGCATCGCGCTGTTCGTCTTCGCCCTGCTCGATCTGGTGATCCGGCTCGGCCTGCGGCCCTGAGGCCGGCCCGGCCTGCGGCTCTGAGGCCGGCCCGGCCTGCGGCTCTGAGGCCGGCCCGGCCTACGCCCCGGAGGCGAGTTGCCGGGTGCTGACGGGGTAGCGGGCGCTCTCGAAGGTCCAGTCGACCGTCCCGCGCACGGCGTACGCGACCCCGTCGAGATGGTCGGTGACCGCCTCGTCCAGCGCCGGGCCGAACGACGGCACCGTGGCGCGCAACGCGACGAAGCGCCGCATCGTCTCCCGCCACTGCTCGGCCGTCCGCTCGACCGCCTCCGCCTCCGGGATGCCAAGGTCGGCCTGCATGGCGAGGACCAGGTTGTGCCCCCCGGCGGTCGCCCGGTCCCGCTCCAGCGAGGCCATGTCGTTGTACCAGGAGAGCAGGTCGTTGCCGGTGCGGGCGATCTGCCGCAGCAGCGGGTGCTGGTAGACCGGGTCGGGCAGCGTGCGACCGGTGACGAACTCCACAAGCGGGTACGACACCTCCGCCGCCGAGGTCGACCGACGCAGCTCGACGTACTCGTCGACGCTGGGGCGGCGGCCGGACTCCTTGTTGACCGCCTCCTGCCAGGTGCCGTCGAGGTGCCGGGCCACCGCGTCGGCGAAGCGCTGCCGCCAGTGGGCCGGCATCCGACGGCGTGGCTCCCGCCAGGCCAGCGCCAGCAGCCGCCGCAGCGGACCGGTCAGCCCGAACGGACCCGCCCGGGTGTCGTCGTGCAGCAGCGCCAGCGTGCCGTTGCGCAGCGCCCGGATCCGCGCCGGGGTCAACCGGTCCGGCCCGTCGCAGGCGTCATCGACCAGGAAGAACCAGGTGAACAGCGCGGTCAGCACCCGCAGGTCGGCCTCGGTCGCCGCTGGGTAGAGCCGTCCGGCGTACCGGGCGAACGCCCCTCGGGACAGCCGACGCAGTGCGGCCTCGTCCAGTGGGAGGCCGAGCTCGGGCAGCAGACCGAGCAGCCACTCCTGCACCCGGTCGGCGTGTGGTGGGAGCCGGGACGGGATCGGACATTCGGCGCGCAGCGCCCGGAGGATCTCGCCGGTCGTCACCGATGCCTCCTCTGCGAGATGGTGCCGGTGCGATTCGCCAGCGGCAGCATCTCAGGTCGGTGGGATGTCCAGGTACCCGAGGGGCGTGTCGGACCGACCAACCCCTGGGGTGCCCAGCAGCGGACCAGCTGGACCAGGCAGGCTGGGGGTATGCGGGAACCATGGGTGGTCGGGGTCTCCGGTGCCTCCGGCACCCCGTACGCGGCGGCCGTCATCGGAGGGCTGCTCGACGCGGGGGAGTCGGTGGACCTGATCGTGTCCCGAGCGGCGCGACTCACCGTGCTCGACGAGACCGGCCGGCCCTTCCGGGACGGCCACTGGGCCGAGGACCTCGCCGCCTGGCTCGACCGGGACCTGACCGCGGCGGACGTGCGGCACTGGCCGGCCGGCGACCTGGCCGCCGGGCCGAGCAGCGGCTCCTACCGGGTACGCGGCATGGCCGTGGTCCCGGCCAGCACGGCGGCCTGCGCGGGCGTCGCGATCGGGCTCTCCAAGGACCTGCTGCAGCGCGCCGCGGAGGTCAACCTCAAGGAGCGGCGTCGGGTGGTGATGGTCCCCCGGGAGACGCCGGTGACCCGCAGCCACCTGGAGCACCTCATCGCCCTGCACGACGCGGGCGCGGTGGTCCTGCCGGCCAGCCCCGGCTTCTACGGAACCGGCGCGGCGGCCAGCGCCCAGCAGCTGGTCGACTTCGTGGCCGGAAAGGTGCTGGACGCGCTCGGTGTCCCGCACACCCTGTTCCGGCGGTGGTCCGGCCAGCTCGGAGCGGCCCGAAGCTGAACCGTCCGCGTGCCGAGTCGTTCACCGGTGCCGAGCACCGGTGGCCTGCTCAGCGCGAACGGTGCTCCCGCCCTGCGGCTGGCCGAACCGGGACGCGGACCGGACTGGTGTCCGGTCCGCGTAGCGTTGTCCGCACCAGTTCAGTACATGCCGGCGTTGGCCGGACCCGGCCCCGTGGAGGCGGCCGGCCCCACATTGCGTGGCTTTCCGACCTCATCCACCTCGTCCAGCATGCCCTCCCCCTCAAGCAGGGCTCGCACCTCGGATTCCCGAAACCGGCGATGCCCGCCTGGAGTCCGGATGCTTCCTATCCGGCCGGCCGCCGCCCATCTCGTCACAGTTTTCGGGTCTACCCGAAACAGCGCGGCGACCTCACCCGGTGTCAGCAGGCGATCTCCAGTGTCCACAGCCCCCTCCTCGCGTCGACGAAGCCCCCGGCTGAACACACTGCCCCCGGCTGGTGCGTAGCCCAGAGCCGTCATGAGGGACGTATGGCAATTACAGCACCAGGGACATGGCCTGTCCGCCCAAACGCGAAAAATGCACTGAGTGGGGAGTTAGTAATGTTACTGGTGCTACCTCAACCTTGACCGGCGGTTTGTGAACAGTGACTCACCGCTCAGTCCAACGGATGCCGAAGGCCGCACGTTACGTCTGAGCGGTTAAGGTCACTCTCTGTGGACGCCATCGACCTGAGCCTCGTCGACCTGCTGCGCGGCAACGCCCGCCTTTCGTACGCCGAGCTGGCCCGACAGGTGGGCCTCTCGGCCCCGGCCGTCCACGAGCGGGTCGGCAAGCTGGAGAGCAGCGGCGTGGTGCGGGGTTACCGCGCGGACGTCGCCCCGGAGTCGATCGGGCTGGGTGTCACCGCGCTGATCGGCATCGTGGAGGACTCCGGCGCCGACACCGACGACATGCTCGAGTCGCTGCGGGTGCTGCCCGAGATCGAGTCCTGCTACTTCATGGCCGGGGTGGAGTCGTTCCTGCTCAAGGCGCGGGTGGGCACGATCGCCGAGTTGGAGCAGTTGATCGTGCGGCTGAACCGGACCCCCGGGGTCGCCTCCACCCGTACCGCCATCGCGCTCTCCACCAAGTGGGAGAACCGTCCCCAGCCGGTCGGGCCCGCCGCGGCCTGACCGCCGCGTACCCCCGCCGGCCACGCCCGGTGGTCGGCTGCGCCGCCGGACCGGCGCTGACCACCGCTGGTCTGCTTGCTACGTTTCGAGCGTGACTCATCTTGACCGGTGCGACGAGGCCAGCCGGACCTGGGTGACGGAGGCGATCGCCGCCGTCGAGGCGGACGCGAACCGCTCCGCCGACACCCACCTGCTGCCGTTCCCGCTGCCCCGGGCGTGGGGGATCGACCTCTACCTCAAGGACGAGTCCTCACACCCCACTGGCTCGCTGAAGCACCGGCTGGCCCGCTCGCTGTTCCTCTACGGGCTCTGCAACGGCTGGATCGGGCCGCGCACCACGATCGTCGAGGCGTCGTCGGGTTCCACCGCGGTCTCCGAGGCGTACTTCGCCCGGATGCTGGGCCTGCCGTTCATCGCGGTGATGCCCGCCTCCACCTCGCCGGAGAAGGTCGCGCAGATCGAGTTCCAGGGCGGCCGGTGCCACCTGGTGGACGACCCGGCGAGCGCGGTGGTCGAGGCCCGCTGGCTCGCGGAGGATTCCGGCGGGCACTTCATGGACCAGTTCACCTACGCCGAGCGGGCGACCGACTGGCGGGGCAACAACAACATCGCCGAGTCGATCTACGCGCAGTTGGAGCTGGAGCGGCACCCGATCCCCGCGTGGGTCGTGGTGGGGGCCGGCACCGGGGGCACCAGCGCGACCATCGGCCGGTACGCCCGGTACCGCCGACTCGACACCAAGCTCTGCGTGGTCGACCCGGAGAACTCGGCGTTCTACCCGGCCTGGCTGGCCGCCGACTGGTCGGTGCGCACCGGAAAGGGCTCCCGGATCGAGGGGATCGGCCGTCCCACCGTGGAGGCATCGTTCCTGCCGTCGGTGGTGGACCGGATGGTCCAGGTGCCGGACGCGGCGTCCCTGGCCGCCATGCGCGCCGGATCGGCGCTGCTCGGCCGCCGGGTGGGCGGGTCCACCGGCACCAACCTGTGGGGCGCGTTCGGCCTGATCGCCGCGATGCTCGCCGAGGGCCGGACCGGCTCGGTGGTCACCCTGATCTGCGACCCCGGCGACCGGTACGCCGACACGTACTACGCCGACGAGTGGGTGGCCGCCCAGGGCCTCGACCTGGCCCCACACCTGGCCACCATCGACCGCTTCCTGACCAGCGGGGCCTGGCCCGCCTGAACCGCCCAGCGGGCCCGGCTGGCCCGGCCCGGCTGGCCCGATCAGCGGGCCCCGGCCGGAGTGGCCGGCCCGGCGAAGCCCGGCCCGCCCGAACGCCGGTCAGCGCGGGTCGATCCGTTCGGCCAGCCCCGGATAGCGCACCACGTAGCCGCTGTCGTCCAGATCAATGTCGGCGGTGAAGGTGCCGCTGGCGAAGCGCACCCGACCCGGCCCGAGCCCGCTGTAGATCTGCTCGGCCGGCACCACCTCCAGGCCGGGCAGCAGCACCCAGGCCACGGTGATCCGGTGTGCCACGTCGGCCGGCTCGGCCGCCAGCCCGAGCCGGTGGACCGGCAGGGCGTTGAACAGTGGCGAACCGCTCAGGTCGACGTCGAGCGCGTCGGCCAGTCGGTCCGGGTCGTCCGTGCCCGGCAGGCCGGCCCGGGGATGACCGGCCGCGACCAGCGCCGCGTCCAGGTCGCCCTGCTCGGCCGTGGTCACCCGCCACCGACCCGCGGCCCGCTCCAGCGTCACCCGCCGCAGCCAGCCGAGACCTTCGGCCTCGACCTCGACCCGGGCGGTGGCCCAGTCCGGCGTGGTGGTCAGCTGATAGCGGGCGGTCCAGGGGATCGGGTCCACGGCGAGCAGGGTGCCCCGGGCCGTCAACCCGTGGCCGTCGTCGAGCAGGACCTGTTCGCTGCCGGCGGTGTCCGTCCGGGACCAGAAGATTGACTTCGGCATGGTCGGCATGAGCCGGACGTTACGCGACCCCGCCGGCATCGGCAGGGCATGCGCGAACGCCGCCGCGAAGCATGCGCTTCACGGCGGCGTCCGGTCGATCAATCAGTGGGTACGCGCCGGCGGTCGCCCGCCGAAGCCGCGCCGATCGTCCCGTGCGCGATCATCGCGCGGCCGGTCGTCGCGGGCCCGGTCGTCCCGGACCCGGCTCTCCGGGCGGAAGCCACCCCGGGCATCCCGGTCGCCGAAGCGCCGCTCGCCCTGCGGCCGGTCGCCGTACTGGCGGTCGCCCTGCGGGCGGTCGCCGAAGCGCCGCTCACCGGTGGGTCGGTCGCCGAACCGCCGCTCGCCCTGCGGCCGGTCGCCGAACCCCCGGGCGTCCCGGTCGGCGTAACGCCGGTCGCCGAAGCCCCGGTCGCCCTGCGGACGGTCGCTGTGCTGCCGGTCGCCGAAGCGCCGCTCACCCTGTGGGCGGTCGCCGTACTGGCGGTCGCCCTGCGGGCGGTCGCCGTAGCGGCGCTCGCCGGTGGGTCGGTCGCCGTAGCGGCGCTCGCCCTGCGGCCGGTCGCCGTACTGGCGCTCGCCCTGCGGCCGGTCGCCGTAGCGGCGCTCGCCGGTGGGTCGGTCGCCGTAGCGGCGCTCGCCCTGGGGGCGGTCGCCGTACCGACGCTCGCCCTGCGGGCGGTCACCGAACCGACGCGGGCCGCCGGAGCGGTCGCCGTAACCCCGGGGCTCCGCCTCGACGCGGACCGGGACGCCACTGGGCTCGCGGGCGCCGACCAGCTCGGCCAACGCCGCGTCCCCGACCCGGACCCGGGTCTCGGCCGGCGCGACGCCGGCCTTCTCCATCATCGCCAGGGTGGTGCGGCGCTGCTTGGGCAGCACCAACGTGGCGACCGCGCCCGACTCGCCGGCCCGGGCGGTACGCCCCGCGCGGTGCAGGTAGTCCTTGGGGTCCTTCGGCGGGTCGACGTGCAGCACCAGGGTGACGCCGTCGACGTGGATGCCCCGGGCCGCCACGTCCGTGGCGACCAGCACGTTCATCCGGCCCTCACGGAACTCGGCGAGGGTCTTGGTGCGCATCCGCTGGGTCTTGCCGCCGTGCAGCCCACCGGCGCGTACGCCGACGGCCGCGAGCTGCTCGACCAGCCGATCCACCCCGAGCTGGGTACGGGCGAAGACCATCGTCCGGCCGTCCCGGGCGGCGATCGAGGCCGCCACCGGGAACTTCTCGTGCGGCGGGATCAGCAGCATGTGGTGGTCCATGGTGGACACCGAGGCGGTGGACGGCGCGGTGGAGTGGGTGACCGGGTCGGTCATGAACCGCTTGACCAACGCGTCGACGTCACCGTCCAGGGTGGCCGAGAAGAGCAGCCGCTGACCGTTCGCGGGCGTCTTCGCCAGCAGGTCGGTCACCTCGGGCAGAAAGCCCATGTCGGCCATCTGGTCGGCCTCGTCGAGCACCGTGACCTCGACGTCGTCGAGCTGGCAGATGCCCCGCTCGATGAGGTCGCCGAGCCGCCCCGGGGTGGCCACGATGATCTCCACGCCGCGGCGCAGCGCGTCGATCTGACGGTCGTACGGGACGCCGCCGACGGCGGTCTTGAGGAAGATGCCGACGGCCTTGCCCAGCGGCACCAGGGCGTCGTTGACCTGCATGGCCAGCTCGCGGGTGGGAACCAGGATCAGGGCGCGCGGACGCATCGGGCGGGCCCGGTTACGGCTGGCCAGCCGGGCGATCACCGGCAGACCGAAGGCGAGCGTCTTGCCCGACCCGGTCTGCCCGCGGCCCAGCACGTCGCGGCCGGCGAGCGCGTCCGGAACGGTGGCCCGCTGGATCTCGAACGGGCTGGTGATGCCCTGCTGTGACAGCGCGCGAACCAGCGGCTCGGGCAGGCCGAGGGAGGCGAAGCTGATCGGTTCGGCGGTCGGTGCCGGCGCGGTGCCGGGCTCGCCCGGAGCTGCGTCGAACGGCTCCCGGGCGGTGTCGGCCGCCGGGACTGAGTCGAAAACGGACGTAACGGTGCTGGGGTCAGCAGAGGTGGTCAACAAAAACCTTTCGAGCGGGGCGCATCTTCGCGATGGCCTGCCGCGGCTGTACCGCCGGATCGCCCGCAAGATCGCCCAGGGGCGCACACCACGCGCGCCGGGTCAGTGATCTCAGCCAGTGTACGGCGGTCCGGCGAAGCCGCCAGCCGGTTGCCCGACGGTAGTGGGCGGACTCACCATCGCCACCGCTCGCTGGCTCACCCCTTGAGCACGTTGCCGACCAGACCGTCCAGGGCGTCGCCGGCCAGCAGAACGACCATGACACTGATCGCCACCAGCAGCCCCAGCGCGGCGGCCAGGACGATCACCACACGCGTGTTGCGGGACCGCTCGGACGGCGTGTCCGACCAGCCCTGGGCCAGGATGTGCCCGGTCAACGAGCCGGACGTCTCCACCGCGTTGGCGGGTATCGCGATCGTGGTGAAACCGGCCCCCTCGCCGTTGCCGTAGACGGTCCCGGCCAGGTCGGAGCCGCCGTCGTGCCGCCCCCCACGGGTGCCGGTCGCGTCCCGTCCGGCGGAGCCACCCGACGGGCCGCCGGTCGGTGCGGTCATTCGGGAGTTTCCGGTGCTGTGCCCGGTCGACGGAGGAGCCCCGGCGGTGGACGGTGGCCAATTGGGCAGCGCCGGCGCGGGCACCACCGGCGGTGCGGGAGTGGCTGTTCCGGTCCATCCGCCACCGGGCGTCGGAGGCGGTGCCGGGGTGCTCGACGGCCACCCGGCCGGCGGTGCGGAGACCGACGCGGTGGCCCGTACGCCGGGCGTGTCGGCCATGGCCGGCGGCGGCGGGAACGGCGGTGCCGGCATCGGGCCGGGCGGGGACGGTGGTGCGGGCACCGGCGGACCGGGTGGCGGCAGCGGCGGGGTCGGGACGGGCGGCGACGGCGGGCCGGGGATCGGTGGCATCGGCGAGGGCGGTGGAGCGGGTGGGCCTGGAACGGGCGGGACCGGACCGGGCGGCGGTGTGGGCCGGGGACCCGGCGTCGGCGTCGGGCCGGGAGGGTACGGACCGGGAGCCGGCGCGGGCTCCGGTTCCGGAGGCGCTGGCTGGGTCGGCCCGGGACCGGGTGGCGTGGGGTCCGGCGCAGGCTCCGGAGTCGACGGCGTTGCCGGCTGCCCCGGCTCCGGCTCGGGGCGCACCGGCGCGGCCCGGTAGACGGCGGGCGCGCTCGTCCGAGCGTCCGGGGTGCCCGTGGCGCCGACCGTGGCCCGGCTGCTGCTGGGAACCGTGGCGCTGGCCCGGGCCGACGCGGTGGAGTCGTGGCGCTGACCGGGCACCGACACGTCGGCCGGGCTGGCCGAGCCGGTGGCACGGTAGGTGGTCGCGGTGACCGGAGCACTGGCCGGCAGGTCACTGCGGAGAGCCCCGGCGGTCGCCACGCTGGCGCGGGCGCGTACCGGTGCGGCGGCCTGCCCTGGAGGCTGGTCGACCGGTGCGGGCTCCTCGACACCGGTCGCGAAATCGTCGGCGGCGACGTCCGCGCCGACCGAGGCGTCGTCGGTGCGCCCGGGGGTGCCGGCGGATGCGTCGTCCTGACCGTCACCGTCGGCGGTGTTTCCGGCGATCCGGGCCGGGTCGCCAACGGCCGGGTCGGCGACGCCGTCAGCCGGGCCGGCGTCGATGGCGGCCGCCGGGTCAGCGGTGCCCGGCCCTGGTGGGCCGGCCTGGTCGACCACGGGGTCGACAGTCTCCGCCGGATATCTCTGCTCGGCCATTTCCGCCCTCCGCGCCATGCTCGCACCCGGACCCGTGACGTCGAGTCGGATGTGCCTGGATGTCACGGTGCCACAGATCGTCCCGAGCGGACAGCCGGAGCCGGTCGTGGCGGATCAGCCCGCGGCGCTGGGGCTGCCCGTCGCGCTGGTGCTGGCCTTCGGTGTGGTCGTCGCGCTCGTGCTGGCCTTCGGTGTGGTCGTCGGAGACGTGCTGGCCGGAGCGCTGGTCGACGCCGGTGGCGTGGTCGTGGGAGTGTTGCTCGGGGTGTTCGAGGGCTTCGGCGTGGTGCTGCCGGTCGGGGTGGGCGTCGGGGTGGTCGTCAGCGTCGGCGTGGGCGTCGGCGTGGTGGTCTTCGTCGGCGAGGGGGTGGGCGTCGGCTTGGTCGTCTTCGTGGGCGACGGGGTGGGCGTCGGCTTCGGGGGCGAGACGGGCGGGGTCGGATTGGTCACGACCGGCGCCGGAACCGCGCCGATCACCCGGGTGGCGGCGTACAGCCGGGACCAGCGGACGACCGAGACCTTGACGACGTCGCCGGTGGTGGGCGCCTGCACCATCTTGCCGTTGCCGACGTACATGCCGACGTGGTGGATCGTCGTCCAGCTGCTGCCCGAGGCGAAGAAGAGCAGGTCGCCGGGGAGCAGCGCGCTCTGCGGAACGGTGCGGCCGCGGGTGGCGGCGTACTGGTCGCGGGAGACCCGGGGCAGGTCGAAGTAGTCAGCGCCGGGGGACCGGTACGCCGCCCACATCAGGCCGGAGCAGTCGAACTGGTCCGGCCCCTCCTCGGACCACTTGTACGGGTCGCCGAGCTGGGCGAGCGCGTAGCGGACCGCGGCCAGGGCCCGGGGGTGCGCGGCCATGCCGCTGACGTTCTGGTTGGCGACGTAGTCGGCGCCGATCTGCTGCTCGGCGGCTTCCTGCTGGCGCTCGATCTCGATCAGCGCGGCGGCGTTGTCCCGGCGCAGCTTGAGCAGGCTCGCCTCGGCGGCGCGTAGCGCGGTCTCGCCCGTGGTGAACTCCGCCTCGGCGGTGGTGAGCAGCGTCTTGGCCTCGGTGTGCCGCTGGTAGGCGGCCTGCTCACCGGCGCGGGCACGGGACAGCTCCCCGGCCACTCCGGTGGTGCCGCCGTCGACCTTCTCGCCGCGGGTGATCTGCTGGAGGCGGCTCAGCCCTCGGATGTCCCGGGCGAGGTCGCCGGGCGGCAGTGCGGCGGCGGCCTTGACGGCCTCGGCGGCGGCGGCGTCGGCCGTCTGCTGGGCTCGGAGCAGCGCGTCCTGCGCGGTCGCCAGCGCCTTGCCGGCCGCGTCGAGCTGCGCCTGTGCGTCGATGCGTTTCTGCCGGCTCACCAGCAACGTCTCGCCGAGTGCACCGACCTGGGCCTCGCCGGCGGCGATCGCGGTGGCGAGTGGGCCGTTGCCGATGTTGACCACCGGCGGGACGGGCACGCCGGCGACGGGTGCACCACCGGGCAGTTGAAGCGAGCCGGTGACCGCCGGGCGCGAGCCGGTGTCCGGCACGGTGGTCGGCACAGCGGGCTCGGCGTACGCGGGGGTGGCCAGCACGGCTGCGGCGATCGCGCCGAGCAGGGCGGCCCAGAGCTTCGGACGCAGGACCGGCGAGATCACCGGGCTCCGTCGTCGCTGCCGTCGCCCGCGCCCGCTGTAGACCATGCCGCTCCCCGTCTGACCGCTCGTCGCCGCGCTCGGTGGGCGCGGCCGTCGGGACGGTACCAGTGTGTGTGTTCCGCCCCACCTTGTTACTACCGCACCTCGCCACTCATGTCGATGCGTGGCCGGGTTACGGGAGGCTGAGAGTCTGGTGAAGTGGGTCGCTGCCGGCGACCGTGCCGGCGGGGTCGTCGGCCGCGCGACGTACGCTCGATCCGGACCGCAGGTGGAAGGGACGTGCCATGGACGCCGGACTCAAGCGTGAGCTCGAAGCGAAGGTGTACGCCGGTGAGCGGCTGACCCGGGAGGACGGGGTCGCCCTCTACGAGAGCGACGACCTGACCTGGTTGGGGCGGCTGGCGCACCACAAGCGCACCGAACTCAACGGCGACCGGGTGATGTTCAACGTCAACCGGCACCTCAACCTGACGAACGTCTGCTCGGCGTCCTGTGCGTACTGCTCGTTCCAGCGCAAGCCGGGCGAGAAGGACGCGTACACGATGCGCATCGACGAGGCGGTTCGCAAGGCCAAGGAGATGGAGGACGAGCAGCTCACCGAGTTGCACATCGTCAACGGCCTGCACCCCACGCTGCCCTGGCGTTACTACCCGAAGGTGCTGCGCGAGCTGAAGGCGGCGCTGCCGACCGTCAAGCTCAAGTGCTTCACGGCGACCGAGGTGCAGTGGTTCGAGAAGATCAGCGGCCTGAGCGCCGACGAGATCCTCGACGAGCTGATGGACGCCGGCCTGGAGTCGCTGACCGGTGGTGGCGCGGAGATCTTCGACTGGGAGGTCCGGCAGCACATCGTCGACCACGCCTGCCACTGGGAAGACTGGTCGCGCATCCACGCCCTCGCGCACCGCAAGGGCATGAAGACCCCGGCGACGATGCTGTACGGCCACATCGAGGAGCCCCGGCACCGCGTCGACCACGTGCTGCGGCTGCGCGAGTTGCAGGACGAGACCGGCGGCTTCGCGGTCTTCATCCCACTGCGCTACCAGCACGACTTCGTCGACTCGGCGGACGGCAAGATCCGTAACCGGATCCAGGCGCGTACCACGATGGCCTCGCCGGCCGAGTCGCTGAAGACGTTCGCGGTCTCCCGGCTGCTCTTCGACAACGTGCCGCACCTGAAGAACTTCTGGGTGATGCACGGGCTGTCGGTGGCGCAGCTGTCGCTGAACTTCGGCGTGGACGACCTGGACGGCTCCGTCGTCGAATACAAGATCACTCACGACGCCGACTCGTACGGCACCCCGAACACCATGCACCGCGACGATCTGCTGCACCTGATCTGGGACGCCGGCTTCCAGCCGGTCGAGCGGGACACCCGCTACAACGTGGTCCGGGAGTACGACAAGGCCCCGTCGTTGGCCGAGCGGCGCGCCGAGCCGCAGCAGGTCTGGGCCTGAGCCACCACGTACCCTCGCAGTCGATGACCGAGCAACGAGCACCCGAGCAGCAGGGCGGGTTTCCCCGCCGGGACGCCGAGGGGCACATCCGTACCCTGGGCGATCTGCTCGGGGTGTGCCTGGCCGGCCTGGTCATCGGCGTGTTGGCGTTGGTGCTGTTCGAGTGGGCGTTCGCCTCGATCGGCAGCGGCGACTTCGGGCACACCAACGGTTGGCTGGCGGTGATCCTGCCCGCCTGGCTGTTCTGGGACGATTTCCGGGCCTGGGAGTTCGGCGCGGCCCGGGTGGTGGCGGCGGTGGTCGCCGCCGCCGTCGGGGTGTTCGTCGGGCTGCTGGTCGCCGGGCTGGCCTCCGGGCTGCCGCCGCTGGTGTCGGGAGCGTTGGCCGCGGCGGGGTTCACCGTGGCGTACGCGACGGTGTGGTTCCCGGGCGTCCGTTGGCTGGCCCGCCGCACCGGCTGACCACGACCGCCCGTCGGGCGGATCGACCCTTCCGCCGGCAGTGGCGGTCGACGGAGAGAACGGAGTGGTGCAGGTGAGCGCCGCGCTCAAGTACACGCTGGGCCGGATCGGGCTGTTCGTCGCCGTGCTGGCGGGCCTCTGGCTGATCGACATGAACGTGTTCCTGAAGCTGATGCTGGCGCTGGTGTTCTCGGCCGCGCTCTCCTTCTTCCTGCTGCGCGGTTGGCGCGACGAGATGGCCGCCGAGATCGCCGAAGCCGCCGAGCGCCGCCGCACGGAGAAGGAACGCCTCCGCTCCGCCCTGGCCGGCGACGACCAGAACCCCACCCCCGACCAGCCACCCACCGACCAGCCCTCGCGTTGATCAAGAGGTTTGCGTCACCGGGAGCCGTTCCGTGACGCAAACCTCTTGATCACCCGTCTCGGGGATGGGTTACCAGTTGGTGGAGCCGGGGGCCTTGGGCCAGGGCTTTGACGTGGGCTTGATCAGGTACGCGATTCCGCCGGAGCCGCCGGAGACGCCGCCGCTGGCGTTGGTGCGCTTGGTACGCAGCCAGATCTGCTCGAACTGCGCACGCTTGTAGACGTTGCGCACCACGTCGTTGCTCGACGAGGCGGGATCGTTGACGATCACGTCGCCGTCAGCGGTGAAACCGACCACCACGAAGAGGTGCCCCGAGGTGCCGTAGTTCGCTCCGTCCAACTCGCTGGCGAGGAAGGACTGACTGGTCACGACGGGGATGCCGGCGGCGATGAACCGCTCCAGCTCGTCCAGCGAGTGCAGCCGGGTCACCCGACCCTCCAGTCCGGCGAAGCTGGCCGCGTACGCGGTGTTGAACGGCCAGTTGCCGGCGCCGTCGTACGCGTAGTCGTAGGTCATCCGGGCGGCGTGGTTCACCGTCGGGTCGGGGTAGGTCGGGTCCACCCAGGAGGTGTCGGCCTCCGACGGCCTGCGACCCCAGTATTCGACCACCATCTCCGTCGAGGTGGGCGAGCACCACGCCTCGCCGCCGCCGTCGTACTCGGGGTAGTGCCCGGCGTGCACGTTCTGCGAATAGCGCGGCACCGGCAGCTCCCGGCCCCAGGCGATGTGCCCGGCGCTCGGCGGCACGGTGAACCGGTCCGGCACGTTGGAACTCATCGCGCCCAGCATCCGGACCACCGGTGCGGCGCTCTGCCCGGGTGCCCGGTAGAGCGTCAGCTTCAGCTGGTACGACCGCAGCAGCACCCCGGCGGCGGCGTCGTCGATGCTGAAGGTGTCGGTCCAGATGGTCGACCAGGGGTCGCCCTGCCGGTCGACGCTGGTCCGCTTGATGTCGGTGTCGCCGGACGCCCACCGACCCAGGACGTACCACGGGGTCTGGTCGCCGCTGGTGTAGCTGCCCTGCATCTCGACCTGGATCCAGGTGCCGGCGGGGGTCTCGGCGTTCCAGGAGGCGATCAGCTCGGTGGCGTCGAACCCGATCCGGGTCACCGGTGCGGTCCAGGTGCCGTACTCCCAGGTGCGGGTGGTGCCGGTGTGCGGGTCCGCGTACTCGATGGTGCCGGCGGGGCGGGCCAGGGTGACGCCCGCTCGGGCACCGGGCACGACGCGGGTGCCGTCGCGGCTGCCCCGGTGCCAGTCGGCGGGCCCGGACCAGTCCTGGAAGGTGATCTGCTCGTCGTGGCCGGTGGCGGGCGGGTGGGCCGCCACGGCGGGCGTAGCGGTGCTGAGCAGGGCGAGCGCGGTGACGCCGGCGAGGGCGGCGGCGCGTAGGCGGGATCTGGCCATGGGTGCTCCGCGGTGTCGAGGGGGCATCGTCGCTGGTCAGTTTTCCGCTCGGAGGGAAGTTTCGCCATACGTTGATGGGTGGAAAATCATTGCCGCCGTGATGATCCGCTTGGGATGCATAACGCAGCGATCGATATTGATATGACCATGTGACAGGTGGTGAAGTGTCCTTCACCGAGCGGGATCTCCCGCCCTCTGAGGAGGTTGTCCATGGCCCTCCGCACGCCCATCCCCCTCCGCCGTGTCCTGGTGCTCGCCGTCGTCACCGGGCTGGGAATCGTCACCGTCGCCGCCGGTCCGGTCGCCGCCCGACCGGCACCGGACCGGAGCGCCGAGCAGGTCGCCACCGGCTACCGGGTGCTCGGGCCCCGGACCGTCGCCGACCGCACCGCGGTGGCCCGCACCGGAGCCGCCATCGACTACTCCGAACACGGGGTGCTGCACATCTCGGCCACCGCGGCCGAGGCCGCCGCGATCGGCAAGCTCGGCTTCCGGCTGGAACCGCTCGCCCCGCCGCCCAATGCCGAGCGCGGCGCCGGCGAGGTGGGCACACTGGCCTTCCCGCCGGCCGACTCCAACTACCACGACTACGCGGAGTTGACCGCCGTCGTGAACCAGGTCGTCGCCGACCACCCGGCGATCGCCCGCAAGATCAGCATCGGTTCGTCGTACGAGGGCCGCGACCTGATGGCGGTGAAGATCTCCGACAACGTCGGCACCGACGAGAGCGAGCCGGAGATCCTGTTCAACTCCCAACAGCACGCCCGCGAGCACCTGACCGTCGAGATGGCGATCTACCTGCTCAACCTCTTCACCGACAGCTACGGCAGCGACTCCCGGATCACCAACATCGTCAACAGCCGGGAGATCTGGATCGTGCCGACGGTCAACCCGGACGGCAGCGAGTACGACATCGCCACCGGGTCGTACCGGTCCTGGCGCAAGAACCGGCAGCCCAACAGCGGTTCGTCGAACGTCGGCACCGACCTGAACCGCAACTGGGGCTACAACTGGGGTTGCTGCGGCGGCTCGTCCGGCACCACCTCGTCGGAGACCTACCGGGGCCCGTCGGCGTTCTCCGCACCGGAGACGCAGGCGTTGCGCAACTTCGTCAACGGTCGCGTCGTCGGCGGTGTCCAGCAGATCAAGGCCAACATCGACTTCCACACGTACTCGGAGCTGGTGCTCTGGCCGTACGGCTACACCACCGCGAACACCGCCACCGGGATGAACGCGGACCAGTACAACACCTTCGCCACCATCGGGCAGCAGATGGCGGCCACCAACAACTACACGCCGGAACAGTCGAGCGACCTCTACATCACCGACGGGGACAGCCTGGACTGGATGTGGGCCACCCACAACATCTGGGCGTACACCTTCGAGATGTACCCGGGCTCGTCCGGCGGCGGCGGTTTCTACCCGCCCGACGAGGTGATCGGAGCGCAGACCTCCCGCAACCGGGAGGCGGTGCTGATCCTCAGCGAGTACGCCGACTGCCCGTACCGGGCCATCGGCAAGCAGGCGCAGTACTGCGGCGGCGGTGGCGGCACCACGGTCTGGTCGGACACCTTCGAGACCGCCACCGGCTGGACCGTCAACCCGTCCGGCACCGACACCGCCACGGCCGGCGCGTTCGAGCGGGGCGCCGCCCAGGCCACCACGTCCTCCGGAGCCAAGCAGCTCACCCCGTACGCCGGGTCCAACGACCTGGTCACCGGCCGGCTGGCCGGCTCGGCGGCCGGTGACTACGACGTCGACGGCGGCGTGACCAGTGCCCGGTCCCCGGCGGTGACCCTGCCGTCGTCCGGCACGCTGACCCTCTCGCTCGCCTGGTACCTGGCGCACGGCTCGAACGCCTCGTCGGCGGACTACCTGCGGGTGAGTGTGGTGCACAACGGCGGCACCACGGCGCTGCTCACCCAGGCCGGCGCGGCCAGCAACCGCAACGGAAGCTGGGCGGTCGCTAACCTCAACCTCACCCCGTACGCAGGTCAGTCGGTCCGCGTGCTCGTCGAGGCGGTGGACGCGTCCGGGGCCAGCCTGGTGGAGGCGGCTGTGGACAACGTCACCATCACGTCCTCCTGATCGGGTGGGGCCCCGTCCCGCCCCGGCGGGGCCCCACCACCCGCTCCCGAGCCTCCAGATACGGGACATATCCCTCGCTGTGCGGCGTTCAACCGATCGCCCGACGCCAATCGATCCTTGATCGATCCGGCACGTCGGGGCGGTGCGCTACCGTCTTAGCGACCAGTCCGCAGCGAAGCCGGTGGGTATCCCGGCGCTGTCCCGCAACTGTGATGCCCCACCAGCCGGTGGGGACGAGCCAGGTCGCCTACGGATCGGTCGCGATACGCGCTCTCGAGGAAGGGCGCCTCGTGGGCGGGCGTACGAAAGTCCCTGTCGGCGAAGCACCACACTCCTCGACCGACAGGAGGCCCCCATGTTCAGACGTACCCCTCGGCTCTTCGCGGCGACCCTCGCGGTCACCGCGCTCGCCCTCGGCGCCTGCGCCGAGAAGGCCGACGACAAGCCCAGCGCCGGCACCGCAGCCGCCGCGTACCCGGTCACGGTCGGCGCGCTCACCCTCGACAAGCGCCCCGAGAAGATCGTCGTGCTGTCGCCCAGCGCCACCGAGATGCTCTTCGCGATCGGCGCCGGCCCGCAGGTGACCGCCGTCGACGACCAGTCGAACTACCCGGCCGACGCGCCCAAGACCGACCTCTCCGCGTTCCAGCCGAACGCCGAGGCGATCGCCGGCAAGAACCCCGACCTGGTGGTGCTCTCCGACGACCGCAACAAGATCGTCGACCAGCTCACCAAGCTGAAGATCCCGGTGTACCGGACCCCGGCGGCGATCACGATCGACGACTCGTACCGGCAGATCACCGAGCTGGGCACGCTGACCGGGCACGCCGACCAGGCCACCGACGTCACCACCCGGATGAAGGACGACATCGCCAAGCTGGTCAAGGACCTGCCGCAGCGCGCCGAGAAGCTGACCTACTTCCACGAGTTGGGCCCGGAGCTGTACAGCGCCACCAGCAAGACCTTCATCGGCTCGCTCTACAGCCAGGTCGGCCTGACCAACATCGCCGACCCGGCCGACGCGGACGGCAAGAACTTCGGCTACCCGCAGCTCTCCCAGGAGTTCATCGTCAAGGCCGACCCGGACTTCGTCTTCCTGGCCGACGCCAAGTGCTGCCAGCAGAACGCCGACACGGTCAAGGCGCGCAGCGGCTGGGCGGGTCTCACCGCCGTGAAGAACAACCAGGTCGTCGCCCTGGACGACGACATCGCCTCCCGCTGGGGCCCGCGTGTCGTGGATCTGCTCCGGGTCATCATCGACGCGGTCGCCAAGGTGCCCGCGTGACCGTCGTCCGTCGGTGACCCGGCCGCTGTCCGCGGCCCGGCCGGCTGGGCCGCTTCCCGTGGCCCGGCCGGCCGGGCTGCGCAAGCGTTGGCTGGCCGCCGGGGTGTTCGCGGTGCTCGTCGCCCTCGTCGTCGGGGTGTCGCTCGGCCCGGTGAGCCTGCCCCCGGGCAGCGTCGCCGCCGAGCTGCTCAACCTGTTTCCCGGGGTGCACCTGGACAGCGGTCTGACCGAGCGCGAGATCGCCATCGTCACCGAGCTGCGCCTGCCCCGGGTGGTGCTGGGCCTGCTCGTCGGCGGCCTGCTCGCCCTCGCCGGTGGCTGCTACCAGGGGGTGTTCCGTAACCCGCTGGCCGACCCGTACCTGCTCGGGGTGGCTGCCGGTGCCGGCCTCGCGGTCACCGCGGCGATCGCCCTGGGCGGCGCCGGCCGGGAGGGCACGCTCTCCGGGTTGCCGTTGACCATTCCGCTGGCCGCGTTCGCCGGCTCGCTGCTCGCCGTCACGATGACCTACGTGCTCGGCGCGGCCGGCGGGCGGCGCGGTTCACCGGCGATGCTGATCCTGGCCGGGGTGGCGGTCTCCGCGTTCCTGTCCGCCGGGCAGACGTACCTCCTGCAACGGCACGCCGACAGCATCCAGCCGGTCTACTCCTGGCTGCTCGGCCGGCTGGCCACCGCCGGTTGGCACGACGTGCTGCTGGTGCTGCCGTACGCCGCGGTGACCACGGTGGTGGTGCTGCTGCACCGCCGCGAGCTGGACGTCCTCGCGGTCGGCGACGACGAGGCGAGGAGTCTGGGCCTGCACCCGCAGCGCACCCGATACCTGTTGATCGCCGCCGCTTCCCTGGGCACCGCGGCGGCGGTCTCCGCGACCGGGCTGATCGGCTTCGTCGGCATCATCGTGCCGCACACCGTCCGACTGCTCGCCGGGTCCAGCTACCGGGTGATCCTGCCGATGTCGCTGCTGTTCGGTGGCGCTTTCCTGGCGTTGACCGACGTGGTGGCCCGCACCGCCGCCGCTCCGGCTGAGGTGCCGATCGGCGTGGTTACCGCCCTGCTGGGCGGCCCGTTCTTCGTCCTGGTGCTGCGCACCGCCCGGCGGGTGCTCACGTGAGCCAGGAACCCCCACCCGGGGCGCCGGCCGTCGAGGTGCGCGGGCTGCATGTCGCGCTCGGCGGCACGCCGATCCTGACCGGCGTCGACCTCACCGTCGCCGCCGGCGAGTGGGTCACCGTGATCGGCCCGAACGGCGCAGGCAAGTCGACCCTGTTGCGCGCCGTCGGCGGCCTGCTGCCCGCGCCTGGGGCGATCACCCTGTTCGGTACGCCGAGTGCGGCGCTGCGCCGTCGGGACCGGGCCCGGGTGGTGGCCACGGTGGCACAGTCCCCGGTGGTGCCGTCCGGCATGTCGGTGCTGGACTACGTGCTGCTCGGCCGCACCCCGTACATCCCGACCCTGGGGCGGGAGTCGACCGCCGACGTCGACGCCGTACACGAGGTGCTCCGGCGGTTGGACCTCACCGGCTTCCACCCTCGTGAGCTGGCCACCCTCTCCGGTGGCGAACGGCAGCGGGTGTTCCTCGCCCGCGCGCTCGCCCAGGGCGCGACGCTGCTGCTGCTCGACGAACCGACCAGCGCGCTCGACATCGGCCACCAGCAGGACGTGCTCGAACTCGTCGACCAGCTACGCCGCGAGCACGGCCTGACCGTGCTGGCCACGATGCACGACCTCTCCCTGGCCGGCGAGTACGCCGACCGGATGGTGATGCTCGCCGCCGGTCAGGTGGTGGCCGCCGGGACCCCGTCCGAGGTGCTGACCGAGGAGCTGCTCGCCACCCACTACCGGGCCAGCGTCCGGGTGGTCCCCGGTGCCCACGGCCCGCTGGTGGTCCCGGTCCGCCCCATCCGACCCTGAGGCTGCCCGGGGTCAGGGGCCCAGGTCGATGACGGAGAACAGGGCGCCCTGGGGGTCGCGGAGGGCGGCGAACCGGCCCGCCGGGATGTCCCGGGGCGGGACCAGGATCGTGCCGCCCAGCTCGGAGGCGCGGGCCGCGGCGGCGTCCGCGTCGGCGACCGCGAAGTACACCGTCCAGTACGCGGGCAGGTCGGCCGGGAAGTCGTCGGCGAGCGGCGGCATCATCCCGGCGACGATCTGCGTCCCGAGCCGCCACCCGGTGTACGTCATGGCGCCCACCGCCTGGTCGTCGGGCTGCCAGCCGAACACCAGCTCGTAGAAGACCTTCGCGCCCTCGGGGTCGGGGGTGACCAGCTCGTTCCAGCTCATCGCGCCCGGCACGTTGAACACCTCGGCGCCGGCCATGGTCAGCGGCTGCCAGACGCTGAACGTGGCGCCGGCCGGGTCGGCGAAGACCGCCATCCAGCCCCGGTCGAAGACCTCGAACGGTGGCACGACGACCTGCCCGCCGGCCCGTTCGACCCGGCCGGCGACCAGCTCCGCGTCGTCGGTGGCCAGGTACGTCGACCAGATGGGCACCTGGTCCGGGATCGCCGGCGGGCCGGCGCCGGCCACCGGCTTACCGTCGAGCAGGAAGACCGTGTAGCCGCCCGCCTCGGGCTCCGGGGTGACCTGGCCGGTCCAGCCGAACAGCTCCGGGTAGAAACGCCGGGCGTCGGTCAGGTCCGGGGTGGCCAGGTCGGCCCAGCAGGGCGTACCCGGCGGGACGGTGCTCACGTCAAGACCCCTCTCGGTCCGGGCGGCCACGGTGGCCCCCTGCCGGAATCCTGGCACCGTCCCGCCGCGGCCCGGGGCCGAAACGGACGAATCGTCAGCTGAACCGGCGACCCTCGTCCCGCCGGTACGCCCATCCGGCGAGCGTGGCGAGCAGCACCACCCAGACCCCGATCATGATCAGTGCCAGCGGCGGCGCCAGGCCGGCACGCGGCCCGCGAACCGGGGTGCCGGACCGTCCGGCAAGGTCCGGGTGTACGGGTTCCAGGGCTGGTCGCGGTCCTCGGCGTAGGTGGCACCGACCGCACAGTCGAGGTGGGGTGACCCCGCCGCCACGCACGGGGCCCCCGATCACGGCGAGCAGTGCCTATGGTGGGTAGTCGTAGCGACTGATCCGTCGCACAGGCCACAGGGGAGGGTCCGTGTCGAGCCCGAGCAATGAGCTGGAGGTCCAGCCGGAAGCTCTGCTGGCATTCGCCGCAGGGTCCAAGGATCGGGCGGCCCGTTTTCGCGAGCTGCACCGCTCGTTCGGCGACGGGCACGTGCCACGGCACGCCTTCGGGGTCATGCCGGCGTCCTTCGGCCTCGCGGCGGCGTACGCCGAGCAGTTCGAGGCGTGCCTGCAAGGGCTCGCCGACGGTGCCGAGATGATGGCGGACATCGCCGAGGGGCTCACCGACACCGCCGGCGCCTACACCGGCACCGACGTGGCCAACACCGACCTGTTCGTGCCGGGCCGCCCGCCGGCTCCCGACGTGATCGCGCCCGGCCCCTGGTCGGGTGGCGCCGGCGCGCCGAGCGGGCAGGTGCCCGCGTGAGCACCGAGGCGCTGCAGCGCAACAAGACCTACTTCGAGCAGATCGTGTCGGGCACGCCCGACCCGTTCAAGCCGCTGTCCAACGCGGTGCTCTGGCCGTTCGAGCAACTCCTCGAGCTGGTCGCCGGAGAACCGGACGACCTGATGCGGGCCGCGCAGCTCTGCCTGGACACCGGCACGGCCGTGCGGGAGATCGCCGGTGACCAGATCGCCGACCGGGCCCGGTTGCGTGGCGCCTGGACGGGCGACGCCGCCGACAGCTTCCACGCCTCGATGGAGTCGGTGGAGGCGGCGATCGAGGAGCTGGCTCAGGGGCTCGACGGCACCAAGGAGGTGCTCGTCGAGGCGGCGAACGCGGCCGTCGACGCGTTCAACCTGCTGGTCGAGCTGATCCTCGAGTTCCTGCTCTGGTTCCTCACCGAAGTGATCATCGCGGCGGTCGCCGCGGCGTTGAGCGCCGGCGTCTCGCTGGCCGCCACGGTGGTCCGGGTGCTGGCCCGGCTCGCCACCACTGTGGGCCGGATGGTCAAGATCGTTGCTCGGTTCGCCGAGGTGCTCACCCGCCTCGCCGCCCGGCTCGGCAAGGTCGCCGGGCAGCTCCGCAAGTACGCCGACACCGTCATGGAGATCAAGAAGCGCAAGAAGCAGTACAAGCTGCTCAGTAAGGGCGGCTGGTCGGCCGAGGGGCGGGCCTTCCAGGTCGAGAAGTTCAAGACCCTCTTCCCCGGCAAATTCGTCATCAACCAGGTCTCGCCGGTGAACGTCCCCGGCTTCGGCGGCGCACTGCTGGACACCGGGGTGGGTCTGCACGACATCTCCGACGGGCACAAGGACCGCAACTACCTGGTGGACGGCACGTACCGCGAGGATCTGGGCCCGTACACCGAGGGTGTGCAGAATGTCTTCGACTCCATCCTGAACTGAGAGGCAGCCATGACCTTCCCCGCGCTGGACCGAATCGAGGCGCTGGCTCGCAACCTGGACGGATGGCAGCGGCAACTCGCCGACCGGATGGCGGAGCTGGAGCAGACCAGCGCCGAGGGGGTGAGCGACTCCGGTCTGGTGCGGGTCACCGCCGCCGCGGACGGCAAGATCGTCTCGACGGAGTTGAACGCGCGCGCGATGCGACTGGACTCGTACAGCCTCGCGGAGGAGTTCACCGCAGCCGCCAACCGGGCGCAGGAAGCCGCCGCGGCCCGGGTCCGGGAGTTGGTCGGTGAGGTCATCGGCCCGTCGGGCGCCGCTTCGCGCCAGCCCGACGACCACGAGGGGCGCGCATGACGGTGGACGGGAGCCAGGCACGGTACGTCGAGGGCATCACCAGGCTGCTACCGGCTGGAGAGCAGGTGCGTGCGGTGGCCCGGGTTCGAGCGGGCGGCGGGCTGACCCCGGCGCCACCCCCGCAGCCGACGGCACCCCCGGCCTCCGGCGGGCCCGGCTTCCTGGGCGTCCTGCTCAACGTGTTGTCGCCGAACATCACCTTCGGTCGGGCCGACAACGCCGTCGACTGGCTCTTCTTCGGCGTCGGGGGTCGAGGCGCACCGGGCTCGCAGGCGTCCCTGCTTCACCACGCCCTGACCGGGGCGACGAAGGGTTCCGGTCTCCGGGACACCGTGCTGGCGGTCACCGACCAACGGTTGCTGCTCGGCGTGACCGCACCGGTCGGGCTGCTCTCCAACTCGGCGACGGACGAACGGGCACAGGCCGACATCGAACTGCTCGGGTCGGTGCCACGCTCGGCCGTCACCGCCCGGGTCGGCAGGTACCGGTTGAACTGGAAACGCCTGCGGATCGACTTCGCCGACGGGTCGTGGCTGTCGTTCCACGTGCCGCTTGCCGACTCCGGCCGCCCGCTGCGGGAGATCGCGGCAGCCCTGTCAGCCGGCTGACCCGCCGACGAGCGGTGCGGGCAGCGGCTCGTGGTGCAGCACCGCCAGCCGGGACACCGCCCGCGTGAGCACCACGTACAGCCGGTGCAGCCCGCGTGGCTCGGCCGCGACGATCGCGGCCGGCTCGACCACCACCACATGGTCGTACTCAAGGCCCTTCACCAGCGTCGCGGGCACCACGGTGACCCGCTCCACGGCCGCGACGTCGTCGGCGGTCGCGGTCTCGACGCCGGCGTCGGCCAGAGCCGCGCGCAGGCCGTCGACCGCGTCGTCCGCGGCGATCACGCCGACCGAGCCGTCGTGCGCGAGCGCCGCGCGCACCTCGGCCACCGTCGCCGAGGTCAGGTCGGTCACGGTACGCACATCCAGGCCGCCGTCGTGGCGCAGCGACTCGGCCAGCGGTACGTCCACCGCGAGCGCCGGGAGCAGCAGGTTCGCGAATGCGACCACCGCGGCGGGCACCCGGAAACCGACCGTCAACGGCACCACCACCGCATCCGGCTTGCCCAGATGGGCAAGGGACTCCCGCCAGTCCGTCGCGGCCCACGGCGCGGTGCCCTGGGCGAGGTCACCCAGGAGCGTGATCGAGCCGTGCTCGCTGCGCCGAGCGATGGCCCGACACTGCATCGGCGAGAGGTCCTGCGCCTCGTCCACCACCACGTGCCCGAACCCGGAGGGGCGTTCCAGCAGCCCGGTCGCCTCGTCGATCAGCACCGCGTCGGCGGCGGTCCAGCGGGTCGCCTTCGCGGTGCGCGGCGGCTTGGCCCAGAGCAGCTGCGCCTGCTCGGCGTCGCTGAGCAGGCCATCCGCCGCGACGGCGAGGCGGTCCGGGTCGGAGAACAGGCCGTGCACCAGCCCCTCGGGGGTGAGCGCCGGCCAGACCGCGTCCAGGAAGTCGAGCACCGGCCGGCAGCGACCCATCCGGCGTAGCCAGGCATCGCTGGGCGACTCCGCGCGCCGCGCCTCGGCCTGCCGTTGCAGCAGGCTCACCACCCGTGCCTGGACGCGTTCCCGACCGGTGCTGTACGGCAGCTCTTCCCGGCGGGTCTCCTCGACGATCCGGTGCAACGGCTCCAGCCCGATCCGCCAGCGGAACGAGCCGTCCGACACGGTGATCGAATCGGTCGGCGTGCCGATCTGTGCCTGCACCGCGCGCCGCAGCACGCTCGCCATCCGTACGTCGTGCTTGAGCGCGGCCACCGCTGGCGCCTCGACCGCCCGGACCGGCACCCGGGCGATCAACTCCTCCACCGTGGCCTGTTCGACCTCGACCTCACCGAGCGCCGGCAGCACCGCCGCGATGTACGACAGGAACGCCCGGTTCGGCCCGACGATCAGTACGCCCGCCCGCCGCAACCGCTCCCGGTGCAGGTAGAGCAGGTACGCGGCCCGGTGCAGCCCCACCGCCGTCTTCCCGGTGCCCGGCGCGCCCTGCACACAGATCGAGTCGGCGAGATCAGCCCGGACCAGCTCGTCCTGCTCCGGCTGGATTGTGGCGACGATGTCCCGCATCGGCCCGACACGTGGCCGTTCGATTTCGGCGGTGAGGATCCGACTTGTCGTACCGAGCTCCTCACCCCGATCCAGCCGCTCGTCCTCGAAGCTGGTCAGCACACCATTGCTGAACCCGAACCGCCGCCGGACCGCCACCCCCTGCGGATCCCGCGCACTGGCCCGGTAGAACGACCGGGAGACCGGCGCCCGCCAGTCCAGCACCAACGGCTCGCCCCGCTCGTCGGTCACGTGCCGCCGCCCCACGTGATACCGCCGACCGTCGTGGTCACCAAGGGCGCCGTCCGAGGTCGTGTCGTTCGAGGTCGTGCCGTTCGAGGTCGTGTCGTCCGAGGTCGTGCCGTTCGCGGCCCTCTTGTCGGCGGGCCTGTTGTCGGCGGGCCTGTTGTCAGTGGTTCCGGCGAAGTCGGTCCCGTTGTCGGCGGGTCCGTTGTCAGTGGTCCCGGCGAAGTCGAGGCGGCCGAAGAAGAGCGGCGTGGTCGGGTCGTCGGCCAGTTCGGCGACCCGGCGGGCCAGGGTGCGCCCAAGCGTCTCCGCCGCGTACGCGTCACCGGCCACCTGGTCACCCGTGGCGAAGAGGGACTCGGCCCTCTCCCGCATCCGGCCCAGCGCCGCCCGTGAGGTGGCGAGGTGCGCGCGTTCGGCCGCCAGGTCCGCGTCGAGGTGGGCATCGAGGTGGGCGTCAGGGTCGGCGTCGAGATGACTGTCGGGCTGGCTGTCGAGGTCAAGTGCGGGCATGCTGACGTCCCATCGTTCACATCTGCTGCGCGCTCGCGTGTCCGGGGGCGGATGGCCGGCCGCCCGGCGCGAAGACGTCCGTTCCGGTGCAGCTCACCTCGGCCGTCAAGCGGCCTGCAACCCTACGCTTCCGAGCCCGCCGCTACCAGCGAATTACCGACGCGACCACCCATCCGAGATGGCGTGTCACCGGTGGGAGCGGCTGCAGATTCCCGCGCTCTGCGTGCGTCCTGCCGCTGCCGCCCTGGCCGTCGTGGCCGTCGTGCTGCCCCGGTCGTCGTGCTGCCCCGGTCGTCGTGGCCGTCGTGCTGCCCCGGTCGTCGTGGCCGTCGTGCTGCCCCGGGCGCCGTGGCCGCCGTACCGTCGTGCAGCCCCGAAGTGCCGCCGTGCCGCCGTCCGTGCCTCCGGACGTCGTGCCTCCGGGCCGCCGTGCCGTCGTTCCGTCGTGCCGGGCCGTCCGTGCCTCCGGGCCGTCCGTGCCTCCGTGCCGTCCGTGCCTCCGTGCCGGCCTGGCCTCCGTGCCTCCGTGCCGCCTTGGCTGTCGGGCGTCCGTGCAGCCCGCGGTGCCTCCGTGCCGTGCCTTTGTGCCGTTTCGCCGGGTCGTCCTTTCCGTTCCGAAGCGCGCGTGACGCGGCCCCGAGGATGGGTGCGATCCGGGTTGCGAAGCGCCAAGGTCGGGCTGTGCGGTGGGTCGGACGGCCGGGGCGCGGCAAGCATGGCAATCGCGCCCGCGTGCCCGCGTGCCGGCTGTCCGCTACCCGGTGGCCGCTTCCCGTAGCGGGCAGGAGGCGGTGTCGTCAGCTGTCTGCCCGACGGCAGTCGCAGTCGCAATGGTGAGTGGTGTTTGCCTGGTCGGTGGTGTCAGCAGCGTCGGTGGTAGAGGTTGCGACGCGGTGTGCGCACCGGGTCGAGCCAGCTGGGCGGTTGGAAGTCGGGTCGGCCGTCCGCCGCGATCCGGACCGCCCAGTCGCCGCGGTGGATGAAACGGTGGTGGTAGCCGCAGAGCAGCACCGCGTTGCCCAGCGCCGTCGCCCCGCCGTCGGCCCAGTGTCGGACGTGGTGACCGTCGCACCACCTCGGCGGCCGATCACAGCCTGGGAAGGCGCAACCGCCATCCCGTAGGACCAGCGCGCGCCGCAGCGGGCCGGTGAAGAGCCGACGTTGGCGACCCACGTCCAGGACCTGACCGTTGCCGCCCAGCACAGCCGGCAGCACACCGGCGTCACAGGCCAGGCGGCGGATCGCACCGGGCGTGAGGCGCGTCCCGGTCTCCAGCGTCCCGGCGCCTACGCCGTTCACCAGTTCGTCCAACGAGACGGTCACCGCCAGCTGAGGCCGGTCGCCGCCGTTGTCGGGCAGCTGACCGGTGCGCAGCGCCAGTCGACAGACCTCGCCCAACGCGTCGGCGCGCCGCTGGCCGGGACTGCGGTCATCGTGCTCACCGGCTGGGGCGCAGAGCGGATCCATCGCCTCGCGCAGCAAGCTCGCGGTTTCGGTGTCGAGGTTGCCGCTGAGGCGTACCTGCCCGTTCTGCTGCTCGGAGAGCGTGACGTGCCGGCGGGCCTCGGCCCGCTCGGTGGCCCGTTCCAGAGCCTTCAGCTCAGCCTGGTCGGCCAGCTCCGGGGCGACATGCGTGAGGACGCGCTCGCCCAGCCGGCTCAGACTCGTCGGGTCGAAACGATCGGCCCAGTCGACCAGCAACTGGGTGGCCTTGTCCGCCACCGCCGGACCGGCCTCCACCGGGAGAGCGGCGATCGTCTCGGCCACCACCCGACCCTGCTCGACGGTGATGGCACCGCGGCGCAGCGCGTCGCGCACCGCCGGCGGGGCGGCGTCGATGACGGCGGCGAGCTGGACCAGCTGGCGCGCGCTGCGACCGGAAAGCCGGAGCCGCTCACGCAGCCACACCGCAGTGGACGAGGCACCCTGCGCGACCGCCACCCCACGGCCGTCCAACTCGCGGACCAGACCCAGCTGAACGGTGGCCAGCCGCTGCGCCAACACCTGAGCCGCGTCGAGAGAAGCAAGCAACTCGTCGTCGGAGAGCCCCCAGAGCGCAGCCTCGGCGCAGTCGTCGACCGCGCCGCTCACCTGCGCCAACGCCCTCAACATGGAAACACAATAGAACAGGTGTACGACATTTTATGGTTCAAGTTGATCAATGGGGAGGAACTATTCTCGTCGACCACCGCACACCGTCTGCTCGTGCTGCGCCGACTCGGGCATCGCCTGCTCGCGCTGCCCGCCGAGCCGGTCGACCGTTCGGGTTTCCCGCCATGCCAGCCGCCGCGCCGGTCGTGCTCCCTTGTCCGCCGCGTCGGCCGTGCTTCCTCGGCCGCTGCGCCGAGCCCTACCCGCCATCGAATCCGCCTGCTTGCTTGTCGGGGGTCGAGATGCCTGGCCGTCTCACCCGACGCCGGCGTCCGCCACGCCGCCCGGGCTCAGGCCGCCCACGCCGCCCACGCCGCAAACGCCGCTCACGCCGCGCGAGGTGCGCACAGGGCGTGGGGGTGATGGCAGGTTGGGGGACCTGCCGGGATCATGGGCCTATGACCGAGGCCCACCCCGATGCGCGCCGGATGACGATCAGTGACCCGCAGGTGATGCGGGCGCTGGCTCATCCGGCTCGGATCGCGATCATGGAGTACCTGAGCAGCCGCGAGGGCGGCGGGACCGCCACCGAGTGTGCGGAGATCGTCGGGTTGTCGCCCAGCGCGACCAGTTATCACCTCCGGGCCCTGGCCAAGTTTGGCCTTGTCGAGCAGGCCCCGAGCAGGGGGGATGCCCGCGAGCGGGTGTGGCGCGTGCCGGGTACGAGTTGGATGGTCGACGCGGGGCGTGAGGCTGGGCCGGCAGCGCGCGCGGCGGAGCAGGCGTTGGTGGAGGCGCATGCGGTCCGGGCCATGGAACGGATTCGGGACTGGTCGCGGAGGGCCGGGGACGAGCCCGCCGAGTGGTACGACAACGCGCTGTTCAACGACACGCTGCTACTGCTCACCGCCGAGGAGTTGGCCGAGCTGAACGCGGCGGTCCTGGCGTTGATCCGGCCGTACCACCCGCGACGGCGGCAAGGTGATCCACCACCGGGGGCGCGAACCGTCGCGGTGCAGTACCGGACGGTGCCGCTGGCATAGCTGGGCTTGCATGAATCAGTTGTGAAGGATTATTTTCGAAGTATGTCCTTCGCAACTGACGAGTCGCGCTGGTCGGACGTCTGGCTCTCCGCCGCCGCTCGGGGCACCACGATCTGCGGCGACTTCCTGGCCGCGACCGCTCTGGCGCTGGCCCTGCAGGGCGCTGGTGCCGGAGGCTTGGCCGTGTCGGGGCTGCTGCTTGCCGCGACCCTGCCCCTGGTGCTGCTCGCCCCGCTCGCGGGTCGACTCGCCGACCGGGTGGACAGCCGTACCCTGCTGGTGACCGTCGGCCTCGTGCAGGCCGCGATCTGCGCGCTCCTCGCCGTCGTCGAGCACCCGGTCCTGGTGGTCGGGCTCGTCACCCTGCTGGCCTGCGGGCTCGCGGTGACCCAACCCTGCCTGGCAGCGCTTCTGCCGGCGATGGTTCGTCCAGCCGACCTGCCGAAGGCAAGCGCGATCGGTCAGACCGCCGTCTCGCTCGGCGCGCTTGGCGGCCCGGTGCTGGCCGGCCTGTTGGTGGGACAGTTCGGCACCCGCGTACCGCTGCTCATCGACGCCGCGACCTACCTGGCGCTCGTGGTCGCGGGCCTGCTGCTGCGGACCCGACGCGGTGGCCGGCGGCCCGCCGCCGCCCCCGCCTACCAGGCCCCGGCAAGCAGCCCGGCCCTACCGAGCAGCCAGCTCCAGGAGGGCGGCCAGCCCCGAAAAGGCAGCCAGCTCCAGCTAGGCGGCCGGACCGCCGAGGGCCGCCGGGCCGTCCCGGACGGCCTGGCAACCCCCGGGGGTACGGAGACCGGTTGGCGGCTGCGCCATGACCCGCTGATGCTCGTGATGGTGGTGAGCACCGCCGTGGTGATCGCGGCGATCGGCGGCATCAACGTCATCGACGTCTTCTTCATCCGGGAAACGCTGGGCGGTTCGCCCACCACGTACGGCCTGGTCAGTGCCGCGTGGATGGCCGGCATGCTGCCGGGTGGCTGGCTCGCCGCACGACTGGCCAAACGGCTCGACGACGACGGCGCCCTGGTGCGCGGGGTGCTGGTCACCCTGGCGGTGTGCAGCCTGATGGTGTTGCTCGCGGCGACGGTGCCGGCGGCGGGTGTGCTGGTGCCGCTCTGGCTGGTGGGTGGCGCGGCCAACGGCGGCGACAACGTCTTCGCCAACCTGCTCACCGCCCGGAGGGTGCCGGAGGCGATGCGCGGCCGGGCGTACGCCAGCTACGGCGCGGCGGTACAGGGTGGCTCGATGGCGGGCTTCTTGTTGGGCGGCGCGTTGCTCGCGGCCGCTCCACCTCGGCCACTGACCGCCGGTGCCGGTGTGGTCGGGCTGCTGGTGGTGCTGGTCTTCGTGCCGGTCGTGACCCGGGCGGCACGACGGTCGTCGCCGGTCGACCCGAACGAGCCCCGACCCGGGCCGGCGGGCGGCAGCGTCGGCGGACCAGCGACCGGGCCAAGTGCGGGGTTGGCCACTCCGGGCCGGCCCGCCGAGCCGGAGCCGGCCGCCGGGGATACGGTCGGGCCATGGCTGAGCGCATCGCACGCCCGCGGGTCGGGCACATCCAGTTCCTGAACTGCCTGCCGATCTACTGGGGTCTGATGCGCTCCGGTGCTCTGCTCGACGTCGACCTGCACAAGGACTCGCCGGACCGGTTGAGCGCGGCGCTGGTCGCCGGCGATCTCGACATCGGCCCGATCACGCTGTTGGAGTATCTGAAGCACGCCGACGAGTTGCTGCTCCTCCCGGACCTGGCGGTGGGCAGTGACGGGCCGGTGCTCTCGGTCAACATGGTCTCCACCCGACCTCTGGCCGAGTTGGACGGCGCGCGGGTGGCTCTCGGCTCGACCTCGCGTACCGGGGTGATGCTGGCTCAGTTGCTGCTCGCCGAGCAGTACAACGTGCGCCCCGACTACTTCCGCTGTCCGCCGGATCTCACCCTGATGCTGCTGGAGGCCGACGCCGCGGTGCTGATCGGGGACGTGGCGCTGCGGGCGTACTACGAGGCGCCGCAGAAGGGCCTCACCGTCACCGACCTGGGGCAGGCGTGGCGGGAGTGGACCGGGCTGCCGATGGTCTTCGCCGTCTGGGCGGTCCGTCGTGACTTCGCCGCCGCCCACCCGGGTCTGGTCAAGGAGGTGCACGAGGCTTTTCTGCGCTCGCGGGACCTCTGCCTGGCGGAGCTGGACCAGGTCGCCGAGGCGGCGGCGCGCTGGGAGACGTTCGACGCGGCGACGCTGGCCACGTACTTCCGGACCCTCGACTTCTCGCTCGGCGACCGGCAGGTCGCCGGGCTGCGCGAGTGGGCCCGGCGAGCCGCGGCCATCGGCGAGGCCCCGGCACTGCCCGACGGTGGCCCGGAGTTCTTCGCCGGCTGACCGCCGACGCCGGACCGGACGGTGCCAAGCTGACGCCGCTGCCGCCCTCGCCCGGCTCCGCGTACGCGGCGGCACCGCCGAGCACCTGCGCGACGCGGCACCGCCGAGCACCTGCGCGACGCGGCACCGCCGAGCACCTGCGCGACGCGGCACCGCCGAGCACCTGCGCGACGGCGGAGCCGCTGCCGCCGGCTCAGGTGCCGGGACGGAGCAACGCCTCGGTGATCTTCTGGCAGTTCTTCATGCCGTAGTCGTAGCCCATGTCGATCGGGTACTTGACCATCACGCCCATCGTCCAGGTGTCGCCGATGGCCAGGCAGTTGATGTGCATCTCCTGCTCCCTGGTCCGGTCGATCCACCCGTTCTTGATGGCGATCTGCTTCTGCTCGGCGGCCGGGAATGCCTTGCGGATGCCGAAGTCTCCCGCGCCGCGCACGAGCTTCATCTCGTTGAGCAGCCACTTCGTCCACGTGGGTCCGGCGGCCGTGCCGGTGGCGATGCAGTTGCCCAGCCGGGCGGTGTCCCGGGGGGAGAGCGCCGTCCGGGACCAGCCCTTGTCGGGGGCGACGCTGCTGTCGGTCAGCTTGCACATCGAGATCAGCCGCCGGATCGAGGCGTCCCGGCCGACCAGGTTGTAGAACTGCTCGGCCCGGGTGTTGTCGCTGTCCCGGATGATCCGCGTCGCGTCGGCAAGCTTGGCGTCGCTCGGTGTCTGGCCGGCGTCGGCCGCGCGACGGAGGTAGTCGGCGACGATCCAGGACTTGATCATCGAGGCGGTCGTGCTGGTCTCGCCCATGTTCTTGGAGCCGATGATCTTTCCGGTGCGACGGTCCAGGACGCTCCAGGAGTACCAGCCCTCGATGTCCAGCTTGAGGTCCTTGGCCACGAACGGCAGCGGCTCCAGTGCCGGGCTGGGGCTCGGTGACGGCGAGGACGGCTGGCGGGCGCTGCGGTCGGTGCCTGCGCCGGTGGGGCGGTCGCTCGTGCTGGAGCCGGCGTCGCCCCACTTGGCCGCGGCGGACGACTCGAACGGTGAGCCGGGCAGCAGCCGCAGCGAGACCAGCACCAGCCCGACCAGGATCACCGCGATGGCGATCAGCCGAAGCGGGGAGGCTTCGCCGCCGCCGCGCCGGTCGCCCCGACGGTTGCCGGCCATCAAAGCTTCCCGACCGGCTGCTGTGGCACCTTGAGCGCGGCGCCCGGCTGCGGAGTGACCAGTTGGGTGGCCACGCTGGCGCAGACCTTCGCGCCATAGTCCAGACCGGTCTTGATCGGGTAGCGCAGCATCACCGCGAGGCTCCACTTGCCGGTGACGGCGAGGCAGTTGACGTGCCAGTCGCCGTCGCCGTAGATGGGGGTCCAGCCGTTCTTGATGCTGACCGGGCCCTGCGCGGTGATCGACTTGGGTAGACCGTCGATGATCCCCCAGCGGCCACCACCGGACGAGGGCCTCTGGTCCTTGGCCGCGGTGGTGCCCCTGACCTTGGTCATCTGGTCCAGCACCCACTTCGTCCACTTCGGGCCGGCGGCCTTACCGTCGGCGATGCAGTCGCCGACCCGGACCGCGTCCCGGGGAGACATCCGGGTGAAACTCCAGTAGCCGGTGTACGGCTGGACGTTGCCGCGCTTGGTGTCGGTCAGCCCGCAGAGCTTGATCGCCCGCTGGATGACCGGGTCGGGGATGCTGCTGGACGAGGCCTTGTACGAGCCGCCCGCCGCGGCGTAGACCTTGTTGGCCGCTCCGTCGTTGCTGTCGATGATGGCGAGTCGAGCCGCCTCCTTCAACGTTGCGGGCGGCTCCCTGTCGCCGAGCTGCCGCAGGTAGTCGGAGACGATCCACGCCTTGATCATCGATTCGGTGGAGCTGGTCGCGGTCATGTTCGGCGACCCGGAGATCTTGCCCGTCTTCCGATCCATCAGGGCCCACGAGAAGAACTCACCCTTGAAGCTCACCGACACCGGACCGGCCGCCAGGGTGGGCGGTGGCGGAGGGGTGGGCGCGGGCGCGGCGACGCTCGACGTACCGCCTCCGCCGCCTCCGCCGCTGTCGTCGCTGGCGAGTCGGGCGTACGCGGTGGGGACCAGTAGCACGCCGCCGAGCAAGACCGCCGTGATGGCGAGCACCAGGGTCACGCGAGATCGCATGAGTGGGTGAGCTCCAGGTGTCAGGGCCGGGGGGACCGGCTTGTCGTCGGGACTGATCGGGTGCGATCGCCGAGGCCGGGGGAGGTGGCCTCTGTGGAGATGTCGATGCTCGGCAGCCGATCGGTTGTCCGGCAGAAGTCTACGTCCGGACCGGCCGGCCGCCAGTGTTCGACACTAGGCAACCTGCGATAAAGGCGGGATATGGGGCCGGTATGAGGTTCTTGCGGGGATTCACCTTTGTTTCGTGGCCTAAGTCACGGCGAAATCTCGGTGCCTAGGTAGCGCAAAGCGCTCATCCGGTTACAGATGGGATGCTCGGATTCCTGTTACACCCCCTGGTGCAACGCGGCGCAAGCTGTAACACTTAGCCTCATGTATGGCAACGACTTCTCCGCCCCGAACGGCGCCTCCGACGAGGCGCCCGGCGGCCTGCTGGGCGAGGTCGAGGCCGCCGAGGCCGAGCTGCGGGCTGCGGCTGCCCACGGTCGGCGTGGCGGGCCGGCGCCGGACGAGGACCTGGCGGCGTACTTCGCCGAGGTCGTCGACGCCGAACAGAAGATCGAGCCACGGGACTGGATGCCCGACGCGTACCGCCGCACGCTGATCCGACAGATCGCCCAGCACGCCCACTCCGAGATCATCGGCATGCAGCCGGAGGGCAACTGGATCAGTCGGGCGCCGTCGCTCAAGCGCAAGGCGATCCTGCTGGCCAAGGTGCAGGACGAGGCGGGCCACGGCCTCTACCTCTACGCCGCCGCCGAGACCCTCGGCATCAGCCGCGACGAACTGGTCCGGCTGCTGCTCGACGGCCGGCAGAAGTACAGCTCGATCTTCAACTACCCCACCCTGAGCTGGGCCGACGTGGGCGCCATCGGGTGGCTGGTGGACGGCGCGGCGATCGTCAACCAGGTGCCGCTCTGCCGCTGCTCCTACGGCCCGTACGCCCGCGCGATGATCCGGGTCTGCAAGGAGGAGTCGTTCCACCAGCGGCAGGGCTACGAGATCCTGCACACCCTGGCCCACGGCACCCCGGCGCAGCGGGCGATGGCCCAGGACGCGGTGGACCGCTGGTGGTACCCGTCGCTGGCCATGTTCGGCCCGCCGGACGGCAACTCCCCGCACTCGGCCCAGTCGATGGCCTGGAAGATCAAGCGCTTCTCGAACGACGATCTGCGGCAACGCTTCGTCGACATGTGCGTGCAGCAGGCCGAGATCCTCGGGCTGCGCATCCCCGACGACGACCTGCGCTGGAACGACGAACGGCAGGCGTACGACTACACCCAGCCGGACTACGACGAGCTGATGCGGGTGATCTCCGGCGACGGGCCGTGCAACCGCGAGCGGATGGCCCACCGCCGGGCCGCCCACGCCGACGGCAGCTGGGTACGCGAGGCCGCCGCGGCGTACGCCGCGAAGCGGGCGGGACAGAAGGAGACGGTGGCCGCGTGAGCGAGCGTAGCGAGCAAGCCGAGCAACCTGGCATGACGAGTCATTCGCCTCTGTGGGAGGTCTTCGTCCGGGCCCGGCGCGGGCTGTCGCACACGCACGTCGGCAGCCTGCACGCCCCCGACGCCGAGCTTGCCCTGCGCAACGCCCGCGACCTCTACACCCGCCGCCAGGAGGGCGTGTCGATCTGGGTGGTGCCGGCCGGCGCGATCACCGCGTCCAGCCCGGACGAGAAGGACGCCTTCTTCGACCCGGCCGCCGACAAGGTCTACCGCCACCCCACCTTCTACGAGGTGCCGGACGGGGTGGCCCACCTGTGAGCGAACGAAGCGAGCGAACCAGCCAGCACAGCAACGTGGCGCTTCACGCCGCCGCCGAGCGCAGCGAGGTGACGGCGTGAACGGACCCTTCGACTTCACCCTCGCGCTCGGTGACGACGCCCTGATCGCGGCCCAGCGGCTGGCCGAGTGGACCACCCGGGCCCCCGAGATGGAAGAGGACATCGCGCTGGCCAACATCGCCCTCGACCAGCTCGGCGCGGCGCGCCTGCTGCTGTCGTACGCGGGTGAGCTGGAGGGCGCCGGTCGCGACGAGGACGCGCTGGCCTACCTGCGTGACGACCGGGAGTTCCGCAACGCGCTCCTGGTCGAGCTGCCCAATGGCGACTTCGCGGTGACGATGGCGAAGCTGTACTTCCTGGCGGCGTACCAGTTGCCGCTGTACACGGCGCTGGCCGGCTGCGCCGACGAGCGGTTGGCCGCGATCGGCGCGAAGGCGCGCAAGGAGTCGGCGTACCACCTGGACCACGGCGCGCTGTGGGTGAAGCGGCTCGGTGACGGCACCGAGGAGTCGCATCGTCGGATGCAGGCGGCCGTCGACCAGTTGTGGCCGTACACCCATGAGCTGTTCGCCGCGGACCCGGCGGCGCCGGTCGACCCGGCCACCCTGCGGCCGGCGTTCGACGAGGTCGTCGGCCCGGTTCTGGCCGAGGCGACGCTCACCCGGCCGGGCGGTGCCTGGGCCCCGGCCGGCGGGCGGACCGGCGTGCACACCGAGCACCTGGCCTACCTGCTGGCCGAGATGCAGGTGCTGCACCGCGCCCACCCCGGAGCGACGTGGTGAGCGCGAGGAGCGCCGCGGTCGCGAACGCGGACGTCGGGGTGACCGACCCGAGGGCCGCCGCGGCGAGCGTGGTGGACCCGGAGATCCGGGTCATCACCATCGACGAGCTGGGCATCCTGCGGGCGGTCGAGGAGGACCCGGCCACCGGTCGGGTCACCGTCACCATCACCCCGACCTACACCGGCTGCCCGGCGATGGACGTGATCCGGGCCGACATCCGCCGCGCGCTCGCCGATGCCGGGCACCCGGACGCGCAGGTGAGGACCGTCTACAGCCCACCGTGGAGCACCGACTGGATCTCCGCGGGTGGGCGGGCGAAGCTCGCCGCCGCCGGGATCGCCCCGCCGACCCCGGTGCGTGCCGCCGGCGTCGTGTCGTTGACCCTCGCGGTCCGCTGTCCGCGGTGCGGCTCGCCGGAGACCGAGCAGGTCAGCCGGTTCGGCTCCACCGCGTGCAAGGCGCTGTGGCGGTGCCGCTCCTGCTCCGAACCCTTCGACCACCTGAAGGCCCTGTGACTGTCACCATCACCCGCCCGGTGCGCCGTCGGCCGGTCTTCCACCCGCTGCCCGTCGCCGCCGTCGACCGGCTCACCGACGACTCCGTGGCGGTGACCTTCGCCGTACCCGAGGAGTTGCGGGAGACCTTCGCGTTCCGCGCGGGCCAACACCTCACGGTCCGTCGTCCCGGCGGAGCCGGACCCACCGGCTCAGCTGGCGCGGACGGCACGGACGTGCGCCGGTCGTACTCGATCTGCTCCACCCCGGACGACCTGGCCCGGCACGGCCGGTTGCGGATCGGGGTGCGGGAGATCCCCGGGGGCGCCTTCTCGGCGTTCGCCTGCGGGGCGCTGCGCGGTGGCGACACCGTCGAGGTGCTGCCGCCGCTGGGCACCTTCACCACGGCGTTCGCGCCGGACCGGGTGCGGCACTACGGGGCGGTCGTCGCCGGCTCCGGCATCACTCCGGTGCTCGCGCTGGTCGCGACGGCCCTGGCCGTCGAGCCGGCCAGCACCTTCACCCTGGTGTACGGCAACCGCACGGCGAACTCGGTGATGTTCGCCGAGGAGTTGGCCGACCTGAAGGACCGGCATCCCACCCGGCTGCACCTGGTGCACGTGTTGTCCCGGGAGCAGGGCGAGTCGCCGTTGCTCTCCGGTCGGATCGACGCGGAACGGTTGGGCCGACTGCTGGACACGATCGTTCCGGGCGAGGTCATCGAGGAGTGGTTCCTCTGCGGCCCGTACGGCATGGTCGTCGACGTCCGGGACGTGCTGACCGCACGCGGGCTGCCCGAGTCGGCGATCCACACCGAGCTGTTCCACGTCGACGCGCCGCCGGAGCCGGTGCGCCGCCCCGTCGACCAGGCGGGCGCCGGAGCCGACGTCACCATCGTGCTGGACGGCCGGTCGTCGAGCTTCACGATGGGGCGCGAGGAGCGGGTGTTGGACGCCGCGCTGAAGGTACGCGGCGAGTTGCCGTACGCCTGCAAGGGTGGTGTCTGCTCGACCTGCAAGGCGAAGGTCGTGGACGGCGCGGTCACGATGGCCCGCAACTACGCCCTGGAGCCCGACGAGCTGGCCGCCGGCTACGTGCTGACCTGCCAGTCCAGCCCGACCACCGACAGGCTCACGGTCGACTACGACGCCTGACCGCCGCGCCCGAGCCGAGGGTGTGCGCAGCGGGTCACAGCCCTGAGCACCCCTCCGGGCAGGGGCGGGTAGCCGGCGTAGGCTCGGGGTGTGACGGTGAGCCGGGAGATCGACGACATCCTGCAGCGCGGCGCGGACGGTGGGCGGATCACGCCCGAGGAGGCGCTGCTGCTCTACACCGAGGCGCCCTTCCACGCGCTCGGCGAGGCGGCGGATTCGGTGCGCCGGCGGCGCTACCCGGACAACGTCGTCACCTACCTGATCGATCGCAACATCAACTACACGAACGTCTGCGTGACGGCGTGCAAGTTCTGCGCGTTCTACCGGGCGCCCAAGCACAAGGAAGGGTGGACCCACCCGACCGAGGAGATCCTGCGCCGGTGCGGCGAGGCGGTCGAGTTGGGCGCCACCCAGGTGATGCTCCAGGGCGGGCACCACCCGGACTACGGCGTGGAGTACTACGAGGAGTTGTTCTCCTCGGTCAAGCAGGCGTACCCGCAGTTGGTCATCCACTCGATCGGCCCGAGCGAGATCCTGCACATGGCCAAGGTCTCCGGGGTGAGCCTGGACGAGGCCATCGCCCGGATCAAGACCGCCGGCCTGGACTCGATCGCCGGTGCCGGCGCGGAGATGCTGCCGGAACGCCCCCGTAGGGCCATCGCGCCGCTCAAGGAGTCGGGCGAGCGCTGGCTGGAGGTCATGGAGCTGGCCCACCGGCAGGGCATCGAGTCGACCGCCACGATGATGATGGGCACCGGCGAGACGCACGCCGAGCGGATCGAGCACCTGCGCATGATCCGGGACGTGCAGGACCGCACCCGCGGTTTCCGGTCCTTCATCCCGTGGACGTACCAGCCGGAGAACAACCACCTGAAGGGCCGCACCCAGGCGACCACGCTGGAGTACCTGCGGTTGGTCGCGGTGGCCCGGCTCTTCTTCGAGACCGTGCCGCACCTACAGGCGTCCTGGCTGACGACCGGCAAGGACGTCGGGCAGCTCGCGCTGCACATGGGCGTCGACGACCTCGGCTCGATCATGCTGGAGGAGAACGTCATCTCCTCCGCGGGTGCCCGGCACCGCTCCAACCTGCACGAGCTGATCGGCATGATCCGCTCGGCGGACCGGATCCCCGCGCAGCGGGACACCCTCTACAACCGGCTCGCCGTGCACCACACCCCGGCCGACGACCCGACCGACGAGCGGGTGGTCTCGCACTTCTCCTCGATCGCGCTGCCCGGCGGCGGCGCGGGCCGATCCCTGCCGCTGGTCGACGTCAGCTGACGGTGGACGCCCGGCCGTTCGGCTGACCGACGCTCATGCTCCCGCCGGCCCACCTCGGCGGTACGGGTGGTCCCGGCCGCCGCAGCGTCAGGCTGTCGGTGCGGGGGTGGTGGAGATGATCGTCGGCGGCTAGCGTCCCGGCTCATATCCGTCACCACCGTCGACGGACGGGGCTGTCCTCCATCGGCCCGCTGCGGGTCGTTCATATAACGCACGGCGGTACGGGCGGGATGGGTGACCATCCCGCCCGTACCGTCTGCCCAGCTGGGGCCGGACGGATGAAAACGGGTCCGCGTGCTGGCGTGGAAGATCGGCCTCCGATAACGTCCGCTCGTTCCGCAACCATTCTTTCTTCCCTACCCCCGGGGGACTGATGACAGCGTTCCACCGCTCGACGCTGGTACGCGCCAGTGTCGTGGCGCTGCTCGCGGCCGGTGGCATCGCCGCCGTTGCCGCCCCAGTGCTGGCGGCCGACCAGGCCGACCTGGCCCTGGTGCCGCTCAGCTACAACCTCGCGAAGGGTGTCACGGAGGCCAAGAGCAAGCCGTTCAAGTTCTCGGTCGACAACACCCGCAGCGAGGAAGACGCCAAGGGTGTCAGCTACACCGTGGACACCAGCAAACTGAAGACGAACAAGGTCCGGGTGGTGGTGCCCGACGGCTGCCGGGTGAACGGCAAGAAGTTCACCTGCCCCCTCGGTGACCTGCCCGCCGGCACCAGTGAGGACTTCGGCATCCCGATCTTCTCGACCGGGGGTAAGGGCGCCGCCGGCACCCTGGTGGTGACCATCCGCTCCGCCACCGAGGACCCCAACAAGGACGACAACAAGGTCGAGCACGACATCACCGTCACCGAGCCCGGCTACGACCTGACCAGTTGGGTGCAGGACGTCAACGCGAACGTCGTGGTGAACGGCGTCAGCGGCGACGATCCCGACCTTCGGCCGGTGCGGCCCGGCGAGACGGTGCCGGTCGACTGGGCGGTCTACAACGACGGTAGCCGCAAGGCCACCGGCCTCGCGTACGTGCTCACCCTCCCGCCGGGCGTCACCTTCGACACCCTGCCGGACACCTGCACCGCGCAGACCTTCGGCGTCGCCCAGGCGCTCTGTCAGGACGACGGCGCGGTGATCCGGCCCGGCGACTACTACACGGCGGACATCAAGGTGACCGTCGGCAAGGACGTCACCGAGCCGGTGCTGCGGGTCGGCGAACTGGTGGCGCACGGTCTGGACGCGGCCGCCGGCAAGCCCGAGAAGCAGTCCGCGCGGGCCAGCGGCGCGCAGCGGAAGACCTTCACCGAGGTCGACGAGGGTGACAACCAGGCGATCTTCGACGTCTTCGTCGACCTGACCGTGGAGCCGACCCCGACGCCGACGGTCACTCCGACGGAGACGCCGACGCCGACGCCGACGGTTACTCCGACCGGGACGCCGACGCCGACGCCGACGGTCACTCCGACGGAGACGCCCACGCCGACGCCGACGGTCACTCCGACGGAGACGCCGACGCCGACGCCGACGGTTACTCCGACGGAGACGCCGACCCCGACGCCGACGGTCACTCCGACGGAGACGCCGACGCCGACGCCGACGGTTACTCCGACCGGGACGCCGACCCCGACGCCGACGGTCACTCCGACGGAGACGCCCACGCCGACGCCGACGGTCACGCCGACCGCGACGGCGACGCCCACAGCGACTCCGACGCCGACGATCACGGCGACGCCGACGGTCACGCCCACGACGACCGCGACGGCCACCCCGACGCCGGCACCGAGCGGTACGACGACGCCGCCGGCACCGTCCGTCTCGCCGGGTGCCGGTGGCGGCCCCGGTGGTGGCGGCTCGGGTGGTGGCGGCCTGCCGGTGACCGGTGTGCAGGTCGGTCTGATCGGCGGCATCGGCGTGATCATCCTGCTCGTGGGTGGGGCGCTGCTGGTGCTCTCCCGCCGGCGCAAGGTCGTCCTGGTCTCTCCGGCCGACGAGAAGTCGACCGACTGACACCGTTGACCGGCCCGATGCGCGGGGGCGGGGTGGGCGACCACCCCGCCCCCTTCGCGTACCCGGGCGGGTGCCGCACCACCCAGCGAGCGCCGGTTGGCGGACGGCTGGCAGAGTGAAGGGGTGAGCCGTTCCCCGCAGGGCCAGCGAGCCAGCCTGGACAAGCAGCCGCACGAGGTCGCCGCGATGTTCGACGGCGTGGCGGAGCGTTACGACCTGACCAACACCGTGATCTCGCTCGGTCAGGACCGCCTCTGGCGTCGGGCCACCCGGGCCGCGCTCGGGCTGCGGCCGGGCGAGCGGGTGCTGGACGTGGGCGCGGGCACCGGCGTCTCGACGCGTGAGTTGGCCCAGTCCGGGGCGTACGCGGTCGGGGTGGACCTGTCGCTGGGCATGCTGTACGCGGGCAAGCGGTCCCGGCCCGAGGTGCCGCTGCTGGCGGGAGACGCGCTGCGGCTGCCGTTCGCCGACGCCAGCTTCGACGCGGTGACCATCTCCTTCGCGCTGCGCAACGTCAACGACACCGACGCGGCGCTGCGCGAGTTGGCCCGGGTGACCCGGCCGGGTGGCCGGCTGGTGGTCTGCGAGTTCAGCACCCCGGTCAACCCGGTCTTCCGGACCGTCTACCTGTCGTACCTGATGCGGTCGCTGCCGGTGGTGGCCCGCACGGTGTCCAGCAACCCCGAGGCGTACGTCTATCTCGCCGAGTCGGTCCGGGCCTGGCCGGAGCAGTCCGCGCTGGCCGGCCGGGTGGCCGCCGCCGGGTGGGGTCGGGTAGCGTGGCGCAACCTGACCGGTGGCGTGGTCGCGCTGCACCGGGGGATCCGCGAGTAGCGGACGGCTAGCGCCCACCAGTACGGACATTATTCAGGTTTCGTGAATATCGGCTTTTAGTCCACTTTGCCCCGTAGGCTCGCTTGCATGACCGGAGCAGAGCCGGCGGACCCGGTGGCCGCCACCGACGACGACGCGGCCGAACTCATCGCCCAGTTGCGCGAGTTGGCCGGTGCCGACCCGGTGGAGGTCCGGCAGGTGGTCGCCGAGGTGTTGGCGGCACTGGACCGGGCGGCGGGCGGGGCGCTCCGCGAGCATCTGCCGGAGACGATCCGGGTCGACGCGGGCCTGGACGCCGCCAGCTCGACCTGACACCTGACCGCTGTGGACGGTGGTGGGCTGTCACATCGGCGAGTTAGGTACCCCTGATCCTGCGCTGGTATGACGCCGGTCATACACTCGTCCCGTCTGGCTTGTGAAGCATTTCACGAGCGTGCGGGAGGAGGCCCGAATGACCGCGGTGGAACACGACGCCGACGTCATCGTCGTGGGCGCCGGTCCCGGTGGATCAGCGACTGCGTACCACCTGGCCCGGCACGGCGTACGGGTGCTGTTGTTGGAGAAGACCGAGTTCCCCCGGGAGAAGGTCTGCGGCGACGGGTTGACCCCGCGCGCGGTACGCCAGCTCGTCCGGATGGGGGTCGACACCTCGCCCGAGGCGGGCTGGCTGCACAACCGCGGCCTGCGGGTCATCGGCGGCGGCGTACGCCTCGAACTGGACTGGCCGGAGCTGGCCAGTTTCCCCAACTACGGTCTGGTGCGCACCCGACTGGACTTCGACGACCTGCTCGCCCAGCGGGCGGTGGCCGCCGGTGCCAAGCTGCGGACCAACGTCAACGTGCTGGGCCCGGTGCTCGACGGCGATGGCCGGGTCACCGGCGTCGAGGCGGAGGTCGGGCCGGGCAAGGAGCCCACCACCTTCCACGCCCCGCTGGTCGTCGCGGCGGACGGCGTCTCCGGTCGGTTCCCGCTCGCGCTCGGGCTGGCCAAGCGGGAGGACCGGCCGATCGGGGTGGCCGTGCGCCGCTACTACCGCTCGCCGGCCAAGCACGACGACAACTACCTGGAGTCCTGGCTGGAGCTGCGCAGCAAGGACAGCGGCGACAACCTGCTGCCCGGCTACGGCTGGATCTTCGGTCTCGGTGACGGACGGGTCAACGTCGGCCTCGGCGTGCTCAACTCGTCCTCCGCGTTCGGCAAGACCAACTACCGACGGCTGCTCACCGACTGGCTCGCCAACACGCCGGTTGACTGGGGGATGACCGACGAGACCAACGCCGACGGCCCGATCCTCGGTGCCGCGCTGCCGATGGGTTTCAACCGGGTGCCCCACTACACGCGCGGCGTGCTGCTGGTCGGCGACTCGGGCGGCATGGTCAACCCGTTCAACGGCGAGGGCATCGCGTACGCGATGGAGTCCGGCGAACTGGCCGCCGAGGTAGCCGTCCAGGCCCTCGCCCGGCCGGCCGGTCCGGAGCGGGAGCGGGCGCTCATGGCGTACCCGAACGAGCTGAAGGCCCGGCTCGGCGGCTACTACCGGTTGGGCGGCATCTTCGTGAAACTGATCGGCCGCCCCGAGATCATGCGGATCGCCACCAAACACGGCATGCCGCACCCGACGCTGATGCGTTTCGTACTCAAGCTGTTGGCCAACCTGACCGACCCGCGCGGTGGAGACGCGATGGATCGGGTCATCAACGCGATGACGAAGGCTGCCCCAGCCGTATAAGTAGGACGGCATCGGTGCTGGTCACGGCCCCGATGCCGACAAAGATCGACCCCCGCCGACTGCCACTGCGAGGGACGTGAATAGTGTGATTTTCGTCAAGCACCGAGGGCAGGGAAGGACGAGCAGGAGAAAACGATGTCGCTCTCGCCTTACGCACCGATCATCGGGCTGTTCGCCCTCGCCGCGGCGTTCTCGCTGTTTTCCGTCGGCGCCGCCCGCTTCGCCGGTCCCCGTCGATACAACAAGGCCAAACTCGAGGCTTACGAGTGCGGCATCGAGCCCAGCCCGCAGCCGGTCGGCGGCGGGCGGTTCCCGATCAAGTTCTACCTGACGGCGATGCTCTTCATCGTCTTCGACATCGAGATCATCTTCCTCTACCCCTGGGCGGTCTCGTTCGACGCTCTGCCGATCTTCGGCTTCGTGGAGATGGTCCTGTTCATCGTCGCGGTCTTCGTTGCGTACGCCTACGTGTGGCGGCGCGGCGGCCTGGACTGGGACTGAGGAAGGAACGTCAGATGGGCATCGAGGAGAAGCTTCCGGCCGGCGTCCTGCTCACCTCGGTGGAGAAGCTGGTCAACTGGTCCCGGAAGTCGTCCGTGTGGGGCGCGACCTTCGGCCTGGCCTGCTGCGCCATCGAGATGATGGCCGCCGGTGGTCCGCACTACGACATGGGCCGCTGGGGCATGGAGGTCTTCCGGGCGTCGCCCCGGCAGGCCGACCTGATGATCGTGGCCGGCCGGGTGAGTCAGAAGATGGCCCCGGTGCTGCGCCAGATCTACGACCAGATGGCCGAGCCGCGCTGGGTGCTCTCGATGGGCGTCTGCGCCAGCAGCGGCGGCATGTTCAACAACTACGCGATCGTGCAGGGCGTCGACCACGTGGTGCCGGTCGACATGTACCTGCCCGGCTGCCCGCCCCGGCCGGAGATGCTCATCGACGCGATCCTCAAGCTCCGCGAGAAGATCATGTATGAGCCGCTCGGTCCGAACGGTCGCAAGATGCTGGCTGCCCGCCAGGAGCGCGGCGACGTTCCCGTCGTGCCCTACGGCTCCATGCCCTCCTCGTACCGCAACGACAAGGCCCGGCGGGCCGAGTGGACCCGGGCGGTCCGCGAGGGCCGCGAGGAGCAGCTGCGGATCGAGAACTGGATGAACGCCCAGAACCACCTCCACCCGCAGGTAGGCCCGAAATGACGTCACCCACGGACAAGCAGAACGACGGCGGCGTACCGCTGCCGGTGGTGCCGGTCGGCGCCTCCAGCGGCGCCCCCGCCGAGCTCCCACCGGCCAGCCCGGCCGGTCGCGGGATGTTCGGCAACCACGGCACCGGCGACGTGTCCGGCTACGGCGGCCTGGTCCGCCAGCGTCACCCCGTCGAAGAGGCGTCCCGGCCGTACGGCGGCTACTTCGACGAGGTCCGCGACGCGTTGGAGGAGGCGTACCCGGCCTTCGGCGACGCGATCGAGAAGGTCGTGGTCGACCGGGGTGAGCTGACCCTGCACGTCCGCCCGGAGCGGATCGCCGAGGTCTGCCAGGTGATGCGGGACGACCTGGCGCTGCGGTTCGAGCTGTGTTCCTCGGTGTCCGGGGCGGACTACCTGGGCGCCGACGAACGCCGGCTGCACGTGATCTATCTGCTCACCTCGATGACGTACCGCCGCCGGGTCCGGCTGGAGGCCGCGGTCTCCGTCGAGGCGCCGCACCTGCCCAGCGTGACCGCCGTCTACCCGACCGCGGACTGGCAGGAGCGGGAGGCGTACGACATGTTCGGCATCGTCTTCGACGGTCACCCCAGCCTGACCCGGATCCTCATGCCGGACGACTGGGAGGGCCACCCGCAGCGCAAGGACTACCCGCTCGGCGGTGTCCCCGTCGAGTACAAGGGCGCGGAGATCCAGCCGCCGAACGAGCGGAGGTCGTACCAGTGAGCGCTACGTCGAACTACGCCAGCGAGCGCGAGACCGACGAGGGACGGGTCTTCACCGTCACCGGCGGGGACTGGGACACGATCGTCTCGGGCACCGACCCGATCAACGACGAGCGCATCGTGGTCAACATGGGGCCGCAGCACCCGTCCACGCACGGGGTGCTGCGGCTGATCCTGGAGCTGGAGGGCGAGACGGTCCGCGAGGCCCGCTCGGTCGTCGGCTACCTGCACACCGGCATCGAGAAGAACCTCGAATACCGCAACTGGGTCCAGGGTTCGACGTTCGTGACCCGGATGGACTACCTCGCCCCGATCTTCAACGAGACGGCGTACGCCCTCGCCGTCGAGAAGCTGCTCGGCATCACCGACGACATCACCGAGCGGGCCACCACGATCCGCGTGCTGATGATGGAGCTCAACCGGATCTCCTCGCACCTGGTCTGGCTGGCCACCACCGGCATGGAGCTGGGCGCGATCTCGATCATGCTGTACGGCTTCCGCGAGCGGGAGTACATCCTCGACATCTTCGAGACCATCACCGGTCTGCGGATGAACCACGCGTACGTGCGGCCGGGCGGTGTGGCTCAGGACGTGCCGGACGACGCGGTCGTCAAGATCCGTGAGTTCCTCAAGATGATGCCGAAGAAGCTCAAGGAGTACGAGGACCTCCTCTCCGGTCAGCCGATCTGGACCGAGCGGACGAAGAACGTCGCGGTGCTGGACGTGACCGGCTGCGTGGCGCTGGGCATCACCGGTCCGGTGCTGCGCTCCGCCGGTCTCGCCTGGGATCTGCGCAAGACCATGCCGTACTGCGGCTACGAGACGTACGAGTTCGACGTGCCGACCCACCCCGACGGTGACGTGTGGGGGCGCTACCAGGTCCGGCTCGCCGAGATCCGGGAGTCGCTGAAGCTTGTCGAGCAGGCGCTGGACCGGCTCCGGCCCGGCCCGGTGATGGTCGCCGACCGCAAGATCGCCTGGCCGGCGCAGCTGGCCATCGGCGTGGACGGCATGGGCAACTCGCTGGAGCACGTCGCGAAGATCATGGGTCAGTCGATGGAGTCGCTGATCCACCACTTCAAGCTGGTGACCGAGGGCTTCCGGGTTCCGCCCGGCCAGGTGTACGTCGCCATCGAGGCGCCCCGCGGCGAGCTGGGCGTGCACGCGGTCTCCGACGGTGGCACCCGGCCGTACCGGGTGCACTACCGGGAGCCGAGCTTCGTCAACCTCCAGGCCCTCCCGGCGATGGCCGAGGGCGGCCTGATCGCCGACGTGATCGCCGGCGGTGCCTCGTTGGACCCGGTCATGGGGGGTTGTGACCGGTGAGCGCGAGGAGTGAGCTTGCGAGCCCCGCAGTCGCGAACGGAAGGCGGCTCTGATGAGTGTTGTTGTTTTCACTGACGAGACCCGGGAACGGGCGCGCGAGATCATCGCCCGTTACCCGGCGGACCGGTCCCGCTCGGCGTTGCTGCCGCTGCTGCACCTGGTGCAGGCCGAGGAGGGGTACGTCTCCCCGGCCGGGGTCGCGTTCTGCGCCGAGGTGCTGGGGCTGAACAAGGCCCAGGTCGGCGCGGTGGCCACCTTCTACACGATGTACAAGCGCAAGCCGACCGGTGACTTCCTGGTCAGCGTCTGCACCAACACGATGTGCAACGTGCTCGGTGGCCAGGAGGTCTACGACACCCTCTCCGAGCACCTGGGCGTCGGGCACGACGAGACCACCGCCGACGGGACGATCACGCTGGAGCACGCCGAGTGCCTCGCGGCGTGCGACTACGGCCCGGTGATGACCGTCAACTACGACTTCTTCGACGGCGTGGACGCGTCCACCGCCATCGGTGTGGTCGACGAGCTGCGGGCGGGTGGGCGACCGATGCCGACCCGGGGCGCTCGGCTCTGCACCCTCAAGGAGATGGCGGTGCAGCTCGCCGGTTTCGCCGACGAGCGCGACGAGGCGGTCGCCGACGGCGGGCCGGGCGAGCCGACCCTGCGGGGCCTGCGGCTGGCCCAGCAGCACGGCGTCTCGGTGCCGGGCTTCGACCCGAACACCCCGATCCGCAGCAAGGCGGAGGCGGACAAGGCCGCCGCCGAGGCGAAGGCGAAGGCGGAGGCCGCCAAGCCGGCGCCCGCCGAGGCCAGCGCAGCCCCGGTCAAGGGCGGCGACGGCGCGTCCGCCCCCACCGGCAGCACCGCACCGGACGTGAAGGCACCGGACGACAAGTCGCCGCAGGTGCGTACCGCCGAGACCCGGCAGCCGGACGCGGGCACGGCGGCGCCGGACGCCCCGGGCACGAAGGTCCCGGCGGACGCCACCGGCACCGCGCCCGCGGCTGGCGATGCCCGGTCGGCCGAGGCTGCCGGCGTGGCGGCCAACGCGCCGGCCGGCGACGGCAAGCCCGCCGGCGACGAGGCCGGAGCGCAGGAGCGCAACCTCACCGAAGCGAAGGCTGGGACGGACGCCGACGGCGCCGGGCCGGCGGACGCGAACGAAACGGGGGTCCAGAAGTGACCACTCCCCGCCCGGAGACGCTGGCCAAGCTGACGCCGGTGCTGACCAAGCGCTGGCTGTCGCCGGACGCCTGGCGGATCGACACGTACGAGCAGCTGGACGGTTACGCCGCGCTGCGCAAGGCGCTCAAGGCCCACCCGGACGACCTGATCCAGCTGATCAAGGATTCCGGGCTGCGGGGCCGAGGCGGCGCCGGCTTCCCCACCGGGCTGAAGTGGGGCTTCATCCCGCAGGGCGACGGCAAGCCGCACTACCTGGTGGTCAACGCCGACGAGGGCGAGCCGGGCACCTGCAAGGACCTGCCGCTGATGACCCACGACCCGCACGCGCTGGTCGAGGGCGTCATCATCGCGTCGTACGCGATCCGGGCCAGCCGCGCCTACATCTACATCCGGGGCGAGGCGGTGCACGCCGCACGTCGGCTGCGCAACGCGGTCCAGGAGGCGTACGACAAGGGTTACCTGGGCCGCAACATCCTGCGCAGTGGCTACGACCTGGAGCTGGTGGTGCACTCCGGTGCCGGGGCGTACATCTGCGGCGAGGAGACGGCGCTGCTCGACTCGCTGGAGGGGTTCCGGGGCCAGCCCCGGCTCCGCCCGCCGTTCCCGGCCACCCACGGCCTGTACGCCAGCCCGACGGTGGTGAACAACGTCGGCACCATCGCCAGCGTGCCGCCGATCGTGCTCGGTGGGGCCGACTGGTGGAAGAGCATGGGCACCGAGAAGTCCTCCGGGCCGATGATCTACTCGCTCTCCGGCCGGGTCGCCAACCCGGGCCAGTACGAGTGCTCGATGGGTGTCACGCTGCGCGAGCTGCTGGAGCTGGCCGGTGGCATGCAGCCCGGTCACAACCTGCGGTTCTGGACCCCGGGCGGTTCGTCCACCCCGCTGCTCGCCGCCGAGCACCTGGACGTGCCTCTGGACTTCGAGGGGGTGGCGGCGGCCGGCTCGATCCTCGGCACCACGGCCACGCAGATCTTCTCCGACCAGGACTGCCCGGTCTACGCGACGTACCGGTGGCTGGAGTTCTACCACCACGAGTCGTGCGGCAAGTGCACCCCGTGTCGCGAGGGCAACTACTGGATGGTGCGGGTCTACCGGCGGATCCTCGCCGGTCAGGGCACCCACGAGGACCTGGACACTTTGCTGGACACCTGCGACAACATCCTCGGCCGCTCGTTCTGTGGTCTCGGTGACGGCGCGACCAGCTCGGTGACCTCCTCGCTGAAGTACTTCAAGCAGGACTACCTCGACTACATCGAGGGTCGGACCGCACCCAAGCTGTCGGAGAAGACCCTGGTAGGGGCGCACTGATGACCGACGTAGCCAAGCAGACCGAAACCGTCACCCTCACCATCGACGGCGTCGAGGTCACCGCCCCCAAGGGGACGCTGCTGATCCGGGTCGCCGAGCAGATGGGCACCGAGATCCCCCGGTTCTGCGACCACCCGCTGCTGGCCCCGGCCGGCGCCTGCCGGCAGTGCCTCGTCGAGGTGGAGGGGCAGCGCAAGCCGGTTGCCTCCTGCACCCAGACCGTCGCCGACGGCATGGTCGTGCGTACCCAGATCACCTCACCGGTGGCCAAGAAGGCGCAGGAGGGGGTGATGGAGCTGCTGCTGCTCAACCACCCGCTGGACTGCCCGATGTGCGACAAGGGCGGTGAGTGCCCGCTCCAGAACCAGGCGATGTCCACCGGCCGCACCGACTCGCGCTTCCACGAGCACAAGCGGGAGTACGAGAAGCCGATGGCGATCAGCAGCCAGGTGCTGCTGGACCGTGAGCGGTGCGTGCTCTGCCAGCGGTGCACCCGCTTCTCGGAGGAGATCGCCGGCGACAAGTTTATCGACCTGATGGGCCGGTCGTCCGCCGAGGAGATCAACATCTACCGGGACGACGCGTACGGCGAGCAGGGCGACGCCGGGGACGTACCGTTCAACTCCTACTTCTCCGGCAACACCGTGCAGATCTGCCCGGTGGGCGCGTTGACCGGTGCCCAGTACCGCTTCCGGGCCCGCCCGTTCGACCTGGTCTCCAGCCCGAGCGTCTGCGAGCACTGCTCGGCCGGCTGCGGGCAGCGCACCGACTGGCGGCGCGGCAAGGTGCTGCGCCGGCTGGCCGGCGACGAGCCGGCGGTGAACGAGGAGTGGAACTGCGACAAGGGTCGGTGGGGCTTCCAGTACACCCGGGCCGGCGACCGGCTGACCACTCCGCTGGTCCGCGACGAGCACACCGGTGAGCTGCGCGAGGCGTCCTGGAGTGAGGCGCTCACCGTGGCCGCCGAGGGGCTGCACACGGCGCGGGAGAGCGGGCAGGGCACGGCGGTGCTCACCGGCGGTCGGCTGACCGTCGAGGACGCGTACGCCTACGCCAAGTTCGCCCGGGTCGCGTTGAACACCAACGACATCGACTTCCGGGCCCGGCCGGTCTCCCGTGAGGAGGCCGACTTCCTGGCCAGCTCGGTCGCCGGGGTCACCGACGTCACCTACACCGACGTGGAGAACGCGCCGGCGGTGGTGCTGGTCGGCCTGGAGCCGGAGGAGGAGTGCCCGATCCTCTTCCTGCGGCTGCGCAAGGCGTACCTGAAGAAGACCCTGACGGTGTACGCGCTGGCGCCCTTCGCCACCCGCGGCCTGGAGAAGCTCGGTGCCAAGCTGGCCCGGGTGGTGCCGGGCGAGGAGGCCAGCGTGCTCGCCGAGCACGCCACGGTCAGCGAGGCGCTGAGCGTGCCGGGCGCGATCCTGATCGTCGGCGAGCGGTTGGCCACCGTGCCGGGCGGGCTCTCCGCCGCGGCCGACGTGGCCCGGCGGACCGGCGCGAAGCTGGCCTGGGTGCCGCGGCGCGCGGGTGACCGCGGCGCGGTCGACGCGGGTTGCCTGCCCAACCTGCTCCCCGGCGGACGTCTGGTCACCGAGCCGGCCGCGCGGGCCGAGCTGGGTGAGGCGTGGGACATTCCGGCCGGGGTGATCCCGAGCCAGGCCGGTCGGGACACCGACGGCATCCTGGCCGCCGCCGCCAACGGGCAGCTCGGCGCGTTGGTCGTCGGCGGTGTCGACCCGGCGGACCTGGCCGACCCGCGACTGGCCGAGTCCGCCCTGGACGCGGTGCCGTTCCTGGTCAGCCTGGAGCTGCGCGCCAGCGCGGTGACCCGGCGGGCGAACGTGGTGCTGCCGGTCGCCCCGGTGGTCGAGAAGGCCGGCAGCTTCCTGGACTGGGAGGGTCGGCTGCGTCCGTTCGAGGCGGTGCTGAACACCTCCGCGATGACCGACGGCCGGGTGCTCGACGCGCTGGCCGCCCTGCTCGACGTGCGTCTCGGCACGGCCGACGTGTTGAGCGTGCGTCGTGAGCTGGGCTCGCTGCCGGCGACGCGGATGTCTCGGCCGGCCGCGCCGTCGGTCGCGCCGGGGCGGGTGCCGGAGCCGGGCGCCGGGGAGGCCGTGCTGGCCACCTGGCACCAGCTGGTGGACCTCGGCACCCTGACCGAGGGCGACGAGAACCTTGCCGGGACCGCCCGTCCGCCGGTGGTCCGGCTGGGCAAGGGCACCGCCGAGGCGCTCGGTGTCGCCGACGGTGACGCCGTCACGGTCGGCACCGACCGGGGGGCGCTGACCCTGCCGGCCGAACTCACCGAGATGCCGGACGGTGTGGTCTGGCTGCCGACCAACTCACCCGGATCGACCGTGCGGCGCAGCCTCGGGGCGACGTCCGGCGCGGTCGTCCGGATCTCCGTTCCCGCACCGAGCACGGCCATTCCGGCCGGGCGCGTGGCGGCCGACGAGACCGGTCTCCCGGGTCCGCTCCTCAACTCCGGGGGTAACCAGTGAGTTCCGCAGTCGCGAACGAAAGGTGGGCACAGTGAGTCCGTCCTACCTGGCCCAGGACCCCACGCTTGCCGACTTCGGTCGGGATCCGTGGTGGCTGGTTCTCGGCAAGATTGTCTTCGCGTTCGCCTTCGGGCTGCTGGCCACCCTGCTCGGTGTCTGGTTCGAACGGCGTGTGGTCGGCTACATGCAGGTGCGGCCCGGCCCCAACCAGGTTGGCCCGTTCGGCCTGCTGCAGACCCTCGCCGACGGCCTGAAGATGGCCTTCAAGGAGGACATCCTGCCGAAGGCGGCCGACAAGGTCGTCTACTTCTTCGCCCCGACCATCTCGGTGATCTGCGCGGTCACCGCCCTGTCGGTGGTGCCGTTCGGTCCGATGGTGAGCATCTTCGGTCACCACACGCCGTTGCAGGTCACCGACGTGCCGGTGGCGGTGCTGCTGCTGCTCGCCTGCTCCTCGATGGGCGTCTACGGCATCGTGCTGGGTGGTTGGGCCTCCGGTTCGACGTACCCGCTGCTGGGTGGTCTCCGCTCCAGTGCCCAGATGATCTCGTACGAGGTCGCCATGGGGCTGAGCATCGTGGCCGTCTTCATGACCGCCGGCACGATGAGCACCAGCGGGATCGTCGCCGCTCAGGGCGACGGCACCCAGTTGACCGTCTTCGGCCAGCCCATCCCGGCGCCGGGCTGGTACGCGATTCTGCTGCTGCCGAGCTTCGTCATCTTCTTCATCGCCACCGTCGGTGAGACCAACCGGGCGCCGTTCGACCTCCCCGAGGCCGAGTCCGAGCTGGTCGCCGGCTTCATGACCGAGTACAGCTCGCTGAAGTTCGCGCTCTTCATGCTCAGCGAGTACGTCGCGATGGTGACCATGTCCGCGGTCACCACCACGCTGTTCCTCGGCGGCTGGCGAGCGCCGTGGCCGATCACCATCTGGGAGGGCGCCAACTCCGGTTGGTGGCCGATGCTGTGGTTCTTCGGCAAGGTGATCGCGCTGGTCTTCGTCTTCGTGTGGCTGCGCGGCACGCTGCCCCGGCTGCGGTACGACCAGTTCATGCGCCTCGGTTGGAAGGTGCTGCTGCCGATCAACCTGGTCTGGATCCTGGTCCTGTCGGGCCTGCGCTCCATCGAGGACTGGGACACCCGGGGCAAGGTGATCGCCGTCGGCGTCCCGGCCGGCATCCTGCTGATCGCCACGATCTTCTGGCCCAGCCGGAAGCCGAAGCCGACGCCGACGACGCAGGAGCAGGTCGACAGCCGGCCGTACGGGAGCTTCCCGCTGCCGCCGATGGATCTTCAGGTACCGCCGAGCCCGCGTATCACGCGCGTGGTCGCCGAGCGGGAGCCGGCCAACATCGTTGCCGGCTCGGACTCCAGGGAGGTGTGACGTGGGCGCGATCACCGGAACGTTCAAGGGATTCGGTGTCACCTTCTCGCACATGTTCAGGAAGGTCGTCACCACCGACTACCCGTTCAAGCCGCCGGTGTCGGCGCCGCGCTACCACGGGCGGCACATCCTCAACCGGCACCCGGACGGCCTGGAGAAGTGCATCGGCTGCGAGCTGTGCGCCTGGGCCTGCCCGGCGGACGCGATCTACGTCGAGGGTGGCGACAACACCGACGAGCAGCGCTTCTCACCGGGTGAGCGGTACGCCAGCATCTACCAGATCAACTACGCCCGGTGCATCTTCTGCGGGCTGTGCATCGAGGCTTGCCCGACCCGGTCGCTGACCATGAGCAACGAGTACGAGCTGGCCCGGGACAACCGGCAGGATCTGATCTTCACCAAGGAGCAGTTGCTCGCGCCGCTGCTCGAGGGCATGGAGCAGCCGCCGCACCCGATGCGGCTCGGTGACAGCGAGAAGGACTACTACGTCGGCGCGCTGGACAACCCGGGCACCTCCGCCGGTGCGGAGACGTCCCCGATGGGCCCCGGCCGCTACCAGGTCGAGGAGCACCCCGGCGTGACGTTCCCGGGCGCCGAGCAGGCCGCCCAGCGCGTCGCGGCCGGCAAGGGAGAGGAAGCATGACCACGTCTACGGTGCTGGCCGCGGCGGGTGGGGTGTCCGGCGGCGAGGAGGTCACCTTCTGGATCCTCGGGCCGCTCGCGCTGATCGGCGCGATCGGGATGGTGGCCGCCCGTAACGCGGTGCACTCCGCGCTCTGGTTGGTGCTCACCATGCTCTGCCTGGGCGTGTTCTACGTGCTCCAGGCCGGGCCGTTCATCGGCATGGTGCAGATCATCGTCTACACCGGCGCGATCATGATGCTCTTCCTCTTCGTGCTGATGCTTGTCGGTCGAGACTCCACCGATTCACTGATCGAGACGCTGCGCGGTCAGCGGGTCGCCGCGATCGTGCTGGGGCTGGGCTTCGCCGGTCTGGTCGGCGGCGCGCTCTACCGGGCGCTGGACGGGACCACCGCGGTCGGCCTGGAGCAGGCCAACGCCGAGGGCAACGTGCAGGGCATCGCCCGCCTGCTCTTCACCAAGTACGTCTTCGCGTTCGAGCTGACCTCGGCGCTGCTGATCACCGCGGCGGTCGGTGCCATGGTGCTGGCCCACATCGAGCGCCGCAAGCAGGACAAGGTCGACCAGCCGTCGACCATGCGGGCCCGTTTCGCGCCGGGTAACTACCCCGGCCCCAAGCCGGGCCCCGGCGTCTTCGCGACCTCGTCCTCGGTGGCCACCCCGGCCCGACTGCCGGACGGCCGGCTCTCCGAGCGGAGCACGCCGGACATCCTGCCGGTGCGGGAGCTGACCGCCCAGGAGACCACGCTGAAGGGGACGGACCAACGGTGAGCGCGAGGAGTGCAGCGAAGCGGAGCCCCGCAGTCGCGAACGAAAGGCGGGCACGGTGAGCGCGAGGAGTGCAGCGGAGCGGAGCCCCGCAGTCGCGAACGAAAGGACAGCTCAGCCATGACACCCGACTACTACCTGGTGCTCGCTGCGGTGCTGTTCACCATCGGGGCCGCCGGGGTGCTCGTCCGGCGCAACGCGATCGTGCTGTTCATGTGCGTGGAGCTGATGCTCAACGCGGCCAACCTGACGCTGGTCACCTTCAGCCGGATCAACGGTGACCTGAACGGTCAGATCATGGCGTTCTTCGTGATGGTGGTGGCGGCGGCCGAGGTCGTGGTCGGGCTCGCGATCATCATGTCCATCTTCCGGACGCGACGCTCGGCGAGTGTCGACGACGCCAACCTGCTCAAGTACTAAGGGGCAAGCAAGTGGAAGAGACTGTGCAGTACGCCGGTGCCACGGGCTTGCTCGGCAGCGTCTGGCTGCTCGTGGCGATCCCGCTGGTCAGCGCGGCCATCCTGCTGCTGCTCGGCCGTCGGGCCGACCGCTGGGGGCACTGGTTGGGCGTCGCCGCGATCGGCGCCGCGTTCGTGCTCGGCCTGACTTTCTTCTTCCAGCTGCGTGGCCTGGAGAACAAGTCGGTCGAGCTGAGCCTGTGGGACTTCATCGCGGTCGGTGACCTACGGGTGGACTTCGGCCTGCTGTTCGACCCGCTGGCCGCGGTCTTCGTGCTGCTGATCACCGGGGTGGGTTTCCTGATCCACCTGTACGCGGTGGAGTACATGTCGCACGACGCCGGTCGTCGTCGGTTCTTCGCGTACTTCAACCTGTTCGTCGCGGCGATGCTGCTGCTGGTGCTCGGCAACAACTACGTGATGTTGTACTTCGGCTGGGAGGGCGTCGGTCTGGCGTCGTACCTGCTGATCTCCTTCTGGACCGAGCGGCCGAGCGCGGCCACCGCCGGCAAGAAGGCGTTCCTGATGAACCGGGTCGGTGACACCGGCCTGGCCATCGGCATCTTCATCATGTTCGCCACCCTGGGCACCACCCAGTACGACGAGGTGTTCAACGGTGTCGGCGCGCTGACCGGCACCACCGTGCTGGTCCTCGGCCTGTTGCTGCTGCTCGGTGCGGCCGGCAAGTCCGGTCAGTTCCCGCTCCAGGCGTGGTTGCCGGACGCCATGGAGGGCCCGACCCCGGTGTCGGCGCTCATCCACGCGGCCACCATGGTCACCGCGGGCGTCTACCTGATCGCCCGGTCCAACCCGATCTTCTCCGCCAACTCGACGCTCCAGCTCGTGGTGGTCAGCGTCGGCGCGCTCACCCTGCTGATCGGCTGCATCATCGGTGCGGCCAAGGACGACATCAAGCGGGTGCTCGCCTGGTCGACGGTGAGCCAGATCGGCTACATGTTCCTCGGTGTCGGTCTCGGCGGTGGGGCGTACGCGCTGGCCATCGTGCACCTGCTGGCGCACGGCTTCTTCAAGGCCAACATGTTCCTGGGCGCCGGCTCGGTCATGCACGGGATGAAGGACCAGGTCGACATCCGCCGCTTCGGTGGGCTGTCGAAGTACATGAAGATCACCTGGCTGACCTTCATGATGGGCTGGCTGGCCATCATCGGCATGTTCCCGTTCTCCGGCTTCTTCTCCAAGGAGCCGATCATCGTGGCCGCCTTCGAACGGGAGGACTGGACCGCCTGGCTCTTCGGCGGGGCGGCGCTGCTCGGCGCCGGGCTGACCGCGTTCTACATGACGCGGCTGTTCGTGCTCACCTTCCACGGCCCGCAGCGCTGGACCGACGACATCGAGCACCCGCACGAGTCGCCGAAGCTGATGACCGTCCCGCTGATCCTGCTGGCGGCCGGCTCGGTCGGCGCCGGCTTCCTGCTCTCCACGTCCGTGCCGGACTGGCTGACGGCGACCGCAGGGCTGGGCGGCGAGCACGCCGAGCACGAGCCGGTCCTCTCGCACGCCGTGATCACCACGCTGTCGCTGCTGGTCACCGTGCTCGGCGCCGGGCTGGCCTGGTTCCTGTTCCGGGCCGGCACGGCCACCGCGCCGCAGCCGGCCGGGGTGCTGGTCACCGCCGCCCGGCGCAACCTCTACACCGACGCGGTCAACGAGGCGGTCTTCGAGAAGCCGGGCATCTTCCTCACCCGGGCGCTGGTGTATCTCGACAACCGGGGCATCGACGGGCTCGTCAACGGGCTCGCCGCCGCGGTCGGCGGTGGCTCCGGTCGCCTCCGCCGCATGCAGACCGGCTTTGTCCGCTCGTACGCCACCTCGATCCTGGCCGGTGCGCTGCTGGTGATGGCGGCGTTCCTGGCGGTGCAGGCGGGGTGGTTGGCGTGATCGACCTCTTTCCGGCCGCCCCCGCCGGCGGACCACGCAGTGACGACGGAGGTAAGGCCGCATAATGTCCAACTTCCCGTTCCTCTCGGTGCTCACCGTGGCGCCACTGGTGGGCGCCCTGGTGGTGGCCTTCCTGCCGCGCCACCGGCCGGAGCTGGCCAAGCAGGTGGCTTTCGCCTGGTCGCTGCTGGTGCTGGTGCTGTCGGTGGTGATGTGGGTCAGCTTCAACGCCGGTGGTGACCGGTTCCAGTTCCGCGAGTCGTACTCGTGGATTCCGAACTGGGGTGTCAGCTTCACCTTCGCCGCCGACGGCATCGCGTTGGTGATGTTGATGCTGATCGCGGTGCTGGTGCCGCTGGTGATCCTGGCGTCCTGGCACGACGCCGAGTCGTCGAAGCGGTCGGTGCCCGTCTACTTCGCGCTGCTGCTGGTCCTCGAATGCACGATGATCGGCGTCTTCGCGGCCGCCGACGTTTTCCTGTTCTACGTGTTCTTCGAGGTCATGCTGGTGCCGATGTACTTCCTCATCGGCAGCTACGGCGGTCACCAGCGCCAGTACGCGGCGGTGAAGTTCTTCCTCTACTCACTCGTCGGCGGTCTGTTCATGCTGGCCGCGGTGATCGGCCTGTGGGTGGTCGGCGGGAAGACGTTCGACTGGCAGGCGCTGTCGCAGGTCGATATCAGCACCGGCACCGAGCGCTGGCTGTTCCTCGGCTTCTTCCTCGCGTTCGCCATCAAGGCGCCGTTCTTCCCGTTCCACACCTGGCTGCCCGATGCCGGTGGCGCCGCCCCGGCGGGCGCGGCAGCCCTGCTGGTCGGTGTGCTGGACAAGGTCGGCACCTTCGGCATCCTGCGCTACTGCCTGCCGCTGTTCCCGGAGGCGTCGAAGTGGTTCGCGCCGTGGGCGCTGGCACTGGGCGTGATCGGCATCGTCTACGCGGCGCTGCTGGCCGTCGGCCAGAACGACCTCAAGCGGCTGGTGTCGTACACCTCGATCGCGCACTTCGGCTTCATCGGGGTGGGCATCTTCGCCTTCACCACCCAGGCCGGCACGGGCGCGGTGCTCTACATGCTCAACCACGGGCTGGCCACCGGCCTGCTCTTCCTGGTGGTGGGGATGCTGATCTCCCGGCGTGGCTCGGCGCTGATCAGTGACTTCGGTGGCGCCGGCAAGCTGGTCCCGCTGCTCGCCGGGGTGCTCTTCTTCGCCGGTCTCGCCTCGCTCGCGCTGCCCGGCACGGCGCCGTTCATCTCCGAGTTCCTGGTGCTGATCGGCACCTTCACGGTGAACAAGCCGGTCGCGGTCATCGCCACGCTCGGCATCATCCTGGCCGCCGCGTACGTGCTGTGGATGGTGCAGCGCACCACCCAGGGCACCCTCAACCCGGCGCTGACCGAGGTCGAGGGCATGCGTCGCGATCTCAACCTGCGCGAGAAGGTCGTGGTCGCACCCCTGATCGCGTTGATCGTGCTGCTCGGCTTCTTTCCCAAGCCGGTCACTGACGTGATCAACCCGGCCGTCCAGGCGACCATGGACGACATCGGTAGAACCGACCCGGCCCCGTCGGTGGGCACCGTCCAGGAGGCGGCAAAGTGACCGAGCTGAACCTGCCGTCGATCAACTATGCGGCGATCGCTCCGATCCTGATCATGCTGGGTGCCGCGTTGCTCGGCGTGCTGGTCGAGGCTCTGGTGCCCCGACGTCTGCGGCACGTGGTGCAGCTGACGCTGGCGCTGCTCGCGGTCCTCGCGGCACTGACCATGGTGGTCCTCAGCGCCGACGAGCGGATCATCACCGCCGGTCAGGCCCTCGCGATCGACGGGCCGACGCTCTTCCTCCAGGGCGCGATCCTGGTGCTCGCCGCGATGGCGTTGCTGCTCATCGGTGACCGCTCGATCGAGCGGGGCGGGGCGTTCGTCGCCCAGGCCGCGGTGACCGCCGAGTCGGCCGACGACCGGCGGCAGGCCGAGGGGCGCAACGGTCTCACCGAGGTCTACCCGCTCACCACGTTCGCGATCGGCGGCATGCTGATCTTCGTGGCGGCGAACGATCTGCTGACCATGTTCATCGCGCTGGAGGTCTTCTCCCTGCCGCTCTACCTGCTCTGCGCGCTGGCCCGTCGCCGGCGCCTGCTGAGCCAGGAGGCGGCGATGAAGTACTTCCTTCTCGGTGCGTACGCCTCGGCGTTCTTCCTGTTCGGTGTGGCCCTGATCTACGGCTTCACCGCCGGCATCCCGGGCCGCTCGGCCGGCGTCGACTTCGCCACCATCCACGCGGCGGTGAGCGAGTCTCCGGCCAGCCCGGTGCTGCTCTTCGCCGGCATGGCGCTGCTCGCCATCGGTCTGCTCTTCAAGGCCGCGGCGGCGCCGTTCCACGTCTGGACGCCGGACGTCTACCAGGGCGCGCCGACCCCGGTCACCGGCTTCATGGCGGCCTGCACCAAGGTCGCCGCGTTCGGTGCCCTGCTGCGCGTCTTCCAGGTCGCGTTCGCCGACGCCAACTGGGACTTCACCCCGGTCCTCGGTGCGGTGGCGGTGCTGACCATGCTGGTGGGCGCGGTGCTCGCGGTCACCCAGACCGACATCAAGCGGCTGCTCGCGTACTCCTCGATCGCCAACGCCGGCTACCTGCTGGTCGGTGTGTTGGCGCCCAGCCGCGACGGGCTCGCCGGCACGATGTTCTACCTGGTGGCGTACGGCTTCTCGGTGCTGGCCGCGTTCGCCGTGGTGACCCTGGTGCGTGACGAGGACGGAGAGGCCACCCACCTGTCCCGTTGGGCCGGGCTGGGCCGGCGGTCGCCGTTCTTCGCCGCGCTGTTCACGTTCATCCTGCTCGCCTTCGCCGGTATCCCGCTGACCAGCGGCTTCACCAGCAAGTTCGCCATCTTCGGGCCGGCCCTGGAGGGTGGCCAGGCGTGGCTGGTGATCGCCGGTGTGCTGACCAGCATGGTGCTCGCGTTCCCGTACCTGCGGGTCGTGGTGATGATGTGGCTCTCCGAGCCGGGCGAGTCGACCCCGACGGTCACCGTGCCCGGTGGGCTCACCTCCGCCGCGCTGATGATCGGTGTGTTGGCGACCCTGGTGCTTGGCGTCGCCCCGGCGCCGCTGCTCGATCTGGCCGCTGGAGCTGCCGAATTCGTGCGATGACCGAAGGAGCGATCACTGGGGGTCGGCGCGTGTTCACGTGCCGGCCCCCGGTGCGTATCCCCGGCCCGGAGCAGGTCGAACGGGTGTGGCATGGTTGATAGCGTGGTGAATCCGGCGGGCGAGCGTTCAGGTGTCTCCGGCTCCGGCGGTCGGCGGGGTCGGGCGAGCACGAGTCAGTTCGGCGCGATCGGCCTCAACCTCGCCGATCCCCGCGTCGAGGCGTCCGTGCTGGGTCTGCTGGACACGGTCGAGGTCGAGCTGCGGGCCAGTGTGTCAAGCGCCGACCCCTTCGTCACCGAGGCTGCCCGGCACCTCGTCGAGGCCGGCGGGAAGCGTTTCCGGCCGCTGCTGGTGGCGCTCGGGGCCCAGTTCGGCGATCCGACCGCTGCGCAGGTGGTTCCGGCCGCCGTGGTGATGGAGCTCACGCACCTCGCCACCCTCTACCACGACGACGTGATGGACGAGGCCGCCGTCCGTCGGGGCGCGCCCAGCGCGAACTCCCGGTGGACCAACTCGGTCGCCATCCTGGTCGGCGACTATCTCTTCGCCCGCGCGGCCGACATCGCCGCGGATCTGGGCCCCGAGGCGGTCCGGTTGCAGGCGCGCACCTTCGCCCGGCTGGTGCACGGCCAGATCGCGGAGACCGTGGGGCCGCGCGCCGGTGACGACCCGGTGGCCCACTACCTGCACGTCATCGCCGAGAAGACCGGTTCGCTGATCGCCACGTCGGCCCGGTTCGGCGGCATGTTCGGTGGCGCCGCCCCGGAGCACGTGGAGGCGCTCGCCGGGTACGGCGAGACGATCGGTGTCGCCTTCCAACTCTCCGACGACCTGCTGGACATCGCCTCCGAGTCGGTGCAGTCGGGTAAGACGCCCGGCACGGACCTGCGCGAGGGTGTCCCGACCCTGCCGGTGCTCTACGCCCGCGAGGCGGACGACTCCGACGCGTCGTCGGTGCGGCTGCGGGAGATCCTGGCGACCGGCCCGCTGACCGACGACGCGCTGCACGCCGAGGCGTTGGGGTTGCTCCGGGAGAGCCCGGCGCTCAAGCGGGCCCGGGAGACCGTGCGCAGCTACGCCGAGGAGGCCCGCGCGCAGCTCGCCCCGCTGCCGCACGGCCCGTCCCGCAGCGCGCTCGAGTCGCTCTGCGACTACATCGCCGACCGCACCAGCTGATCCGCGCCGCCATTTCCAACCCGGGCGGCGACGCGGGTCAACAGTCGACTGCCGACGAGCATGAGGGCGGCGGCGAGCAGCATCGACACGGCCGCGACGGTCCACATCACCGGGTAGCCGAGGTGGGCGGCGAGTGGGCCCAGGCTCAGCGGGCCGAGGCAGCCGCCCGCGTACACCCCGGTCTGGGTGATCGAGGTGGCGGCGGCCGGTGACTGGGGGTGGAGCCGGACCACCGCGAAGTTCATCAGGCCGGGCCAGGCCCAGCCCAGGCCGAAGCCGAGGAGCACGCCGGCCACCAGCGGCACCGAGCCGGTCACCGCGAGCAGGCCCAGCCCGACAGCGCCGACGACCAGCATCGCGGCGATGAGGGCGACGTGCCCGGTGTCGCGACGGTCGGCCAGCCAGCCGGCGCCCACCCGGGCCGCCACGCAGGTCGCGCTGCCCAGGGTGAGGGTGAGGCCGGCGAGGCCGGGTGACAGGCCCCGGGCCGCGGCGGAGTCCACCAGGAAGGTGCCCAGCGCGTTGGCCGCGCCGGAGGCCAACGTGGCCGCCGCGCCGAGCACCACCAGCGCCGCGGTGGCCCGCCCGGCGCGCGTGCCGCCGGCCCGCCGCGCCGGGCCGGGCAACTGCCGGGGTACGGCCGCCAGCGCCGTCAACGCGGCCACGGCGGCGGCCACGAACGCCCAGCGCCAGCCGGCGGTGAGCGCGATGGTGGGCACCGCCGCCCCGGCGAGCAGCGTGGAGACCGGGATGGCGGCCTGCTTGACACCGAACGACAGCCCCTGCCGCCGGGCCGGCACGTGCTGAGCCAGCGCCGTGTTGCTGGCCAGCTGGCCGAGTGCGTTCGCGGCGGCGCTGAGGGCCAGCAGGCCGACCAGCATCGGGTACGACCGGGCGAAGGCGGCCACGGCGAGCATCGATCCGGCGGCGAGCAGGATGCCGCAGCGGGCGACCAGAGCCGGTCCGTACCGCTCGACCAGGCGGCCGGAGGGCATCGAGGCCAGCGCGCTGACCCCGAAGTAGACGGAGACCGCCAGGCCCAGACCGGCCGGTGAGAAACCGAGGTCGGCGCCCATCTGCACGGCGAGACCACCGACCAGGAAGACGGGGAGCACGCAGGCCACGGTGGTGACGACCGCGCCGGCGCTGGCCCCGACCGGTCGGGGTCGCGCGGTGGTCGATTTCGGGGTAATGGAGGTGTTGGTCATCGTCCCGCAAACGTACGCGAATCCCGCTCAGCGCACTCTTGGTGATCGTCGGGGAACGTGCTGTGGATAGTGATCTGGCATCCTCGACCCGAACAGGCATTTCGCACCGGGCCTGTTTTTCATATGGTGTAAGTCCCCGGCGGCGGAGGTGGTTGTGCGCGACCCCTTGGCAGAACCTTCGGACCTGATTCGCAGCGTGTCCCGAGCGCTACGGGTGCTGGAGTCGGTCGGTCGCGCCCCGAAGGGCCTGACCGTCAAGCAGATCGCCCGGCGCTGTGAGCTGACCGTGGCGACCACCTACCACCTCGTCCGCACCCTCGCCTACGAGGGCTACGTGATCCGTCGCGAGGACGGCACGTACATCGTGGGGTTGGAGGTGGCCGACCGGTACCGGGAGTTGGTCACGGCGTTCCGGGGCCCGCCAGCGGTCGGTGAGACGCTGCGGCGGGCCGCGCTGGACACGGGCTACAGCCACTACCTCGGGCGGTTCGTCGGCGGCCAGGTGGCCCTCACAGCGGTCGCCGAGGGGCACCGCTCGCCCTACCTGGAGGACCTGGTCCCCGGCTTCGACGAGGGTGCGCACGCGACCGCCCTGGGCAAGTCGTTGCTCGCCACCCTCACCGCCGACCAGCGCTACCGCTACCTACGCGAGTACGGCATGCGGCCGTTCACCACCGCCACGCTGACCACGACGGAGAGTTTCGAGGCCGACCTGGCCGCCGGCGACCGGCGCGGCATGCAGTTGGAGATGGGCCAGTTCCGGCAGGGGGTGGCGTGCGCCGCGGTGCTCGTCGCGCCGGACAAGGACATGGAACGCCGGGTCGTGCTGGCCTGCGCGCTGCCGGCCAGCGAGATGATGACCTCCGCCCGGGTGGTACGCGCCAAGCTGCTCACCGTGGCCCGCAGCGTGGCCGACGGCATCGCCGCCGACAACTGACCGACCCCCGTTCCAGGCCGAGAGGGGCCCTCTCCCAGGCCGAGAGGCCCTCTCCCAGGCGGGGAGAGGGCCTCTCGGGGCGGTCCAGCGCCGGACCGCCGGAACAACGTCAGCGGCCCACCGGCCGTGGATGTGGGGTCAGCTACCCACCGGGCCGCCGTCGAGGCGCCAGGTGACCACCACGCCCGGCTTGGCGTAGTCGCCGTCCGGCCAGTTCGAGGCCGGGTTCTCCACCGAGGCGCCGCTGATCTCGCCCGGGTGCTGCACGGCGACGAAGACCGAGCGGTTGTCACCGGTGATGAACGGGCCGCAGGTCTCCGCGCCGAGCGGCACGGTCAGGAACTGCTTGAGGTGACCCCGCTCCGGACCCTCGACGGCGACGGCGAAGAGGCCGTCGTTGCTGCCCAGCGCGTTGCCGTCGGTGGAGATCCACAGGTTGCCGGTGGCGTCGAAGGCGACGTTGTCCGGGCAGGAGATCGGGGAGACCTTGGTCTTGTCGTACCCGGCGAAGAAGGTCGACGGGTCGGTCGGGTCGCCGCAGACGATCGGCAGTGACCAGGCGAAGGTCTCCGAGGTGTTGTCGTTGCGATCCTCGACCAACTCCAGGACCTGCCCGTGCTTGTTGGCGTTGCGCGGGTTCGCCTCGTCCGCCTTCGGGTTGCTGCCGACGCCACGGTTGGTGTTGTTGGTCAGCGCCACGTACACCTTGCCGGTGAGCAGGCTCGGCTCGACGTCCTCGGGGCGGTCCATCTTGGTCGCGCCGACCTTGTCACCGGCGAGCCGGGTGAAGGTGAGCACGTCCGCCGCGGTCATCCCGTCGACGAACGACCGGTTGCCACTGACCAGCTTGATCCAGTGACCCCGGCCGTTGAACGCGCCGTCGGCGGGGAGCTTGCCCGAGCCGTCGATCTCGGCGGCGCTGGTCTGGTCGAGCTTCGCCACGTAGAGCGTGCCGGACTCCAGCAGGGTCAGGTTGTGCTTGCGGGCAGCCCAGGAGTTGCCCTTCATGAACTTGTTGTCCGAGACGAACTTGTAGAGGTAGTCGAACCGCTCGTCGTCGCCCATGTACGCGACCACGTGGCCGTCCTTCGCGACGATCACGTTCGCGCCCTCGTGCTTGAACCGGCCCATCGCGGTGTGCTTACGCGGGCGGCTCTCCGGGTCGAACGGGTCGATCTCGACGACCCAACCGAACCGGTGCGCCTCGTTGGGGTGCTTCGCCAGGTCGAAGCGCTCGTCCGCGCGCTCCCACTTACGGCTGCCGCTCGGGTAGCGGCTGGCGGTGCTGATGCCGTACCGGTCCAGCTTCGGCTTCAGCTCGGCCGGGGCGGCGTCGGCGCCGACGAAGTACTGGTTGAAGTTCTCCTCGCCGGAGAGCACCGTGCCCCACGGGGTCACCCCACCGGCGCAGTTGTTGAGCGTGCCGACGACCGTACGGCCCTTGGGGTCGGCGGCGGTCTTCAGCCAGGCCGAGCCGGCGGCCGGGCCGGTCAGGTCGAACTTGGTGCTCAGCGCGGTGACCCGCCGGTTGTACGGCCGAGGGCCCTTGTCGACCGGCTTCCACTGCCCGGTGCCCGCGACCCGCTCCAGCTCCACCACGGACATGCCGTGCGCGGCCATCGCGGTGCGCAGCTGCTCCACGGAGAGCCCGTCCAGCCCGGGGAAGCCCGGGAACATCAGGTCCTCGTTGGTGTACTCGTGGTTGACCACGAGCAGCGCCCGCTTGCCCTGCTTGTCCAGCGGCAGCACGCCCACGAAGTCGTTGTTGTAACCGAACTGCTTGGACTGCGCGGCGGCGGTCTGGTGGTGCAGGTTGAACTCCGGCGCGCCCGGCAGCACCGGGTCACCCCACTTGATCACCACGGCGTGGTCGTAGCCGTTCGGCACGACCAGGGTGTCCAGCTTGTTCGGTGGAATCGGCTTGAAGGTCAGCGCGCCGCTGCCGACTCCGGTGCTGGGACGACCGAAACCGAAGGCCTCCGGGACGTCCGGGGTGCTCGGGGCCGCCGTGGCCGGGGCCGCGCCGGCGAGCGCACCTGCCGCCGCGCCGCCGAAACCGAGAACCAGCGCGCCGACCGCGCCGGCCCGAACCACCCCACGCCGCGAGACCTCCGCGCTCACCACGTCACCGAAGTACGCGTTGTCGGAGGTGTTCGGGACCGGGTGGTCACAGGCGTTTCCGCAGCGGTACAGACAGGTCATGGCGTCACGGGTGCCATGACGGGTGCCGTTCAACAGGGGGAGCAGCCGGGGACGGTCGCTCATGGGGGAAGCCTCCAGAGAAGTCGGTGGCACGACAGGCGGCGTACCAGCCGGACGCTAGGAGGACGTGGTGAGCGCTCGTCGGCCACGATGTGAACCGGGCATGAACACCTGCGCGGGCGACAACCCTCGCGCAGCCGGTCTGACCTCGGGCTGAACCGTTCGGCGTGACCGCACGTATTCCCGAGCGGACGCACCGCCGGACGCGCGCCGGAAGCGAGGAGACCGCCATCAGCGACCATGACGCCCAACTGCTGCGCGCGCTGCACGACGAGCACGCGGAAGCGCTGTACGCCCATGCCCTGCGGCTGGTCAACGGGGACCGGCAGCGGGCCGAGGACCTGGTGCAGGAGACGCTGCTGCGGGCCTGGCGACACCCGGAGGCGCTCGACCCGAGGCGCGGTTCGGTGCGGTCCTGGCTGTTCACCACCGCCCGCAACCTGGCCATCGACGCCTGGCGTCGGCGCTCCACCCGGGTCGGCGAGGTGTTCACCGACGATCTGCCCGAACCGCCGGAGGTGATCGACGAGGCCGAACGGGCGGTGGAGGCGTGGACCGTCGCCGAGGCGCTGAACCGGCTCAGCCCGACCCACCGGGAAGTGCTGGTCGAGTGCTTCTACCAGGGGCGTTCGGTAGCCGAGGCGGCGTCCCGCCTCGGCGTACCACCGGGGACCGTGAAGTCACGAACCCACTACGCACTGCGGTCTCTACGGTTGGTCCTTGCGGAAATGGGGGTGACGGGATGACCCGGTGCGAGTTCGCGTACGACGACGGCGCGTACGTGCTGGGTGCCCTGGCCCCCGCCGAGCGGGCGGCCTACGAGCGGCACCTCGGCGGCTGCGCGTCGTGTCGGGAGGCGGTCGCCGAGATCGCCGTCCTGCCCGGGTTGCTCGGCCGCCTCGACCCGGCGGGGTTGGAGCAGATCCTGCCGCCGCCGGCCCCGCCCCGGGTGCCCGCGCTGCTCGACGAGGCCCGGCGTCGCCGTCGTCGGGACCGCACCGCCGAGCGGCGACGGTACGCGCTGACCACACTGGCCGCCGCCGGCCTGGCGCTGCTGGTGGGGGTGGGCACCGCCGTGGCGCTGCCCCGGCCGGTCAGCCCCGGCCGGCCCTCCGGCGCGCAGGGCGGCACCCCGGCGCCGCAGGTGTCGATGGTCGCCATGCGGCCGGTGGCCTCGGCCGGGCCGGTGCACGCCGACATCGGGCTCACCGGCACCGAGTGGGGCACCGAGGTGACCATGCGCTGCGGGTACGACGCGCGGACGAGCTACGGCAAGGCGTACCCGTTCCGGCTGGTGGCGCGCGGGCCGAACGGCACCACCGAACAGATCGGCTCCTGGCTGGCGGCCCCCGGTGACGACCTCAGCTTCACCGGCGCCACCCGGTTCACCGACGCCGAGCTGGTCAGCGTGGAGCTCCAGAAGGCCGACGGCACCCCCATCCTCACCTACGCCGTGCCGTAGCCGCGACCCGTCTGCGTCGATCAAGGAGTTGTGCTGGGCGACAAACCGGCCGAACTAGTGCTGGGCGGGCACCACAACTCCTTGATCGACCGCGGTTGGGGGTCGGGGCCGGGTGCGGGTGCGGCGGGAGGTGTGGACCGCGTCGGCGGTGAAGACGATCAGGGCGAGCCAGACCAGCGCGAAACCGGCCAGGCGGGCCGGGGGCATCGGCTCGTGAAAGATCAGCACACCGCAGCCGAGCTGAAGGACCGGCGCCAGATACTGGATCATGCCGAGGCTGCTCAGCGGTAGGCGGTTGGCCGCCCCGGCGAACAGCAGCAGCGGAATCGCGGTGGCGGCGCCGGCCAGCACCAGCAGCGCGGTGTGTCCGGCCGACACGTGCCCGAAGGTCAGGTCGGCCTGTGCCGTCAGCCAGCCGAGGTAGCCCAGAGCCGGCAACGCCAGCACCGCCGACTCGACGAAGAGCCCCTCCGCCGCCGGCAGCCCGAGCCGCTTCTTGACCAGGCCGTACCCGGCGAAGCTGAACGCCAGGGTCAACGCCAACCAGGGCAGCCGACCGTAGTCCACCGTGAGCACCGCGACCGCCGACGCGCCGATCCCCAGCGCCACCCACTGCGCCGGCCGCAGCCGCTCCCGCAGCACCGTCACCCCGAGCAGCACCACGACCAGCGGGTTGATGAAGTAACCGAGCGCGGTCTCCACCACCCGGTCGGAGTTGACCCCGTAGATGTAGGTGCCCCAGTTGACCGCGATCAGCGCGGCGGCCGCGACGATCCCGGCCACCGCCCAGGGGCGGCGCAGCAGCGCACGCAGGAAGCCGATGTTGCGCAGCGCCGCCAACAGCAGGGCCACGAAGAGCACCGACCAGACGATCCGGTGGGCCAGGATCTCCAGCGGGCCGGCGGGCCGCAGCAGCTTGAGGTAGAGCGGAAAGAAACCCCAGAGCAGGTACGCGCCGAGGCCGTAGAGGTATCCCAGGCGGAGTGGCGTCACGCCTCCACCGTAAGGGGTGTACCGCCGTTTTGTTCCTTTCCGGTGATCGGCGTCACCGGGGGACGTCGATCGAGCTGCATCCACCGTTGTGGCACGTCCAACGGCGTGAAGCCCACCCGCGCGTACACCTGGTGGGCGTCGTTGGTGCAGAGCACGATCCGGCGTACGCCCAGCTCGTCCAGGTGGTCGCGGATCCCGCCGACCAGCCATCCGCCCAACCCGCGACCCCGGGCGGCGCGGTCGACGTACACGTCGCAGAGCCAGGCGAAGGTGGCGCCGTCGGTGACCACCCGGGCCACCGCCACCTGACGGCCGTCCTCCGGCCGGTAGACGCCGAACGGCAGCGAGCCGGCGAACGCCCGCGCGGTGATCTCCGCGTCCCGTCCGAGCGCCCAGTACGCGTCGGTGGACAACCAGTGGTGCACCAGGTCCAGATCGATGCGCGCGGGATCGGCGCTGAGCAGGTGACCGTCGGCGTGGGTCAACGAGAACATGCCGCGACGCTAATCGTCGAGATGGGCGGCCAGGCCGACCAATTCCCGGATGCTGGTCGTCGGCCCGCCCGGCGGAGGTCGAAGCGCCGGGCGGGCCGGTTCGGCGACGACCGCCCGCCGGTCAGTCCCGGTCGAGGACGGCGCCGAGGATCCAGGTCACGATGCTCACGAAGAGGGCACCGAGCACGGCCGCCGGCCAGAACCCGTCCACCGAGAACGGCAGCCCGGCCTGGTCCGCGATCCAACTGGTGAGCAGGAACAGCAGCCCGTTCACCACCAGGGCGATGAGGCCCAGCGTCAGGAGGTAGAAGCCGCAGCCGACGGTCTTGATGATCGGCTGGAGGACCGCGTTGACCACACCGAAGATCACCGCCACCAGGAGCAGCGTGGTCACCGTCTCGGTGGCGGAGTTCGAATCCAGGGTGATGCCCGGAATGAGGAGCGTGGCCAGCCAGAAAGCCAGAGCTGTGCTGGCCAGCCGAATCAGCAGACCTTTCAGAAAACCCATGGCGGGGATCGTGCCACGGACCGCCCACCGGCGTAACCCGCAGCTGACCATCGTGGTGGGTCAGCCGCGGGCCGGTGGCCCGATCAGTTGCGCCTCGATCGGGGTGGGGGAGAGCAGCGCCCAGCGCAGCGCCCGCCGGTTGACCACGGCCACCATGTCGTCCCGGATCCGGGTCAACCACTCGGCCGAACCGCCCAGCCCGAGTGCGGCTCCGGCCAGGGTGGCCTCGGCGGCGTTCAGCGGTTGGAGCAACGCCAGGTCGGCCCGGCTCAACGCGTCCACGTCGGCCGGGGTCAGCTCGTCGCGTACCACCAGAGTGGCCTGCCACGGCGGGCCCGGCGCGGCGTCGGCGGCCACCGGCCCGGCGTCGACGACCAGCAGCAACGGACGCAGCGCGGTGGCCACCCCGTCGGCCACCGACCGGCCGGGCGGAAGCAGGGGTATCGTGCCGCCCGGCGCGCCAACCCCCCGGACGAACGGCTCCCACGCGCGCGGTCGCACGGTCTGCACCACCACCAGGGCGCCGAGCGCCAGGGCGCGCAGGGCCACCAGCTGCGCCGCGCGTACGCCGCCGACCAGCAGCACCCGGGTGCTCTCCGGCCGGAACAGCCGCACGGTGACCGCTCCGCCGTGCCGGTTGGTGCCGACCATCATGCCCGCGTCGCCCAGGGAAAGCTCCCAGTCGTCCACCGACGGGCCGGGTGCCGCTGGGCGGGGCTGCGGACCGGCTGCCGTCAGCGCCAACGGCAGCGTCGCGGCCAGCCCGCCCAGGTGGGCGCCGTCGAGCCGACGCAGCTTTCCGCCCAGGTCCGTCACCAGACGGATCAACGCCTCGGAGGCCGCGGCCAATTCGGTCGCCGTCCCGGCAGCCAGGCGTACGGTCAGCTCGGTCGGCACCGCGGAGCCGGTGCTCGTCGACCGGCCCGACGGCATCGACGCCGTCGTCGACGGTCCCGCCGACAGGGACACCGTCGTCGCGGTCGCCGGCAGCGCGAGCAGTCGGGGCACCAGTCGACGTCCGACCGCACCGACCGGGTCGGGCCAGCGGATCAGGTGGAAGGTCGCCTGGTGCAGCGTGCCGGACCGGATCGCCGGCCAGGACTCCCGTGTCGGCGCACCGTCGTGGTGGGCCAACTCGCCCAGGACGCGCAGCGCCGCCGGCACACCGAGTGGCCGCGCGGTCAACGACCCGAGCCGGCGCACGATCCGGCGTACCGTGCCGGCGAGGGCGCGGCGCAGGTCCTCCTCGGACCAGCCGTCCACCCGCAGCACCCGGACCGCCACCACGGCCCGTTCCCGCCCGGCGAGCCGCCCGTCGGTGAGCTGCCGGTACGACGTGCCGACCGTGCCGCCCGCGCCCGGTACCGGAGCCGGTGACCCGGCGAGCAGCAGTTGCACCAGCAGCGGGGGCGTGTCGGGCCCGGCCGGGGGCAGCAACGCGGCCGGCGCGGGAATCGGCTGTGACGCGTCGCCGAGCAGGTCGCCGGGGTCGCCGAGCTCCAGCAGCGCCACCATCCCCCCGATGTCCTCCAGGACGGCCGCCGGCCCGTCGGTCAGCTCGGTCGAGCGGACGACGGTGCCCGGGGCGACCAGGTCGAGCAGGTCGGCCGGGCCCGCCGGCCCGCTCAGCGCCCGACGGCGGGTGAGATGCCCGGTGGCGGTGCCCAGCCACTCGAAGAGCCAACGCCCCCGAACCGGCACCCAGGCGGTCGCCACCAGCAGCACGGCCACCAGCGCGGCCACGACGACGACCGGTGCGGGTCGTCCGAGGGCGACGAGGACGAGCGCCGCCGCGACCTGGGCGGCGACGAGTTGCCCGGCTCGCACTCCTGCGCCCGTACGCCGGGCGAGTGCGATCCACTGGTCGGCGGGTGACCGACGAGGCGTGCCCTGATCGCCCGACCCGAGGGTGCGACCGGTGGGTCGGCCCGGACCGATCGCCCGTGGGGCACCCGCCCCGGACCCGACCGGGGTCGCCGGGTGCGGCCCTCCGGTGGTGATCGCCGGCACCGTGCCTCCTCGACCAGTGGGACCGTGTCGGGCGGCCGGCCGTCCTCCGACGGCCCGTCACGCGCCGCGACGTGGCTGCGGCACATCGTAAGCGACCGATGGCTGTCCCGGTTGTCCACAGGAGAGCCACAGGGGGTAGCAGAACCGCTACGAGGTCGCTACCGTCAGCCACGAAGTCCGTCGCTGACCCGTGTCTCAGTGCTCGACGACGGGCCAAGCGACGACGCGTCCGACGGGTTGGGCGCGTCGACAGCCAGGTGCGATCGGAGAGACGAGGTGACGTCCGGGTGTCTCAGACCAAGGCAGAAGCCGCGGTGATGCAACAGACCGCCGCGAAGTTCGAACAGGTGGACCAGTCGTTGCAGTCCATGCTGACCGGCCTGCTGGCCGAGTTGGAGGTGTTGCAGCAGGCCTGGCGCGGCGCCGGTGGGCGGTCGTTCGAGCAGGTCAAGCAGCAGTGGTCACAGGACCAGGCGGCGCTGCACCGGGCCCTGCGGGAGACCGCCGGTGCGATCCGCACCGCCGGTCGGCAGTACGACGTGTCCGACGACGAGGCGGCCAGCCGGGTGGCCGGCACCAACCGCGGCGGCATCCAACTGCCGCTCTGATCCCGCTGGGGAGGGAATCCGATGGACCATGGTGTGCTGGTCGTCAACTTCGCCGCGCTTCAGCAGGCCGGCGCGGACATTCAAAAGGCGTTGAACACCCTCGACACGCAACTCGGTCAACTCGAACGCGACGCCGCGCCGCTGGTGGCGAGCTGGACGGGCGAGGCCCGGCAGGCGTACGAGCAGCGGCAGGCGCGGTGGCGCTCGGCCTCCCAGGACCTCCAGGGGATGCTGCGGGACATCAGGCTGGCGGTGAACGACTCCGCCACCGACTACCTGGACACCGAAAAGAAGAACACCGGGCTGTTCCAGTGAGCGATGTGGGCCGGGAGCGCTGACCGTGTCCGGGCCAGCGCCCCGGCCGCAGCCGACCCGGGGCCGTGGCCGGGCGAGGTCAGATCTGGTCGGCCGGGCGCCAGCGTCGGCGGGCACCCCGCGGCACCACCAGGGCGAGCAGCGCCACGGTGAGCGCCGTCATGCCGACCACCGCCCCGACCAGCAGGGCTCGGTCCCGGGCGGTGTCCCGGCGGGCCTGCCGGGCGAGCTGCGCCGGGTCGGCCCGGTCGTCGGCGAGCGCGGCGACCGGCCGCGAGCCGCCGGTACGGCCGCCGCTGGTCTCGGTGACCGCCCGGTAGGGGTTCAGCACGCCGGCGCCGTACCCGCCTCCGCGGCCCGAGCCCGGAGCCGGATCGGCGGTGGCGATGATCCGTTCCGCCACCTGGGCGGCGGTCAGCTCGGGGCGGTACTCCCGGAGCAACGCGGCGGTGGCCGCCACGAAGGGTGCCGCGTAACTGGTGCCCTCGACGCGATGATGGCCCGCGCCGGGTGCGGCGGTCAGCACCTCGCTGCCCGGCGCGACCAAATCGACGTACGGGCCGGTCTGCGAGAAGGCCGCCCGCCCACCGTCCGCCCCGATCGCCCCCACGCCGAGCACCCCGTCATAGCCGGCGGGGAACGGTCGGGGGTCACCGCTGTCGTGCAGGTTGCCGGCGGCGGCCACCAGCACCACGTCCCGGTCGACCGCGTACCGCACGGCGGAACGGACCTCCGGGTCGTCCGCGTACAGCACCACGGACAGGTTCACCACGTCGGCGTCGTGGTCGACGGCCCACCGGATGGCCCGGGCGAACTCGTCGGCGCTGACCGTACGCCCCGACTCCCGCCCCTGCACCACCTGCTGCTCACTCACCCGCACCGGCAGGATCCGGGCGCCCGGCGCGAGGCCCCGGAAGGCGACGTCGCGGCGGGGCGCCGCCGCGATGATGCTCGCCACACCGGTGCCGTGCCCGGCGCAGTCCCGACCGCCGTCCCCGCCGAGGTCGAGCAGGTCAGCGCCGGCCAACACCCGCCCGGCCAGTTGCGGATGCATCCGGTCGACGCCGGAGTCGACCACCGCGACGGTCACCCCGACGCCGGTGGCCAGCGGCGCGAGCCGTGCGGGGTCGTACCGTCGCTGCGGCCAGGGCTCGGCCGAGACCGGCCGGACGGGGGCGAGTGGGGTGGTGCAGGCCGGCGCCGCCCGGAGCCCGGCGGTGGCGGCGACGGTCGGCAGGGCCGGTACGGTCAACAGGCTGACGGCCAGACCGGCGAGGACCGGGCGCGTGATCGATCGGGACATCGACACCCTCCGTATCGTGTCGGCTCCGGGACGCGATGTTATCGCCTCGTCCGCGCCCCGACAGACCGCCGCCGGCCAGCCATTGTGATCTTGGTACCACCTTGTAGGTTGTACGCGATACCTGTGGCCTGTTCTCGGAAGGGGAGGTGGCCGTGACCGCATGGGAGCCGGCCACGGAGGCCGAGGTGGCGATGCGCGACGCGCTACGCGCCAACGACCAGGAGCTCTACTTCCGGCTCCTGTCCCGCACCGACGTGTTGCTGCCGGTCTCCGCGCCGACGCAGCCCGGCCAACCACCCGCCGGCTGGGGCACCTGGACCACCGGCGGCCGGACCCACGTCCTGGCCTTCACCTCCGCCGCCGCGCTACGTGCCTGCCTCGGCGATCACGCCGGCAGCAACCGACGGGTCCCCTTCGCCGATCTCGCGGCCAGCTGGCCCAACCCGGAGTGGTGGCTCGCGGTCAACCCGGGTCTACCGGTCGAGGGCTACCTGCCGGCCTGGTTCGTGTCCCAGCTGTCGCGAGGTGACGTACGGCTGCCGGGCCGTGCCATGGGCGCCCGCGCCCGCCTGGAGCGGGCGGAGACGTTGGCCCGTACCCGGCCGGGCATGCCCCATCGGGACGCCGCGCCGGCCGCTGGATCGCCCCCGGCGGCGGCAGCCGCCCCGTCCGGTCCCGAGACCGCTCCGCTGGCACCCCGGAGGCCCACCCGCGGTGCGCCGCCGCGGGTGGGTGCCCCCGCGGCCCCGGGCCCGGCGCCGCGGCCACCCGTGCCCGGTGAGTCGTCGCGCCGATCCGGCGAGGAGAGCCTGCCCGCCGCAGGTCAGCGGCACCCGTCCGAGCTTCCCCGGCCCGCGTCCGGCACCGACGCCCTGCCCCGCACCGGCCGACCGTCCCGGTTCACTCCGCTGGGAGCCACCGGCCCCGCCGCCGATCAGCCGGGGCCGGGCATGGGCTGGCCGGCACCGACCCGGCCCGGCGACGGCGACGCCCCCGCAGCGGGTAACGGCAACGCCGGCCCACAGGCGGCCCCCCGGCGCTCCTTCTTCGACCCCAGCCCCGCCCGGGACCCGGCCGCGAGCGGGGGGCGTTCCGGCGATCGCGCGGCCCCGCCGACCCGGTTCGGGCGAGGCAGTCAACCCTTTCCCCGGCGTCGGCCCGCCGATGCCCCGGCCGACGAGACCGCGACGCGCGCCTTTCCGATGACCGATCCGGAGGCGACCCGGCCGCTGCGTCGGCCGGCGGACGGCCTCGGTGCCCCCCGCGGAGCAGGCGCGCCGTCATCCGACGAGGAAATCACCCAGCCCCTGCCTCCGCGCCGGCACAATCCGTTGGCCGAGGAGCCCACCCGTGCGTTCCGGCTGGCCGGTGAGCCTCCGCTGGCCGGGGCGCCCGGTCGGTCCGGTCCCTCGGCGGAGGAGACCCAGGCGATCCCGCAGGACCGGCCGGGCCGGTTCGAGCCGGTGGAGGATCTTCCGGTATCCGTCGCGGAACCGGTCTCCGGCCCGCCCGCGCCGCGCCGTGGCTTCACGCCCATCGTCATCGAGGGCACCATCATCGAGTCCCGCGACCTCACCGACCCGATCGAGAGCAGCGCGCCGGTCGACGCGTTCCCAGGGTCCAGCTCCGCCGAGGCCGCCCCGCCGTTGTTCGGCCCGGCGTCCTCCGGTCCCGGCCTGTTCGGGCCGTCGTCCTTCAGCCCCAGCCCTTCCGGTCCCGCGTCGTTCACTCCCGGTCCGCCGGTCGCGCACCCCACGGCTCCCACCGAGACCGACCGTGCCGGCCTGGGTGGGGTGCGGGCCGACGACCGCGCCGACGCCCCGGTCGGTGGCGGGAGCCGGGTCGCGGCCGACGAGCAGCGCCCACCGGCCGACGAACCGGCGCCGATCGAGTTCGACCCGGCCAACACGGTCGAGGAGGACCTGCTCAGCGCCGCCGGTTCCGGCAGCACCGACACGTTCCTGTCCACCCTGCTGCTGGCCCGGGTGCTGCTGCCGGCGGCACCGGAGTCGGTGCCGGGCAGCCGCCCGGGGGACCCCGGCTTCGTCTGGCGTACGGGGCAGCTCGACGGCGAAACGTACGTGGTGGTCTACACGTCGCCGGAGCGCCTCGCCGACCATGTCGACGGCGACGTGGACACGGTCCGGGTGAAGTTCGCCCAGCTGATCCGGCGTTGGCCGGACGAGGACTGGTCGTTCGCCGTCAACCCGGGCACACCGGTCGGCGCCAAGTTGCCCGGCGAGCAGATCGTCGCGTTGGCCAACTGGGCCGCCGAGGTGGGGCTCGGGGACGACCTGGAGGTGGACCAGGAGGAAGCACCGGCCGTGGCGGAGCCCACCACCCGCCCCCGGTACGCTCCCGCGGCGGTCGACCCGACCCGACCGACGGTCATGCAGAAGGCGATCGCGCCCAGTCAGCTGGCGTACTACCTGGATCGTGGCTACGACCGGGTCTCCGGCTTCGTGCACCGGGCCGGTGAGCTGTCGCACCTGACCACACCGGCTCAGCTGCACGGCGCGCTCGGCCTCAGCTATCCCGGCTCGCCGTTCGCGCCGGACGCCGAGGAGATCTACGTGTTGCGCTGGCCGGCGCACCGGCCGAGCCTCTACCGGATCCCGTACGGCGGTCAGAACGAGCCGGCGATGCGGGCCATGGAGGGTTGGGTCATCGAACGCCCGCCGTTCCGGGGCAACGGTTTCGCCCCGGGCGAGAGCAGCGACGTGGTGGCCGAGTTCAAAGTGGACAGCGCCCGCCTTCCGCACGGCGCCCAACTGTGGCGGATCGGCGCGGACGGCACCGAGCGGGTGGTGGCAGAGCTGGACACCGACGAGGTCGTCTGGCGACGGGTCGGTGAGGCGTGATGCGCGACGGCTACGTGGCCCGTTGGCGGGGCAGGGAATACCAGGCCAGCCCGGACGGCGACGACATCCGCCTCTACCAGCCCGAGCCGGGCGAGGGCTTCGAGGAGGTCCGCGCGGGCCGCTACGTCCGGGTGCTGCCGGCGAGCGAGATCGAGGATCTGGCGTACGTGCGGACCACCTGCACCTGGAAGGGGCAGCCGTTCATCGTGCTCGGTGAGCACGACGCGTGGCTGCGGGTGGAATACACCGGCGGTCGCTGGCCGGTGGCCGAAGCGATGCGGCTGGAGGTCTTCGACTTCGGCGTCTACCAGGGTTGGGCGCCGGCCGCCGAGGTCACCGACCTGCGGGAGCAGCGGGTCTGACCGGTCAGGTCTTGGCCCACCGCAGGATCTCGCCGAGCACCAGCTCCGGTGCCTCCAGGTGCGGGAAGTGCCCGACCTCGTCGAGCAGCCGCCACTCGTACGGGGCGACGACGTACCGGCCGGAGCCCAACGCCGTCCGGGGCAGGGAGGCGGCGTCAAGCGCGCCGTGCAGTTGCAGGGTCGGGGTGGACAGCGGCTTCTGCATCAGGCGGACGAACCGGTAGCCGTGCAGCCGCAGCACCGACCGGAACGCCCAGCGGTAGCCTTCCAGCGCGCAGAACGCCGCCTGCGGGATGCACATCGCCTCCCGGCACCGCTCGGCGTACGCCTCGAAGTCCGCCCCGGCCACCCACTGTGGGCCGCCCCAGCGGCGCAGGATCTCCCCGATCGCCGCCGCGCCGTCGCGGGTCAGCACGTGCTCGTAGCGGGGTAGCTGGAACTTCAACGCCGGAGTGGAGGCGGTGAACTGCCCGCGCGGGTCGGCGAAGATGGCCGCGCGCAGACGTAGTGGGTGCGGTGCTCCCAGCACCACCAGTCGGCGTACCAGCGATGGGTGGAACGAGGCCACCGTCCAGGCCACCATGCCACCGAGGCCGCTGCCGACGATGGTCGCGGATCGTTCCCCGAGTGCGCGGATCAACCCGGCGATGTCGGCGGCGAGGGTGTAGCCGTCGTACCCCCGGGGTGGTTTGTCGCTGGCGCCGTAGCCGCGCAGGTCGACGGCGACCGCCCGGAAGCCGGCGTCGGCGACCGCCGGCACCATCTGGTGCCAGGCCCACCAGTGCTCGGGAAAACCGTGCAGGAAGAGCACCATCGGCCCGGTGCCGGCCTCGACGACGTGGAACCGACTGCCGTTTGCGCCGACGAAACGGTGCGTCCACGGCCCCTCGGTGAGGACACGGGACTCGTCGACGGCTCCGCCGCGCTGGTCGGTCATGGCAGACAGCCTAGGACCCGGTTGCCGCCGACGACCCCGGTGGTCTTCGTGAACAGGGGAAAGCCCCGGGTTGCCCCGGACCGGGATGAGGGGAGCGGGCTCGACAAAGGGCGACGCCCGGGCAGATGACCTGCCCGGGCGTCGCTGGTTGGTGCGGGATCAGTGGTCAGCTGACCCGGATCTTCATCGAGGTGCCGTCCTGCTCCAGAACCTTGATCTTGACACCGCTCGCGGGGAGCTTGACGCCGTGGTTCGGCAGCTCCTCGTAGAAGTACTTCTGGGTGTCGTCGAACAGCGGCTCAGCGGCCTGGCCACGGATGTACTGCGGCTGGCTGTTGAGGTGCAGGGTGAACGAGTCGGCCTTGTTCAGGCTGAACGGTGCGTCGTACATCTGGATGCGGGCCCGCCACGGCGCCCCGGTGAGGTTGTAGATCGGGCGCGGGTGCGCGTCGATGTACAGGTTGCGACCCTCACCCGGGTGGGCACCCGTGTCGTTGTCCGACCAGCGGGTGTTCCAGTACGAGATGAGCAGGCCCTCCTGGTACGCGTAGTGGTCCACCCAGTCCGGGCGGGTGTTCGCGTAGCCGAAGAAGTACGGGCCGGTCTTCAGGTACTTGTCGTACGAGACGTACGACCGGTTGCCGGCGATGTAGTAGTTGTCGAACAGCCGGGTGTAGGTCGCACCGACCACCTGGAACTTCTCCAGGGCCCAGCCGGCGTCGGTCTCGGCGCCGTCACTGAACACGGTCTGGCCGTCGGCGGTCACGGTGATCGCGTCACCGAAGAAGCCGCCCTCGGAGACGCCACCGTCGGTGACGTAGTGCAGGCGGACCTGCGCCACCTTGCCGGCGACCGAGGTCAGCGGGATGTTGATGTCCGCCCAGGCGCCGTTGCTGCTGCCGTCGAGGGCCGGGCGGCCGGCGCCGTCGACGCCGATCGGCTTGCCGTTGACCGTGCCGTCCAGGTCGGCCCAGGTCTGACCGCCGTCCGTCGACGCCTCGAAGTAGAGGTAGTCGTAGGTCTCCTCGATGCTGTACTTGCCCTTGAGCGACAGCGCCGCCGTGGACTTGCCGGTGAGGTCGAACGTCCTCGTCATCTTGCTGTCGAGGTCGTCCTCGTTACCGGAGAAGTACTGCTTGGCGCCCGCGAACGGCGCGCCGTAGTTGAACGTGTACTCCCGCTGCGGCAGCACCACCACGGCGGCCTGTGCCTTGTCGGAGTTGTACTCCTGCGGGCCGAGTTCCAGCGAGCGCTTCTGCCCGGCCACGATCACCTCGTAGTCGAGCCAGCCGAGCTGGAGCTTGTTCCACGCGCCGAGGTCACCGCCCCGGTCGCCGATGCCGATGTCGTTCTTGGCACCGAGCCGGCTCTGGGCCATCAGGGTCCAGTGCTCGTTGTTGTTGTCCGTCGATCCGTAGTCGTCCGGCAGGCCCAGGTCGTGGCCGTACTCGTGGTAGAAGACGCTGCGGCCACCGTTTTCCGGCTGGATCGTGTAGTCGCGGATCCAGACGCCGGTGTTGCCGATCTGGGTGCCGCCGATCGGGAAGTTCGGCGGGCCGACGGGCGAGCTGTTGAACGCCGACCAACGGTGGCTCCAGATCGCGTCCTCACCCTGCTGCGGGTCACCGTCGGCCTGGTCGCCGCCGGAGTGGACGATCTGGAAGTGGTCGATGTAGCCGTCCGACTCGTTGAAGTCGCCGTCACCGTCGTAGTCGAAGCGGTCCCACTGGTCGAAGGACTTCATCTCGGTGGCGATCTGCGCGTCCGTCCGGCCCTTGGCCTTCTGGTCGGCGACCCACTGGGTGGCGGCGTCGGCGATCAGGTTCCAGGTGTTCGGGCAGACGTTGTCGCCGCAGACGGCGGGGTCGCCGGTCGGGTCATCGTCGGCCTTCGGGTCGTCGGAGCGACCGTAGCGGGCCTCGTTGTACTTGACCTTGACCCAGTCGGTCACCTCACCATCGACGGTGTAGCGACCCGAGGACTGCGCCTCGTAGTACTGCTTGAGCGACTCGTCGCCCGGGTTGGTGCCGAAGTAGAGCTGGCGGAAGTGCTCCGGGCTGAAGTCCGGCTGCCAGATGGTGGAGTTGTCCACGGCCCGGTTGGGCTCGGGGATCTTGTTGTGCAGCGGACCGTCGAACGTCGCCGGTCCGGCGATGTCCGAGTTCATGTCCTTGTCCGGGAAGGACGGGTGCCGCTCGTCCCCGAACTCGGCCAGGATCACGAAGATCTTGTCGGTCCGCTCGCGCTTGAGCTCGACGTACTGGTCCTTCGTCGCCTGAGCGCCGGCAGCGGAGCGCGCCTTGGCGTTGGTGGCCGTCTTGCCGACCTGGCCGACCTTGACGACAGTGCTGCCGTTGCGCTCGATCGGCTTGCTGCGCCCGCTCAGCACGTCGGCGAGACCCTGCTCACGCAGCTCGCGGCGCTTGTCCTCGAGCTTGTCGGGCAGCTCGTCCTTCAGTGCCTGCGGTTCGGCAGCGGCCGGTGCTGCTGCCGGCAGTTTGGGCTGAGGCGCCGCCGAGGCGGACGGGCCGAAAGCCAGGCCTGTCGCCGTCAGTGAGAGCCCGAGCAGACCCACTGCGACTTTGCGCACGTGGTACCTCCGGTGTGAGGGAACCGGCCCAACGGGGGTACGGGCCGGTGGGAGATCGATCCCACGAGTGGGACCAATGGTGAACATAGACACTGGCGGGACGGGTGGGAAGACGATCGCGTCGATTTGTTGCAAGATTTTGTTGGGAACGCTTTCCACCGTCACACACCAGGGCTTCATCAGCCACGCCGAACACCGTCGGCCGAGCGACGCCGTTTGTAACGACAAATATCGATCAATTAGTTCGGTTTACGACAGTGGGGCCGGAGGCGTCTCCGCCACCGGCCCACCGTCAGTTGTTGGTGCCTGAAACCGTTACTTCTTCGCCGGGGTGACGAAGATCGTGGCGGACGAGTTGTCGCCGGCCGCCTTCTTGATGGTGAGCGAGACGCCGTAGTTCACGCCCTGGTCGCCGGGGTTGCCGGTGCCCAGCACGATCGCGCCACCGCCCAGGGTCACGCCGTAGAACTCCGGCGCCGGACTGCCGTCCGGGTGGGTGACCCGGGTGGTGTACGGCGCGTTGTTACGCGACGGCAGCACCACCGACGCGTCGTTGTCCCGCGCGTAGGCAGCACCGTCGCGCATCTCGATGCCCGGGTAGTAGCCCTTGGCATCGGTGAACGCCTTCACCGGCGGCAGCCCCTTGAACTTCGTGCAGTAGGCGCTGTACGGCTCGTCCGCCGCCTCCAGGCACTCGGTGAACGGGTACGTCCGGTTCAGCGTGAACGCCGCGTTCGACGACTGCGGGCGGCTGGGCAGGTTGTCCGTCACCGACGGGTCCTTCACGGCCGCCTCGCCGGTGCGGCGCAGCGGGTCGAAGTGCGAGTCGACGATGAGCAACCCGCCCTTCGCGCCGTAGCTGGGCAGCGAGGTCATCTGCCCGGTGACGTGGTTGACGTCGCCGAGCGCGGTGTCCCGGTACCAGACCAGCATGCCCGGCGCGTTGTAGGAGATCCGGTCGACCTTCCACGCGTCGTGCGAGTAGATGGTGTCGTACGCGTACTTCAGGCCCTTGTCGAAGCCGTCGAAGTTACGCCACTCCGCCAGGTAGTACTGGGCGTGCACCTCGGTGCCGCTGGAGATCTCCCAGCCCGCGCCGGTGGTGTCGACGAAGGTGCCGCCGGTGGCCGTCCAGCCGTTGGCGCCGCCCTCCACGTCGTCACTCCAGGTGGTGGCGCCGCCGCCGGTGACCGAGAAGTCGTCGACGAACCAGTTCCGCTCCTCGAACGCCTCGTCGGTGGCCAGGCGCAGCCGCACCTGAACCGTCGTCCCGGCGTACGCCGACAGGTCGACGTAGTCGTGCCGCCAGCCGTCGGTGCTGCCGGTCAGGCCGTACTTCTTGCCGCCGAAGTCGTTCATCCGGCCGTTCGGGTCCGGGTAGCCGTCCGGCGTGGTGACCACCGTGCCGCCCTCGTCGTACACCTTCTGCTCGGTCCAGGTCGTACCGCCGTCGGTGGAGAGCTCGACGAAGCCGTAGTCCCAGTCCTCCTCGATGATGTAGTTGTTCCACATCCAGAACTTCGAGTCGGCCGCCGCCGGCACGTCGACCGAGCGGCTCAACTTGACGTCGGCCCACTCCTGGTCGTTGTTGCTGTGCCACATCTTCGTGCCGCTGTGCGGCGTGGCCAGCGTCGTCACCTTGTCCGGCAGGTCGACCTTGATGCCGTCCTCGGAGTCGATCGGGGTACGCGACGTCTGGCCGAGCTTCACCTCGCGGGGGTTCGACCCGGGGCGGATGGTCAGCGGGTCGGCCCAGCCGAGCACCCACTTGTCCCAGATGCCCATGTGGGTCGGCAGCGCCTGGAAGATCTCACCCGAGTGCGAACCCGAGGCCATCAGGTCCCAGAAGTCCACGTCGGAGTCGGCGTTGCCGGACGTGTCGTAGAGGTCCGGCAGGCCCAGGTCGTGACCGAACTCGTGGGCGAAGACACCGACACCGGCGTCCTCCGGCTGCACGATGTAGTTCGACGCCTTCAGGTTGGTGCCCGGGATCGTGTAGCCACCGGCGACCGTGGAGGAGTGCGCCCACACGGCGTACACACCCTCGGCGCCGCCACCACGGGACTTGCCCTGACCGGCGTGCACCAGCACGAGGTGGTCGATCACGCCGTCCGGCTCGAAGACGTTGCCGTCACCGTCGCGGTCGGCCTGGTCCTCGATGTCGTAGTCGGCCCACGGGAAGTTCGGGTCCTTGGCGACGAGCGCGTCGATCGCGTCGGTCGCCAGCCGGCCCGCGCCGGCCGGGTTGTCCGGGTGGCCGTTCATCGACTGCTCACGGCCGGGCACCCACGCGCCGGTCTCGTCCTGGAAGCAGCGGTTGGCCGCGTACCAGCCCTCCGAGTGCGGCACGGTGATCCACGGGCTGGCCTGCCCGTCCACCGTGTACGCGTTCTTGGACATCTCCAGGTACATGTTGTGCATGGTGCGACCGGACAGGTCGATGCCCTTCTTGCCGTCCGGGCCCTTCAGGTCCGTGCGGACCCGCTCGGTGATGCCGTTCTTGCTGTAGAGCATCTTGTTGTAGTGCTGCGGCGAGAAGTCCGGCACCCACATCGAGTTGTTGTCCTCGTGGGGCAGGCGCGCCGGGTCCGGGATCTTGTTGTGCTTCGGGCCGTTCTGGACGGTGCCGGGGACGCAGGTGCGGTCCTCGAACACCGTCTTGGGGACCATCACGCCGGTGAAGTCGTCGTTGGCCTTGTCGTTGAACTCGACCAGCAGCGTCAGCAGCTTCGCCGTCTGGGTGGTCGGGGCCTTCTTGAACTTGCGCGGGTTCTGACCCGTCTTCAGCGACTTGGCCTCGTCCTTGGCCAGTTGCCGTGCGGTCACCGGGTTGCCCCGGGCGTGCTTGCGGTCGAACGCACGCGCGGACTCCGCGGCAGGGGTGTAGATGCCACCCTTGCCCTTCACCTCACGGCCGGTGGTGTCCGGCTGCACCTCGGGCTCGGCGTAGTTGATGTAGTGCTCGTCCGCGCCGATCACCGCCTGCGGGGTGCCGGACCGCGACTGGGCTGCCGCACTGCCACTCACGGTCAGTGACGTGGCCGCGAGGGCGATGACGGGCAGCGCGACGAGTAGTCGTCGCCGCGCCCTGGACTGCGGTTTGTGGTTCATGCCGCTCCGTTTCTCGGGCATGGGGAGGAGGACGTTGGCGTGGCCGACCATCGAAGCGATGTGTGTCGAACTCTTCCAACTTGCGTGAACCTAAAGCACAACCGGCCGAAAGGACAGAGGTGATCTACGCCTGTGCCCGTTCAGCTTCTCCCGACTCCCCCGACCGACCGATGTGACACCGGCGGCGCGGCGCAAACCGCACCCGTAAGACATGACGGAGGGTGGCGGCCCGCGCGGGCCGCCACCCTCCAATGGGTACGCCTACCGTCAGTCCTCGTCGGACTTCGCGCCGCTCATCCCCGAGGAGATCAGGTCCATCACCGAGGAGTCCTGGAGCGTGGTCACGTCGCCCAGCGACCGGTTCTCCGCCACGTCCCGCAGCAGCCGGCGCATGATCTTGCCGGAGCGGGTCTTCGGCAACTCCGGCACCAGCATGATCTGCCGCGGCTTCGCGATCGGGCCGAGCGTCTTCGACACGTGGTTACGCAGGTCGGCGATGAGCTGCTCACCCGCGTCACCAGCGATGTCCGTGCTGCCCCGCGGAATCGCGAACGCGACGATCGCCTGACCGGTGGTGGGGTCGGTCGCACCGACGACCGCGGCCTCGGCCACCGACGGGTGCGACACCAACGCCGACTCCACCTCGGTCGTCGAGATGTTGTGCCCGGACACCAGCATCACGTCGTCCACCCGGCCGAGCAGCCAGATGTGCCCGTCGTCGTCCTTCTTCGCACCGTCACCGGCGAAGTACATGCCCTGGAAACGAGACCAGTACGTCTCGATGAACCGGTCGTCGTCACCCCAGATGGTGCGCAGCATCGACGGCCACGGCTCACGCAGCACCAGGTAGCCGCCACCACCGTTGGGCACCGACTGGCCCTGGTCGTCCACCACGTCCGCCACGATGCCCGGCAGCGGCGTCATCGCCGAACCCGGCTTGGCCGCGGTCACCCCCGGCAACGGCGAGATCATGATGGCGCCCGTCTCGGTCTGCCACCAGGTGTCCACGACCGGCAGCTCACCCCGGCCGATGTGCTGCCGGTACCAGATCCACGCCTCCGGGTTGATCGGCTCGCCGACGCTGCCCAGCAGCCGCAACGACGACAGGTCGAAACCGGCCGGAATGTCGTCGCCCCACTTCATCATCGTCCGGATCAGGGTGGGCGCGGTGTACAGGATGCTCACCCCGTACCGGTCGATGATCTCCCAGAACCGGCCCTTGTGCGGGGTGTCCGGGGTGCCCTCGTACATGACCTGGGTGGCGCCGTTGGAGAGCGGGCCGTACACGATGTAGGAGTGCCCGGTGACCCAGCCGATGTCGGCGGTGCACCAGTAGACGTCCGTCTCCGGCTTCAGGTCGAACACCGCGTGCGTGGTGTACGACGCCTGGGTGAGGTAGCCGCCGGTGGTGTGCAGGATGCCCTTCGGGCGGGCCGTCGTGCCACTGGTGTAGAGGATGAACAGCGGGTGCTCGGCGTCGAACGGCTGCGCCGTGTGCTCGGCCGACGCGGTCTCCACCGTCTCGTGCCACCAGTGGTCCTTCTCCGACCACGCCACGTCCTCGCCGGTGCGGCGGACCACCAGCACGTGCTCCACCGACGGGCAACTCGCCACCGCCTCGTCCACGGTGGGCTTCAACGCCGACGGCTTGCCCCGCCGGTAACCACCGTCCGCGGTGATCACCACCTTGGCGCTGGCGTCCTGGATCCGGTTGCTCAACGAGTCGGCGGAGAAGCCACCGAAGACCACACTGTGCGCGGCGCCGATCCGGGCGCACGCCAGCATCGCCACCGCCGCCTCCGGGATCATCGGCAGGTAGATGGCCACCCGGTCGCCGGCGGTCACACCCAGGTCGGTGAGCGCGTTCGCCGCCCGGCAGGTCAGCTCGTGCAGGTCGGCGTACGTGATGGTGCGGGTGTCGCCCGGCTCGCCCTCCCAGTGGATCGCCACCTTGTCGCCCCGGCCCGCCTCGACGTGCCGGTCCAGGCAGTTGTACGCGACGTTGAGCTGCCCACCCACGAACCACTTCGCGAACGGCGGGTTCGACCAGTCGAGCACCTCGTCCCACTTCTTCGACCAGGCCAGACGCTCGGCCTGCTTCGCCCAGAACGCGAGCCGGTCGGCCTCCGCCTCGGCGTACGCGTCGACGGTGACGTTGGCGTGCGCGGCGAGTTCGGCGGGCGGGGGGAACTGGCGCGTCTCGTTCAGCAGATTGGCCAATGCCTCGCTCATGCCGTGACTCCTCATCCTCGGGGTGACCTGCGTCTCGATGGCACGAGGGTAGTCGCGGGTCCCACGACCGGCCACGGCTGCCCACGCTGTCGCGCCGAGTGGCCCTCGCCGCGCGCCCGACGGCCCGCCCGCCGCCCCCGTCCCCGCGCGGGGTGCCTGCCTCGGCCCGCGCCGGGTGCTTGACTCGGCCCGCGCCGATTGCCTGCCCTCGGCCCGCGCCGGATGCCTTGATCAACTCGGGTTCGTGGAAATCGTGGTGTCCGAGCCAGGTGGACACCCCGACTTCCATGAACCCGAGTTGACCTTGCCGTGCCGTGCCGTGCCGTGCCGTGCCGCGTCCGGGGCGGTGGCGCCGGTCGCGTTGCGGGCGGGTGCGACCCGCCGCGCCGGGTCGGGTCGTTAGCGTGGCGGGGTGACCACCGACCCACTCGCGCCCCTGCTCGCGCTCGCCGACATCGCCGCCGCCGTCGAGCAGGCCCGTGAGCGGTTCGACCAGGCGCTCGGGCACCGGGCCCTACGCCGGCACGGCGGGCAGGTCGCCGCCGAGGTCAGCCTGCGCTCCGCAGTGGCCAGCGCGGCTCTAGAGGGGGCCGGGCACGAGCGCGAGGCGGTCCGGGCCGGCACCGTCACCGACCCGGTCCTTCAGGGGGCGTTACGGGTCGCCGGCGCGCTGCCCGGCCTGAGCGAGCTGTGGCCGAAGGCCCCCCGCCAGGCGCTCGCGAAGCTGCACGTGCTCGCCGCCCGGGACCTGGTGCCGGAAGCCGAGTTGGGCCGGCCGGTGGCCGACCCGGTCGTCGCCACCCGGCTGGACGGGCTGGCCGGACTGGTCGCCGGCGGCACGAAGGTCTCCCCGCTGGTGCTGGCCGCGGTCGTACACGGGGAGTTGCTGAACCTGCGCCCGTTCGCCGGGCCGTCCGGCGTGGTGGCCCGCGGGGCCGCCCGACTGGTGCTGCTCGCCAGTGGCCTCGACCCGCGTGGCCTGCTCGCCGTCGACGTCGGGCACCGCGAGCGGGAGCCCGAGTACGTCGGCTCGGCCGGTGCCTTCGCCACCGGCACCCCGGACGGGCTGCGCTCCTGGCTACGCCACTACATGGCCGCCGTGGAGGTCGGCGCCGACCAACTCACCGCCATCGGAGACGAGATCCTCGCCGCCGCCTGAGCGCTCTTTGCGGGGTGGGATCAGGCGGTGGTGGCGGCGCGGGTGCGGCGGTGGCGGCCGTACCAGGCGATGCCGATGGCCACCCCGACGCCCACACCGAGCGCCGCCGCGGCCACCGGAACCGCGGGCCGCTCCCGCAGGCGCCGACCCAGCGGAATCGGATGCCGGAACTCCAGCACCGGCCACGCGTTCTCCGAGGCCAGCTTGCGCAGCTGCCGGTCCGGATTCACCACGCTCGGGTGGCCGACACACTCCAGCAAAGGGCGATCGCTGTACGAGTCGGAGTAGGCGTACGAATCAGCCAGGTCATAGTCCCGGGCGGCGGCCAACTCGGTGACCGCCTCCACCTTGCTCGGACCAGCCGCGTAGAACTCGACCTCGCCGCTGTACCGGCCGTCCCGCACCGTCATCCGGGTGGCGATCACGTCGGTCACCCCGAGCAGCTCGCCGATCGGCCGGACCATCTCCTCGCCGGACGCCGACACCAGCACCACGTCCCGCCCAGCCGCCTGGTGCTCCTCGATCAGCGCGGCGGCTTCGGCGTACACATAAGGGTTGATCAGCTCGTGCAGCGTCTCCGCGACGATCTGACGGACCTGCTCCACCTGCCAGCCTTTGCAGAGCGCGGCCAGGTAGTCCCGTGTTCGGGCCATGGTCTGCTCGTCGGTGCCGCCCAGCCGGAACATCAGCTGCGCGTACGCCGACTTGACCACGTCACGCCGGGTGATCAGCCCGTCCCGGTAGAACGGCCGACCAAACGCCAGGGCGCTCGACTTGGCGATGACGGTCTTGTCCAGATCGAAGAAAGCGGCACTTCGGCCCACGGCGCGAAAGTCTAGCCGGATGGTCTATCGTCGGCGGGTGCCCGGGGTCATGCCACCCCTCAGACCTGCGGGCTGGCAGCACCATCTCCGCTCCGCGTGATCGCGCTCACACTCCGCGAGGAGATTTTCGCAGTGAGTGGAGTCGGCACCACTCGACGTGACGGGCCCGCTCAGGCAGACTTGTCCGTACGACGAGCTTTCACATCCCCGAAACAGACAGACCCTCAGCGGTTGCACCCCCCGTGACCGCTGAGTGGTTCGGCTCGACCCCCCCGGAGCCGAACCTCCGACGACCCCCGTCTCCCCCCGACGGGGGTCGTCCCTTTCTGCTGGAAGCGCTCCACCACAGCTCAGCCGGCTGGCGAACACCATCCACGCTCACACATCGCCGACCACCGCACGCTCGTCGGCATGAGCGGGCGCTTCGCCACGCCGATCACTGTTGGCCCGCGGCTACGCGGGGAACAGCTTCCAGTGCCCCTCGGAGACGACCTCGACGGTGCCGTCGGTCACCTTGATGGCCGTCTGGTCGTCGATCGCGTACGCCGGGCCCGCGATCTCGGCCGCCCACTTCTCGGCACCAGCCATGGTGTTGTCCGGCTCGAGACCCAGGTGCGGGAAGATCGAGAAGTCGACGACCCCCAGTGTGCGGTCGTCGGGCGCGGACTGCCACTCGACGAAGTCCGCACCGACCCGGGGGGTCAGCACCATGCTCCCAGCACTCAACCCCACCCAGACGGTGTCCCGCAGCGACGGCAGGAGGTCCGCCAGCCCGGACTGCCGCATCCAGTGGCAGAGGTACGTCGGGTCGCCGCCGGCCACGAGCATGACGTCGGCCTCCCGAACCCAGGGGACCCACCGCTCCTCGCCGACGCTGGGGAGCGCCGTCAGCTCAAGGACGCCCAGCGACTTCCAGCCGAGGCCGGACATGGGTAGCGGCGTCTGACCGGTGATGAAGCGCCAGGCCGAGGCTGGCCCGCCCATGGGGTGGGTCGCCGTAGGGATGCAGAGGGCACTGGAGTCGGCGATCGGCTTGCCCAGCAGGTCGACCAGCGCATCGCGGATGCTCGCGTTCTGGACGCCTGCGGACGTGAGAAGAAGCTTCACGCTTGCCTCCTGTGCGTACAGGTGATGACACGCTCTCCCCGAAGGTCGGGAGTGGGTGCATGGAGTACAGACTCGACACCATAACGAAACTCATCGCTGTTGCGACCCCTCAAGCCCCCGCAGGGTGGCTGTCACGTTCGACGATCGTGAACACGACGCGCAGTCTCTCCTGGTCTTCGATCCGAAGACGCGTGAACTGCTGGCGCACGAGCGGCTGACACTGTCGCCCGCGCGGATCAGCGCGTACCAGGTGATCCTCGACGTGGCCTGGACCGACCGACTCGGCTGACCGCCGACTTTCGGGGCCGCTCCTTCCGGGAGCGGCCCCGACGTCTTTTCCCGCAGCGGCGTCAGCTGCGAAGTTGCCTGCGCTCGTAGCAGATCAACTGTCTCGGCGGGCGTTTTCCACAGCGCACCGAGTTGTCCACAGGCGACGTCATCGCGGCGGTGCGCCGGGCGGATTTCGAGCAGGGTCGGCGGCATACCAAAGCCCGACCGCTGGAGGCCGCGATGCCATCCCGTACCACGGTTCCGCCGATCCGCCGGCTTCCGCTGGTCGTCACCGGCGACGACGATCTGCTCGATGACGTGCTCCGGCTCGCCGCCGTCGGCGGGACCGAGGTTGAGCTCGCCGGCGACCCGGCGGCCGCCCGTACCCGTTGGCTCCCCGCGCCGTTGGTGCTGCTCGGGGCCGATCAGGCGCAGGCGTGTCTGCGCGCCCGGTTGCCGCGGCGGCCCCGGGTGGTGCTCGTCGGCCGGGCCGGTCAGCTCGACCCCGGTTGGCAGATCGCCGAGCTGATCGGGGTCGAACACGTCGCCATGCTGCCGGCCGCGGAGCCGTGGCTGGTGGATCGGTTCGCGGAGCATGATCCCGGCCGTCCGGTCGGCGTCGGCGCGCGGGTCGTCGCGGTCCTCGGTGGTCGGGGCGGTGCGGGTGCGAGTGTGCTCGCCGGTGGTCTCGCGGTGACCGCCGCCCGGGCGCGGCTGCGCACCCTGCTGGTCGACGCCGATCCGCTCGGTGGTGGCCTCGACCTGGTGCTGGGCTGGGAGCAGTTGGATGGCCTGCGTTGGCCTGCGCTCACCGGCGCCGACGGGCGGGTGGACGCCCCGGCGCTGGTGCAGGCACTGCCCAGCCGGGGCGATCTCGTGGTGCTCTCCTGGGATCGCGGCGAGATGCTGGCGCTGCCGGCCGCGGCGATGGCGGCGACGGTCGACGCGGCCCGGCGCGGGCGTGACTTCGTGGTGGTCGATCTGCCCCGACAGTTGGACGACGCGGCTGTGGTGGCGTTGCAGGCCGCCGACCACGCATTCATCGTCGTACCGGCCGAACTGCGTGCCACCGCGGCGGCCACTCGGGTGGCGGCCGCCGTAGCCCCACACTGCGCGGCCCTTTCGGTGGTGGTGCGCGGGCCTGCCCCGGGCCGGCTTCGTGCGACCGAGGTGGCACGGGCATTGGGGCTTCCGCTGGCCGGCACGCTGCGACCCGAGCCGGGGCTATGCCGTGGGCTGGAGCGGGGCGAGGCGCCGGCGGCCGGCGGCAAGGGTCCGCTGGCCGCACTCTGCCAACGGATCGTCACCGACCTCACCGGCGTGCCGGCCACGGGTGCGGCATGACCGGCCGGCAGCAGGACGGCACTCTCGCCGCCCGGGTGCGACAGCGGATCGCCGCCGCCACCACGCCGGTCACCGCCGCGGCGATCGTGTCGGCGGTACGGGCCGAGCCCACCGCCGCCGTGCTCGGTGACACCGCCATGCTCCGGATAGCCGACCGGGTGCGCGACGACCTCGTTGGCGCCGGGCCGCTGGCGCCGCTGCTCGCCGACCCGGAGGTCACTGACGTTCTCGTCAACGGCACCCGGGTCTGGGTCGACCGGGGTTCGGGGCTGCACCAGGTCGCTGTGCCGGTGGGCTCGGCAGAGGACGTGCGCCGGTTGGCGCAGCGGCTGATCGCCAGCGCCGGGCGGAGGCTCGACGACGGCTCACCGTACGCGGACGCCCGGCTCCCCGACGGCACCCGGCTGCACGCGGTGCTGCCGCCGGTGGCGACGGACGGCCCCTACCTGTCGCTGCGCACCTTCCGGCACCGGCCGTTCACCCTCGACGAGTTGGTGCAGCAGGGGACGGTGCCGCGACCGCTCGCACCGCTACTCGCCGCCGTCGTCGCGGCCCGGCTGGCGTACCTGGTGACGGGAGGCACCGGGTCGGGCAAGACGACCCTGCTCAACACGCTGCTCGGGATGGTGCCGGTCAGCGAACGGATCGTGCTGGTGGAGGACGCCGCCGAGTTGCGTCCGGGGCATCCGCACGTGGTGGGGCTCCAGGCCCGTACCGCCAATGTGGAGGGCACGGGCGTGGTCAGTCTCGCGGACCTGGTCCGGCAGGCGTTGCGGATGCGCCCGGACCGGCTGGTGGTCGGGGAGTGCCGGGGCGGTGAGGTGGTCGACCTGCTGGCCGCGCTCAACACCGGCCACGACGGGGGCGCCGGCACGTTGCACGCCAACACCCCGTCCGACGTGCCGGCCCGGCTGGAGGCCCTGGGCATGTTGGGTGGGCTGCCCCGCGCCGCGCTGCACGCCCAGGTGGCCGCCGCGTTGCAGGTGGTGTTCCAGGTGCGACGGGGAGACCGGGGTCGCGTTCTGGAGTCGGTGTGCCTGCTGCTGCCCGAAGGACCCGAACGGCTGGTGACCGTGGTGCCCGCCTGGGTACGCGGCAGTGGGCTCGGACTCGCCGCCCGTGCCCTCGGGGCACTACTGCGGGAGCGTGGGGTGACGGTGCCGCCGATCCTCAGCGAGCCGTGGCCCGGATCGGCGGGTCCGGCATGAGCGGCGGGACGATGCTGGTGGCGGCGCTGCTCCTGATCGCCGCTGTCCTGGTGGCGTGGCCGGTGCACAGCGTTCGGGCTCGTCGACGTCGCGTGCTGGCACCGGCACGGAAGGGTGGCGGTGTCGATCCGGAGGACGCCCTCCTGGAGTGGATCAGGGAACTCGGTCGCACCCCGGACGGCCCGGGCGACGGCCCCGGCGCCGACCCGTTCTCGGGCCATCCGGTCGGCATCGCGGGAGAGCCGGGCCCGACCGCGGGTTCCAGCGGTGGGCGTACGGCGCTCGGTTGGCCCGCCCGGGACCTCAGCCGCAGCCCGAGTTGGCCCGGGGTGACCGGCGCTCTCACGCGTCCGGCAGGCCCGACGCGCCCGCCGACCCGTCGGGATCCCCGACGTCCAAGCGGCACCGCACGGCCGGCGGAGGCCACCATGCTCGGCACGGATCTGCCCGCCGCGGCGTCGACTGCCGCGACCGGGGTCAGCGGTGCGGGCGTGGACGGGCAGATCGGCGTCCTGAGCAGAGCAACCGCCGACGGGCACGGCGACCAGGAGCCGGGCTCGCGGGGCGACGCGCCCGGGGTGGCGATGGCCGCCGGGTACGCGGATGTCGACAGCCGGGACCATCGGCTCGTCGGCCACGTCGAGGGCACGTCAGCTGGACCGAGCACGCCTGCAGCGGTGCGTATCTCGCGATCGACAACCCGGGTGCTGCCAGTGGTCGGCCTGGTGGGAGGCGGTGTCGGTGCCGTGGTCGGCGGGCCGGTGGCTGCGGTCGCGGTTGCCGGCTACGGCACGCTGGCCGTACGCGCCGTACTGCGTTGGCGAGTGAACCGGAGTGCCGAGCGGAGCCGACGACGAGGACTGGACCAACTCTGCGGCCTCGCGGCGGACCTTCGAGCCGGCCTGCCCGTACCGCAGGCGTTTGAGAGCGCGGCCGTCGAAGGCGACGGGTCGAGCCGGCTACGTCAACTGACCTCGGCGGCGGTGCGGCTGGCCGACCGGACCGGTGCCCCGCTGGCGGAGCTCGTCGAGCGGATCGAGGCTGACGCTCGGGCGACCGACCGGGGCCTGGCCGCTGCGGCGGCACAGGCAGCCGGCGCCCGGGCCACGGCCTGGCTACTGGCGGCGCTGCCGGTCGGTGGGATCGGGCTCGGGTACGGCATCGGCGTCAACCCCGTTGCGGTGCTCCTACACAGCACGGTCGGCGGAGCCTGCGCGGTTGTCGCGGTCGCTCTGCAGGTCGTGGGCCTGCTCTGGGCGGAACGGTTGGGCGCGACACCGGGGCGGCCCGGATGACGACCCGGGGCCCGGCCGGCCGCCCAGAAAACCGGCCCAGCTGGATGAGCCAAGCCAGCCCAGCGAGCCAAGCCAGCTTGATGAGCCAAGCCAGCCCGGCGAGCCAAGCCAGCCCGGCGAGCCAAGCCAGCTCGATGATTCGGCGGCGGCCGGACGCGATCCGGCTCGCGGCAGCGCTGGGTGGGCTCGCCGTGGCCGTCGTCGTCGGGGGTTGGCTCGGGCTGCTCGGTGCACTCCCGGCTGCGGTCCTGCTCGACCTCTTGTTGCGCCGGATCGAGGCGCCCGCCGTGCGCAAGCGGCGGCAGCAGGAGGCCGCCGACCTGCCGCTCGCCGCCGACCTCCTGGCTGCGGCGATGCGGGCGGGCGCCCCGGTGGACCGGTCGGTGCTGGCCGTCGCCGAGGCGCTGGACGGGCCGCTCGCCGTCCGGCTGGCCCGGGTGGGCCGCACGCTGCTACTCGGCGGTGGCCCGGCGGAGGCATGGTCGGCGCTGGACGGAGTGCCCGGGGCGGAGCGCCTGACCGCGGCGGCGTTGCGCTCGGCCAACAGCGGTGCCGCCCTGGCTGGCGCACTGACCCGGCTCGCCGACGACCTGCGTGCCGACCGGGCCACCGCAGCTGAGGCGTCGGCCCGCCGAGCCGGGGTGCTCATCGTCCTGCCGCTGGGGCTCTGCTTCCTGCCGGCGTTCATTCTCGCCGGACTGGTACCGGTGATCGTCGCCGTTCTCGGCGATGTGCTCTGACCCATCGAGAAGGGAAAACAGCCATGCGCAAACTCATCGCTCGCCTGCGCGGCGATGCCGGGATGAACACGGCCGAGTACGCCGTCGGCACGCTCGCCGCGGTCGCCTTCGCCGGGATTCTGCTGAAGGTGCTGACCTCCGGCAACGTCCAGTCGGCGCTGACCGCCGTCATCGACCGGGCGCTGAAGTGATCGAGCGCCGGCGGGCCGGCCGTGGTCCACAACCGAGCGGGTGGAGACTCCGCGCCGCCGAACGGGCTGGCGGCGGAGACCGGGGATCCTTCACCGCCGAACTGGCGGCCGGCCTGCCGGCGCTGCTTCTGCTCCTGCTGGCCGGCCTGACCGCGGTCAACGCCGTCAGTACCCAGGCGAGCTGCCTGCACGCGGCCCGGGAGGCTGCCCTTGCCGCCGCCCGGGGCGCGGACGGCGGCGCGCAAGGCGGTCGTGCGGCACCGCCAGGAGCGGCGGTGTCGGTGTCCATCGACGGCGATCGGGTGCAGGCGACGGTACGGGCACCAGTGCGAACGCTGGGCGGCCGGCTGCCGCGGATCACCGTGTCCGCAACCGCCGTCGCCGCGGTGGAACCCGGAGCTCATGAGGGGAGTTGGTAGTGCGACGGGCCGGCGAGCGGTCAGCCCGCTCCGATGGTCAACCGACTGGCGAGCGGCTCTCTGATGGTCGACCGGACCCGCAACGAGGTGGGGCGACGGTCGTGCTACTGGCGATGGGTCTCGTCTTCGTGGTGTTCGGGACCTTCGGCGCCGCCGTCGTCAGCGCCGGGATGGCGAAACAGCGGGCAGCGGTGGCTGCCGATCTCGGCGCGCTGGCCGGTGCCGCTCGGGTGTTCGACGGAGACGCCGCAGTCTGCGCGTCCGCCTCCGACATCGCCGGCCGCAACGACGGTCGGCTGGTCGGCTGTCACCTCGACGGGCTCGACGTGCTGGTGACGGTCGAGGTGGCGTTCACGCCACTGCCCGGGCTGACCCGCGTGGCCGCCGCGACCGCCCGTGCCGGCCCGGTTCGCGGCTGAGCGACGCATGACCGGGTAGAAGCCTAGACCGCCGGCCACCTCGGACCGAGGCGCAGACCGCCCGCTGGCCGGGCAGGTCGAGGCGCCAGCGGTCTGCCGGCGGCGGGCCGGCTCGAGGCGCAGACCGCCCGCTGGCCGGGGAGGTCGAGGCGCCAGCGGTCTGCCGGCGGCGGGCCGGCTCGAGGCGCAGACCGCCGGCCGGCCGGGACTGGTCGAGGTCCGGTCCCGGCCGGCGGCGAGGAGTGGGGTGGGTGGCCGGTTGGGCCGGATGGGTCAGCGGGCCTGGAGCGCGTCGAGGGCGACGGCCATCGCGATGACCAGGCGGCGGTCGATCTGCGGGTTCTGCACTTCGACGATGTACTTGTCGCGCAGGCCCCACTTCTTGACCACGGTGAAGACCGGCTGGCCGCCGGCGGTGAAGTCGAAGTGGTACGGCAACCAGGACAGCGAGTCGACGAACCGGCGCAGCAGTGCCACCGGCAGGCTCCGCTCCTGGCCGGTCACCTGCGGCAGGCCGGCCTGCTCGACGTGCCAGGTGGAGCGCAGCAGCGACTGGGCGAAGTCCTTGCGGAACAGGCCGATCGCGTCGCCGGCGGCGTCGGTGACGTCGTACGTCGCACCGAGGTCGATGCGCTGGCGGGCCTTGAAGCCGAGCAGGGCCTGCTGCTTGGAGTCATCGGTGTAGATCGTCACCTGCTCCTTGAAAGCGAGCCGCTTCTGCTGCGCGAACGCCAGCAACTCACCTTCGGTGCCGTCCGGCGAGACCGCCCGGACCTCGTACTGGTTGACCATCATGCGCAGTCGCTGGCGGATGTGGAACTGGTGCTGGCCCTGCAAGTTGTCGAGCTGCATAAGAACTCCTCCGGGGGTTGGTGCGCCGGAGTCTCGCACAGCCCGACAAAGGTCGCGGACCCTGCTCTCCAGGATCAGATGATGCTGGGTAGCCGTCGGGGCCGGCGAACGACTACCCAGCACGGAGTGATCACTGGTGCCCTGTCAGGATCACTCCACGAGACGTCAGCGGCTGTCGACCGACGTCGCCGCACGCAGCGCCCAGGTGTTGAGCACCTGGTGGATGCCGCGCAGCCGCTCGTTGATCTGTTCCAGCCGTTCCGCCTGAGCGAGGGCCGCCAGCGCGGACCCCAGCGCGATCTGCTGGTCGAGGGTGAGATTGTCCTGGTCGATGGTGTAGAGCAGGTCGACGGTCTCGGCGATGGTGTCGGCCACGGCTTCTCCTCGGGCACGGGGGGCGATCAGCAACATAGGCATCGATGGAAGCGCTCCCACACCATTGTGCCCCGTGCCACGTCGATTCATGCAAGGTGGTCAGTCGGGCAGGTTCGTCAGCACCACGTCGAGCACCCGGATCGCGTCCGGCTTGGAGAGCGGATTGTTGCCGTTGCCGCACTTCGGTGACTGCACACAGGACGGGCAACCGGTCTCGCAGCCGCACTCGGCGATCGCGTCCCGGGTGGCCCGCAGCCACGCCGCCGCCGTCCCGTACGCCCGTTCGGCGAACCCGGCGCCACCCGGATGCCCGTCGTAGACGAAGACGGTCGGCGCCTCGGTGTCCGGGTGCAGGGCGGTGGAGAGCCCTCCGATGTCCCACCGGTCGCAGGTGGCCATCAGCGGCAGCAGACCGATCGCGGCGTGTTCGGCGGCGTGCAGCGCACCCGGCACATCGGCCGGCTGGACCCCGGCGAGGGCCAACGACTGCGGTGACAGGGTGAACCAGACCGCCACCGTGCGCAGCTCCCGGGTGGGCAGGTCGAGCGGCCGGGTGTCGATCACCTCGCCGGTGGCGATCCGTCGCCGCTGGTACGACACCACCTGGCTGGTCACGTCCACCTCGCCGAGGAACATGCCGACCGGCCCGGCGTCCACGTAGGAGCGCACCGACACCACGGACAGGTCGGTGACGTCCCGGGCGTGGGTGGACCAGTCCGGCTCCTCGGTGCGCACCAGCGCGCATCCGTCGGCGAGGTCGAGGTCGTCGACCACGTACGACACGCCCTGGTGCAGGTAGACCGCGCCGGGGTGCAGCAGGAAGTGCGAGGAGCCGCCGTCGACCGTGCCGAGCAGCCGCCCGGTCGACGACTCCACCACGGCGACCGGCGCGCCGCCCTCGCCGCGCAGGTCCACCTCCGGTCGCTCCCGGTGCCGCCAGTACCACCCGGTGGGCCGCTGCCGCAGCGCCCCGGCCGCGACCAGCTCGTCGACCGCCTCCTTCGCCCCTTCACCGAAGAGGACCAGGTCGGCCGGGGTGAGCGGCGCCTCCACCGCGGCGCAGGCGAGCTGCGGTGCCAGCACGTACGGGTTGGCCGGGTCGAGCACCGTCGCCTCCACCGGCGCCCCGAAGATCGCCTCCGGGTGGTGCACCAGGTAGGTATCCAGGGGGTCGTCCCGGGCCACCAGCACCGCGAGGGCCTCCTGCCCGGAGCGCCCGGCGCGCCCCGCCTGCTGCCACAGCGACGCCCGGGTGCCCGGATAGCCGCAGATCAGCACCGCGTCGAGGCCGACCAGGTCCACGCCCAGCTCCAGCGCGTTGGTGGAGGCCAGGCCGAGCAGATCGCCGTGCAGCAACGCCCGTTCCAACTCGCGCCGCTCCTCCCGCAGGTAACCGCCCCGGTAGGCGGCCACCCGGTCGCCGAGCCCCGGCACCGCGTCGTCGAGCGCTCGACGAGCGTTGGCGGCCACCACCTCGGCGCCCTTGCGGGAACGGACGAACGCGAGGGTGCGTACGCCCTCGGCGACCGTGTCGGCGAGCAGGTCCGCGGTCTCGCGCAGCGCCGACCGGCGGACCTGACGGAGGTCGTCGTGGCCACCGTCCGGCTGCCCCGGCACGGAGCGGGAGAGGTCGCCGTCCGACTGCCCTGGCACCGGAAAGGCCGGGCCCGAGTCGGGTGGCAGCAGCGGCGGCTCCCAGAGCGCGAAGGTCACCCCGCCCCGGGGTGAAGCGTCCTCGGTGACCGCCGTGACCGGCAGGCCGGTCAGCCGCCCGGCCGCGGTCGCCGGGTCGCCGGAGGTCGCCGAGGCGAGCACGAACACCGGGGTTGCCCCGAACCGGGCGCACTGTCGGCGCAACCGACGCAGCACGTGCGCGACGTGCGAGCCGAACACGCCCCGGTAGGTGTGACACTCGTCGATCACCACGTACGCGAGTCGGCGCAGGAACCCGGACCACTGGGCGTGCCCGGGCAGGATGCCGTGGTGCAGCATGTCGGGGTTGGTCAGCACGAATCGGGAGTGCCGGCGGATCCACTCCCGCTCGGCCCGCGGCGTGTCCCCGTCGTAGCAGGCGGGGCGTACCCCCTCCAGCTCCAGCGCGGCGACGGCGCGCAACTGGTCGGCGGCGAGCGCCTTGGTCGGTGCCAGGTAGAGCACCGTGGCGCGGGGGTCGGCGAGCAGGGTGGCCAGGGCCGGCAGTTGGTACGCCAGTGACTTGCCGGACGCGGTGCCGGTGGCGACGATCACGTGCTGACCCTCGTACGCCAGGGTGGCCGCGTCGGCCTGGTGCTGCCAGGGCGCGACCACGCCGCGCCGGGTGAACGCGGCGCGCAGTTCCGCCGACGCCCACGACGGCCACGGCGCGGGCACCCCGGCGCGGGCCGGCACCCGCTCGACGTGGGTGACCGGGTCGGCGGCGCCCCGGGCGCGCAGCCGGCGCAGCAGGTCGGCCGGCGCTGGCCCGAGGTCAGGACCAGCGGATACGGTGGCCGCGGACGGCGACTCCAGGTCGTGGCGCGGCGTGCGACGCGCCGAGCTGAAGTCGTTGGAGGTCACGCCCTGCACTCTCGCACTGGTGTTCGGAGATGAAAAGTCGGACACGGGGGTAAGGGGAAGCCTCCGCTGGCGTCCGCAGGCCGTTGCGGCGGTAGTGGTTAGATGCCCACGAGAGTTTACGGCTCTGGCGAGGAGGACCGATGGAGCTGTCGCTGGCGACGCGCACCGTGGGCGAGCACACGGTGCTCGAGGTCGGTGGTGAGGTGGACGTCTACACCGCGCCCCGGCTCCGTGAACGACTCCTCGAGCTGATCGACGGTGGCGCCCGGCACGTGGTGGTCGACCTCGGTCGGGTGGATTTCCTCGACTCCACCGGGTTGGGCGTGCTGGTCGGCGCGCTCAAGCGGCTGCGCTCGGCCGGTGGTTCGTTCGCCCTGGTCTGCGACAAGGAGCCGCTGCTCAAGATCTTCCGGATCACCGCGCTGGACCAGGTGTTTCCGCTGCACCCGACGGTCGACGCGGCGATCAGCGCCGACTCGGCGGGCGCCGGCGCGTGATGGCCACAGTCAAGCTCTCCTTCTCGCCCGCCCCGGTGCACGTGCGCACCGCCCGCCTGGTCGGCGTCGCCGTCGCCCGGCGCGCCGGAGTCCGGGAGGACCTGCTCGACGAGGTGCGTCTGGCCATCGGCGAGGCGTGCACCCGCGCGGTGGCGCTGCACCGGCAGTACGGGCTGGCCGACCCGGTGCTGGTGGAGATGTCCGACGGTGGCTCGTACGCCGTGCGGGTGGTGGACCGGGCGCCGATCGAGGCGGGTATCGGTCTGACCGCGCTGCCGCCGGACGAGCTGGCCAACGAGTCGCTCACCGACGAGGCGCTGACCACCGGCGTCGGCTTCGCCCTGCTCGCCGGCTTCGTCGAGGACCTCCAGGTGCGCCCGGTCGACGAGGGCATCGGCACCGAGGTGCGGATGGTGTGGCCGGTCGGCCGCTGATCGGTTCCGCTGTGTAGGCCGCTTCCCCTGCGGGGGATGCGGCCTTCTTCGCATGGATCGGGCCCTATATCAGATTTCGTTTCATAACACAGCGACGAAGATCATCGCGACACGGTGCCACCTGGGTGTGACCTCCAACACTGCGGAGGGCTACAGTACCCGGGTTGTCAGCAAGTGACCTGTCCCGCAGCCAGCGGGTATGGGTGTTCATCGCTGGTCCGCTGGTGGGTTGGCGCGCGCTTGCGAGTCCGCATCCAGGCGTCGGTCAGTGCGTCTCCACTCACCGGCGCGAGTGTTCGGTAACAGGAGGACACAGATGTCCGAGACCTTGGCCGCCGACGGCGGCGGGCTTTCCCTTACCGGAAGCAATGTCACCTACGTCGTCATCGCCGCGGTAATCGCGTTGGTGGCGCTCGTCTTCGCCGCTGCCCTCACAAGAACGGTGCTGGCCGCCGGCAAGGGCACCAGCACGATGCAGGAGATCTCGGGGGCGGTCCAGGAGGGCGCCTCGGCCTACCTGCTTCGCCAATTCCGTACCCTGGCGATCTTCGTCGTCATCGCCGTCGTGCTGCTCTTCCTGCTACCGGTGCACGACACCGACGGCAGCGAGCTGGCGGTGAAGATCGGCCGCTCGCTGTTCTTCGTGGTGGGCGCGCTGTTCAGCGCGTTCATCGGTGGCGCCGGCATGTGGTTGGCGACTCGCGCCAACCTGCGCGTCGCCGCCGCCGCGAGAGAGCGCCAGGGTGGCCGCGAGGCGGCCATGAAGATCGCCTTCCGAACCGGCGGCGTGGTCGGCTTCTTCACCGTCGGCCTGGGCCTCTTCGGCGCCGCGCTGGTCGTGCTCCTCTACCGGGGTGACGCGCCCACCGTGCTGGAGGGCTTCGGCTTCGGCGCCGCGCTGCTCGCGATGTTCATGCGGGTCGGCGGCGGCATCTTCACCAAGGCCGCCGACGTCGGCGCCGACCTGGTCGGCAAGGTCGAGCAGGGCATCCCCGAGGACGACCCGCGCAACGCCGCCACCATCGCCGACAACGTGGGCGACAACGTCGGTGACTGCGCCGGCATGGCCGCCGACCTGTTCGAGTCGTACGCGGTCACGCTGGTCGCCGCGCTGATCCTCGGTCGGGCCGCGTTCGGCGAGGACGGCCTGGTCTTCCCGCTGATCATCTCCACCATCGGCGTGCTGGTCGCGATCATCGGTGTCTTCATCACCCGGCTGCGCACGTCCGACCGCAACGGTCTGACCGCGATCAACCGGGCCTTCTACCTGTCCGCCGTCATCTCGGCGGTGCTGGTGGCGATCGCCGCCTTCGCGTACCTGCCGGCGACCTTCGGCGAGTTCGACGGCGGCCTCACCGACGCCAGCGGCAACCCGCGGCTGGTGGCCATCGGCGCGGTCGTGATCGGCATCGTGCTGGCCGCCGCGATCCAGGCGCTGACCGGCTACTTCACCGAGACCAACCGGCGACCGGTGCAGGACATCGGCAAGAGCTCGCAGACCGGCGCGGCGACCGTGATCCTGGCCGGCATCAGCATCGGTCTGGAGTCGGCGGTCTACTCGGCGTTGCTGATCGGCGCCGGCGTCTTCGGCGCCTTCCTCCTCGGCGGCAGCTCCATCACGCTGTCGCTGTTCGCGGTGGCGCTGGCCGGCACCGGCCTGCTCACCACGGTCGGCGTGATCGTCGCGATGGACACCTTCGGGCCGATCTCCGACAACGCCCAGGGCATCGCCGAGATGTCCGGCGACATCGACGAGCACGGCGCGCGGGTGCTGACCGAGCTGGACGCGGTCGGCAACACCACCAAGGCGATCACCAAGGGCATCGCGATCGCCACGGCGGTACTCGCCGCGACCGCGCTGTTCGGCTCGTACACCGACACGCTCAGCAGCGCGTACGCCAGCGCGGGTGTGCAGGACGTCGGCTCGGAGATCCTCAACTCGCTGAACGTGGCGAACCCGCGCAACCTGGTCGGCCTGATCATCGGGGCGGCGGTGGTCTTCCTCTTCTCCGGGTTGGCCATCAACGCGGTGTCCCGCTCGGCCGGCGCCGTGGTGATGGAGGTCCGCCGGCAGTTCCGTGAACTGCCCGGCATCATGGACCGCACCCAGCGCCCGGAGTACGGCAAGGTCGTCGACATCTGCACCCGGGACGCGCAGCGCGAGCTGATGACCCCCGGCCTGCTCGCCATCCTGGCGCCGATCGCGGTCGGCTTCGGCCTCGGACCGGGCGCGCTCGCGGCGTACCTGGCCGGAGCGATCGGCGCCGGCACCCTGATGGCGGTGTTCCTGTCCAACTCAGGTGGGGCCTGGGACAACGCCAAGAAGTTGGTCGAGGACGGCGCGTACGGCGGCAAGGGCTCCGAGGCGCACGCCGCCACGGTCATCGGCGACACGGTCGGCGACCCGTTCAAGGACACCGCCGGCCCGGCGATCAACCCGCTGATCAAGGTGATGAACCTGGTCTCGCTGCTGATCGCGCCCGCCGTGGTGGCCTGGAGCGTCGGCGACGACCGCAACGTCGGCCTGCGGGTGACCATCGCGCTGGTCGCGGCGGCGATCATCGTGGCGTCGGTGGTGTTCAGCAAGCGCAAGGGCATCGCGATGTCCGACTCCGACGCCGACGGCAACACCGGCGCCGGCAGCACCGATCACCGCCCGGAGACGGTCAACGCCTGATCCACGACGAGCCCGGGTCCCCGGTCGACGTACCGCGTCGACCGGGGACCCCGGCCGTCCGGCCCGGTGCCACACCTGGCCAAAGGCCGTACGCTGCAACGCATGCGTACGTGCCGGGCGTCTGCCGCCGGAAAGCTCACGGTGGTCCTGGCCACGATCGTCGTCCTCGCCGGCTGCGGCGGGGGCCCCAGCCCGCGGGCCTGGGCGGCCTCGGTCTGCGGTGCGCTCACCCCGTGGCGTTCCGAGATCAGCAAGTTGACCAGCAGCACCGACGAACAGATGACCGCGCAGACCACACCGGCGCAGGCCAAGGAGAACCTGGTGCGGCTCTTCGCCGGGGCGGAGCAGGCCAGCGAGGCCGCGCGCCGCAAGGTGGAGCAGGCGGGCGTCCCGGAGGCCGACAACGGCGAGGCCATCTCCGCCGGGTTCCGCGGCTCGCTGGGGAAGATGCGGGACGCCTACGGTCGCGCCCGGGACACCATCGAGGGGCTGGGCATCGACGAGCCGACCGCCTTCTACGACGGCGTGCGGGCCGCGGTGGCGACCCTCAACACGGAGTACGACGCCAGCGCGCTGGACACCAGCAAGCTCAACTCCGAGGAGTTGAAACAGGCATTCGACGAGGTGCCGGAGTGTCGCTGAGCGGGCCCGGTGACACCGGGGAGGCACCGCCGCCCCCGGCGCTGTTTCCCGCGCCCGAACCAGACGCGCCCGAACCCGCCGCGCCCGTTTCCGCGCGTCGTCGCGGCGGTTCGTCCCCGAACGGCTCGAATCCGCGCGACGACGCGGGCCGGCAACTCGTCTTCTTCGGTGCGGATACGGCCGAACCGACGGTCGCCGACCTGGCCGGGCTGCTCGCCGGGCCGGGCGAGGTGGTCCGGATGGGCGGCACCGCCCGGCTCTGCGTGCGGGTGGACGCCGCCTGGCGGGTGCACGTGCTCGTCGCCGAACTGGCGTCGCGCGGGCTGGCGGCGAGCTGGGAGCCGACCGAGGACGAGCGACACGCCGTCCGTACGTCGTACACCCGGGTCTTGAAGCCGCTCGCGGCGGCCTGGCTGCACGGCCCGACGAAACGCCCGCCGGCCGCCTTCCACCTGACCGGTCGACGGTTACGACTGTGGGTCGCCGCCGCCGGGACGCCGGAGCCTCCCGACGGCTTCCTGTTGCGGCTGGGCGCCGACGACCAGGAGTGCTGGGAGTCGATCGGGGTGGCGCTCGACGCGGCCGGGCTGGCCGGAACACTGCTCGACCCGGCTGCGGGAGGCCCGGCCTACCTGATCACCGGCCGCCGCCGGCTGGCCCGGCTGGCCGAGCTGGTCGGCGCCCCGCCCCGAGCAACGCCCCCCAACTCCTGGCCAACCTGACCCCCGCCCCCCGCCCCCTGGCCCCTACCCCCAACCCCCACCCCCCACCCCCGTCGATCATGGAGTTGTGGTGGTGGATGTACTTCTCGTTCGGGGCTAAAGCGCCCACCACAAGTCCATGATCGACGCGGATGGGCGGGGGATGGGGCGGGGGTGGGGCGGGGGACGGGTGGGCGGGCGGTGTCTGGTGTTGGACAGGCGGCGGGTCGATCCAGGCGGAAAACGGGCGGGTCGGGCCTCGGTCGTGGGTCCGCCATCGTCACAGTGACCCGCTTCGAGCCCTACCCACGGTGTACGGTGGCGCCGTCCGACAGTGCCGAAGCGGTTTGCGGCCCGCGAAACCCGAAACGCGGGCGACGCGTTACGTTGGACATCCGGACCGCCGGTGCGACGGCGGGGTCGAAAACGGTCGCTGTCCGGGCGCCGGCAGGCCACGAGCAGGAGTGAGGTCGGGGAGAGACGTGCCGAGCAACGCTGGAACCACCCGTCTGGTCATCGTCGAGTCACCGGCGAAGGCCAAGACGATCTCGGGCTACCTCGGCCCGGGGTACGTCGTGGAGGCCAGCTTCGGTCACGTCCGCGACCTGCCGCGCAACGCCGCCGACGTGCCGGCCAAATACAAGAAGGAACCCTGGGCCCGGCTCGGGGTGGACGTGGACAACGGCTTCCACGCCCTCTACGTCGTCTCCGCCGACCGCAGGCAGCAGATCAGCAAGCTGGTGAAGCTGGCCAAGGAGGTCGACGAGATCTTCCTGGCGACGGATGAGGACCGCGAGGGCGAGGCGATCGCCTGGCACCTGGTCGAGACGCTGAAGCCCAAGGTCCCGGTCAAGCGGATGGTCTTCCACGAGATCACCAAGCCGGCGATCCAGGCGGCGGTGGCCAACCCCCGGGAGATCGACCGCGATCTGGTGGACGCCCAGGAGGCCCGCCGGATCCTCGACCGCCTCTACGGCTACGAGGTCTCCCCGGTGCTGTGGAAGAAGGTCATGCCGCGGCTCTCGGCCGGCCGGGTGCAGTCCGTGGCGACCCGCATCGTGGTCGAGCGGGAACGGCAGCGGATGGCCTTCCGCACCGCCGAGTACTGGGACATCCTGGCCACCCTCGCTGTGGCCAACGCCGGCGAGGGTCCGCGAAACTTCAACGCCACCCTGATCGCGTTGAACGGCGACCGGATCGCCACCGGCAAGGACTTCGAGCCGACCACGGGCAAGGTGAAGCCCGGCGCCGGCGTCGTGCACCTCGACGAGAGCGGTGCCCGGGGGCTCGCGGCCCGGCTGGACGGGCGGCCGTTCACCGTCACCCGGGTCGAGGAGAAGCCCTACCGCCGTCGCCCGTACGCGCCGTTCATCACCTCGACCCTCCAGCAGGAGGCCGCCCGCAAGCTGCGCCTCTCCTCGCAGCAGACGATGCGTACCGCGCAGCGCCTGTACGAGAACGGCTACATCACCTATATGCGTACCGACTCGGTGAACCTGTCGGAGACCGCCATCTCGGCGGCCCGTCGGCAGATCGTCGAGCTGTACGGCGAGCGCAGCGTCCCGCCGGAGCCGCGCCGCTACACCGGCAAGGTGAAGAACGCGCAGGAGGCGCACGAGGCGATCCGTCCGGCGGGGGACAACTTCCGCACCCCGGGCGAGGTGGCCAAGGAGCTGTCCGCCGAGGAGTTCAAGCTCTACGAGCTGATCTGGCGGCGCACCATCGCCTCGCAGATGACCGACGCGGTCGGCTCCAGCGTGTCGGTGCGCATCCGCGCGGTCTCCACCTCCCAGGAGGAAGCCGACTTCGGCGCGACCGGCAAGACCATCACCGACCCGGGCTTCCTGCGCGCGTACGTCGAGTCCAGCGACGACGAGAACGCCGAGGCCGAGGACGCGGAGCGCCGGCTGCCCACCCTGGTCAAGGACCAGCCGCTGACCGCCGACGAGTTGGCCGCGCAGGGCCACCACACCCAGCCGCCGTCGCGCTACACGGAGGCGTCGCTGGTCAAGGCCCTGGAAGAGCTGGGCATCGGCCGCCCGTCCACCTACGCGTCGATCATGCAGACGATCCAGGACCGGGGGTACGTCACCAAGCGCGGCCAGGCGATGATCCCGACCTTCCTGGCCTTCGCGGTGATCGGGTTGATGGAGCGGCACTACCCGCGCCTGATCGACTACGACTTCACCGCCACGATGGAGAACGAGCTGGACGAGATCGCCGGCGGTGACCACGCGGCGGTCGACTTCCTCACCGCGTTCTACTTCGGCAGTTCCAACGGTGCCGGTGACCAGGACATCGCCCGTTCCGGCGGGCTCAAGAAGCTGGTCACCGAGAACCTGAGCGACATCGACGCCCGCAGCGTCAACTCCATTCCGCTCTTCACCGACGACGACGGTCGTGAGGTCGTCGTGCGGGTCGGCCGGTACGGGCCGTACCTGCAACGGGAACTGCCCGGTGGGGAGCAGCCGGCACCGGCCGCCGAGGGCGAGGAGGGCGGTGCCCAGGGCGACCGGGCGCCGATTCCCGAGGGCCTGGCACCGGACGAGCTGACCCCGGAGAAGGTGCACGAGCTGTTCCTCGGCGGCAGCGGTGAGCGCAAGCTCGGTGACGACCCCGCCACGGGCGAGCCGATCGTGCTCAAGTCCGGCCGGTTCGGCCCGTACGTGTCCAGCGGTGAGCGGAAGTCGTCGCTGCTACGTACGCAGACCCCGGACTCGCTGACCCTGGAGCAGGCGCTCAAGCTGCTCAGCCTTCCCCGGCTGGTCGGGGTCGCGCCGGACGGCGTCGAGGTCTTCGCCAACAACGGTCGCTACGGCCCGTACGTCAAGCGGGGCGAGGAGTTCCGTTCGCTGGAGTCCGAGGACCAGATGTTCACGGTCGGCCTGGACGAGGCGCTGGCTCTGCTGGCCGCTCCGAAGGCCCGTGGCCGGCGGGCGGCGGCACCACCGCTGCGCGAGATGGGCGTGGACCCGGCGACCGAGAAGCCGCTGGTGATCAAGGACGGCCGGTTCGGCCCGTACGTGACCGACGGGGAGTTCAACGCGTCGCTGCGGCGCGGGCAGACGCCGGAGGCGCTGAGCATCGAGGAAGCCTCCGAGATGCTTGCCGAGAAGCGGGCGAAGGGTCCGGCGCCGCGCAAGAAGGCGGCGGCGAAGAAGGCGCCCGCGAAGAAGGCCACGGCCACCAAGAAGACGGCCGCCGCCAGCAAGTCCACGGCCGCGAAGAAGGCCACGACTGCCAAGGCCACGACGGCGGCGAAGAAGGCTCCGGCGAAGAAGGCCGCCCCGCGTAAGGCCGCGACCGGCACGGAGTAGCCCCGCCCCCCACGCTCGCCTGGACACCCCGCTCTCACCTGACACCCCGGTTTCGGTGAGACCGGGGTGTCTTGTTGTCGGCGACACCCCGGTTTCACCGAAGTCGGGTCGATCAACCCGGCAAGCCCGCCCAGCCGGCGTCAGGCGCCGAGGACGTGGGTCAGGTGGGGGTTGGTGAAGACGCGGTCGGGGTCGAGCCGGTCGCGGACGGCCCGGAAGTCCGCGAAGCGGGGGTATGCCGTGGCCAGCGAGGCGGCGTCGCGGTAGTGCAGCTTGCCCCAGTGCGGGCGACCGCCCAGCCCGGCGGCCACCGCCTCGAAGGCCCGGAAGTACGGCTCGTACGGCATGCCGACGTACTGGTGCACGGCGATGTAGGCGTTGTCCCGGCCGTAGCCGTGCGACAGCCAGATGTCGTCGGCGGCGGTGAATCGCACCTCCACCGGAAAGAGCACCTTGAACGGCAAGCCGTCCACGATCCGCTGGAGCGCGGCGAGCGCCTCGGGCAACGCCTCGCGCGGCAGGCCGTACTCCATCTCCACGAAGCGGACCCGGCGCGGGGTGCAGAAGACCCGGTCGGAGCGGCCGGTGTACTGGCGTTCGGTGAGGGCGCGGGCCGAGACGGCGCTGATTCCCGGGGCCAGCGCGGGCACGACCCGGCCGAGCCGGCAGGCGCCGGCGAAGACCCGGTTGGACAGGAAGTCGTCGTCCAGCCAGCCACGCCAGCGCGACAGCGGCCGGTCGTTGGCGGGTACCCGGTCGTTGGCCTTGACCTGGACCCGGGACGTGTACGGGAACCAGTAGAACTCGACGTGGTCGTGCCGGCCGATCAGCTCCGGCAGTTCGCCGAGCACGTCGGCCAGTTCGGCCGGGCGTTCGTGGGCGCGCAGGACGAAGGCGTCCACGCAGCGCAGCGTCACCTCGACCAGGACGCCGAGCGCGCCGAGTGACACCCGGGCGGCGGCCAGGACGTCGGGATGCTCGTCGGCGGAGCAGCGCAGCACCTCGCCGGAGCCGGTGACCAGGGTGACCGCCTCGACGAAGGTGGACAGGCACCCGTAACCGGCCCCGGTGCCGTGGGTGCCGGTGGAGATCGCCCCGGCGACGGTCTGCGCGTCGATGTCACCGAGGTTGGGCAGCGCGAGGCCGTGCCGGGCGAGCAGGCCGTTGAGCGCGTGCAGGGTCATTCCGGCGGGCACGGTGACGAGCCGTTGTGTGACGTCCACGCTGACCGGGGTGTCCAGGTCGGAGAGGTCCATCCGACGGTCGTCGGCGAGCGCGACGGCGGTGAACGAGTGGCCGCTGCCGGTCACCCGGATCCGACCGCCGTCGGCCGCGGCCGATCGGACGGCTTCCGCGACCTCGGTCGGCGAGCCGGGGCGCAGGATCGCGGTGGCACTGCCACGCTGGTTGCCGGCCCAGTTGGACCATGGAGCGGTGAGCGGTGCGGTGCCGACCATGCGCACTCCTCATTCATGAATATGAACTGACTTCATATCAGGAACGTTCTACCTGGTAAATACCGCAATTGCGATCCGCTCGTTGTACCGGTAGTCACGGACTCGTGACGTGGAGATATGTTCATCCGTCGAAGGGGGGTGGCGCAGAGTGTCCACACCAGCCGCCACGACCGGGCCGCTGCGCCGCGTACCGGTGCAAGGTCGAAGTGTCGCGCGGGTACAGCGCATGTTGGATGCCTGCGCCGAACTCGTCGACGAGGTGGGGTACGAGGGGTTGACCACGACCCTGCTCGCCGAGCGTGCCGAGGTGGCGATCGGGTCGGTCTACCAGTTCTTCCCGGACAAGCGGGCGATCGTGCAGGCGTTGACCCTGCGGACCATGGAGTCCTACCTCCAGCGCCTCGACGAGCGATTCGCCTCCGACGAGATGACCCACTGGTGGGACGGCGTCGACGCGGGGATCGACGAGTACATCACGATGCACCGCACCGTTCCCGGCTTCCGTACCCTGCACTTCGGCGACGTGGTCGACCTGCACCTGCTCGACGAACAGCGGGACAACAACGGCGTGATCGCCGATCAGTTGGCCCGGGTGCTCACCGAGCGTTTCGGGCTCACCGACGTACCCAAGCTGCGCTTCGTGCTGGAGATCGCGGTCGAGGCGGCGGACGCGCTGATCAAGCTCGCCTTCCGGCGGAAGCCCGAGGGCGACGAGCGGGTGCTGCTGGAGGCGAAGGCGCTGATCCGCGAGTACCTGCACCGCCAGGTCGACGGCCCGGACAACGGCCGGCCCACCGCCGGAAAGCAGGCCGGGGCGGCCCAGCCCGCCTGAGTCGGCGCGGGGCGCGGGCCTCAGAGAAAGGCCTGCCCCTCACCCCGGTAGGTGGGCACGGTCGCCACCACCGCGTCCCCCTCGACCAGGTGCAGCTCGTTGACCCGTTCACACAGCTCACCGGCCTTGGCGTGGCGGAACCACACCCGGTCGCCGACGCGCAGGCCGGCCGCCGCGGCCCCGGACAGCGGAGTCTGCACCTCGCCGGCGCCCTCGGTGCCGACCAGCTTCAGCCCCGCCGGTAGCCACGGCCGGGGCAGTCGACTGTCGGCGGCCGGGCCGGAGGCGATCCAACCACCGCCGAGCACCGTCGCCAGCTCCGGCGTCGGTCGGCGGACCACCGCGCAGGCGAAGAACGCCGCCGGGGTGGGCCGCCAGGCGCGGTACGCGTCGAACAGCGTCGGCCCGTACAGGCCCGATCCCGCGGTGACCTCGGTGACCGCGGGATCGGCGCTGGTCGCGGCCACGCTGCCGGTGCCGCCGCCGTTGACGAACTCCAGGTCGGCGTGCTCGCGCACCGCGGCGACCGCCGCGCCACGGCGGGCCAGCAACTCGCGGTACGACCCGCGCTGGGCCAGTCTGATCGCGCCGGCCAGCAGCGTCTGCCCCGGCGGCGCGTCGCCCAGGCCGGCGATCTGCGCCTCGTACGACATCAGCCCGACCAGCCGGAATCCCGGCCGACCGGCGACGGCGGCGGCGAGCGCGCCGGCCGCCCGAACGCTGTGCACCGGTGAGCGGCGGACACCGACGTGCACCCCGCGCAGCGGTCGCCAGGAGGCGTCCAGATCCAGGCAGAGCCGTAGCTCGGCGCGCTGACCCGGGGGCGTGACGGCGTCGACGAGGTCGAGTTGGCCGGTGCCGTCGATCATCAGGGTGATCGCGGCGGCGAGCGTCGGGTCCGCGCCCAACTCGGCGAGCGCGGCCCGGTCCGCGCTCGGGTACGCGACCAGCACGTCGTCGCTCACGCCGACGCGGACCAGCCAGATCGCCTCGGGCAAGGTGAACGCCATCACGCCCTGCCAGCCGGGCCGCGCGAGGGCTCGGCTGATCAACTCTCGGCTGCGGACCGATTTGCTGGCGAGGCGGACCGGCTTTCCGGCGGCGCGATCGGCCAGGGCGGCCGAATTGGCGTCGAAGGCGGTGAGGTCGACCACCGCGTACGGGGGTTCGAGGTGGGCGGTCGCCCGATCCAGACGTTCGCGAAGTTTGTCGCTTTCGATGGCCACGTATGCACGCTAACTGTCTGACGAAGAATGCGAAATACCCTCGCGTACGTCCGGGCTGCGGCTGGTGCCGTCGGCGGCCTAGGCTCGGCGAGCAGGAGAATGTCGCCCGGGGGGTGGCCCCCCACCGGGTCTAGAGTGTTGCACCGGAGGTGCCCAGCGATGGGCCGGCACGTGGAGGTACGGCCATCGAAAGCCAGAACAGCGGCGAGTCGTCCGGCGTGTCGCGCCCGGGTGACCAGTCCCACGCCCCGGGGAGCACCGGCGCCGCCGCAGACTCCGCGAGCGCTGCGAACCAGACCGGCAAGCAGGTGGATCCGTCCGGCTATGCCGCGATCCGTTCCGTCCTGCGCATCCGTCCGTTCCGCCGGCTCTGGATCGTGCTCGGCGCGGCCTCCTTCGGTGACTGGCTCGGCCTGCTGGCCACCGCACTCTTCGCCGCCTCGCAGGTGCAGGGCAGCACCGCCCAGGGCGCCGCGTTCGGCGGGGTGACCGCGATCCGGCTGCTACCCGCGCTGGTGCTCGGCCCGGTGGCGGGCGTCTTCGCCGACCGGTTCGACCGACGCTGGACGATGGTCATCTGTGACCTGCTGCGCTTCGTGCTGTTCGCCTCCATTCCGCTCTACGCCCTCAGCGGCGCCGCGGGTGGCCTGGTGGTCGGCTGGGCGCTGATCGCCACCTTCCTGATCGAGTCGCTCACCCTGCTGTGGATCCCGGCCAAGGAGGCCGCGGTCCCCAACCTGATCCCGCGCGCCCGGCTGGAGGCGGCCAACCAGCTCACCCTGATCACCACGTACGGCCTCACCCCGGTCGCCGCCGCCATCGGCCTTGCCGTGCTCGATCGAGGCGTTCGAGGTGCCGTCGGCGGCGACCTGCCCTCCTGGGCCGAGCCGGCCCAGCTCGCGCTCTGGTTCAACGCCCTCTCCCGGCTCGCCACCGCGCTGGTGGTGGCGTTCGGGATCAAGGAGATCAGCGAGGCGCAGCGCGGTGAGGCCGAGCGTGCCGAGCAGAGCATGTTCCGGCAGTTCTCCGAGGGCTGGAAGTACATCGGCCAGACCCCGCTCGTCCGTGGCCTGGTGCTGGGCATCTTCGGCGCGTTCGCCGGCGGCGGCATCGTGGTCGGCACGGCCAAGTTCTTCGCCAACTCGCTGGGCGCCGGTGACGCCGCGTTCTCGCTGCTCTTCGGCGCGATCTTCGTCGGCCTGGCGCTCGGCATCGGGCTCGGCCCGATGATCGTCAAGGAGATGTCCCGGCGCCGTTGGTTCGGCATGAGCATCGTGCTGGCCAGCGCCGCCGTGATGACCCTCGCCTTCGCCATCCACCTGTCCATGGCGATCGTCGGCGCGGTGCTCGTCGGCGCCGGCGCCGGGATGGCCTTCCTGGCCGGCACCACGCTGCTGGGCGGCGAGGTGGCCGACGAGGTGCGCGGGCGGGTCTTCGCGGTGGTGCAGATCGGCACCCGGCTGGTGCTGATCCTGGCCATCGGGCTGAGTAGCGTCCTGGTCGGTGTCGGCGGTTCCCGCAAGCTCACCATCGCCGACCTCGGCATCTCCGTCTCCTCCACCCGACTGCTGCTGCTCGCCGCCGGTGCCGCCGGCATCTTCGCCGGAATCAGCGCGTTCGGTCAGATGGACGACAAGAAGGGCGTCCCCGTCCTGGCCGACCTCTGGGGCTCGATCCGGGGTCGTCCGCTGATGCCCTCCGAGCCGTTCGTCTCCGCCGGGCTGTTCGTGGTCTTCGAGGGTGGCGAGGGCGCCGGCAAGTCCACCCAGCTCACCGCGCTCGCCGAGCGGCTGCGCGGCCAGGGTCACGACGTCGTGGTCACCCGCGAGCCGGGGGCCACCGGCGTGGGTCGGCGGATCCGGTCGCTGGTGCTGGACACCTCCGGCGACGACGCGCCCTCCCCCCGGGCCGAGGCGTTGCTCTACGCCGCCGACCGGGCGCACCACGTGGCCACCGTGGTCCGGCCCGCACTGGTCCGGGGCGGTGTGGTGATCAGCGACCGGTACGTCGACTCGTCGCTGGCGTACCAGGGTGCCGGCCGTACGCTGCCCGTCGACGAGGTCTCCTGGCTCTCCTCCTGGGCCACCGGTGGGCTCAAGCCCGACCTGGTGGTGCTGCTCGACGTCGAGCCGCGTACCGGCCTGTCCCGGGTGACCTCGCGCAACACCGGCACCGACCGGCTGGAGGCCGAGTCGGTCGCCTTCCACGAGCGCGTCCGGTACGCGTTCCTCGACCTCGCCGCCGCCGACCCGAAGCGCTACCTGGTGCTCGACGCGTCCCGGCCGGTCGACGAGATCACCCGTCTGGTGGCCCGGCGGGTCGAGGAGATGCTCGGCAAGCCGGGCGGGATCGTGCACCCCCGGCCGGCGCAGGGTCCGGACACCTCGGTGCAGCCTGAGTTATCCGACGCGGAGCTGGTGACGATGGAGCACAAGACCTGATGTCGGACGTCTTCGCCGACCTGGTCGGTCAGGACGAGGCGGTGGTCGAGCTGCGCCGGGCCGCCGCCGCAGCCGCCGCCGTGCTGCGTGCCGGCGCGACCGACCGGGCATCCGCGCTGGTCGCCGCCGGCCCGACCGACGGTGCCCGGTCCGCGTCCGCCGGTGGAACCGATCCGTCGGCCGGGATGACGCACGCGTGGATCTTCACCGGGCCACCCGGTTCCGGCCGCTCGGTCGCCGCCCGGGCGTTCGCCGCCGCGCTCCAGTGCGTGCACGGCACCGGCTGCGGTGCCTGCCCCGGCTGCCACACCACGATGGGCGGCACCCACGCCGACGTGCGGATGGTGGTGCCGGAAGGGCTCTCCATCGGCGTCGGCGAGATGCGCGCGCTGGTGCTCCGCGCGGCCAGCACCCCGTCCGGCGGCCGCTGGCAGGTGGTGATCATCGAGGACGCCGACCGGCTCACCGAGGCCGCCGGCAACGCGCTGCTCAAGGCGATCGAGGAGCCCCCGCCGCGGACGGTCTTCCTGCTCTGCGCCCCGTCCACCCACCCGGACGACATCTCGGTGACCATCCGGTCGCGCTGTCGGGTCGTACCCCTGCGGCAGCCGCCGGCCACCGCGGTGGCCGAGGTGCTGGTTCGACGGGACGGCATCGCGCCCGACGTGGCCCAGTGGGCGGCGGCGGCCGCGCAGGGCCACGTGGGTCGGGCCCGCCGGCTGGCCCGCGACCCGGAGGCCCGCAAGCGGCGCGAGGCGGTGCTCGCGGTACCCCGTCGGTTGACCGGTGTCGGCGCGGCGTTCGACGCGGCGTCCGCGCTGATCGAGGCCGCCGAGGCGGAGGCCGAGGCGTCGGTCACCGAGGCCGACACTTCCGAGCGGGCGGCGTTGGAGACGGCGCTCGGCGCGGGCGGCACCGGTCGGGGCGCGGCCGGCGCGATGCGGGGCGCCGCCGGGCAGCTCAAGGAGTTGGAGAAGCGGCAGAAGTCCCGGGCCACCCGGGCCCAGCGGGACGCACTGGACCGGGCGCTGGTCGACCTGGCGGGCTTCTACCGGGACGCGCTCACCATGGCGCTGCGCGCGCCCGTCGCCCCGGTGCACACCGACACGGCCGCGCTGGCCGGCGCCGGCGCCCAGAAGTGGGACGCCGAGGGATCGCTGCGCCGGTTGGAGGCCGTGCTCGCCTGCCGCGCGGCGATCGAGGCGAACGTCAAGCCGCGGATCGCGGTCGAGGCGATGATGCTCGCCCTCTGGAAGGGCTGACCCGCGGCTTCCGGCCGTTGTCCACAGGCATCGACAGGCCCGATTCCGGTGCGGTACGGTCCGGTGTGCCGTGGTGACGGTGACAGCACACTGAGTGAGGAATCACCCGGGAGGAGTCGGCCGATGCCGCGGGGGGAGATCGACGAAGCCTGGATCGAGGAGGCGGTGCGCCGCTACCGCCGGATCGAGTCCCTCCAGGCCGAGTTCGACCAGGCGGTGTCGACCGTCGAGGTGACCGTCCGTTCGCCGGACGGCCTGGTCGAGGTGGTGGTCACCGCCGGGGGGCGGATCACCGACGTCCGGTTCCTCGGGCCGCTGCACAGCCGCAGCCCGCGAGACGTGGCGGGTTCCGTGCAGGCCGCGGTCACCGCGGCCGCCGACGCCGCCGAGTGGGCCCGGGAAAAGCTGCACAACGAGACGTTCGCCGCCTACCGACCGCTCGCGGGGGCCTGAGATGGACACACTGCGCGCGCTCTCCGCCCGACTGGACGAGGCGAGCGCCACGCTCACCGTCGTGTCGCACACGGTCACCGCCAGCGACCCGGCCCAGGCCGCGTTCGGCGCCGACGCGCCGGGCCGTCCGGGCGAGATCGGTCGGGCGCTGCACCGGCAGTGGACCACCGCCACCGACGATCGGGCCCGGGAGGCCCGCGCCGCCGCCGGTCGACTGGCCGCCGCCGCGGCGGCGGTCCGGGAGGCCGCCGACCGTTACGCCGAGGTCGACCGGGCAGCCCGCCGCCGGCTCACCGGGGAGCCGTGATGGACGCCCTGGACCGGCTCGCCGAGCCCGGCCTCGACCTGCTCCGCCGGGTGGACACGCTGATCGCGGCCGGCGTCCCGGAGGGGCACCGGGTCTGGCCGTTGCTGCGCCGCATGCAGGTGCTGCCGGGCGACGCGGTCCGCAGCTTCCTCGACCTGCACCCCGTGCCGCTCGCCAGTGCCGGGCACGCGGTGCGCCGGCTGGTCCGGGGGTACGACGACGTCTCCGCCGCGCTCACCGACACGGTGCTCTGGTCCGGTCCGGCCGCCACGGCGTACGGGCAACAGCGGGCAGCGCTGCTGCGCCACCTCGACGAGGGGCCGGACAGCCTGGTCGGGCGACTCGAATCCACCGCGGGTTACGCGGACGCCCTCGCCGACTGGGTGGAGGGCAGCCGTCTCGCCCTGGCCCGCACCTTGGCCGACGTGCTCCGCTCGGCCGAGGCGGTCGCCGTGGTCGCCGCCACCGCCACCGCCGCGTCGACACGCCCCGGGCCGATCGGGCCCGGTGTGGCCGACGCGGCCGAGATCGCCGCACGGGTGCTGGCGGTGCTCTGCGTCGCGTACGACGGCGCCGAGACGCTCCTGCGTCAGTGGGCGCCGAGCCTGGCCGAGACCGCGTGGCGTCCGCCAGCGGACGGGCGACCCCGCTACGACCAGCCCACCCGCGTCGGCTGGTAGCCGGGTCTCGGTCGTCCCGGCCTCGGCAGCTGTGCCGGACAGACCACGGCGTCGCTCGCGGGCGTCCGACCTGAGCCGGCGCCCACGGCGACGCCGTGGTCTTCCCCCTGCACCCCCCGCAGGTCTGCCTCCACTCAACGCCGCCGAGGCACCTCTTGTCTCCTGCCCGGACCCGGATTCAACCGTCCGGGCGAGGAGCAACGGCACGACGGGACGCCCGGCAATGGGTCAAGTCGACGGTCATGGATGGCAGCGGGGCGTAGCCCGCCGGTGCGCTCTGCGCGGTGGCCCGTCGTAGGGTGGGGGGATGGGCATGCTCTGCGCGGTCAGTTTCAACCGGTACGGGCGCCTCTACTACCTCGACCCGGGTGAGTTGCGTCCGCAGGTGGGCGACCGGGTGCTGGTGCCCACCGACGACGGGCCCGAGGTAGCGGAGTGCGTGTGGGCGGCGCAGTGGGTGACCGAGGACACCGACGGCTTCCCCCGCCTGGTGGGGCTGGCCGGTGACGACGACCTACGCCGCGACGAGGCGTTGCGCCGGCGCAAGGCCGAGGCGAAGGTGGCCGCGAAACGGCTGATCCGCTCGCACGGCCTGCCGATGAAGGTGGTGGCCGTCGATCATGTGCTCGGCTCCGCCGAGAGCGGCGGTGAGCGCAGCACCGTGTACTTCACCGCCCCGCACCGGGTGGATTTCCGCTCTCTGGTCCGCGACCTGGGCGCGACCCTGCACTGCCGGGTGGAGCTGCGGCAGCTCTCCGCACGCGACTCGGCCCGGGTGCAGGGCGGCATCGGCTCGTGCGGTCGGGACCTGTGCTGCGCCACGTTCCTCACCGACTTCGAGCCGGTGACCATCCGGATGGCGAAGGACCAGGACCTGCCGCTCAACCCGCTGCGCATCTCCGGCGCGTGCGGCCGGTTGATGTGCTGCCTGAAGTACGAGCACCCGCTCTACCAGCGTTTCCAGGAGACCGCCCCGGCGGTCGGCAGCCGGGTCTCCACTCCCGAGGGTGACGGCCGGGTCGTCGGCCATAGTGTCCCGAGGGACGCGGTGACGGTCCGCCTGGACGCGGACGGCTCCCGCTGCTCCTGCTCCCGCGCCTCCGTCTGCGCCCCCCGCCAAGCCCACGACCAGCACTACACCCCCTAACCCCCGCCCGCGCCCCCGCCCGCCCCCGCCCGCGCCCCCGCCCGCCCCCGCCCGCCCCCGCCCGCCCCCGCCCGCCCCCGCCCGCCCCCGCCCGTCCCCGCCCGTCCCCGCCCGTCCCCGCCCGCCCAGCCGCGTTGATCAAGAGGTTTGCGTCAGGAATCAGGCCCGACATGACGCAAATTTCTTGATCAACGCGGCTGGTGGTGGGTGGGTGGATGGATGGGTGGATGGTGGGCGGTGGGCGGGGTTTAGTGGAGGGCTGTGGGGGGTTCGGTCAGGTGGGGGGTTAACGGGGTCTTGGGGGTCAGCCAACTGGTGGTGGGGGACTGGTCGGGGTTCACCTGCCAGTCGCGGGCTACCCGGTCCACTCCGATCGGGTAGATGGTCAACGTGCCGTCCGGGTCGATGCGCAGCCGCAGGAACGACTTGGAGTCCTCGATGCCCTGGCCGGCGAACAACTCGTTGACGTTCACCCCGAACGAGCCCGCCACCAGCAGATAGGCCGCCACCAGCTGACTCGCGACCAGGCCGATCACCGGGCCGTACAACACCGCCGCCGCGGCTGCCGGAAGTGGCCACGGCCAGTCGTAGAACGGCAGCGCCAACCACGCCCAGGTGCCGGCCGCCCCCAGGGCCACCTGGGCCACGCCGTGGCCGACGCCGAGGATCCAGTGCCGTGCGTGGCGTTTTCCGCTCGCGCTCGGCGGCTTGGCGAAGAGGGCCGCCGCCACCACCGTCACCAGCACCATCACCACCAGCGGGACGCTGAACAGCCGCTGGTCGGTGCTGTCGGCCCAGTTCGCCGTCGCGCCGGCCATGGCCAGCATCAGCAGGGTGTGCAGCGTGCCGAGCAGTGTGGTGAAGCCGGGATTGCGCAACGGCAGCCGGGGGAAGATGCCCCAGCCGTAGCGGCGGGACCGGGCGGCGTCCGGGTAGCGGGACACCAACTCGTACGGCTGGGCGGCGCTGGCCTTGCGGGCCAGCGTGTCCCGTGGCGGCACCTCGATGCGCTCCGGCAACTTGTGGGTGGGGTAGAGATACGCGCCGCCGCCGCCGCAGGTGATGAGTTGCCGGTCCGGCCCGGAGTAGCGGGCGTAGTGGTGCAGGTCGCCGGAGAGCAGTAGCCGCACCCGCGCCCCGGTCGGGTCGATGATCGTACGGATGAAGTAGTCGATCGAGTCGTACGCCGTGGGGTTGTCGGCGGCCTTGACCCAGGTCGGCGCCGGCGCGGCGATGATCACCTTCGACTCCGGCCCGAGCCGCCGGGCCACCTCGTCGAAGTAGGCCAGCTGCGGGTCGTCGAGGTACGAGCCGGACTGGTCGTCCACGCCGAGCAACCACCAGCCGGCCGGCAGCTCCACCGCGAAGTACGACCGGGACTGCCCGGTGCCCCAGCCGGCGAAGTTCCGGTCCCGGGAGCGGACGAACAACCGCAGGAACGCGGTGAGACCGTCGTACCAGTCGTGGTTGCCCGGCACCGCGAAGAGAGTGGGTTTCTCGGGCGGTGCCACCGGCAGGGCGGCCTGGTACGGGCCCTTGCACCGGTCCTCGTACGCGGCATAGGCCGCCGACGGGTACACCTGGTCGCCGCCCATGACCAGGGTCTGCGCCCGGGGCAGTCGGTGCCCGTCCACGGTCAGCTCGGGCTGCGCCAGCAGGTACGCCACCGAGTAGGTGGCGTTGAAACCGTCACCCAGGTCGGCCACGTAGTCGAGCCACAGCCCGCCGTCCGGCCCGACCTGGTGGAAGATGTCGTCGCCGAACGCGTTCTGCAACTCACGCTTGTCGAGGTACGCCCCGAAGAGCACCGCGAGTAGCGTGCGGATGCCCGTGCTGATCAGCAGGAACGGCGCCAGCCACGGCACCGGCTTGCGCGGGGTGAACCCCAACTCCAGGGGGTCGGTGCTGCGCGGCCGATGGGCGGCGCGTTCACCGCCCGGCGGGCGGTCAGGACGCTCCGGCTGGGGGAAATCGTCGCGTTCGTCGCTCACCCGCCGCAGCGTAGTCCCGGACCCGATCATTCGCTGTCCGGTAAGCGTCCAGATGGCGGCCGATGTCCGGTTGGTGCGGGCCGGCCCGGCGGGGGTATCCCGTTCGGTCGGTGCGGCCGGGGTGCCGTACACTTGCTGATCGTTGCCGCCTTAGCTCAGTCGGCTAGAGCGACGCACTCGTAATGCGTAGGTCGACGGTTCGATTCCGTCAGGCGGCTCCACGGAAAGGCCCAGGTCACGTCGGTGACCTGGGCCTTTCGCATGCCGCCGAGCCGGTTACGGGCGTTTGGTCGCGGACAGCGCCGCCGCCACCCGGGACGCCTCGCGTCGGCCCTGCTCCCGGGCGGCGGCGACGAGCGCGGGCACGACGGATCTGTCCATCACGCTGGTGCCCTGCGCCCGCGTGGACGCCGCGTCTCGCAGTAGCAGCTCCACCCGCCGACCAGCTCCCAGTGCTGCTCGCTGCTTGCCGATGCGCGCCCACGGTCCGATCGCGGCGGTGCTCGGGGCGAGGGCGATCACCGGGCCGTCGCCGGGGGCGAGGTCGAGGTTGAGGGTCGAGCGCATCCCTCCGTCCATGTAGCGGTGGCCCTCGATGGCGACCGGAGCGGCGGAGATCGGCATGGCGCAGCTCGCGGCCACGGCGTCCACGAGGGGTACGTCGTCGTGCCGGGTGATGAGGCGGCTGGCGCCCGACGCGGTGTCGACGACGACGATGCGCAGGTCGGCTTCCGTCCAGCTGTGGTCGGGCAGTCTCGCCTCGGCGATCCGGCGGTGTCGGGACGGGTCGTCGATGTGCGCGGCGAGAGCGAGCCGACCGAGGCGGCGGGCGGCCTGCTCCGGGGTGCGGGCGAACAGTTGTGCCCGCGCGAGCCGGAGGAGGTCGAGGAAGCCGAGTGCGGCGGAGGTCTCGTGGGCGACGCCTTCGCGCTGGCGTTCGAAGAGTTCCGTCAGTGGCGTGCCGCTGCTGATCTGCGCGGCGACGACGGCTCCGGCGCTGGTGCCGACGAGGACCGCCTCCGGGGTCACGGTAACTCCCTCGTCCGCGAGCCCGGTGAGGATGCCCGTCTCCCAGGCGATGCCGGCCACCCCTCCGCCGCCGAGCACCCAGACGGGCCGCGTGTCGTCGGTCATCGGTCCCCCGCTCGAATCGAGTTACTGCTAACAGCGTTCGCAGTTGCACGCTAGCAGGGGTACCGAAAGTTGACAACGGTGCCGCTCAGGGCTCCCGTCGCCCGAGGATGATCCCGCCGAGCCGGCTCTCCGGCGAGCTGACGGTCTTCTGCGACTCGACGGTGAAGCCGTTCTCGCGCAGCCAGGTCGCCACCTGCGCTGGCTGACGACGATGGACGTGCACGTTCATCGGAAGGCCGCCGTAACCGTCCGTCTTGAGGGTCGTCTCGTCGCCCACGTGGAAGCCGAGCAGCAGCGGGCCACCGGGACGCACCACCCGTCGGAAGTGCGCGAACACCGTCCCGATCCGGTCGTCGGGGACGTGGATGAGGGAATACCAGGCGACCAGGCCGGCGAGCGAGGCATCGTCGAGATCGAGGTCGATCATCGAGCCGATCTCGAACCTCAGCTCGGGGTTGTCACGGCGGGCGACCGCGATCATCCCGGGCGACAAATCGATCCCGAAGGCGTCGATGCCGAGGGTGTGCAGGTACGCGGTGATGCGCCCCGTTCCGCAGCCCACATCCGCGACCGGCCCGCCACCGGCACCCAGCACGGCATCAGCGAACGACGCCAGCGCGGCTCGTTCGTGGGGTGACTCCGCCAGCAGGTCGCGGACCAGGCGCGCGTAACTGACCGCCACCGTGTCGTACGAGGTGCGAGTCTCTGACAACCAATCATCCACGGTCACGGATCCCACGCTAATCCAGCGGCACCGACACCCGACCATTCCGGCGCTCCATTCTGGAGCGGGCGGAGCCCGGAAACCGTCGGTGGTGGTGGTTACGGTCCGACGGTGACCGTGACCACCGACACCCCTCAGACGATGCCCACCCCCGCCGAGGAGGCCCGACTGTGGGCGCTGATCGAGGCGGCCTGGGCCGAGTTGGGCCCGGAGCCCCTGGCGCTGCGCCAGGCCCTCGTCGAGCGCGACCCCGCCGCCGACGACGGCGACGATGACGATGACGGCCCGGCCCACGCCATCGACGCCTGGCTGGACGCGTTCCTGGACCGTCTCGGGCACCTCACCGCCGAGCTGACCGGGCAGGAGCTGACAAATCTCGACCGGGTGGTCGAGCGCAAGCTGCACGACATCGACCGGGAGGACATCCACCAGGTGACCGACGGGTCGGACGACGGCTTCCTCTACTGCCGGGGTTTCATCGTCGCCCTGGGCCGGGCGTACTACGAGGCGGTTCGTGCCGATCCCGCGATGGCGCTGCTGGACGCCGACTGCGAGGGCATGTGCTACTTCTTCGCGCATCTGCACAACGACCGGTTCGGTTCGTGGCCGGAGACCGGCTCCGGGATCTCCCGGGAGTCGTTCGGCAACCCGGCCGGTTGGTCGGCCTGACCGCCGGGGCCGCCGACCACCCGGGCGACGGCAGCTACCCCACCGCCGCCGGGTCGAGGTCGATCAGCCGGCGGTAGGGGTTTCCCCACCGCCAAGATCATGGGTCGCCGTGTGTTTCGGCAACGCCGTCTCGACCAGGCTTTCACCATGCGAAACAGCGGTATGAACGCACCGGCCCGCAGGCCGGTCGTCGAGGTGCTCGACGTCACGAAGACCTATCCCGGCGGAGGCGGTGCGCGGGCGTTGGACGGCGTGTCGGTCGCCTTCGAGGCTGGTTCGTTCTGCGCGGTGATGGGCCCGTCGGGCTCGGGCAAGTCGACGCTCCTGCACTGCGCGGCGGGCCTGGATCGGCCGGACAGCGGCCGGGTGCTCCTCGCCGGCCAGGACATCGGCGGGCTGCGTGAGCCGCAGCTCACCCAGGCGCGGCGGCGGCGGGTCGGGTTCGTCTTCCAGTCGTACAACCTGATGGACGCGCTGTCGGTCTGGCACAACATCCTGCTGCCGCAGCGGCTGGCCGGGGTACGCCCGGACCGGGACTGGGCGCGGGAGGTGATGCGCCGCGTCGGGCTCACCGGACGGGAGAACGACCGGCCCGGCCAACTGTCCGGTGGGCAGCGGCAGCGCGTCGCGCTCGCCCGCGCTCTGGCCAGCCGGCCGGAGGTCATCTTCGCCGACGAGCCGACCGGGGCGCTGGACCTGTCGACCGGTCGTGAGGTGCTCGGGCTGCTGCGCGAGGCGGTGGACAGCACCGGCACGACGATCATCATGGTGACGCACGACCCGTCCGCCGCCGCGTGGGCCGACCGCGCGGTGTTCCTCGCCGACGGGCGGATCGTCACGGAACTCGCCGACCCGACCGCCGAGAAGGTCGCGGCGCAGATGATGGCGGTGACCGTCCGATGATCCGGCTCGCTCTCGGCACTCTTCGCCAACACCGCGGCGCGTACGCCGGCACGTTCTTCGCCGCGCTGCTGGCCGTGGCCCTGCTCGCCGGCGGCGGGCTGCTGCTCGCCTCCGTGCTCACCGCGAAGCCGCCGGCCGACCGGTTCGCGGCGGCGACGCTCGTCGTGTCCGGCGACCGCGCCGTCACCCTGGAGAAGGTCACCACCAAGGAGAAGAAGGACAAGGTCAAGGTCAAGCGCAAGGTCAAGTCCGAGCGGCTCACCGGCGCCGGCTCGCTGCCAGCGGACCTTGCCGGCCGGTTGGGTGACCTGCCGGGCGTGGCGACGGCGGTCGCGGACGTCGCCTTCCCGGTCCAGGCGGGTACGTCGGACGGCCGTCCGCTGCGCGGCGCCGACAACGCGCCAGTGATCGGGCACGGATGGGCCTCGGCGCCGCTGACCCCGTACGTGCTGCGCACCGGCGAGGCACCCGGCCCGGGTCAGGTCGTCGTCGACGCCGACCTCGCCAACCGCTCGGGTGCCACGGTCGGCGGACGTCTCGTCGTCACCACGAAGACCGGCGTCCGCAGCATGACGGTGTCCGGCATCGCCGCACCGGTCGGCCGGGACGGTCTGCCCGCTCAGGGTGCGCTGTTCGTCGCCGATGCTGAGGTGGCGTCGGTGTCGGGTCTGCCCGGCCCGACCGCGGTGGCCGTCCTGGCCACCCCCGGCACCGACCCGGTCGCCCTGCGCGCCGCCGTCGAGAAGGCCGCCGGGAAGGCTCCCGTGCTGACCGGCGCGGACCGGGTCCGGGCCGACCTGCCCGGCGCCCTGCCGGACTACATCGGTCCGATCTCGATGTTCGGCTTCGTCATCGGCATCACGGCGTTCTCAGCTGTCTTCGTCCTCACCGGCACGGTCACGCTCGGCGTACGCCAGCGTCTGCGCGAACTGGCCCTGCTGCGCGCCTCCGGCGCGACCCCCGGTCAACTGCGCCGCCTGCTCGGCGTGGAGAGCGTCCTGCTCGCCGGGTTCGCCGCGCTGCCCGGCGCGCCGTTGGGTGTGCTGTTCGCCCACCTGGTGGCCGCCCGGTTCCGGGACCTGGGCGCGGTGCCGGCCCAGTTCGTCGTGCGGACCAACGTGATCGTGCTCATCGCCGCCGCCGTGGCGGGAATGCTGGTGACCTTCGTCGGCGCACGGATCGCCGGCCGTCGAGCGGTGCGGATCGCCCCGACGCAGGCACTCGCCGAGACCGCGAACGCGCCGACCGGTGGTCTCGTCGTACGGGCCGTCCTCGCGGTGGTGACCGCCGCGGGCGCGGTCGCCCTGCTCATCTTCGTCCCGCTCGACGGGCCACTCGGGATGGGCATGAGCTTCGTCTCGTCCGCCCTGTTGCTGTGCACGGTCGCTGCTCTCGGCCCGCTGCTGATCCGGGTGTTGACGACGCCGGTGTCCCGCCTCGTGGGCCTCGGCGGGGCGACCGGCTGGCTGGCCGGCCTGGTCACCCGAGCCGAGCCGCGGCGGGTCGCGGCGGTCGCCGTCCCACTCGTGCTCATGTTCGCGATCAATGCCACCATGCTGCTCAACAGCGCCCTGATCGACGACCTGACGGCGCAGGAGCAGGTGGACCGGACGGCGTCCGCGACGGCGCAGGTGACCGCGCAGGGCGGTCTTCCACTCGGCACCGTGGAAAAGCTCGCCGCCCTCGACGGGGTGACCGGCGCGGCGGCGACGCTGCCGACCCGGGCCATCGTCGAGCAGGGCGGCAAGCCCGAGGACTTCGCCACGCAGGGTCTGCTGGTGGCCGGCGACGAGAGCGCGCTCGACCTCGACCTGCGCGCCGGAACGCTGCCGGGCACCGGGGCGTTCGCCGCCAGTGAGTACATCACCGACCAGTACGGTTGGCGGTTGGGCGACGACGTGCCGATCTGGCTCGCCGACGGTCAGCAGGTCCACCTGCGCCTCGCCGGGGTGTACGCCCGAGCCCGAGGTTTCGGTGACCTTGCGCTCCCCGCCGACCTGGTGGCGGCACACGATCCGCGCGGACTGGTCAGCACGGTCGGGCTGCGCTACCACGGCGACGTGCCGGACCAGATCGCCGCCTCGTGGCCTGAGCTGCGGCTGACCCCCACGCTCGGAGCGGCACCCGCCCGGGACGCACAGAACCAGCAGGGTGCCTGGGAACTCATGGTGGTCATCTCGCTCGGCTTCACGGCGATCGCGGTCGTCAACACCTTCGCCATCGCCACCGCCGCGCGTCGCCGCGAGTTCGCCGGCCTGCGGCTGGTCGGGGCGACGACCGGGCAACTGCACCGTCTCGTCGGCCGCGAAGCGTTGATCACGGTCAGCGCCGGGTTGGCGCTGGGCATCCTGGTCACCGCGATCGTGGTGGGTGCGTTCAGCACCGCGCAGGACGGCACGCCACGGGTGTTCGTCGACGCCGGCACCTACGCGGCGATGCTCGGCGGTGTCGCGGCACTGGGGCTGGTCGCGGGCGTCGTACCGGCCCGAGTCCTGTTGGGGCGGCGCAGCCTGCCGGCCCTGGGCGACGGACGTTGACCGTGCCTCCCACCGGATCGCCGCTCGGACCCGTCCTCCGTACCGTCGGGGGCCGGGTCCGGCCGGCGACCATCGGCTGGTGCCGGCGCACCGCGGGTACGATCCCCGTGATGATCCGCACAACGGCGTCAGCGCTGGGGTACCTGGTCAGCAGCCTCGTCGCCGGTCTGGTCGGCCTTGCCTGGGTCCTGGCGTCCACCCTCGGTGTCGGCCTGCTGGCGATCACGCAGCTCGGTGGGCCGGCGTTCCTCGGTGCCGCCTGGGTGACCCGGCGCCTCGCGGACGTGGAGCGGCGCAGGGCTCGTTGGGTGCTCGGTGCCGCGATCGCCACGCCGTACCTGTCGACCGACGGCGGCACCGTCCGGCAGCGGATCGGCGCGGTCGCGGCGCAACCGGCCACCTGGAGAGACCTGGCCTGGCTGGTCGTGCTGTTCCCGCTGGGCCTGGCCGGCGGAATCGCGGCCACGGTGGTCACCGTCGTCCATCTCGCCGCCGTCGTGGCGCCCCTGTGGGCGTGGGCGGTGCCGAACCCGCACGCGCCGTTTCCGATGCGTCCGCTCATGACGACCGTGCCGGGCCGGTTCGGCCTGACCGTTCTCGGCGTGCTGCTGCTGCCGGTCACCGCGTGGCTGCTGCGAACCGCGGGGCAGGCCCAGGCTCTCCTGGCCCGGGCCCTGCTGGCTCCGGGCGCGCATCGGCACCTGGTCGAGGAGGCCGCCCGCCTCGCGCAGACCCGCCGTCGGGTCGTCGACGCCCAGGCGGCGGAGCTGCGCCGGATCGAGCGGGACCTGCACGACGGCGCGCAGGCGCGGATCGTGGCTGCCGGCATGACGCTGGCGTTGGCCGCCCGCAAGCTGCGCACCGGTGCCGCCGCCGCGTCCGACGTCGAACTCGCCCGCCGGCAGCTCGACGACGCCCTCGCCGAGCTGCGTCGGCTGGTACGCGGCATCCATCCGCCGATCCTCACCGATCGAGGGCTGCACGCGGCCGTTGCCGCCCTGGCCGGCGACAGCCCGCTCGCCGTCGAGATTCGGGGCGATCCGGACGACCGTTACCCGGCGGCGGTCGAGTCGGCGGCCTACTTCGTCATCGCGGAGGGTCTCGCCAATGCGGGCAAGCACGCCGACGCCCGGACCTGCGTCGTCAGTCTCACCCGCCGGGCCGGCACGGTCATCGTCACACTGACCGACGACGGGCAGGGCGGCGCCGACCCGTCCGGTTCCGGGCTCGACGGCCTGCGTCGCCGGGTCGAGGCGCTCGACGGCCGGCTCACCATCACCAGTCCACCCGGCGGTCCCACCGTCCTGTCCGCGGAGCTACCCCACTGATGCGTATCGTGATCGCCGAGGACCTGCTGCTGCTCCGGGACGGCATGGTGCGGCTGCTGACCGACACCGGCCACACCGTCGTCGCCGCCGTCGACACCGCACCCGCCCTGCTGGCGGCCGTCGCCGAACACCGACCCGACCTGTCCATCGTCGACGTGCGCCTGCCACCGGGCTTCCGCGACGAGGGACTCCGCGCCGCGCTGACGCTGCGGGCCGGCGACCCGGACACCAGGGTGCTCATCGTCTCCCAGTACGTCGAACGGGCGTACGCCGTGGAACTGCTCGCCGACGGCCGGGGTGGGGTGGGTTACCTCCTCAAGGACCGGGTGACCGCCCTCGACGACTTCCTCGACGCGGTGGAGCGGGTCGCCAACGGTGGGACCGCGTTGGACCCGGAGGTGGTGCGGCAGCTGTTCACCCGCAACAGCCGCAACCACGGGGTCGACGGGCTCACCGCCCGGGAACAGGAGGTGCTCGGCCTCATGGCGCAGGGCCTGTCGAACGCGGCGATCTGCGCGGCGCTCGTGCTCGCGCCGGTGTCGGTGGAGAAGCACATCACCAACATCTTCGCCAAGCTCGACCTGCCTCCGGCCGAGGACGCCAACCGGCGGGTGCGTGCCGTTCTCGCCTACCTCAACCACTGACGTGCCTGGATGAGGTGACGCGCGCGCTCAGACGTAGATTTTCGAGGCGTACTCCGGGCCGTAGTGCCGTTCCAGGTCTTCCAGGCTCTCCGTCGGCGCCTCGACCTCCTTGATCAGGCGTGCCCGCGACGGCAGCGACTCGGGCTGCCAGGTCTCCGGCCGCCACAGCGCGGACCGCAGGAACGCCTTCGCGCAGTGGTAGAAGATCTGCTCGATCTCCACCACCACGGCGAGCACCGGCCGGTGCCCCTTGACCACCATGTCGTCGAACCAGGGCGCGTCGCTGACCAGGCGGGCCCGCCCGTTGATCCGCAGCGTGTCGGTCCGACCGGGGATGAGGAAGAGCAACCCGATGTGCGGGTTGTCGAGGATGTTGCGGTAGCCGTCGGCCCGCCGGTTGCCCGGCCGCTCGGGCAGCGCGATGGTCGTCTCGTCCAGCACCAGCGCGAACCCGGCCGGGTCGCCCTTGGGGGAGACGTCGCAGCTGCCGTCCGCGCCGGCCGTGGCCATCAGGCAGAACGGCGAGGCGGCGAGCCAGTCGCGGTCCCGCTCGTGCAGCCGGGAGCGCTCCTTGTTGGCGGCCCGAGCGTTCGGTACGCCGAGCAGGGCGCGCAACTCCTCGTGCGAGGTGATCTCCACCGTCACGTTGGTCCTCCTCAGGCGTTGACCCGGTGGCGGGCACTACCAGTCGTCAGCCTATGCCGTCGTGACCAGCGCGAGGTTTGTGCTCGGTCGCCGGGGGTACGGCCTCACCCGACGCTCGCCGCACGAGACCGTTCCGCAGGACGCCGACCAGTGGAGGCCGGGAGATGGAGAGCCGACTCAAGGTGCTGGGGCACCCAGTCCACCCGATGCTGGTCATGTTCCCGGTCGCGTTGCTGGTCACGGCGGTGCTGTTCGACGTGGTGGACACCGTGGGCGGTCCCGACTTCCTCGGCGAGGTCGCCTACTGGAACATCACGGTCGGCCTGATCGGCGGCCTGCTCGCCGCGGCGGCCGGCTCGTTCGACCTGCTGGCGATCCCGACCGGCACCCGCGCCAAGCGGGTCGGTCTGTTGCACGCGGGCGCCAACGTCGCGGTGATCCTGCTCTTCGCCGCCGTGTGGGCCGTCCGGCTCAATGCGGACTCGCGCGCCGCTGGCGGCGCGTTGATCGCCATCGAGGTGGTCGCGGTGGCGATCCTCGGCATCAGCGCCTGGCTCGGTGGCGAGCTGGTCGACCGGCTCGGTGTGGGCGTCGACCGCGACGCCGGCCTGGACGCGCCCAGCTCCCTACGGCCGCCGGCGGCCACCCAGCGGATCGGAGAGATGTGATGAGCGAACAGCAGACCGGTGGCTTCGGCCGTGGATGGCGGGGCGGTCGGCAGCAGGGCTGGGACCCGATGGGCGAGTTGCAGTCGCTGCGCTCCGAGCTGAGTCGCCTGGTCGGCGGTCGCGGCGGCGGGTCCGACGTCGAGTTGACCGAGACGTCCGACGGCTGGGAGGTCGTCGTCCGACTGCCCGGCGTGGCACCGGAGGAGGTGGCGGTCGAGCTGGACGACCGCGAGTTGTGCGTGCGCGCCCGTTCGGAGGCGGAGGTCAACGCCGACCAGGGCATCCCCGGTGGCTTCGAGACGCGCGGCTTCGAGTACCGCGTCAACCTGCCGTCCCGGGTCGAGCCGGACGCCATCGACGCGGTCATGGACCACGGCCTGCTCCGGGTCCGCCTGCCCCGGGCGACCCGGCCCGCGCCGCGCACCATCACCGTGGGCCGCACCGGGCCGCGCTCCGGCGGCCGCCCCACGGGTACGCCGATGCCGGCCGATCCCGCCGCGGACCGGGAGCTGCACCACCCGGACACCGTCGGCGAGATCGACCGGCCGTAGCGGCCGCGTGGTCTCCCCGTCCGTGCTCGGCCCGACCTCCGAGCGCCTTCCCGACGTGCGGCGGATCGCCGTGCTGCGCGCCAACGCGCTCGGTGACTTCATCTTCATCCTGCCGGCGCTGGATGCGCTGCGTGGCGCGTACCCCACGGCGGAGATCGTGTTGCTCGGTGCGCCGTGGCACGCGAAGCTCTGGCGCGACCGGCCCGGCCCGGTGGACCGGGTGCTGGTGGTGCCGCCGGCAGCCGGCATCCGGACGCCGGAGCCCGGCGAGCCGGAGTCGTCAATGGACGACTTCCTGACCGCCGCCACCGGCGCGGAGTTCGACCTGGCAGTGCAGCTCCACGGCGGCGGCGCCAACTCCAACCCGCTGATCAGTCGGCTCGGTGCCCGGTTGACCGTCGGCCTGCGCAGCGACGACGCGCCGCCGCTGGACCGGTGGTTGCGTTACGTCTACTACCAGCACGAGGTGATCCGTTACCTGGAGGTGGTGGCGTTGGCGGGAGCACCGGCCACCACCATCACGCCGACGCTGGCGGTGACCGACGCCGACCGGGCCGAGGCCGCCCGGGTGCTCGGCCCGGCTGGCCGACCTCGGGTGGCGTTGCATCCGGGGGCCACCGACACCCGCCGCCGCTGGCCCGCCGAGCGCTTCGCCGAGGTGGCCCGTGCCCTGCACGAGGACGGCTACGAGGTGCTGGTCACCGGCACCCCGTCCGAGCAGGAGGTGGTGGATCGGGTCGTCGCCGCGGCGCAGGTGCCGGTGCGGCCACAGGTGGGCACGCTCAGCCTCGGTGCGCTGGCGGGCTGTTACGCCGAATGCGCGCTGGTGGTCTCCAACGACACCGGCCCGCTGCACCTGGCCGCCGCGGTGGGTGCGCCCACGGTGGGGATCTTCTGGGTCGGCAACCTGATCAACGGGGCCAGCCCGTTGCGGCTCCGGCACCGGCCGATCTCCTCCTGGACGGTGCACTGCCCGGTCTGCGGGGTCGACTGCACACCGGGCATCTATCCGCACCGGCCGGGCGACGGCGAGTGCCCGCACCGGGATTCGTTCGTCACCGACGTGCCGGTGGCCGAGGTGCTGGAAGCCGCCCGGGACCTGCTGGCCGCGCGGTGACGGCGCTCAGGCCGGCTGCGGCGTGTCCTCGTCGGTGAGGACGACCTCCCACGCCTCCACGTCCCGGTCGGTGACCGTGGTGGGAGACTCCAGGTGGTACGCGCCGCTGGGCAGGATGCCCGCCCCGCCGTGGCGGGACAGCACCGCGAGCTGCGCGGCCACGTCCTCACCCTGGTGCTTCTCCTGCACCCGACGCCAGAAGTCGAAGCCGCCGGCGTCGATGAGCTTGGCCCGGTCGTAGAGCACGCACCCGCCGATCCAGGACACCTTGTACGCCCGCCACGCGCCCGGCGGGAGCGCCAACCGCTCGGTGATGTGCAGCAGGTTGGCGGCCGAGTGGATGCGGGCGCGGTTCCACTCCGGCGTGCCGGGTCGGATCCGCTCCGGTGTCGGCGGGCCGACCCACTCCTCGTAGTGCCCGTGCGAGTCGGGTCGTACGTCGTCGGTGTACGAGAGCCCGTGCACACCGTTGCCGACGAACCCGCAACCCAGCGCGCCGATCGCGGTGACCAGCCGGTGCAGCGCCCCCGGTTCCAGCCAGATGTCGTCGTCGAGGTTGAGGACGTACCGGGCGGACGAGGCGGCGAGCAGGTACGCCCGGTGTTCGGCCAACCCCCGGCGGGGCAGCCGGCGGGTCAGCAGCACCGGGTGCCCCCGGTGCCGCAACGCCCGGACCATGGTGGCCGCTGCCGGATGCGTGTACGCGGGATCGCCGTCGGACTGGTCGCTGACGACCACGCCGAAGCCGGGAAGCCCGTCCTGGGCGGCGAGGCCGCCCAGGGTGACGGCCAACTCGGCGGGGCGGTTCCGGGTCGGAATCAGCACGTCGACCAGCCGGTCGGCGCGGAAGTCCGCCGGGTCGCCGAGGTCGAGCGGGCGGTTCACGACGCCTGGGTGCGGGTGCGCAGCGACGGGTCGGGCTCGCGGTCACCGAGGTGCGGCGACGGGTCCTGGCTGTGCGACCGGATCCGCTCGATGATCGCCGAGGTGGACCGGTCCGGCACGTACCCCAGGGTGCGCACCTGACCGCCCAGCCGGCGCACCAGCGGCGCCTCCGGTACCAGCTCCGGCGGGTAGTCGCCGCCCTTGACGTACACGTCCGGGCGGACCGCCTCGATCAGCGCGGCGGGCGAGTCCTCCTCGAAGACCACCACGTGGTCCACGCAGGCGAGCGCGGCGAGCAGGGCACCCCGGTCCTCCACCGGGTTGACCGGCCGGTCCGGGCCCTTCAACCGGCGTACGCTGCCGTCCGAGTTGACCGCCACGATGAGCAGGTCGCCCAACGCGCGGGCCTGCTCCAGGTAGCGCACGTGCCCGCGGTGCAGCACGTCGAAGCAGCCGTTGGTGAACACCACCGACCGTCCCGCCTCCCGGTACTCGGCGACGATCGCGTCCAACTCGTCGCCGCCGACCAGCGCGGGGTGGCCCGCGCCGTCGGTCGGCTGGTCCAGCGCGGCCAGCAGGTCGTCCCGGCGGCACACGCAGGTGCCGGTGTCCGAGACGGTGATGGTGGCCGCCAACTGGGCGAGTTGGGCGGCGGTGGGCAGCGGCGCGTCGGCGGCCAGGGCCAGTGTCATCGCCGCCAGGTACGCGTCGCCGGCACCTACGGCGTGGCTCGCCGGCACCGGGGTGCTGTGGCTGCGTCGTGGTTCCCCGTCGGCGCCGCCGACCACCGCGCCCTCGGTGTCCAGGGTCACCGCCACCACGTCGGCGCCGGTGTGCGCGCGCAGCTCGGCCAGGCGCGACTCGGCCAGGACGGCCCGGTCCACGCCCTCGCCGGCCCGGGTGTTCACGGTGACGCCGGTGCCGGTGACGCTGAGCCCGTCGCCGGTGAGGGCCACCCGTCCCTCGCCCGGGGTGGGCTCACCGACCGGCCCGGGACGGCGCTCCGGTGCCGGGTCGGTGGGGCTCACGTCGTCGGCGCGTACCCCGCCCGGGGCGGCGCCGGCGGTCATCTCGGACGGCCCGTCGACCGGGTCGGTGTCGGGGTGTTCCAGGTGCAGGTCGGTCCCGCCGGTCGGTCGGGTCGTCCCGCCCGCGCGGGCCAACAGTCGGGTCGCCTCGGCGAAGCTGGGGGTGACCACGGTCGGGGCGAGACCCCGCCAGTCGGCCAGGTCGTGGGCGTCCAGCGCGACCGTGGCGTACCGCTCGCGGTGCTCGACCAGCCACGCGCGGACCGGCGCGGGCAGCGCGCCCAGGCCGTAGTCGCAGACCACCAGGGTCGGCGCCTCCCCACCGGCGGCGGCGCGCAGTTCCTCGGTGGCGCAGCTCAGGGCGGTGAGCAGCCGGGCCACCCCGTCGTGGTCCAGGGTGTCCTCGGGGTCGCCGGAGTCCTCGCGCAGCAGGATCTGGTTACCGGCCAACATCCGCCGCTTCACCGGTGTGGGCCGTCCGGGCTGGTTGACCGTGCGGTCCCAGACGCCGGCCCGGTCCAGGCAGTCGTGCAGCTCGTCGCCGGCGACGTCGGCGCCGACCGGTGCCACCAGCACCGCCCGTCCGCCGAGGGCGGCGACGTTGACGGCGGTGTTCGCGGCCCCACCGGCCGCGGAGATGCGCCGACGCAGGGTGAGGACCGGGGCGGGCGCCTCCCGGCAGAGCCGGTCGGAGTCGGCGAACCGCCATTCGTCCAACATGGCGTCACCGACGATCAGGACTGGGCGTCCGAGCCAGCTCTCCACGACGGTGGCGAGCCGGCGCTGTTCCGCTGCTGCTCCTGCCATGCCTCCCCGGGTCCCCAGCGGCCTCGCCGACAAACCTGCCCGACGGGCGTCCGCCGCTGGTCAGGCGGCTTCCGCTGACGCCTGACCGGTCCGAGCCTGTCCGACCTGTTTCGGGCGGTCAGGGGCGGGAAGGGAATTGAGGTACCCCCGGAAAGGAGACGTACCGAAATGGCAGCGAATTTGCAGGGCAAGCGGATCGCCTTCCTGGCCGCCGATGGTGTCGAGGAGGTCGAGTACGTCCAGCCACGCGCGGCGGTCGAGAGTGCCGGCGCGACGGCCGAGTTGGTCTCGCTGAAGCCCGGTTCCATCCAGTCCTTCAACCACCTGGACCACTCCAAGACCTACGACGTGGACGTGACCGCCGACAAGGCGGACGCCGCCGGCTACGACGCGCTGGTGCTGCCCGGCGGGGTGGCGAACCCGGACTTCCTGCGGGGCGACCCGGACGCGGTGCGGTTCGTGAAGGCGTTCTTCGACGCGGGCAAGCCGGTCGGGGTGATCTGTCACGGTCCGTGGACGCTGATCGAGGCGGACGTGGTGCGTGGTCGCCGCATCACCTCCTGGCCCACCCTGCGTACCGACCTGACCAACGCCGGCGCCAGCTGGGTGGACGAGGAGGTCGTCACGGACGGCAACCTGACCAGCAGCCGCAACCCCGACGACCTCCCGGCCTTCTGCGCCGCAATCACCAAAACCTTCGCCACCCCCTGACCCCACCCCGCCCTCTGCTGATCATGGAGTTGTTGCCGTTCGGCGCGCGTGTCGTGGCAACAACTTCATGATCAACGCTTCCGGAGGCGTGCGGTGGGGGTCGGGGTTTTTCGCGGTTCGGCGCATGTTCTGCGGCTCGCGGGATAGAAGGGCACATGACCACCGAAGCCTCCGACGCGCCGGTGCTGAACCGTCAGCAGATCCGGCTGCTCATGTTCGGCCTGATGACCGGCATGCTGCTGGCCGCACTCGACCAGACCATCGTCGGCACGGCGTTGCCGACCATCGTGGGCGAACTGGGCGGGATCAACCACTACTCGTGGGTGGTCACCGCGTATCTGCTCGCCTCGACCGCGTCGACGCCGCTGTACGGCAAGATGGCCGACCTGTACGGGCGCCGACCGGTCTTCCTCTTCTCGATCGGCACGTTCCTGGTCGGGTCGTTGCTGGCCGGGCTCTCGCAGAACATGACCGAGCTGATCGTCACCCGGGGTATCCAGGGTCTCGGCGCCGGTGGTCTGCTGACGCTCGCCTTCACCATCATCTCGGACGTGGTGTCACCCCGGGAGCGTGGTCGCTACCAGGGTCTGTTCGGCGCGGTCTTCGGGATCTCGTCGGTCGCCGGGCCGTTGGTGGGTGGTTACTTCGCGGAGACCGACTGGCGGTGGATCTTCTACATCAACGTGCCGCTGGCGATCCTGGCGATCGTCGTCTGCTACCACGTGATGCGGCTGATCCCGTTCGAACGTCGGGACCACTCGATCGACTGGCTGGGCGCCGGCCTGCTGGTCGCCGGGGTGAGCGCGCTGCTGCTCGCGCTCAGTTGGGGCGGCAACGAGTACGCCTGGGGTTCCGGCGTGATCATCACGCTCTTCGTGGTGGGCACCGTGCTGGGGGTGCTCTTCGTCCTCCAGGAGGCCCGGGTGGCCGAGCCGATCCTGCCGCTGCGGCTGTTCCGGAGCGCCACCTTCGCGCTTGCCAACTCGGCTCTGCTCATCATCGGTCTGGTGATGTTCGGGTCGATCATCTTCATCCCGCTCTACCTGCAGATCGTCAAGGGCGCCTCGCCGACCCAGAGCGGTCTGCTGATGCTGCCGATGATGGCCGGCATCATCATCACCTCGATCCTGACCGGCCGCGCGATGACCCGGATCGGTCGGTACAAGTGGTTCCCGGTGGCCGGCTCGGTGACCCTCCTGGTCGGCATGTTCCTGTTCACCCAGTTGTCGGTGGCCACCTCGCTCTGGTTGGCGTTCGGGTTCATGGTGGTGATCGGCGTCGGGCTGGGGCTGTGCATGCAGTCGTTGATCCTGGCGGTGCAGAACGCGGTCTCCGTACGCGACCTGGGCGCGGGCACCTCCTCGGCGACCTTCTTCCGGTCGCTTGGCGGTTCGTTCGGGGTGGCGATCCTCGGCACGGTGCTCTCGTCCCGGCTGACGGGTGGGCTCGCCGACCGGTTGCCCGGCGCGATCGCGCAGCTCCCGCCGCAGGAGCGGGCCGCCGTGGCGGCGAGTGGCGGCACAGACATCTCGATCAACGATCCGGCCACCATCCTGGCCCTGCCGGCGCCGGTACGCGCGGCCATCCAGGGCGCTTTCGTCGACGCGCTGGACATGGTGTTCCTGACCGCTGGCCTGATCGCGATCGTGGCGGTGCTGGTCACCCTGGCGCTGCCCAACACGCAGCTGCGCGGTGCCGGCCCGAGGGGCGCTACCGGCGGCGCTGACCCGCTCGGCGGCGAGGCCCCGGCGCCGGGTGGCAAGCCGCTGACCCGCGAATCGAAGGACGAGGCCGCCGCCGACATGGAGGCCAAGTCGCAGACGATGATCTGAGCGTCGCGACACCGACCGCCCCGGACCGCTCCGGGGCGGTCGCTGTCAGCCAGCCACGAGACGTAGTGGCTGCGGGTGTTGGTTGTTGAGGCGGTCGAGCGCGGCGGCGGTCGCCGGGTCGGCGGGCAGGTGCACGATCAGACGCTGGTCATCGTCCGCGGGAAGTTCGAGGGTCTCGTACGCGAGCCGGAGAATGCCCGCCTGGGGATGGGCCAGCCGGAAGACGCCGCTGGCCTTCGGCAGGCTGGGAACGGTGTCGACGCGCCGGGTGAAGACATCACCCGCCGTGATGGTCAACTCGTCGGCCAGGGCCGCCATCGGCGGGTAGGCCCGGAACGGACCTTGCTTGAGGGCGGCGACCTGCTCGTCGGCCAGGTAGTCCCAGTCGAGGTACGCGCTGCGTGCCCGGGTGTCGCCGAGGATGAACCTGGCGAGATTGGCCGGCGTCGCGTCCAGCAGACCGATCGGACCGACCAGCCGCAGGTAGCCGGCGGTGTGGGCGAGGACGTCGCTGAGCTGGTTGAGCAGCACCGCCGGGGCGGGTTCGAGACGGTCGAGCAGCGCCCGCACGGTCGGACGTACCTCGCGGCTCGGCGCGATCTGGCCCCGGCAGTTGTAGCTGGGATCAGCCGCCTTGGTAAGGCGGTGCAGGTGGGCGCGTTCGTTCCAGTTCAACCGCAGTGCGTTGGCGAGCGCGGCGAGCACCTGCGGGGACGGCCGGCGGTCGCGGCCCTGTTCAAGTCTCGTGACGTACTCGACGCTGACGTCGGCGAGGGCCGCCACCTCGGATCGGCGTAGCCCCGGGGCGCGACGGCGCGGCCCGGTGGGCAGCCCCACCTCGGCCGGTGTCACCGCTTCCCGGTGGAGGCGCAGGAACAACCCAAGCTCGTTGTCGCTCACCATCCGAACGTAACAACGCAGGCTCATCAAATGGTGTCCCTGCCACTACCAGTCTCAGTCCGGCCTCCCTGGCCCTCGGCCAGTTGACGACCGTGGGGCAAGGCGCTCGACGGCTGTCGAGCGAAATCCCTGTCGGTTGGAGCTGAGTCATGAGTCGTACGGTTGCGGTCGTCGGCGGTGGTTACGGGGGTACGGCGGTTGCCAAGACGCTGGAGTCGGTGGGCGATGTCGTCCTCATCGACCCTCGGGACGCGTTCGTCAACGTCGCGGCATCGCTGCGGGCGTTGGCCCGGCCTGACTGGGCCGGGAACATGTTCTTCCCCTTCGAGACGGTGCTCTCGCGGGGCACGGTGATCCGAGATCGAGCCGTCTCGGTGGATCCCGGCGGCGTCACGCTGGCCTCGGGCGAGCGTGTCGCGGCGGACTATCTGGTGCTGGCCACCGGCTCCAGCTACGCCTACCCGGCCCGGCCCAGCGCCGACTCGATGGCGGCGGCGCTCGACGACCTGCGCCAGACCAACAAGGAGTTGGCCAGCGCCGAGCGAGTCCTGATCCTCGGTGCCGGGCCGGTCGGGTTGGAGCTGGCCGGTGAGATCAAGGGGGTTTGGCCGGAGAAGCACGTGACGATCGTCGATCCAGCCGAGCGGCTGCTGCCAGGCTTCAAGCGAGAGATGCGCGATGACCTGCATCGGCAGCTCGACGAGTTCGGCATCGAGGTGCGGCTGAGTACCAGCCTGGCCGGGCCCTTGACGACCGAGGCCGGGCGGGCCGCGACCTTGACGGCCACCACCACCGACGGCGGCGAGATCACCGCCGACATCTGGTTCCGTGCCTTTGGTCTGAGGATCAACAGCGATTACCTGGTCGACGGCCGATTGACGACGCTCACCTCGCAGGGGCAGGTTCGCGTCACCAAAACTCTCAACGTGCGGGGGCTCGACGGCATCCTCGGCCACGTCTACGCAGTCGGTGACCTCACCGACGTCGCCGAGGACAAGCTGGCGGCGTACGCGTTGCAGCATGCCGAGGTGGTGGCGCAGAACATCACCGCGCAGCTGCGGGGCGAGCGGGCCGTGGCCACGTACCAGCCCATGCCCGATCCGATGATTCTGCTCCCGCTCGGGCCGCAGCATGGTGTCGGCCAGATGCCCACGCCCGGCGGTCCGGCCGTCATTCCTGCCGCGACGGTCGCCGAGTACAAGGGCGTCGACCTGTTCACCGGCCGGTTCACCGCCCAGTTCGGCCCCACCGCCGCCTGAAGACCGGGCAGCAGCCGGAAAGGGGTCAGGAGTCGGGGTGTCCGGATGGCGGGACGCCCCGACTGGGGGAATCAGAGTCGATCAAGAATCAGGCGGGCCGGCGGTAGGTGCCGTACCACCAGGTAGCCGCCAACTCCCGGGCTGCCGCCGCGTCCGTCTCGGGGTCGGCCGAGGTGGTGCTGACGTGGTCGGCCAGGAAGCGGTCGCCGCCGATCACGATGAGCCGGCCGGCGGCGGTCACGTCCAGGTCGGCCGGCGTACGGCCGGCCTGCTGCTCGACGCGCAGCGCGGCGACGGTGCGCGCCACGAACTTTTCCAGCCCCGCCGCCCAGAACTCCCGGACCACCTCGTCGTACGCGGCGACCTCGCTGATGGCGGCCAGTACCGGGGCGTATGTCCGGTAGATCCGGATCACGTCGGCGAAGACCTCGGTCAGCTTCGCGAGCGGGTCGCCGGGGGCGCCCGGATCCCACTCGCCGGTGCGGTCGAAGGAGCTTTCCCGCATGGTGCCGGCGAGGCGCATGAGCAGCTCGCTCTTGTCCCGGAAGTGGGTGTAGAAGGTCGACCGCGCCACGCCCGCCTCGGCCGCGATCCGCTGCACGCCGAGGTCGGTGAAGCGGATTCCCTCCTTCAGCAGCCGCTCGGTGGCCGCCAGCACCCGCCCTTCGACCGCCGCGCGTCCGTCGGGGTTGCGCGGGCGGCGGCGGGTGATCGAGGGCATAGCCGGAATCCTAGGTGGCCGCGGGTCGGGCCGGCGACGTACGCTCGTTGCCGGACACACTGTCCGACATAGTGACCACGAGGCGCTGACCTCGGCCTCCGACCCACACGAGGAGCAACACACGTGAAGTACCGACTGCTGGGCACCACCGGGGTGTACGTCTCGGAGATCTCGCTCGGCGCGATGACCTTCGGCGGCAGCGGGCACCCGCTCTGGGGCACCCTCGGCGGGCTGGCGCTGCCCGAGGTGCAGCGGCTGGTGGACACCGCGTTGGACGCGGGCGTCAACTTCGTCGACACCGCCGACGGCTACAGCGACGGCGAGAGCGAGGAACTGCTCGGCAAGGCGCTCGGCAAGCGGCGTCGCGACGTCGTACTGGCGACGAAGGTGCACTCCCGGACCGGCCCCGGCCCGAACGATGTCGGCACCTCCCGGCTGCACATCATGCAGAACCTGGAGGACAGCCTGCGCCGGCTGGGCACCGATCACATCGACCTGTACCAGATCCACAACTTCGACCACGTCACGCCCATGGAGGAGATGCTGCGCGCGCTCGACGACGCGGTCCGGCAGGGCAAGGTCCGCTACGTCGGCGCCGCCAACTTCGCCGCCTGGCAGCTCTCCAAGGCGCTGGGCATCTCCGCCCGGGAGAAGCTGGCCGGCTTCGTCTCGGTGCAGGAGTACTACTCCCTGCTGGGCCGGGACGTGGAGCGCGACGTGGTGCCGATGGCGCTCGCCGAGGGCGTCGGGCTGACCGTGTGGAGCCCGCTCGCCGGCGGTTTCCTCTCTGGCAAGGTCAGCCGGGACGGCGCCGTCGCCGACAGTGGCGCGCGCAGCGCCCAGCCCGGGTACGCCAGCTTCACCCCGTTCGACCCGGAGCACGCCTTCGCAGTGATCGACGTGCTCAAGGGCGTCGCCGAGCGGCACGACGTCAGCCCGGCCCGGGTGGCGGTCGCCTGGCTGCTGTCCCGTCCGGCGGTGACCAGCGTGATTGTCGGCGCCCGCAAGGAGGAGCAGCTGGTCGACAACATCGCCGCCTCGGACCTCACCCTCACCGCCGAGGACCTCACCGCGCTGGACGAGGCCACCAAGCTGCCGGTCGCGTACCCGAACTGGATCCAGGAGGGGTACTTCGCCGGCCTGCGTCACCCGCAGTGAGGCGCGGCCCCTGGTCGGTGACCGGGGGCGCGGCCCTACTTGAGGATGAGCCGGTTGGTCTGCTCGAAGACGTCCAGGTCGGCGAGGGTTTCGGCGACCGAGGCGGAGAGCGGGGCGGGGAACCGGTCGCGGGGGAAGAAGCCGGCGTCGGTGGTCTCGTCGGTGACCCGGGTCAGCTGCCCGTCCCACTCCTCCACCTTGAAGGCCGTCGTGAACACCTGGTACGTGTGCCCGTACATGTTGGTGCTCGTCCGGTCCGGGCCGGTGTAGAGGGCGAACGCGCAGACCCGCAGTGCCCGCAGCCCGGTCTCCTCGCGGACCTCGCGTACCGCGCAGTCGGCGATCGACTCGCCCAGCTCCATCGCGCCGGCCGGCATGGCCCACTGGCCGTTGTCCGAACGTCTGATCAGCAGGATGCGGCCCGCGTCGTCGTTGACCACGGCACGGGCGCCGACGAACATCAGCGTCCGGTCCCCGGCCAGCGCGCGCAACTGCCCTACGTATGAGTCGGCCCAGGAGATGCTCACCTGCGACAACTTACGGGGGTTCCCATCGTGTGACCGCCGACACTAGCTTGTTACCCATGCGTAGCACGATGATGGACGCCCCTCTGCAGATCTCCCGGATCCTCGACCACGGCGCAGGGGTGCACGGCACGGCCGAGGTGGTCACCTGGACGGGCGCCGAACCCCGCCGGATGACGTACGCCGAGGTGGGCCGGGCCGCCGCCCGGCTGGCACACGCGCTGCGCGACGAGTGTGGGGTGACCGGCGACGAGCGGGTCGCCACCTTCATGTGGAACAACAACGAGCACCTGGTCGCCTACTTCGCGGTGCCGAGCATGGGCGCGGTGCTGCACACCCTCAACATCCGGCTCTTTCCCGACCAGGTCGTCTACATCGCCAACCACGCCGAGGACCGGGTGGTGCTTGTCGACAGCACGCTCATCCCGCTGCTGGCCCGGGTGATCGGTGAGCTGGGCACGGTGCGGCACGTCGTGGTGGTCGGCGGCGGCGACCCGGAGCCACTGGTGGCGGTCGCCGGCGACCGGATCACCGTGCACCACTGGGACGCCTTGCTCGCCGACCGTCCCGACACGTACGACTGGCCCGAGGTCGACGAGCGCGACGCCGCCGCGCTCTGCTACACCTCGGGCACCACGGGCAACCCGAAGGGCGTGGCCTACTCGCACCGGTCGATCTACCTGCACTCGTTGCAGGTCTGCATGCCGGAGGGTTTCGGTCTCGGGCCAACCGACCGCGAGTTGGCCATCGTGCCGATGTTCCACGCCATGTCCTGGGGCCTGCCGTACGCGGCCTTCCTCTCCGGCGCGTCGCTGATCATGCCGGACCGGTTCCTCCAGGCCGCGCCGATGGCCGAGATGATCGCCGCCGAGCGGCCCACCCTGGCCGGTGCGGTGCCCACCATCTGGACCGATCTGTTGGCCTACCTGGACACCCACGAGGTGGACACCTCCTCGCTCGGTGAGGTGATCGTCGGCGGTTCGGCGTGCCCGCCGGCGCTGATGCACGCGTTCGACGAGCGGCACGGGATCGACGTCATCCACGCCTGGGGGATGACCGAGATGTCCCCGCTGGGGTCGGTCTCGCGCCCGCCCGCCGGTGTGACCGGTGAGCAGTCATGGCGTTACCGCTACACGCAGGGGCGGGTGCCGGCGGGCGTGCGGGCGCGGATCGTCGGCCCGTCGGGTGAGCCGATGCCCGCCGATGGCCGGGCCGTGGGCGAGCTGGAGGTCCGCGGGCCGTGGGTGACCGCCCGGTACGTCGGTGACGACACCCCGGACGAGGAGAAGTTCCGCGACGGCTGGCTTCGTACCGGCGACGTGGGCACCCTCTCGCCGGACGGGTACATCACGCTGACCGACCGCGCCAAGGACGTGATCAAGTCCGGGGGTGAGTGGATCTCATCGGTCGAGCTGGAGAACGCGCTGATGGCCCATCCGGCGGTGCTGGAGGCGTGCGTGGTGGGTGTCCCGGACGAGCGCTGGGACGAGCGGCCGCTGGCCACCGTTGTGCTCCGCGAGGGCGCCTCGGTGACCGCCGAGGAGTTGCGGGACTTCCTGGCCGGCTCGGTGGCGCGCTGGCAGCTGCCCGAGCGCTGGGCGTTCATCGACACGGTGCCGAAGACGAGCGTGGGCAAGTTCGACAAGAAGGTCGTCCGTTCGCGGTACGCCGGGGGCGAGCTGACTGTCCGGGAGCTGACAGCCCCGTAACGTTTTCCCAGGCACTGTCGCCTCTTGGGGCGGGAGTACTCCTGAACAACCCTCCCCAGGGGCGGCCCCGGCGTTCGCACCGCGCCGGGGCCGCCCGCTCCACGCGGGGTGACCCGCACCGTCATTGTTGCGAAAGTTGTTCGCTTCTGTCCCGCTGACGGGGAAATCGGGGGTGCGGCGACCCGATCAGGCGTCGCTGGTGCTGATCAGCACCTTGCCCACCGTCGCGTCCTCCACCGCCTGGTGCGCCGCGGCGGCCTCGGCCAGCGGGTAGTAGTGCAGCGGCAGGCCCGCGTCCGCGCCGACCCGGATGCCGCCCTGGCTGGCCGCCGCCGCCACGTCCTTCACGCCCTGCGCCTTGGCTCCCTTCGGCTCGGTGTAGACCAGCACGAACTGCCAACGGGCGTTCGGCGCCATCATCGCCCGGATCGGGATGCTCACCTCAGCCCCGCCGTCGTCGGCGTACATGCACACCGCGCCGCCGTGCCGCAGCACCTGCACGTCGGTCGAGGCGTTGCGGGCGGGGGAGACCTCGACGATGGTGTGAACCCCGTCGGGGGCGATCTTGCGGACCTCCCCGACCACGTCCTGCTCCCGATAGTTGATCACGAAGGAGGCGCCGGCCGACGCCGCCAGCTGCGCCTTCTCCGCGCTGCTCACCGTGGCGATCACCGTGGCGTCGGCCCAACGGGCGAGCTGGATCGCGGCGTTGCCGACCGCGCCCGCGCCGCCCTGCACCAGCACCGTGTGGTCCGCCAACGCGCCGGCCCGCAGCGTGTCCGGCATGAACTCGCCGACGGTCAGGCAGCGGTGCGCGGTGAGGAACGGGATGCCCAGGGCGGCGCCCAGCTCGAACGCGGCAGCGCCGAGGCGTACCGCCTGCCGGACCGGCACCAGCGTGTACTCCGCCGCCGTGCCCCACGGTCGCTGCCAGGCGGCCTCCCAGACCCACACCCGTTCACCGATCAGGTCGGGGTCGACCCCCGCGCCGACCGCCTCGACCACCCCCGCGCCGTCCTGCCCGGGAATCTGCCAACCGTCCGGCGGGGAGTTGCGGCGGGACTTCCAGTCGGTCGGGTTCACCCCGGAGACCGCCATCCGCACCAGGACCTCGCCCGCGCCCGGCTCCGGCACCGGCCGGTCGACCAGACCAAGCACCGACGGGTCGCCGGTGCGCTCGTACACGATCGCCTTCATCCGTGGTCTCTACCCCGCTCGGCCCGGGTCAACCCAGCTCGTCAACCAGCTCGGGAGTCAGCTCACCGATCGCGTTCAGCGTCACCACGGCCAGCCCCGCGGCGTCCGGATCGAGCGGGTACGAGCCGTGCGGCACCGCCACCACCCGCATCCGCGCCGCCGCGGCCGAACGCACCCCGTTTGACGAGTCCTCCACGGCCACGCAGCGGGACGGGTCGACGCCGAGGCGCTGCGCGACGCTCAGGTACACGTCCGGCGCCGGCTTGCCCCGCTCGGTCTGCTCGGTGGAAAGGGTCGCGCCGAACGCGTCGGTCAGGTCGGTGGCGGCCAGCGCCGCCTCGATCAGCCGGGTCGGCGACGAGCTGGCCAGCCCGAGCGGCCACCGCGCGGCCAACCGGCGTACGACCTGGTCGGCGCCGTCGATGAGGGGTACGTGGTCCCGGTAGCGTCGGGTCATCTCCTCGACCACCTCGACGGCGACCTGCTCGGCGGTGCGGTCGACGCCCAGCTCCGCGCTGAGGTAGTGGGCCCACTCGCCGGTGCTCATCCCCATCAGGCGGCGTTGCGTGTCCGGTTGCCACGTCCCGCCGTGCGCGGCGACGTACGCCCGGCGGACCTCCTCCCACACCGGCTCGGAATCCACGATCACGCCGTCCAGGTCGAAGACCACCGCATCCGCCACGGGACCATCCTGCCCGACGGGCGGGCGCCCGGTCAGCCGGGCAGCGCGGGCAGACCGAGCGGGCTGCCCTCCGGGATCAGGGTGTGCCCGGACCGGGCGATCGGCTCCAGCAGCTCGCGGAGCCGGTCGGTTTTGTCGGGGCCGAGCGCCTGCCACGGGTGCGCGGCGGCCCGGTCGGTGGCGTCCTCGATGGCCTGGAACTCGGCCCGGGCGTGGTCGGTTGCCGCGCCGTCCCCGGTCAGCCAGCCGCGCTGGGTCAGCCGCGCGCGGGCGGCGTCCCACTGCTCCTCCGACCAGCCTCGGCCCAGCAGGTACTGCGGCGGCGAACCGTCAAGCGCGACCCGCACGGTCAACGTCTCCACCGGGTCCAGCCCGGCGGCCACCAGCGCCGCCACGTGTCCGTCGCCCCGGTGCTCCCGCAGCGTGGTGGCGGCCTGCCAGAGCCGCGCCAGCGGGTACTCCCCGACCGGGAGGGCCGCGTTGGCCGCGCCGAGCACCCGGCCGGCGGTCTGCGCCGCCGAGGCGGCCCGCTCCAGCAGGTCGGCGGCCTCCGCCAGGTGTGACTCCGGCAGCTCGTAGGTCAGCTCGGCGAGCGCCTGCACGGCGCCGGTCAGCCGGGCGCGCAGCGCCTCCTGCGGGGTGGCCAACCGCCACACCGCCGGCAGCGCGCGGGCCACCATCGGTGGCGCGAAGTTGAAGAACGCGGCGACCACCGGGGCCGCCTCGGTGGCGCCCAGCGGTGCGGCGCGGCCGGCGAAGTAACCGCGCCAGTAGCCACGCAGACCGACCGCCTCGTACGCGGCGCGGGCCCGGGGGTGGAGGTAGGTGACCGCGTGCGCCGGCTCGAAGTACGCCCACATCGACCGGGCGGTCCGCCCAGGCTCGTCCAGCGCCGTCACATGCACCTCCGCGTCCCGGTCCGGATGATCACCCCGGGCGGCGAACCGCCCGGGGTGACGCCGAACCTACTGCCGCTGGGTGACGGGCCGGAAGCCCCATGTGAACAACTCCATCGCGGCCCGGCGACAACCGGGACGACCCGGACAGGTCACTGGGCGGCGAGCACGTCCACCACGAAACGCAGCGGACCCTCGGGAGCGCCCTTGGCGGCGGCGTCCTTGCCGTACGCCAGCTCCGACGGGATGTCGAGCTGCACCCGGCTGCCCACGGTCACGCCGACCAGGCCCTGGTCCCAGCCGGGGATGACCCGGCCGACGCCGATCGGGAAGGTGGCCGGCTGCCCGGACGTCCAGGAGGAGTCGAACTCCTTGCCGTCCTTGTAGAACACCCCCACGTAGTTGGTGGTGATGTTCTGGCCCTTCTGCACCGCCGCGCCCTTGCCCTTGATCAGCGGGGTGACCGTGAGCTTCTTGAGGTCACCGGTGCCCGGCGTCACCGTCGGCTTGCTGCCCAGCGCCGGGTCGGCGCCCTCGGGCAGCTGCGGAGCGGGGGGTGCGCCGGCCTCGTCGGGGGCCGGGGCGGAGGCGGACGGGGTCGCGTCGGCCTGGTTCTTCGCCTTGTCGTCGCCCCCACCGATCGTCACGAACACGGCGATCAGCACCCCGACCACGGCGACGGCGGCGAGACCGCTGATCCACGCGTTGCGCTTGCGCCTCGCGTCGGCGGCCTTCTTCTCCGCCAACTGGGCGGCCAGGCGGCGCCCCGACTTGGTCGCCGGGCTCTGGTCCTGGCCTGCCGACCGGTTCTGCTGCGTCCGCTCGCTCACGTCGTCGACTCCCTGCTGCGAAGTGTGGCCGGCACCCGGTGCCGGGGGGAAAGCCGACGCACACGGTACCCGCACCGCGGCCTACCGTGCCCGCCGCGGACGCCTCGGATCGCCCAGCCCGGCAGTTGCGGGGCTTTCCCGGTCGGTTATTCCGGGACGACCATGAAGTCGGTCACGAACGAGGTGACGCGGCCGTCGGCGGCCCGGCCGATCCACGTGCCGTAGCAGCCGTCACCCCAACCCGTGGACACCGTGACGACGTTGGCGCCGGTGACCTCGTCCAACACGACGGCGATCAGCCCCGGGACCGGGGAGGACGGCAGCTCGGCCGGGATGAAGACCTCCTCGACCCGGTCGGAGTCCCAGCCCTCCAGGGCGGCGAGCGCGGTCGGGTCGGCGAGAGTGCCGGTGCCGGCGTCCACCCCGTACCCGAAGTAGTCGTCGGCGCCGAGCGTGGCGACATCCTGGTCGCCCGCGACGGCCGGCTCCCAGCGAACCGTGGGCTCGTCGGAGACGACCAGCTCCAGCGCGGCCACCCGCCGGTCCACCTCGGCGTCCTCCCGGAGCACCACCGCCACCCAGGCGCGCGCGGGGTGCCGCCCCGGCGGCACGGTCACCGTGAACGGTTCCGCCTCCGGGCAGACCAGCGGGTCGCAGCCGACCACCCGGCCGGTCGGCAGCACGATGTCGCTTACCGGGTGGACCTCGATCTGGTACCCGCCGTGCTGGTCGGTGAAGCGGGCGCCGGGCGTCAGCAACCGGTCCAGGTCAGGGGTGTACGGCATGGGGGCTCCTCCGGTCGCCAGCGGCCGGCGGAGCGTACCCGGCCCGGCGGACACCGCCGCCGCTGCCGTACGGTCAGGCGCTCTTGCGGGGTGCGGTCTTGCGCGCGGTCGTCTTCTTCGCCGGCTCGGCCTTCTTCGCGGCGGCCTTCTTCGCGGCGGTCTTCTTCGCCGGCTCGGCCGCCTTCTTCTCGGCCGTCTTCTTCGCCGCGGTCTTCTTCGCGGGCGCCTTGGCGGCCTTCTTCTCGGCCGCCTTCTGCGCCGACCGGGCCGACGAGATGGGCGTCGGCGCGCCGCCACCGCCGCCACCACCACGGGCCGGCTCCTCGCCGCGCGCCGCCTTGGCCCGCTCCACCGACGCCTTCAACGCCGCCATCAGGTCCACCGCCGCGGCGGGGGCCTGCTCGACCTCCTCCGGCTGGACGACCTCCCGGCCCTCCACCTTGGCGTCGATGACCTCCTGCAACGCGGCCCGGTAGTCGTCGGTGAAGACGTCCGGTTCGAATTCACCGGTCATCGAGTCGATCAGCGAGCTGGCCATGGCCAGCTCCGGCGGACGCACCTTGAGGTCCTCGTCGAGGAAGCCGAAGTCCGGGGTACGGATCTCGTCCGGCCAGAGCATGGTGTTGAGCAGCAGCACACCCTCGCGGACGCGCAGCGTGGCCAGCTGTTCCCGCTGGCGCAGCGCCACCTTGACGATGGCCACCCGCTCGGAGTCGATCAGGGCGTCCCGCAGCAGCACGTACGGCTTGGTCGCGGTGCCCTCCGGTTCCAGGAAGTACGCCTTGTTGTAGAGGATCGGGTCGACCTGCTCGGCCGGCACGAACTCCAGCACGTCGATGGCGCGGGAGCTGGTCAGCGGCAGGTCGGCGAAGTCCTCGTCGGTGAGGATCACCATTTCGCCGCCGCCGATGTCGTAGCCCTTGGCGATGTCGTCGTAGGTGACCTCCTCGCCGCAGACCGAGCAGGTGCGCTTGTAGCGGATCCGGCCGCCGTCCTCGCGGTGCACCTGGTGGAACCGAATGTCCTTCTCCTCGGTTGCGGAGTAGAGCTTCACCCCGATCGAGACGAGCCCGAACGACACGGCTCCCTTCCAGATGGCACGCATTCTGCGCTCCCTTCGCCGGTATCGACCATGCTCGCATCCCGAAGAACATGACGCGAGGTGTTCGGCCTGCTACTACAGTCGGGTCGTGCCCGGCGCGCCGATCAAGCCGATGCTAGCGATGACCGGGCCGCTCCCGGCGGGTGACGGCTGGGCGTACGAGTTCAAGTGGGACGGGGTGCGCGCGCTGGCCGACGTCTCCGGTGGCGTCCAGCACCTGTACGCCCGCTCCGGCGTGGAGATCACCGCCGCGTACCCCGAACTGGCCGCCCTGCACGAGCAGGTCGACGACGCGTTGCTCGACGGCGAGGTGGTGCTGCTCGGCGAGACCGGCCAGCCCTCGTTCACCGCCCTCGCGGAACGGATGCACGTCCGGGACCGGAACAAGGCCGCCCGGCTGGCGGCGGCCATGCCGGTCACGTACATGATCTTCGACCTGCTCCGGCTGAACGGCGACGACCTGACCGGCTGGCCGTACCAGCGCCGCCGGGAGGCGCTGGACGCGCTGGCGCTCGGTGGCCCCCGCTGGGCGGTGCCGCCGGTGTTCGCCGACGGCCCGGCGACCTACGAGGCGGCCGGTGAGCACGGCCTGGAGGGCGTGATGGCCAAGCGGGTCGGAGCCCTCTACCGCCCGGGGGTGCGCTCGCCGGACTGGGTGAAGGTCAAGCTGGAGGTGACCGGCGACTTCGTGATCGGCGGCTGGCGGCCGGGAGCGCGCCGGGTCGGCGGGCTGCTGGTCGGGGTGCCGGGCACGGACGGCCGGCTGATCTACCGGGGTCGGGTCGGCGGCGGGATCGGCGCGGCCATCGAGCGGCAGCTCCTCGCCGAGTTGGAGCCGCTGCGCTCCGGCGTGTCACCGTTCGCGTCGGGGGTGCCGCGCGAGGATGCCCGAGGCGCCATCTGGGTAACACCCCGGGTGGTGGTGGAGGTGAAGTACGGCCAGCGCACCCCCGACGGCCGACTGCGCTTCCCCCGGGTGCTGCGGTTGCGCCCGGACAAGCCTCCGGAGGAGGTCGACGATGCCGGCTGAGCGGCTACGGGTGGACGTCGAGGGACGCGCGCTGGAGTTGTCCAACCTGGACAAGGTGCTCTACCCGACGGCGGGGTTCACCAAGGGTGAGGTCATCGACTACTACACGCGGATCTCCCCGGTGCTGCTGCCGCACCTGCGGGACCGACCGGTCACCCGGATCCGCTTCCCCAACGGGGTGGACGACAAGTCGTTCTTCGAGAAGAACACGCCGGCCGCGACCCCGGACTGGGTGCGGGTGGAGAATCTGCCCGCGCCCGGCTCGACGAAGGGCCGGGAGACCATCGACTACGTGATCGCCGACGACCTGCCCACCCTGGTCTGGCTGGCCAACCTGGCCGCCCTGGAGCTGCACACCCCGCAGTGGAAGGTGGGCGAGCACCCGGACATGATGGTCGTCGACCTGGACCCGGGCCCACCGGCCGGGCTCGCCGAGTGTTGCCCGGTGGCGGTCCTGATGCGCGACCGGCTCGCCGACGACGGCATCGAGTCGTACCCGAAGACCTCCGGCAAGAAGGGCATGCAGCTGTGCTGCCCGATCGCCGGCACCCAGTCGTCCGATGTCGTCTCCGACTACGCCCGCCGGATCGCCCAGGAGCTGGAACGGGACCACCCGAAGCTGATCGTGTCGAAGATGGCGAAGAACCTCCGGCCGGGCAAGGTCTTCATCGACTGGAGTCAGAACAACGCGGCGAAGACCACAGTCGCCCCGTACTCGCTGCGGGCCCAGTCGGTGCCGTCGGTGTCGACGCCGCTGACCTGGGACGAGGTCGAGGCCGGCGCCCGTGGCCGCAGGCCGGCCGTCCGCCAGTTCACCGCCGCCGAGGTCCTGGCGCGGGTCGAGGAGTACGACGACCTGCTCGCACCACTGCTCGACGGCGGCCCGGAACTGCCGGCCAAGGGCTGACCCTGGCGGGACTGTGGGCGCCGTCGGCGGTCGGCGGTGACTGTCAGTCACCTCCGTCGGGGCGGATGGGACAGTGAGCGGTATACCTAAGAGTCATATCTATACCTCTGAGGTATACCGCTCAACAGCACACCGGCATGGCGGGACCGGCACGGACGTGTCGCGCAGCCCGCCGGCACCGGATCAGCGGCTGCCGAAGACCTTGCGGCTGGAGCCGAGGCGCAGCAGCACCGTCTCGCCGGTGGCGTCCTGCACCGCGTCGTTGTCGGTGATGGCGTACACCTCGCCGTTGCCGGCCACGGTCAGACCCTCCAGCTTCTCCTGCGTCCAGCCGTTGGTGGCGCGCAGCGCGGGCAACACGTCGACGGCGAGCGTCTTCGGGAGCACGGTCAGCGGGCCGGTCGCCGCAGCGCCCGGCAGCGGCACCGTGTAGATCCGCTTGACCGTGGCGACCGGGCCGTTCAGCTTGTCCCGCTCGATGACCGCGAGCCGGTCGCCGACCACGGTGATCTCGGAGAGGCCCATCCAGTCGCCGGGCACGGTGGTAGCCCCCAACTGGTAGCCGAACCAACTCCAGGTGCCCGCCGCGACGTCGTACCGGCCGAGCCGGACGACGCCGGCCGGGTCGGTGCTCAACTCCCGCTGTACGGCCACCCAGACGATCTCCCGGCCCTGCCGGTTGGTCGCGGTGACCCCCTCCAGGCCCTGCTTGCCGAGGCCGGCGGCGACCTCGGCGGGCAGCGGGACGGTCTGCCGGGTGACCCCGGTGGCGTCGAGCCGGACCAGCCTGTTCTCCGCGCCCTTGGCCCCCTCCACGGCGAGCCAGAAGCCACCCTGCGGCCGGGCGAAGATGCCCTCGGCGTCGTACCCGACCGGGGCTCCGGCCGCGTCCTTCACCGGCAGCGCACCGGTGATCACGGCCGGGGTCCGCTTCGCGTCGATGGCGAGGATGCGGGTCTGGCTGTACGCCGCATCGGTGACGCTGTAGAGCTGGTCCCGCGCGCCGGGGACCGCGCTCAGCGCGCCGAGCGCGCCCCAACCGATCGGGGCGCCGGCCCGGTCGGTGCCGGAGACGATGCTCGGGAAGGTCGGGGTGCCCTTGCCGAGCTGGAAGAGCGACACCGACGCCCGTACGTTCACCGCGGCGTCGTCCTCCTCACTGGACACGGCGAGTAGCCCCCGCGACGGGATGGGCAGCAGCCCCTCCGGCCCGTTGGTGGTCGGCAGGAGCTGCCGGAACACCGGCCGGGTGGGGTCGCTCAGGTCGTAGACGGCGACGAAGTTGCTCCGCTCCGAGCCGACGAAGGCGTACCGGACGCCGTCGTACTCGGCGACGGCCACGCCCTCCGGCTCGGTGCCCTTCTTGCCGGCCCGGTCCTCGTTGTGCAGCCCGTACGTGACGGCCAGCCGCTCGAACGTGTTACCGGCGTCCCAGGCGACGCGCCCGCTGCGGCTGTCGAAGACGGACCAGCCCCGGGTGCCACCGTGCCAGTCGCCCTCGTTGGCCGTGGCGAGATAGCGGTCGTCGACCCAGGCCACCGCGTCCGGCTCGCGCGGCACGTCGGTGATGCTCCCGGTCAGGTCGATGACACCGTCCTTCTTGGTGTCGATGCCACTGATCGTGGCGGTGCCGGCGCCGAACACCTTCGTGACCCGGCCGGTGGGCAGGTCGATCAGGGCGACGCCGTTGTTCTCCTGGAGCGTCACGGCCAGCTGGTTGCGGCTGTTGATCGAGACGTACTCCGGCTCGGGGTCGGTCGGCGCGGCGAGGCCGGCCTGCGCCAGGGCGGGCAGCGCGCTGCCGTCGGCGCCGGTCAGCGCGACCGGCCGCAGCCGCCAACCGGCCGGAGATTTCCCGGTCAGGTCGACGATCTGCACGAAACCGGCGGGCGCCTGCGGCAGATCGCCCTCCTCGCCGCCGGGCGGGGTGGCCTCCTCGTCGCGCTCGTTCTCGATGGCGATCGCGGCGTACCGCTGGTCCTTGCTGATCGCGATCGAGTCGGGCTGACCGCCGAGGTCGAAGCTGGCCACCCGTTCGCGGCTGGCCAGCTCGATCACGTCGAGTCGCCCGGACGGCTCGGTGTAGCTGGCACTGGTGTTCACCACCACCAGCACGTACCTGCCGACCACCGCGACCGAGGTCGGCTCGTCCTCGGCGTCGCCGAGCTGCGCCAGGGAGAGCGTGCCGAGCCCTCGCGGCCGGTCGGCACGGGAGATGTCCAGGAAGCCGATGCGCCGGGCCAGCGCGTCGGTGTGGATCAGGGTGCGGCCGTCCTCGCTGACCGCCGAGATCTCGGCGACCGTCGGGGTCGCCGGGTCCTCGCCGGCCGGGCGGTTCTGGAACACCGGGTACGTGGCGACCCGGTCGAAGGCGAGCGACGCGCGCGGGTGATGGTGTCCGCCGGCCGTGGCCGGGGCGGCCCCGGTCAGGCTGGCGGCGGCGACACCGGCTGCGGTGAGCGCGGTGAATGCTCTTCTGAGTGTCAAGGACTTCCTCCGTTAGGTCGTACCCGCACGGAGGCTGACACCTGCCGGGGAGCATCAGCTTGCGGCGACGTGAACAGCGGGCGAAGCGCGGCTCAGTCGCCACCAGGCGCCGCCGACCAGGGCGACGGTGATGACGGTGACCGCGACGTCGCCGGCCAGGGCCGCCGCCGGGCTCGCCGGGGAGTACGGCGGCACCAGGTACGCGAACGCGGCGGCGCTGACCAGGCTGGCCGCGCCGGCGGCGAGCACGTGTCGCTGCCCCCAGTTCACGCCCGACGACCAGTACGCGACCAGGCCCCCGACGGCAGCCGCGAGCCCCAGGGCGATAGCCACCCCCGCCCAGCCGGGGGTCAGGTCGGTGCCGAGATGAACGAGGAGGATCAGCAGCCCCACCCACAGCGGATGCGGCGCCCGACGAATGCGGCGCGGCTCGCTTTGCTCTGCTGCCCTCCATGCACCACCGGCCCGGCGGCCCGGGCGTCGCCAGTGCGGCAGGAGGGCGGTCGTAACGAGTGTGACTACCACCATCGCGGCGAAGGCCAGTTGGAGCGGGCTGGCCAGGAAGCCCTTCCGGCCGCTGCTGTCGGAGAAGACCAGCAGGCTGCCGAGCAGGTAGATCACGCCGACCACGGCCAGCCCGGGTCGGCCCAGCCACGGCCGCAGCCGCCGCTCCGGCCCGAGGAACGACTCGATCAGCACGATCGGCGCGCAGATGGTCAGCAGAATGTGGTTGCCCACGTAGTCGAACGCCTGCCGGAGGCTGAAGTCGAGCCCCGGCACCAGCGACGCCTCGGCGGCGACGCGCAGGTCGGCGTACTGGGTGTCGTCGAGGTAGTCGGGGTTGAACAGCGACTGGTCGACCAGCCCGGCCTGGAGCACACCGAACGCGGCGGCGAGCAGCACGATCGTCGGCCAGCCCGCGCCGAGGTGCCGGGCGGTCTCCCGGATCAGGATGGCCGCGCCGCCGTACATCGGGCCCAGGAAGATCAGCACCGGGAGGAAGTCGTCGATGGCGAAGCCACCCCACGAGCACTCGGCCGCCCACGGCGCGAGCAGTAGCAACGCGATCACCGGCAGGAGCCGGCGGCGCAGCGGCAGCCGGCCAGCGGCGACCGGGCGGCCAGCGGCGGGATGGTCGGCCGTGACAGGCTCGGGATCGGTCGGCATCGGCACTCCTCGGCGACGTCTCGGAAGTCACCAGTACCGTGCGGGTGCCATCCGGCCAGCCGCAACGGCCATCGGCCGACGACCGTCGCGACCAAAGTCGTTCAGTAGGGTGGGGGCGACGTCGCCACCCGGGGAGCGTGAAGATGCAGCCGACCGCCATGACCGATCCTGCGGCGCAGCCCACCGCCGCCGAGCGTGCGCTGCTCAGCTACCGCGACGAGGCGACCGGGGAACGGGTCGACCTGACCGCCCAGCAGGTCGGGTCGTGGGCGGCGCGCAGCGCCAGCCTGCTGCGGGACGGCTGCGGGCTCGGCCCCGGCAGCCGCGTGGCGGTGCTGCTGCCGGCGCACTGGCGTACCGCCGTGGTGTTGCTGGGCGCGTGGGCCTCCGGCCTGGCGGTGTCGTTCCGGCCGCGCGCCACCGCGGGCCTGGCGGTGCTCGAACCGGGCGGCGACCGGCCGTTCGACGCGGTCTTCGTGACACCGGAGCGGCAGGACGACTGGCTGGAGGACGTGCCGGACGCGACGCACCGCTACCTCGTCGGCACCGGCCCGGGGCGGCTGGACGACGTGCCGTTGGGCTGGTTGGACTGGTCCGCCGAGGTGCTTCGGCACGGCGATGCCCCGCCCGACCACACCGCCATCCGCCCGTCGGACCCGGCCACCGCCGACGGCACCACCTACGGTCAGTGGGGCGCGCTCGCCCAGGAGTTCGCCGGGATGCTCGACCTGTGCGCCGGCGACCGACTGCTGGTCGACGCCGCCGAGACCGAGCAGCCGCTGAAGTGGTTGCTCGCGCCGCTCTCGGTCGGTGCGTCCGTGGTCATCAGCGCCAACCTCGATCCGGCCCGGCGGGACGCGGTCGTCGCCGCCGAACAGGTGACCCGGGTGCTCTGACGCACGCCCGACCGGGCCAAACAGCGCTCCGCGATCCTGTTCCGTTACATCGGCATCCGCCCTGTTCAGAGGGGCTTTTGTCGATGCCGTCGGCGTGTTTTCATACCCCGGACGACGTCATCGACCCGCACCGCTTCCCTCACCGAAAGGTGCAACGATGCACAGGAGACCGACCTTCCGACTGGCCGTCCTCACCGCCACCGCCGCGACGCTCCTGGCGTCCGGCGGAGCCTCCGGTGCGCTGGCCACGGCCGCCCCCGCGACCGCCTCCCCGGGCGTCATGGCCTGCGACCCGGGTGTCGACGCCCACGGCGCCGCCCGGCTCACTGCGGGCGCAACGGCCCAGGAGCCGGAGCTGTACTCGAAGAACGAGGCCAACGCCTACGGCGTGATCAAGGACGCGCCGCGCCTGGCCAACGGCAGCGTCACCATCCCGACGGTCTTCCACATGGTCTCCGACCATCCGCTCACCCCGGCCGAGACGACCAGGTGGAACACGCTGATCGCGGCGCAGATGACGGTGCTCAACGACTCGTTCGCGGGCCGTACGGCCGGCGACGCCTCCGACACACCGTTCCGGTTCTCGCTCATCGACACCACGTGGACGGTGAACAGCGCCTGGTACACGGTCGAGCCGGGCAAGAACGAGCGGGACATGAAGAAGGCCCTGTACACCGGCGACTCCCGCACCCTCAACGTGTACGCGGCCAACATCGGCGGCGGGCTGCTCGGCTGGGCGTACTTCCCGAAGGGCTACAACAACGGCCGCGACTACATCGACGGCGTGGTGATGCTCGACGAGTCGATGCCGGGTGGCACGGCCGGGAAGTACGCCCTCGGTGACACGCTGACGCACGAGGTGGGGCACTGGCTGATGCTGGAGCACACCTTCGCGCACGGCTGCTCCGCGTCCGGCGACTTCGTCGCGGACACCCCGCGCGAGGCGGCGCCGCAGTTCGACTGCCCGGTGGGCGCGGACACCTGCACCGCACCCGGGCTGGACCCAATCCACAACTTCATGGACTACACGCAGGACTCCTGCATGGACATGTTCACCGCCGGCCAGGCCGACCGGATGAGCGACGCCTGGGTGGCGTTCCGCGCCGGCGGCGCCGGCTGACGCAGGCATTGTCGGCGGCTGGCGGGCCGCGACCAGCGCAGCGTCGGCTCCCACATCGCCTCCGCTGATGGTCGGCGTGCCCGGTCCAGGATCGGATGATCCCGGACCGGGCACGCCTCCCGTTCAGTCGAACGCGGCGGCGAACATGCCCGGCTGGTACGAACCGCCCCGCTGGTGCACGATCACGGCGAGCCGGTTGGCCGCGTTGATCAGGGCGACCAGGGCGACCAGCGCGGCGATCTGGTCGTCGTCGTAGTGCTTGCGCACCTGATCCCAGGTCTCGTCGGACACGCCCTGGTGGGCGTCGGCGAGCCGGGTGCCCTCCTCGGCGAGCGCCAGCGCGGCCTGCTCGGCCTCGGTGAAGACGGTGGCCTCACGCCAGGCGGCCACCAGGTTCAGCCGGACCGCACTCTCACCGGCCGCCACTGCCTCCTTGGTATGCATGTCGATGCACCAACCGCAGCCGTTGATCTGGCTGGCCCGCAACGACACCAGCTCCTGCGTGGACTGCGGCAGCGACGACCGCTGGATCACCTGGCCGGCGTTCGCGAACCGCTTGAAGAATTTCATCGCGGTCTCGTTGTCGAACATGTTGAAACGGGCGTCCATGGTTCCGTCCTTCACTCGCATTGTTCGATCGGACGACCATGAGATGCCGGCCATCTCCGATCTGTGACGGCGCGGCCGGGGTGACGACCGCCACAGGCCGCAGGTGTCACAGAACGACCGGGTCCGGCATCTGATGGGCGACGCAGTCGAGAGCGAACAGGAGTCACCCATGGTGGGCACGCCGCAGACCACCGCCGACGACGACCGCCCGGACCGGGCAACCGAGGCGTTCCTCGCCCACCGCAACCTGCTCTTCACCGTCGCGTACGAAATGCTCGGCTCGGCCGCAGACGCGGAGGACGTACTCCAGGAAACCTGGCTGCGATGGGCGGGCGTCGACCTGAGCACGGTCCACGACCAGCGCGCCTACCTGGTCCGCATCACCACCCGGCAGTCACTCATCCGGCTGCGGACGCTCGGCCGCCGCAAGGAGTCCTACGTCGGCTCCTGGCTGCCCGAGCCGCTGCTCACCGCCCCCGACGTGGCCGAGGACATTGCGCTGGCCGACAGCGTCTCGATGGCCATGCTGTTGGTGTTGGAAACCCTCGCACCGACCGAACGCGCCGTGTTCGTGCTGCGTGAGGTGTTCGACCTGGGGTACGACGAGATCGCCGAAGCCGTCGACAAGAGCCCGGCTGCCGTCCGCCAGATCACCCACCGTGCCCGCGCGCACGTCGCCGCGCGCCGACCCCGCCAGGTCGTGTCCGCGGCCGAGACCCGGAGCGCGCTTGACGCGTTTCAGCGGGCCGCCGAAACCGGCGACCTCCAGAGCCTGCTCGACATCCTCGCGCCGGACGTCGTCCTGCTCGGCGACGGCGGCGGCGTCAAGCAGGCCGTCCCGCGGCCCGTCCTCGGCGCCGACAAGGTGGCCCGCCTGCTGGCCGGTGGGTGGGGCAAGGTGCCGGGCGTCACCTCGCTGCGGCCGGCGCAGGTCAACGGCTACCCGGCGCTCATCGTCCACCTCGACGGCGAGCTGGACACCGTCGTGGCCGTACGCATCGACGACGGCCTCGTCACCGGGATCTACGCCGTGCGCAATCCCGCGAAGCTGTCACACATGGAGCAGGAGACCGTCCTGAGCCGCTGACCCTCGTCATCCGGTCGCCCAGCGGCGCGGCTGTCTCCACCTGTGGAGTTGATGACGTAGACGATTCAGCGCCGTCGGGCCCACGGCGGGCGTGGCGCGCACGCCGAGGTGTGGTCCGCCGCCAGCGCACACCGGCCGCGTCCGTGCGGCAGCGGCCGGTCGCAGAAGACCCAATGTCGTACGCCCTGTTGGTCCTCGGCCGAGACGGTGACCCCGCCGGGCTCGACGCGGGCGCTGAGCCGGGCCAGCACGCGGGCGGCGGTCCGGGCGAAGATCCGGGCCCGGAGCAGGTCGGGTGCGGTGACCGGCAGGTGGATCACCCAGCGCTCGGTCATCGGGGACGGTGGCTCGCCGACTTGGTGCTCTGCCAGGCGCGCAGTGCGTTCTTGATCCGTACGTTCTCCTCCTGCACCGCGACCAGGGCGGTCTGCGCGACGGCGAGTTCGTCGGCTACTCGGTGTAGGAACGCGCGGATCTCGACCGGGTCGAGGCCGCGCCGGCGGCCGTTGAAGCACCGCTCCCGGATCTGCCACGGGCGCAGGTTGCGGGGTACTTCGCTCGGCGGTTGTGCTTCCTTGTGCCGGCTCACCAGCCGGCGGATCAGATTTGGCACGCGGTGACCGCCCTTCGTCGGGTCGCCAAGGTGGAAGGGGCGGCCTCCGCCGGTTGCGGGCGGCGGAGACCACCCCGCCCTGCCACCGCAGCCTGAATCGGCGGTATGGCAGCAGGGCCGCTTGTCTCTTGCTGGTGCTGGCACGACTGACCGGGGGTGCCAGCCGTGCCAGCGGTGGTGGATGCCCAACCGGGAGGCCGGCTGCCTACCAGGCGATCCGTTGCCGGGTATCCGTGGAGCAACCTATAATGCAAAGCATGGTAAGTGCAAGCACTGAGCATGCTAAGCAGGCGAAGCCTTGGCCGACGGCGTGTGGGCGTGGGAAGATCTTGGGGCCTACCAGGAGTTGCCATGCCCCGAATCTCAGACCGTCAGCGCATAGCCCAGGACATCCGCGACAAGATCGCGTCCGGGGAGTACGGATCCGGAGCGAAGTTGCCTTCGCTGCGGGAGATGTCTGCGCGCTACGGTGTTTCCGCCGAGCCGGTTCGATCCGCGCTGCTGATCCTGCAGGCCGAGGGCCTGGTCGAAGGTCATCAAGGCAAGGGCGTGTACGTGACTGGGGCTCGGCCGGCGACCGACTAGCTAGCGTTCAACTGCCGACTGAATACCAACGTCTGCTTTCTGCTCGGCCGCGATCAACCTCCGATCGCTTGCTGCGTACGTCCGGCTCCAGCCGCGATCCCCGCCGGGGGGAGCCGGGCACCGGGCACCACCACTCGTCAGCCGTCATCGTCCGGTGTTGCTGGGCGTGGTCATCATGCTGACCAGCGCCGGGCATCGTCAGCCACTGCCGGCGGTTTCGATGCCTCCGTGCTGCCTCTGCGCCAAAGGGTCAACACCCCCGCGCCCGAACCTGGCTGGACCTTGGCCTCTGCGTCATGCCACCTCCAGTGATCAATCCAATAACGAAGAGCCCGCCTCCGACGGCAGGCGAAGCTCGCGGCCTAGAGTTTGCGAGGGTCGAGCCGAGGGAGTGACCAGGGTGAGCGAACGTCTTCCAGTCATCAGCCTTTTCTCGGGCGCCGGTGGCCTTGACCTGGCGGTCGAGGCGTGTGGCCGCACCGATGACGCCGACGGCCTCCTCCGCGTTGCTGTAGCCACGGACTACGAGGCGCAGGCACTCAGGACTCTGTCCATGAACTTCCCCGAGACGCCCACGCTCTGTAAGGACATCCGCAACACGAGCGGGGACGAGCTGCTCGAGATGGCGGGGCTGTCCGCAGGAGAACCGACCCTGGTGATCGGTGGCCCTCCGTGTACCCCCTTCAGCAAGTCTGGATTCTGGCTCGAAGAGAAGCGTGAGAGCCTCGATCCCAACGCGTCTCTCCTCGATGAGTACGTGCGGGTAGTACGCGACACGCGACCTGAAGCCTTCATCCTTGAGAATGTTCAAGGCCTCACCTATTCGACGCATCGCGCACAGTTCACACGCCTCCTGAAGCAGCTAGAGGATCTGGGCTACAACCCGCGCGCGAAGGTACTCCTTGCTGCGGAGTACGGCGTTCCTCAGCTACGGCGGCGTGTGTTCGTGGTCGGCCGGCGAGATGGTAAGGCTTTCCAGTTCCCGCCTATCACTCACTCTGGGTTGAGCGAGCGCGACCGAAAAATCGATGCCACCAAGCTGCCGTTCGTCACCGCTCAGGACGCGATCGGGGACTTGCTGCCGGGCACGCCTGAGCCCGGTGAGGCCGTTAACGGCGAGTACGGGGAGCTGGCATCTGAGGTGCCGCCAGGCCAGAACTACCTGTGGCATACCGACCGATACGGTGGACGCGACGTGTTTAAGTGGAGGAGTCGCTACTGGACGTTCCTCCTGCGGCTGGACCCGGATCGGCCGGCTTCGACCATTCAAGCCCAGCCGGGCCCTTACGTTGGACCCTTCCATTGGGAGAATGTCGTAAACGCTGACGGAGAAAAACGAGCCCGACGCCTGCGAGTGCCGGAAATGCTCCGACTCATGACATTCCCGGATGACTTCAAGTTCGATGGCAACCGGGCCGACATTCAACGTCAGCTTGGAAACGCCGTCCCGGTTCAGCTAGGCAAAGTTGTGGTAGAAGCACTAATGGAGCAGCTCGGCCACCTTGGCCGCTCCCAAGAGAACAACCATCAACAGTTGGAACTTGTTGTGTAGGAGTATCGCGGACCACACGTGGCTGGTTGTTTGCGCTGGGGCAGCCCCTCTCAACTGCCCCAGCGCAAGTCACTACTCGACGAAACTGGAACGGGTTAGCTCAGCCCAGCGTTTTTGAGTGGAGACGGGAAGCCCCACTTCCACCATTCGCATCACCATCCCACGAGCTAGGTTCCTGATGTTTACCTTCACTCCACGTGGGCTCCATGCAAAGGCATGAAAGATAAGCTCTTCCACGCCATATATCCACGTGAATACACAATCCAACTCTCGCGCAACCCGGCTAGCATCTAGACCGCCCCCATCCTGCTGACCGGGACTCAAAGCCACATACATCACGTTCTTGATGCCTTGATTTGCGCAACGACGCGTGAATGCCCAAACCTCGTCTTCTGTCACCTCACGCTGCTTCACTTCAATAGCCACCATGGGGTTTTTCTCAGCCGCTTGAAAAACATGCACGTCGCCCGGCCAATGCCTGCTAGGGTCATTAATTTTTCCAGTCCGGACGTCTGCCCAAATCAGACTCAAAGCCGCTGCGGCAAGCGCTTGGCCTCTACCGCCTCGCTCGGGGTCCTCGAGAACAAAGCTTTTAGCGGCAGTAACAATCTGTGCCAGATCTGACTCTGTGTCAGAGATGATGATAGGCTGGTTTTTGAGTGCGACCGCGAATCGTTCCCGGAGCCAGGCAGCGAAGGCTCGAAGAGCCTCCTGCTCGTCGAGCCGGTCAACGTAGGCGAGCACTGATAGAAGGAACTCGAAGCTCCCTTTTTCGCGTGTCACAATATCGTGGAGGGTGCGCGGCTTCAACCAGGTGCTTCCGTTGGTCGGATTAGCGCTTTGGGAACCAAGGTCAAAGCCGTATCGATCTCGAGCGGGGGCGAGAACGTGGTCGGCGATTCCCCGCATGTGGTAGCCGCGCTCGGTTTCGCCCAGCTTGACCACAAATGGATCGATACGACTATCGCAGGCCTTCGCGAGAAGCGCACACCCTAGGACGACGGTGTCACCTCCCCTCGTCGACTCTCCCACCTGGCGACTCAACGTCGACCACTGTTCTGGGACTGGGAAGTCCGACTGCGCAATGGCCATGGCCTCCTCAAACCGCTGCTCGGCCAACGGAATGCTGATGCTGATCCCGATCTTCAACTGGCTCGTCCTCCAGGTCGTCTGAACCAGCAACTTAGAGGATCAAACGGGCCTATGTGGCCCCCCACGCGGCCAGGGCAGCCGGCAGGCTAGATGAGGATTGTCTGCTGTCCGGTGACCGCGCGGACGATTCGGCCCTGCTCGGGCATCCAGTGCCTTGCGCATCCCCGTTACGGTGGCCCGGTGCTGCTGAACCTCGTGCCGCTAGCTATCGACTGGCAGGAAGTATCGGATCAAGCGACGGTCATTGGCGTCTTTATCGCCCTGGCCGTGGGCATTGCAACGACCGTCGTCATGATCCGCCAGGAGAAGGTTACGAGGACGGGCCAGCAGCTTCAGTCGGAACACGCCACAGCCGCCGCCGAGCGGGCAGAGTCGGCCGCCCGGCTGACAGAGGAGTACACACGTCGGGTCGTTGAGGCGCTGGAAACGATTGCCTCTCGCCCAGAAGGTGCTGGACTGGTCATCGCCGCACCTCGCGTTCGCTGGTCTCTCACACACCAGGACGGCGATAAGTACCTGCTCACGAACGTCGGAGACGCAGCTGCACACAGTGTACGAATCAATGCTCACAAGTCGCTTCATTTGATCAAACCCACTGATGGGCACAACATCGACGCTGGCGAGGCGCTGGGCTTCCTAGCCGTTCCGACCATGGCTACCCTCGACTTCACGATCACCGTGGAGTGGTTCGATCTTTCGAGCGGTCACAAGCGGACGTGGAAGTACCCCCTCCCCCCCAACCGCCAGAAGTGACCTGCCATCCCGCCTGCCATCGACCCGTCCTATCGGGGAGCGGGCGGCCGCCCGGCCCGCCACGTCAAGCGGACCTTGACGCACGTTCGGACGCTGGCGGGTCGGGCGGTGGTCTGCTCGGCTTGCCCCGGGTCGATGGCGGGCGGAATGGCCCCCGCAACCACCCACGGATCGCGACCCGCGGACGGTGCCCCGGCCATCCTGGAGCCGGAACGCCCCCGCCGGAGGCGCAGTGCCGCAACCCCGCGACCGCTGCCAGTTCGCCGACGCGGCCGGCGTGCGCTCTCCTACGCCGCGCGGGCTCGTGGCCGCGTGACCCGGCCGGCTGCCGGCCCACAGCATCCACAATCAATCGCCCTGTCGTTCTGCGGCGGCCCTTTGGGCTTCCGCTTTCCGCGTCAGCCGCCGGCGTGTTGCGTGGCCGGAGTCGGAGCGCCAGCGGAGCGACGGACGCGCGCCCAAGCGGCGGCGCGTGCGGCCCGTTCAGGGCCGCCTTGAAGACGTACAGAAGATCTGAACCACTTCGCCGGCAGTCCGGCTGTCCTCCGTCGGCTGATGTGCAACAGTCGTCCGTCAAGTGATGCGCGACAAGCTAATGCACCTCCGCGCATCACACGGTGTTGCGCTCACCCGTCGCATCTGCCGTTCATCGTGATCGTGCTGGGACCGTCTGGCAGTCCGAGATACCACCAGGTGCCAGGTGGCGGCTTAGTGTGCCAGGCACGGCAAGTGCTCAAGGCGATCGACAAGAAGGAGGCCATGTGATGACCGGTCCCCATCCTGAGGTGTCCCACTACGCCTACCGCGTCACGTGGTCGGTCCAGGACCGCGAGTTCGTCGTCACCTGCGCCGAGTTCCCGTCCCTCTCCTGGCTGGCACCTTCCCAAATCGAGGCGCTGCAAGGGCTCCAGGACCGACTGCGTGAAGTGATCGCGGACATGCGGGAGCAGGGCGAGGCGGTGCCGCAGCCGTTCGCGGAGCGAAGCTACTCCGGCAAGTTCAACCTCCGTGTCGGGGAGAGCGTGCGCCGCGAGCTCGCCATCGAGGCTGCCGAGGACGGGATGAGTCTCAACCAGTACGTCCTACGTAAGCTCCGCGCCGCCTGAGTGGTCGCCCGGCTCATCACACGACCGTGCTTCGAAGGGCGCTATTGATCAACTAACTGTTCACCCCTACAGCGCCCGTCTCTCATCCGGCTTGGCTGGCGAGTTCGCTCAGAGCCGGCAGGGTCATCAAACGGCCGCGCCCGCCGGCGTGCCACAGCCCTGTGGACCGGAGCGCTGGCACACCCCAACCGCTCGGCTCTGCGGTGTCGTGGCGGGTTCTCCGCGTCGGTGGCGTCCACCTTGACCCACCAATAAGGAGAGACCCCGCCATGACGCACGAGACACGTGCGGGTAGGAAGCGAACACGCGGAATCCTGTCCGCGGTGGCGCTCATCCTCATCGCCGGACCGGCAACTGCCCTCAACCCCACGCTCGCGGACGCGCAGGCGACCCCGACCAGCGGTAACACCCCACTGATCAACCTAACCAACGGGCAGAACGTCGAGGGCAAGCTCCCCGTCGTCGTCGAGCCCGTCACCGAGAACGACTCGGTGACCACCCTCTCGGTCGACGGCGACATGGTCGGTGCCGACAAGACCGCCGGCACCGCCCACTTCGCCTTCGAGATGGGCGGCAACGGCACCGAGGCCCGTTACCGCAACTACCTCACCGTCAACGAGCACACGGCCGAGGCGGACCGGGTCTACCTGCCGGACATCGCCGGTGGGCAGGTCGGCACCCTCGACTTTCCCGGCGACTGGCTGCGAGACGGTGCGAACACCATCACCGTCCACGCCGGCGCGAACTGGGTCGACTCGACCACCAAGACCGCCGTCGGCTACGAGGAGCTACCCAACGGTGAGGGTGGCCGTTGCCCCAACTACGACGACTACGCGTTGAGCAGCATCAGCCTCAGCCTGCTCGGCGTGGTCGCCGACGGTGAGCAGAACCTGTTCAGCTACAGCTTTGGTGACGGCACCTGCGGCAGCTCGGCGAAGCTGCTCAACCAGGACCTGACCTTCGTCATCTCCGGCACGCCGGGCAGCACGTCCGGCCTGCGCACCGACCTCGACACCACAAAGCTCACCAACGGTACGCACACCGTCAGCGCGACCACCCAGTCGGGCGCGAAGACGTCGGTGACCGTCGACGTCAACAACGCTCCGGCCGGCGCGGCGGTGGTCACCCCCGGTGACGGTGCCCGCGTACGCGGCACCCGACCGGTGATCGCCGCGCTGCCCAGTGGCGGCACGCAGCACGTCGAGTCCCTGGCCATCGACGACAAGCCCGCCGAGAACGCGGAGGCGCTGGCCGCCGGCACCGCCACGCTCGGCCTCGCGGTCGCGGCCGGCAACTCGATCGAGGCGCGCTACCACAACTATGCGCTGGTCAACGGCCACCGGGTCGACCTCGGCGGTGACTACGGCGCGACCGGCGCGGAGGCCGTGAAGCTGGCGTTCCCCAACCGGTTCCTGCACCTCGGCGACAATGTCGTCGAGATCCGGACCGGTGACTACAACGGCACCCTCAACGGGGCCACCTGCGCCAACCACGACGACTTCACGCTCAACCGGGCGGCGACGAGCCTCACCCTGAGCACGGCGGGCACGGTGACGGCCGGCACCACGTACGTCGTCACCACCAGCGGCACGACCGTGACGAAGGCGGAGACGACCGCCGCCTCGCTGGCGCTGGGCGACGGCACCTGCGCCGCCAACAAGGACGCCGAGTTCCACTTCACCATCGCGGACGCCCCGACGACGCGCACTGTCGACACCCTCGGCAGCGGGGGCGACGCACACCTGAAGGTGTTCGTCGGCGGCAACGGCAGCGACAACGGGTACGACAACAAGGTGCTGATCAACGGCATCCCGCTGGAGATCGGCATGTGGGAGAAGGAGACCGCCGACCTCGCCTTCCCGAACGAGTGGCTGGTGCCGGGCGTCAACGCTATGGAGTTCGTCGCGGGCAACGACCACGGCAGCGCCAAGCCGGGCGGTTGCGACAACTTCGACGACTTCACCCTGCGCGACTTCCAGCTCCTGCCGACCGGCGCGAAAGCCACCCAGCTGACCCGGTCGACCGCACAGACGACGGTCACCATCGGCTCGGCGAGCTACCCCGCCGGCTCCCAGGTGACCACGTACATCGGTGACGGCACCTGCGGCAGCAGCTACAACTCGGTGCTGACCAAGATGGTCCTGTTCGACGTCACCGCGGCGGACGGCTCGACGCTGCCGGCACTGGGCAAGCGCGCCGACGTGGACACCACGACGATCGCGGACGGTGCCCACACCATCAAGGCGGTCGTCGGGGACAAGACCTCGACGCGGCGCTTCACCACCGACAACACCGCCCCGGAGATCGCGGACAGCGTCCCGGCGGCCGGGCAGCGGCTGACCTCGACCGTCGCGCTCAACGTCACGATCAAGGACGCCTCCGGGGTGGTCGGCACGCCGGTCATCACGCTCGACGGCGCTGCCGTCAAGCAGGGCGACCAGATCGGCCACGGCCTGCCGGCCGGGCAGCACACCATCGCGGTGACGGCGACCGACGCGCTCGGCAACACCGCCACCCGCGAGGTGCGCTTCAGCAGCGCGAGCATCCCGGACGTCCCGACCGAGCTGAACTCGACTGTCAAGGACACCGACCCGCTCTCGGCCGAGCTGTCCGCCCGGATCCCCGGTGCCGAGGGGGTCGGGCTGACCGCCACCTTCACCAAGGCGGACGTGGTCCTGCCGACCGGCGGTTACCAGGGTGCGGCGGCCGACGTGCCGACCACGCTCGACGTCCAGCACGACCGGAACGTGGACGTCGCCTCGCTGCGCCCGCTCGACGGCGCGACGATCGACACCCCGTCCGACCGTGGGGTGGTCTTCCAGCGGTACGACCTGCCGCTCGCGGCGACCACGCAGGAGCCGACGTTGCGCTGGTCGGGGACCATCGACCCGGCCCGGATCGTGGCGCTGCGCGCCTGGAACCCGGCGACCGACACATGGGTCGTGCTGACCTCCTCGCGTGGCCAGGCCGGGCACGAGACGGTGCTGACCGCGCCGGTGGAGGCCGGCTACCGCGACGGCGGGGTGGTGCACGTGCTGGTCACCGGCGAGGACCCGTTCGCCGACGACCTGTCTCCGCACGACTCGACGGCGCAGAACGACAAGGATCGCTTCGAGGACCCGGCTTCGTACGACTTCTCGTTGGCGCACTTCACCGACACCCAGTACATCACCGAGGGTGCCGCCGGCGGCACGTACGACGACTTCGACGGCAACGCCGAGCCCACGGACGTCGAGACGGCCGAGGAGCAGGCGATCTGGTCGGCCGCGTACCGCGACCAGATGCAGTGGATCGCCGACAACGCGGCCAGCCGCAAGATCGCGTACGCCGCGCACACCGGCGACGTCATCGAGAACGACTACTACGACCCGCTGGCGAAGAACCCGGACGGTTCGCTGAAGCGGCCCGGCCTGCACGAGCAGGTCGAGAAGGAACTCGCCGCCGCGTCCGGCTTTCAGAAGATCCTGGACGACAACGGTGTCGTCAACCAGGTCATCGCGGGTAACCACGACGACCAGCTGGGCGCCGAGACCGGCCCCACCTCCCGGTTCAGCCGCACCTTCAGCGCCGACCGGTACTACGGCACGGCGAAGGGCTGGCCGAAGGGCACCGAGTACCACGCGTGGGACGAGGCGACCAAGGCCGACGGTTCGGTCACGCCGGGCAAGGACAACCAGAACAACTACCTGCTCTTCTCCGCCGGTGGTCTGGACTTCGTGGCGGTCGGCCTGTCGTACGGCGTCACGCCGGCCGAGGCCAAGTGGGCTGATTCGATCTTCAAGCGGTACAAGGACCGCAACGGGATCCTGCTCTCCCACGACTACCTGAAGCCCTCGGCCAACCCGGACGGTCGGGGCGCGGACTTCTCCGCACCGGACGGCTCGCCGCTCTTCAAGCAGGTCGTCGAGACCAACCCGAACGTCTTCCTGGTCCTCGCCGGGCACGAGCACGGCGTCGGCACCAACCTGAAGTCGAAGATCGGCGTCACCGTCAGCCACGACGTCGTCGAGCTGCTCGCGGACTACCAGTTCTACACGGTCACCGCCGCCGAGCTGTGGCCCAAGCAGGTCGCCGCCGACGGCACCATCGACGTCAACGGTGACGGCACCCCGGACCACAAGGCCACCGACCGGTTGCAGTTCGGCGCGAGCTTCCTGCGCCTGCTCCAGTTCGACGTGGACCGGGCCGAGATGCACATCGACACGTACTCGCCGTTCCTGAAGAACTTCGGGGCGACCGAGTACGACATCCGCCAGGACGGCAGCCAGCCCAAGCCGCGCTACAACGGCTCGGAGGACAACCTGACCCTGCCGGTGGACCTCACCACCCGCAAGACGTCGTTCAGCACCGACTCGCTGGCCGCGTACGTGCCGTCCGGCACCATCGGCACCGACGAGGTGACCGCGAACGGCGTCGCCACCACCACCTGGGGCAAGCTCCTGCCGGGCGGCTCGTACGGCTGGATCGTCTCCGCGAAGAGCGCCGACGGTGGCGAGGCGGTGGCCCAGCCGGCCGTGTTCGCCACCGCCAAGCAGGTCCCGACGATGACCGTCACCGCCGCCCCGACCGCCTGGGGCACCGCGGCGACGGTGACCGTGCGGGTCGCGGCCGGCAGCACGCCGGTCACCGGCGCGGTGGAGCTGCGCGAGGGTACGACCGTTCGCGGCTCGGCCACGGTCACCAACGGGACCGCGACGTTCACCCTCCCGGTCGGCCTCGCGGGCGGCCAGCACACGCTCACCGCGTCGTACCCGGGCAGTGACCTGCTCACGCCGGTGCAGACCACCGCCATCCTGACGGTGAACCTGCCGGCGGAGTGGAGTTCGTCGACCGTCTACAACGACGGCGACCGGGTCACCTATCAGGGCCGCGTCTTCCGGGCCTCCTGGTACACGAAGAACCAGAAGCCGGGGGCCGACCCCAACGGCGCATGGCAGGAGATCGCCATGACCGAGGACGGTACGGCGATCTGGACCGCGTCGCGGGTCTTCAACTCCGGCGACCTCGTCATGTACGACGGCCGGAAGTGGCGGGCCCAGTGGTACACCCGTAACCAGAAGCCGGGCGACCGCAACGGCTCCTGGGAGGAGATCGCCCCCACCCCGCCGGACAACAGCCCGGCCGCCTGGACGCTCACGAAGGTCTACAACGCTGGCGATCGGGTGACCTTCAAGGGCCACGTCTACGAGGCGAAGTGGTGGACGCGCGGCCAGGAACCGGGTGACAAGAACGGCCCCTGGAAGCTGATCAAGTAGTCAGGTTCGCGTGACGCCGGCCCGGGACCGCTGCTGGTCCCGGGCCGGTGCGCTCTCCACCCTTGATCGACTCGGTTTCCGTGAAACCGGGGCATCAACTTGCCGGGATACCGCGACTTCTGGAAGGTCGAGTCGATCAGGGCCGCGCGGGTGCGTCACCCGTCCGGTGGAGGCCGTTCCTTCCGCCCGCTCTCACGTTTTTCCTGCTCCTACGCTTCGCCGAAGGCAGGCGCGCGGTGGGAGCGCCCGCCCCGGTCGGAGCAGTGGCGGAGGGCAGATGGCTTCGAGGCGTACACCTCGGGTTGTGGTGGCGGCGGTGGCCGGCGGTCTGTTCGCCCTCGGTGTGGTCGCGCCGGGTCCGGCGGCGGCGCCGCTGCCCCGCGCGGCCCGGGCCGACGGCGCCACGGCCCCCGACACGCGCGAGCCGCGCCCACCGCTGCTCCCCGCCGACTTCCAGGGCACCGGCCGGTACATCGTGCGGGACCTCGGCATCGACGTGCCGTTCAGCTGGCAGGGCCGGGACGGCAACAGCCAGATGGTCGCCGGCGGCCCGGACCACCCGATCTGGTTCACGAACCTGATCTACGAGAACACGCTCTACACGCTCACCTACAAGTGGCCGAACATCCCACTGTTCCCGCCCCGCGCGTGCAGCAAGATCCCGGGGTTCTTCAACCGGCAGATCTTCAACGACAAGCTGAAGACCGCCCGTTACGTGGGGCCGGAGATCCTGCAAGGCGAGCAGGACCGGCACGTCGACCACTGGCGGGTCGGGGTCGTCGGCGGCTCCACAGTGCCGGGGGAGTTCTTCCGGTTTCCGATCGCGCTCGGCGACATCTACGTCGACCAGCACGACCCGAGCCGGTGGCGGCAGGTGTTGCAGTTCGGGCTACAGAACCTCTTCGACCCGGAGCTGGACGAGTGGTTCACGTTGGACACCTTCGACCACCGTCCCGGCCAGGTCACCCTCCCCGACCGCTGCCCACCCCCCACGCCCTGACCCCCACCCCACCCCGGCTGGCGCGTTGATCAAGAGGTTTGTGTCACCGATCGGCCCGACCGTGACCCAAACCTCTTGATCAACCTTTCCAGGGCGAGTCGCTCCCGGCGGTCACAGGGCGAACAGCAGGGCGGCGTTCAGGAGGACCACCAGGGCCGTCGCGAAGTGGATGCCGAAGGCGACCGCCTTCGTTCCGCCGTTGCGGAGCACGACGAGCGTGTCGCCCAAGGGTACGAGCGCGACGACCAGCATGAACCACGCGACCGCGTCGGTTGTGGTGAAGGCGATCAGGGCGAGGCCGAGCAGGCCGTAGCTGAGATCGCGCAAGCCCTTGATCGTCAGGTAGGCGGGGTCGCCGTCCGTTCGGGCCGGCACGCCGTAGCCGGCGGCCGCGGCCCGGGGCACCAGCAGGAACCGCGCGCCGATGAAGGCGACGAAAAGGCTGAGTACGACGGCGAGCCCGTAGGCGAGGGGTGCCAGCATGAGTCTGCTCCACTTCCTAGCGCTGCTAGATACAGGAGCGACGCTAGCAGAGCGTCGACAGGAACGCTAGCGATGCTAGTATTGCTGTTATGTCGACTCAGATGCGCCGGGAGCGCGAGCGGGCGGAGCGGGAACGCGCCATCGTCGCCGCCGCCCGAGAGTTAGCTCTCGCTGAAGGCTGGGACGCGGTGACCACCCGGCGGCTGGCCGCCGAGATCGAGTACAGCCAACCGGTCCTCTACAGCCACTTCAAGGGCAAGGACGCCATCATGGCGGCGGTCGCCGTCGAGGGCTTCGCCGAACTGGCCGCCGCGTTGGTGTCCGTCCGGGCCTCGGCTGCCGACCCTCGGCAGGCGGTCGCCGACGTCGCGGCGGCGTACGTCGCGTTCGCCGAACAGCGTCCCGCGCTCTACGACGCGATGTTCACCCTCGCCGTGGACCTGCCGTTCGCCAGCTCGGACGTCCCGACCGACCTGGCCCGGGGCTTCGCCGAGCTGGCCGAGACGGTACGCCCGTTCGCCGGGGACGCTGACCTTGAGGTCGTCACCGAGACGTTCTGGAGTGGCCTGCACGGTCTGGTCACGCTCATGCGCAGCGGCCGCCTCCGTCGGGAAGGCCATCAGCGGCGGCTGGCGGTGCTGGTCGACCGCTTCTCGCGCTGAGCGCTGTCGGTCAGGTTTGACCCGGCGGCCGTCCGGGGCGCGGGGTCTTCTTTCGCGGGGTCCCGCAAGCGCTGACGCCTGATCGACTCGGCTTTCAGCAAAACGCGGTGTCGAAGTGCCTCGGACACCCCGACTTTCTGAAAACCGAGTCGATCAAGGCCGGTCGGTCTGGCCGGTTGATCAACGGCCGCGCGCGGGTCAGTCGAAGGACGGCAGGGACGGGCCGAGGACGTCGTCGGCGTCGACGATCGTGTACGCGTACCCCTGCTCGGCGAGGAAGCGCTGCCGGTGCGCGGCGTACTCGGTGTCGATCGTGTCCCGGGACACCACCGTGTAGAAGTGCGCCTGCCGGCCGTCGGCCTTCGGCCGCAACACCCGGCCCAGCCGCTGCGCCTCCTCCTGGCGTGAGCCGAACGTCCCGGACACCTGGATCGCCACCGCCGCCTCCGGCAGGTCGATGGAGAAGTTGCCGACCTTCGAGATCACCAGCGTGCGGATCTCCCCGGTGCGGAACGCGTCGAAGAGCCGTTCCCGCTCCTTGTTCGTGGTCGAACCCTGGATGATCGGCGCGTCCAGGTATTCGCCGAGCTGGTGCAGCTGATCGATGTACGCGCCGATCACCAGCACCTGGTCGTCCGGGTGCCGGTCGACGAGCGCCCTGACCACCGGCAGCTTGGTGCGGGCGGTCGCCGCCATCCGGTAACGCTCCTCGGCCTCCGCCGTCGCGTACGACATCCGCTCCGCGTCGGTCAACGTCACCCGAACCTCGGTGCACTCGGCCGGGGCGATCCAACCCTGCGACTCGATGTCCTTCCACGGCGCGTCGTACCGCTTCGGCCCGATCAGGCTGAACACGTCACCCTCGCGGCCGTCCTCGCGTACCAGAGTCGCGGTGAGGCCCAACCGGCGACGGGCCTGGAGGTCCGCGGTGAACCGGAAGATCGGCGCGGGCAGCAGGTGCACCTCGTCGTAGACGACCAGACCCCAGTCGCGGGCCCCGAACAGGTCCAGGTGGGTGAACGCGCCGCCGCGCCGCGAGGTGAGCACCTGGTACGTGGCGATGGTGACCGGGCGGATCTCCTTGCGCTCGCCCGAATATTCGCCGATCTCCTCCTCGGTCAGCGACGTGCGGGCGATCAGCTCCCGCTTCCACTGCCGACCGGCGACCGTGTTGGTGACCAGGATCAGCGTGGTCGCCTTCGCCTCGGCCATCGCCGCCGCGCCGACCAGGGTCTTGCCGGCGCCGCAGGGCAGCACCACCACCCCCGACCCGCCGGCCCAGAACGCCTCGACGGCCTCCCGCTGGTACGAACGCAGCGTCCACGGCTTGCGGCCGTCCTTGCCGGCCTCGGCCAGCTCGATCGGGTGCGCCTCACCATCGACGTAACCGGCCAGGTCCTCCGCCGGCCAACCCAGCTTGAGCAGCGCCTGCTTGAGCCGGCCACGCTCGGACGGGTGCACCCGGATGGTGTCGTCGTCGATCTTGTCGCCGAGCATCCCGGCGAGCTTCTTGCTCTTGGCCACCTCGATCAGCACCAGCCGGTCCAGTGCCCGCAGCACCAGCCCGTACGCCGGGTCGTTGGCGAGTTGCAGCCGGCCGTAGCGGTCCATCGTCTCGGCCACGTCCACCAGCAGCGCGTGCGGCACCGGGTAGCGGGAGTACTTGATCAGCGAGTCGACCACACCCTCGGCGTCGTGCCCCGCCGCGCGGGCGTTCCACAGACCCAGCGGGGTCAGCCGGTACGTGTGCACGTGCTCCGGCGAGCGCTCCAACTCCGCGAACGGCGCGATCGCCATCCGGCAGGCCTGCGCGTCGGGGTGGTCGATCTCCAGCAGCAGGGTCTTGTCCGACTGCACGATCAGTGGTCCACCGCTCACGCCAGCGTCCTCTCCTCGGTTGGCCTTCCGACCGGAACGGGTCGCATACCCGCTGCTGGCCGACCATCCAGTGTTGCACGACGTGGGACGACGGAAGAAAGATGCGCACCGGGCGCAACCGTGACGGCACTTACGAACGTCTAGTAAAGGGACGACTGTCTGGGGAGGGTCCATGAAGCGTGTCCGGATCAGCTTCCGGGTGGTCGCCCTTGTGGTGGTCGTGCTGGTCGGCGCGGGTGCGTGCGCGTTCGAGCCGCAGTCCGGTGGGAGTGGTGGCGGGGGAGCCGCCCCAGCCGGTGCGGCGGAACAAAAAACGGGGGCGAGCGACACACCCGGGCCGGACCAGCGCGGCCGGCCCACGCCGGCCGCGCCCACCCCGAAACCCTCCCGGACACCCACTCCGAAGCCGACCCGCACCACGACCAAGCCGACTCCCGGCACCGCCACGCCGACCGTCGCCGGCTGCCCCCAGGGCCAGCACCAGCGCGCGGTGGAGAGCTACCTGGCCCGGTTGGGCGGGTTCGGGGCGGTCACCGTGGACGGTCGGCAGTCCGCCGCCGACTGCGCCGCGATCAAGAGGTTCCAAAGGAGGTACGGCATTCGCCCCGTCGAGGGTCGCGCCGGGCCGACCACCCTCGACGTGGCCCAGCGCCTCGCCACCACCGACCCGGCCCGGTGCAAGGCCGGCACGGGCACCGCGTTCTGCGTGGACCTGACCCGGCAGACCGTCTGGGCGCTCCGCGGCGGCAAGGTGATCATGGCGCCGACGGTGACCCGCACCGGAATGTCCGGCTACCGCACCCCGGCCGGCACGTACGCGGTCAACTACCGCAACCCCAAGGAGTGGTCCGACCCGTACGAGGTGTGGCTGCCGTACTGGCAGCACTTCACCCAGGGGATGGGCTTCCACGAGACCACCACCTACCTGCACGACAAGTCGATCGGCTCGCACGGTTGCGTCAACCTGCTGCACGCCGACGCCGTCCGGATGTGGGAGCTGGGCAAGGTCGGCACCCGGGTGGTGCTGATCGGTCGGCGCCCCGGCACCTGAGCGACACGGAGCGAATCGCGGGGATAACCCCCTGTCCGATCGGTCCCCTGGAGTGTCACGCTGGGAGTCCAGGGCCGGACCGGGCGGGGAGGCTGGGCATGACGGTCGACCGTGACGTGATCTCTGAGCATGAGCAAGCACCACCCGACGAGGTGTCCCGGGCGACCGTGATCGCGTACGCTGTCGCGGCGACGCTCCTCCTCGCGTGGTTCCTCTTCGGCTGGCTGGTGCTCCAGCAGGGCTTCGTCGACTCGGTCGGGGAGTCCGCCGGTGCCGGGTTCGCGCTGCTGCTGATCATCTCGGTGGTCGGCACCGTACGCCGCAGCCGCCGCTGACCGACCGACCTCGCGGCGGCGCTGGCGGTCAGTCCGCCACCACCGCCGCGGTGATCCGGTGCAGCGCGAAGGTGTGCAACATCTCGGTCCGTTCGTCCTCGGCCCGCAGGTAACCGGCCCCGATCGAGACCGGTTTGAGCAGGCGCGAGGCGGTCGCCCCGTGCGCGTCGACATAACCGACCCAGACCAGCGCCTTGTCCCGGACCGCCTGCTGGAGCACCGCCAGGGCCTCGCTGTGGGTGTGCGCGGGCACCGGACCGCCGCCCAGCCCCGCCGCGCCGCCGCGGACCACCGCCGGTGCCCGCCGGGCCGCCCGCGCCGCCGCGTCACCCCGCCGGATGTGCTCCACCACGCCGAGCAGCCGGGGCATCGGCAGCTTCGGGGCGGCCAGCGGGTCGAGCGACCGGGTGGTCACCGACATCCGGGCCGGGGCCCGCCGGATCCGCGGTCGGGCCAGCACCGTGCCGCCCGTACCGTCCTCCTGCACCGGGGCGTACCCGGCGTCGCGGAGCGCGCCCAGCAGCCGACCCACCTGGTACTGGGTGCACAGCACCGTCGGCGCGAGCCGCCGCAGTGCCAACGACTCCAGCCGCCGGTCGGCCAACACCTCGTTGATCAGCGTCTCGTCGTCGCTGCGCAGGTACGCCCCGGCCAGGCCGACCCGCAGCCCACCGTGCTTGCGGGCCACGTCGTCGATCAGATATGTGAGCCCCTGCGGCACGGGGGTACGCGACCGGCGCCGGAACACGTCGTGCAGGTCGTCGGCCGTGTAGCCGGAATCCAACGCACGCCGCACGCTCGCCGTGGTGACCCGGTGCACGCTGGCCCCACCGGCCGACTCGAACTCGGTCATCGCCTCCAACTCGACGGCGAGCGCCGGCTCGGGTGGCCCGGGCACCACCACGGTCAGGTCGGCCTGCACCAGGAAGTGGTCGACCGGGGCGGGCAGCAGGGCGTCCAGCGCGCGGGCGGCACTGGACGGGTCGCCGCTCTCGACGTCCGCGTGCACGCCCAGCGGGTCGTCACCCCGCTCGTCGGTCGACGTCAGCTCACCCAGCAGCAGCCGCCCGTACGAGGTGAGCGCCCCCAACCCCGTCACGCCCAGCTGCGCGGCCTCGGCCAGCACCTCCCGGTGGGCGGCGTCCCGACCTCGGCTGCGTCGCGGGGCCCGCCAGTCCAGCAGGTCCTGCACCTCCTCCGGGGTGGGCGCGGTCGCCGGCTCCAGGTCGGCGAGGACGCCGAGCACCGCCCGCCGGGTGGCCGGCACACCAGCCCGCTCGGCCTCGGCGGAGAGCGCGGTGATCGGCCGGTCCCGGTCGTCACGGCGGCCGACCAGCCCCACCTGCCGGGTCATGGTCAGCCAGGCTCGGGCCAGCTGCTCCCACCGCTGGGCCAGTGAGGCGGCCCGCCACACCTCGTACCCGCCGGTCGGCAGCACCTGCTGATCCACCCCGTACCGGCCGGTGGCCGCGCCGGGCATCTCCAGCTCACCGAGGAGCCCCGCCGCGTACGCGACCTCCAGCAGCAGCGCGGTGGTCGGTTCGTCCAGCCCGGCGGTACGCGCCAACCGGCGCAGATCCCGCACACCGATGCCGCCCGAACGCAGCACCGGCGCCGGCTCGTCGGCCAGCTGTTCCAGCAGCCCCTCGGTGTGCCGGACCACCTCCATGGTCTGCCCGGCCCCGGCCGAGTCGACCGCCTTCGGCTCGCGCGGCGCGGCGGCCACCGGCGGTGGGCTGGTGCGCAGCGGCCCGAGCGCGCCGCTGTCGCGGCGCAGCAGCAGGCCGACCTCGCGGGGCAGCTCCACCGTGCCGCTGGCCGTGGACGAGCCGGTCGTCACCGGGACCAGCAACCGGTTGTCGACGAGCCACCGCACCGGTGAGCCGGTCGGCGCGCCACCGTTGGTCGGGTCGGAAAGCACCGGGTCCTCCGCGCCGAGCGGCGGCGCCTGCAACGCCCCGGGCGGCACGCTGCCCACCGGCGGGCCGGCCGCCAACCGGTCCAGGATCGCCCGGGCCGACGGTGGGGCGGCCAGCACCGTGCGGCGCAGCTTCGCCGGGTCCGCGCAGAGCGCGGCCGTGCGCGGGTCCAGCTCCGCGGCCGGCCGGCCCAGCCCGGCGGGGTACGGGGCGACCTCGTCGACGGCGGGTACCACCTGGAGCGCGTGCTCCGGGCCGTACAGCAGGAAGAGCGCACGAAGTCGGCCCACGGCGGCCCGGACAGCCGTCGGAGCCGGCGGCTGCGGTCCGGCGGTCGCCATCGCGAGCACGCTGTCGGTGGCCGTGGTGCCATCGTCCGGATTCCGGGTGAGCCGGGCGGCGTCGAGGATCTGGAGGGTGAACTGGTCCAGCCCGTCCAGCGCTCGGGCCACGGAGACCCGGGACTGGGCCCGGATGGCCAGGGCGGAGACGTCGGCCGGCACGGGCACGACAAGGTCGGGCCGCAGCTGCAGGAGCGCGGCCAGTGACTCGTCGGGCAGCGACCGTAGGTGGTCGGCGAGTGAGGTGGTCATCGTCTTTCCACGCTAGCCCGGCACCGGGCTTTCGCGCCCCTCGGACGTCCGGCCGACCGGGAGTAGCCGGTACGTTTCTCGACATGCCCGCACTGACCGTCGGTTTCGACCTCGACATGACCCTGGTGGACTCCCGTCCCGGCATCGCCGCGGCGTATCGGGCGCTGACCGCGAAGACAGGTGTGCCGGTCGACGCCGAGTTGGCGGTGTCCCGGCTCGGCCCGCCGCTGCGTACCGAGATCGCGCACTGGTTCCCGCCGGAGCAGGTCGAGTCGGCGGTGCGGCTGTACCGCGAGCTGTACCCGGCGTACGCGGTCACCCCGACGCTCCTCTTGCCCGGCGCGCGGGAGGCCATCGACGCGATCCACGCGCGGGGTGGCCGGGTGCTGGTCGTCACGTCCAAGATCGGTCGGTTGGCCCGGTTGCACCTGGACCACCTCGGTCTGCCGGTCGACGAGCTGGCCGGCGACCTGTTCGCCGAGCAGAAGGCGACCGCCCTGCGGGAGCACGACGCGACCCACTACGTCGGTGATCATGTCGCGGACATGGTGGCGGCGGCAGCGGCCGGGGTGCCCGGCATCGGTGTCGCGACGGGCCCGTGCTCCCGCGATGAGCTGGTCGCGGCCGGGGCGGAAGTGGTGCTGGGCGGGCTCACCGAATTCCCAGCGGCGCTCGACGGGATGATCCAGCTAGCCTTGGAGCAGTAGCGGCTCAAGTGAAGCAGGGGTTTTCAGGTGCCTACGGGTCGAGTGAAGTGGTACGACACGGCCAAGGGATACGGCTTCGTCACGAGTGACGAGGGCGGCGACGTGTTCCTGCCCAAGGGGGCGCTGCCGGCGGGTGTCACCGACCTCAAGGGTGGCCAGCGGGTCGACTTCAGCGTGGTGGACAGCCGCCGGGGCGCGCAGGCCATGGGCGTCAAGCTGCTGGATGCGCCGCCGTCGATGGCGGAGTTGCGCCGTCGGCCCGCCGAGGAGCTGCACGGCCTGGTCGAAGACATGATCAAGGTGTTGGAGGCGAAGGTCCAGCCGGACCTGCGCCGGGGCCGGTACCCGGACAAGAAGACCGCGCAGAAGATCGCTCAGCTGGTCCACGCGGTGGCACGCGAGCTGGAGGTCTGAGGCACCAGGCCGGCGGTGGCGGCCCGGTCGAGCAGTGCCGCCACCGCGGCGAAACCGGCCTCGCCCAGGTCTGCGGTGAACTCGTTGACGTAGAGGCCGATGTGCCGGTCCACCACGTCGAGCTCCATCTCCTGGGCGTGCGCCAGCACGTACTCGCGGCTGGCCGCCGGATCCGCCCAGGCCTGCCGGACCGACTCGCGAACCCAGCCGGCCGCGGCCTCCGGGTCCACCGCGCCACGCTTCGCCAAGATCGCGCCGAGCGGGATGGGCAGGCCGGTGTCGGCCTCCCACCACTCGCCGAGGTCGACCAGGGCGCTCAGGCCGTGCCGGTGGTAGGTGAACCGGGCCTCGTGGATGACCAGCCCGGCGTCGTAGCGCCCAGCTGCCACGCCCGGCATGATCTCGTGGAACGGGACCACCTCGATCCGGGCCGGCGGTCGCCCGGCGGACCAGAGCCGAAACAGCAGGTACGCGGTGGTCCGGTCGCCCGGCACCGCCACCGTGGCGCCGGTCAGGTCGGTGCGGTCCGGCCCGCCGTCGCGGTCACCCCGGGTGAGCACCAGCGGCCCGCAGCCGCGACCGAGTGCGCCACCGCAGGGCAGCAGGTGGTAGTCGTCGAGCAACCAGGGCAGCGCCGCGAAGCTCACCTTCACCAGGTCGAACGCGCCTCGCTCGGCCGCCGTGTTGGTGACGTCCACGTCGGCGTACGTCACGTCGACCGGTGGCGCGCCGGGCACCCGCCCGTGCACCAGCGCGTCGAAGACGAACGTGTCGTTGGGGCAGGGCGAGATTGCCAGAGAGAGCGCCACACCCTGACGGTAACCCCGCCCTCCGCCTACCCGGTCGCCGCGGTCCCGCGCCTGTGACCTGCCGTGCACTCGACGCGCCGTCTGTGCGCCGCCACCGTCGGGTACCGAACGTCTCCAGGGGTGCGGCGTGTCTCTGTCGCTCCCTGTAGAACTGCCCCATTGGCGGGGCGTCGTTCCGGTGCCGCCGTGCGGGGCCGTGATGTCGGCGGCGGCGTGTCCGTGCGGCGGCAGTGGTCCGTGCGGCGGCAGTGGGTCCGTGCGGCGGCGGTAGCGGTCGTGCGGTGGTGCGGCCGTGGCTGGCGGGGCGTCGTTCCGATGCCGCCGTGCCGGGGCCGTGAAGTCGGCGGCGGTGGGTCCGTGCGGCGGCGGGGCGTCCGTCCGACGGCGATGCATCCGGGCGACGGTGGTAGCGGTCGTGCGGCGGTTGCAGCGTCGGTGCGGGCTGCCAGCGGTATGTCCGCTGTGATGGTCGAATTGATCTTTCCCCGACGCCCGTCCGCCTGCGCCCCACTCACGGGGCAGCTCGACAGGCATGGCCCAAGAGGTATGCACAGCCGTGGTGGCTTTATCCACAGGGTTGTCCACAGGCGGATCGGGCCCTGTTGACGACTGGAGACGAGCGGAAAACCATAGACCGGTGGCTGCCGAGAAAAATGCGATCGACCTGGGGGCAGCCCTGCGGAATCTTCGTCGACGCGCAGACCTGAGTCAGCGGGAGCTGGCCGAGCAGTCCGGGATCCCGAAGAGCACGGTGGCGCGGATCGAGGCGGGGCAGGGTGCCGGGCCGGCGTTCCGGACGGTGGAGCGGCTGGTCCGTGCGGCCGGCGGTGAGATCGTGCTCAGCCTGCCCGGCGATGCCTTGCGCACGGCCCGAAGGGAGTCACCGGACGCGCCGGACGACGAGCCACGGGACGAGGCCGGTCGCCGATACCCGGCCCACCTTGACGTACGGCCAGTCCGCACCCTCAAGGACTGGCCTGGGGCCTGGTGGGCGCACTCGTACACCCTGCCCCGCCGGTTGTGGCCGGTACGAGTCCCGGAGCTGACCTACGACCGGGATCGAGCGCGGCGCGACGAGCGACGCTTGCGGGACCGGGCACGCGCCGAGGTGCGGTTCCGGCGCGCCCCTGAGGGGCTGCCGAGCACATCGTGGCGTTTTGTCGCCGAGCTGCCCGGTGCCGGGCCGGTCGGTGAGTTGAGGGCCCATGAGCGGAGTTTCGACCTCCTCGTCGGGGAGGATTGGGGCGACCGGCGGGAGCTGGTGTTGGAGGGCGTCCTCGTTGCTCCCGGTCTGCGGACCCTGGGCATCGGGTGTCAGCTGGTCGGGCTGCTGGCCAGGGAGATGGCGGTGGCCGGCATGCGGACCACCCACGCGATCGCCGAGGCCGGGAACGTCGAGTTCCTGCTGGCCTGCGGGTTCGAGCTACAGGCGGGCCGGCCGTCGGCGCTCACGCTCGAAGTGCCCACTCCGCGGTCATAGTCAGCGCAGCGCCGGGGCCGCCGTGGTCAGCGCGGTAAGGGCTTCGCGCAGCCGCCAGGCGTCCCGGTCGCGCGGGCCGATCGGGTTGGAGATGGTGCGCAACTCGGCGAAGGGCACCCCGGCCTGTGCGGCGGCGACCGCCACGCCGTACCCCTCCATGGCCTCGGCGACCGCTTCCGGGTGCCTCCGCCGCAGCTCGTCGGTGCCGGCGGCGGTGCCCGTGACGGTGCTGACCGTGAGCACCGGGCCGATCGTGGCCGTCGGAAGAGCGGCCCGCAACACCGCCAGCAGGTCCTTGTCGGTCGGCACCACGCCGCCGGCACCGAGCAGGGCGGGCGGCATGCCCAACTCGTCGATGGGGATGAAGCCGTCCGGTGATTCGGCGCCCAGGTCGGCGGCGATGCTGGCGGTACCGAGCACGGTGTCGCCGACCGCGGCCCGCCCGGTGAAGCCGCCGGCCACGCCGGCGCTGACCACCGCACGGTACGGGTGGCCGGCGGCCTCGGCCAGCGCCAACAGCCGCGCGGTGGCGGCACCGGCGACGGCCGGGCCCACGCCGACCGGGGTGACGGTCACGGTGCGGTCGGTCAGACCGGCGCGGACCGCGTCCGCCTCGGCGGGAACCGCCGTCACCACCAGCAGACCGGTCACGAGAGTGGGCCGGGGGACTCGCGGCGGCTGTCGTCGTCGGCTCCGCCGCCCGGGCCGCCGACCGACGACGACGGGCGGTAGATGTGGTAGCCCGGCGGGGCCAGGCGCGGGTCGTCGTCCGGCGGGGCGCTGGTCTGGGCCGGTGCCGGCGAGGTCGGGGTGGGGTCCCCGGGCCCGTCCGCCGGCTCGTCCTCGGGCAGCTCGTCCTCGGTCAGTTCGTCGTCGCCGAGCGGCCGGCCGGCCAGTTTCTCGCCGCGCAGGCGGGCGGCGACCAGCACCCCCCGGATCGCGGCCAGCACCCCGACCCCGGCGGCGACGGCGATGCCCATCCGACCATCGAACGGCACCAGCCCGAGGCCGCCGCCGGCGACGAAGGCGAGCATCAGCACCGTCTCGGAGTGGGCGAAGGAACTGGCCCGTAGTCGTTCCGGGATGCGCTCCTGGATCGAGGCGTCCACGGCCAGCTTCGCGATCCCGCTGACCATGGCGGCGACCAGGCAGAGCAGCGCGACCATCAGCAGCGAGAACTGGATGACGGCGAGCACCGCCACCCCGGCCACGATGATCATGCTGCTGGACTGGATGGCGGTCGGCCAATGGATGCGCAGTCGGGTGCCGATCGCCGTGGCCAGGAAGGTGCCGACCGCGAGTGCGCCGCCGACCACACCCAACGCCCACTCGGCACCCAGATCCCGGCCGAACACCACGGTGGTCAGGTCGCCCTTCTTGATCGCGAAGGCGAGGAAGAGCAGCAGGAAGCCGTACAACGCGCGTGACGTCGCGGCACCGATCAGGGTGGCGATCACCAGTCGGCCGGACGGTCGACCCCGCCCCAGCGGTCGATCACCACGGCGGCGGCCCAGCGCGCGCAGCGCCCGGGGGACCCGCTCGGGTGGCTCCGAGTCGGCCTTCGGTGGCAGCCGCAGGGAGATCACCATGCCGACCAGGAAGATCACCGATGCGACGCGGAGCGGCCACTGCGGCCCGAACCAGAACGCGGCCAACCCGATCGGTGCCACCAGCGCACCCGCCACCGTGCCGTAGACGCTGGCCCGGGCACCCACCTGGGACAGGCCGAGGCCCTCCGGCAGCAGCCGGGGAACCGCCGCCGAGCGAGCCACGCCGTACGCCCGGGACAGCGCGAGCACCCCGAACGCGGCGGGGTAGAGCCCGAAGCCGTGGATGTAGTCGGAGATCAACCAGGCCAGGAAGGCGCGGCCGAGCATCGTCGCGGCCAGGGCGTACCGCCGGCCGTGCCGGAAATGGTCCAGCAGCGGGCCCACCACCGGGGCGAGCATCGCGAACGGCACCATCGTCACCAGCAGGTAGAGCGCGACCTTGCTGCGGGCCTCGCCGAGCGGCACGTTGAAGAAGATCGTGCCGGCCAGGCCGATGGCGATCAGGGTGTCACCGGCGCAGGAGAGCGCGTGCAGGTCGAACAGGCGAACCATGCCGACCTCGCCGCCGGCGCCCCGGGTGCGGGCCCGACCGGCCCGGCGGGTCACCCAGCGACCGCTGCCCAGCGAACCGCGCAACAGCAGACGAACGGCCCGAATGCCGGTGCCGACGGTCCGCCCGAGGACGGAGCGCCCGGAGCGGGAGTACGACGGCATGTGCACCATCCTCGCCCATTCGATCCGGGTACGCCGCACCACCGCTGGGAAAGGTTCCCCGGGAGTCCCTGTCACCCCTGCGGGGCGCATGGGGAACAATGGTGAGGTGACCAGGCCCGCCTCCACCCGTGCCGCCCGTCTCGACCAGGTCTGCGCCGCCGCCGTCGAGGTGGCCCGCGCTGGCATCACCGAGGTGGACGCCGACGACGTCGGCGACCACCTGCAGGTCGTCGCCGAAGGTGATCGGCTGGTCACCCACTACTTCGAATGCCGTCTCGCCGGCTACCGCGGCTGGCGCTGGGCGGTCACCGTCACCCGGGTGCCGCGCAGCAAGACGGTGACCATCTGCGAGACGGTGTTGCTGCCCGGCCCGGACGCGCTGCTCGCGCCCGGCTGGCTGCCCTGGCAGGAGCGGCTCAAGCCGGGTGATCTGGGTCCGGGCGACCTGCTGCCGACCTCGCCCGACGACGACCGGCTGGTCCCCGGTTACCTGCTCTCCGACGACCCGGCGGTCGAGGAGACGGCGTGGGAGTTGGGCCTCGGGCGCGCGCGGGTGCTCTCCCGGGAGGGCCGCATCGACACCGCGCAACGCTGGTACGACGGCGAACACGGCCCCGCCGCGGCCATCTCGGCCGCCGCCCCGGCCGCCGCCCGCTGCGGGACCTGCGGCTTCTACCTGCCGCTGGCCGGTGCGATGCGGCAGGCATTCGGGGCGTGCGGCAACTTCTACGCCCCCGACGACGGCCGGGTGGTGAGCGCCGACCACGGTTGCGGCGCCCACTCCGAGACGTTGATCGAGGCGGCCGAGACCGCGGTCGAGGAACTGCCCACCGTGTACGACGACAGCGCGGTGGAGTCCATGTCGGTCAGCCGGGCCCCGGGCTCGGTGGAGGCGGCTGAGCCGGCGGAGCCGTACGGGCACTCCTGATCGTCCGCGCGGCCCCCGACGGGGTCACCTCGCGCGGCGGCGGCGTCGGTTGGCGTCGTGTCGCATCATCACGGCGAGACCCGGAAAGCCCCACAGGAAACCGGCGAGGCAGGTCCAGAGCCAGTTCTGGTGACCGTGGTCGGTCAACCAACCCCGAAAGAAGATCAGCAGGACCAGCCCGGCCACCGCCCACGCGATCAATCCGGCGACGGCGAACGGCACCATCGGCGGATCGAGTGGTGCGGGCCGCGGTGGCTGCTCGTTCGGCATTCGGCAAGCGTACGGGATCTGCTTCCCCTGCCCACCGGTGATCTGCGACGATGCGCGCGACAATCGGAAGATCACCTGCGAGGACCCGATGGCAGTAGCGCCGCCCGACAACGGCACACCTCCCAACCCCGCCCACCCGCGTAACGGCTTCGACCGGTTCTTTGAGATCTCCGCCCGTGGCTCGACGGTGAGCCGTGAGGTACGCGGTGGCCTGGCGACCTTCTTCACGATGGCGTACATCGTGGTGCTCAACCCGCTGATCCTGGGCGGCGCCGTCGACGGTGACGGCAAGACCCTCCCGATCCCCGCGCTGGCTGCCGGGACCGCGCTGGTGGCCGGCCTGATGACCATCCTGATGGGTGTGGTCGGCCGGTTCCCGCTGGCGCTCGCCGCCGGTCTGGGCGTCAACGCCCTGGTGGCGTACGAGATCGCACCCGAGATGACCTGGGCCGACGCGATGGGCCTGGTGGTGATCGAGGGTCTGATCATCGCGGTGTTGGTGCTGACCGGTCTGCGGACCGCCGTGTTCCGCTCGGTGCCGACGCAGATGAAGACCGCGATCGGCGTCGGCATCGGTCTGTTCCTGACCATCATCGGCCTGGTGGACGCCGGTTTCGTCAGGCGCATCCCGGACGCCGCCAACACCACCGTCCCGGTGGGCCTGGGCATCGGCGGCAAACTGGTGAGCTGGCCGATGCTGGTCTTCGTGGTGGGCCTGCTGATCACGCTGGTGCTGGTGGTCCGGCGGGTGAAGGGCGCGATCCTGATCGGCATCCTCGCCTCGACGGTGCTCGCGGTGATCGTGGAGGCGATCGGCAACATCGGTCCGTCGTTCGTCGACGGGAAGCCCAACCCGAAGGGTTGGTCGCTGAACGTGCCGGAGCTGCCCAAGACGGTGGTCGACCTGCCGGACCTGTCGCTGCTCGGCAAGTTCAACGTGCTCGACTCGTGGGGGCGGGCCGGCTGGCTGGTCGTGCTGATGTTCATCTTCACCCTGTTGATCACCGACTTCTTCGACACCATGGGCACGATGGTCGCGGTCGGCCAGGAGGGCGGCCTGCTCGACGAGCAGGGCACCCCGCCGAGGGCCAAGGAGATCCTGCTTGTCGACTCGATCGCCGCGGCGGCCGGTGGTGCGGCCAGCACCTCCAGCAACACGTCGTACATCGAGAGCGCCGCCGGTGTCGCGGAGGGTGCCCGAACCGGTGTGGCCAACCTGGTCACCGGCGTGCTCTTCCTCCTCGCGATGTTCCTGGCGCCGCTGGTCGTGATCGTGCCGTTCGAGGCGGCGTCGACGGCCCTGGTGGTTGTCGGTTTCCTGATGATGACCGCGGTGCGGACGATCGACTGGTCCGACTACGAGATCGCCATTCCGGCGTTCCTCACGATCGTGCTGATGCCGTTCACCTACTCGATCTCGAACGGGATCGGCGCGGGTCTGATCACCTTCGTGGTCGTCAAGCTGGCTCGGGGCAAGGCCCGCGAGATCCATCCGTTGCTGTACGGGGTGGCCGCGCTGTTCGTGCTGTACTTCCTGCGTGGGCCGATCGAGTCCCTGGTGCTCTGAGGCGGGTCCGGGCGGGGAGTCGATCGGGATTCCCCGCCCGTACCATCTGAATCCCCCCGGTGAGCCTGGTCATAACGGATGTCGTTAGCCATGCTCATTAGTTAAGCTAACTACTGTGACGGAGCGGACGGTGACGGCGGAACGCGTGCCACCGGCGCAGCTGGCTCCCCAGCTGCGTGATGCGATCACCCGACTCAACCGGCGGGTCCGCCAGGCCCGACCGGTCGGCGACCTCACGGTCACCCAGGTCTCCGCGCTCACCAGCCTGCGGCTGGCCGGCGCGATGACGCCTCGGGAACTGGCCGACGTGGAGCGGGTGCAGCCGCCGACGATGACCAAGATCGTCGGGAAGTTGGAGGAGCGCGGCCTTGTGCTGCGGACCCCCCATCCGACCGACGGGCGGCAGGTCATCCTCGCGGCGACCGAAGGAGGGCAGGCCGTGCTCGACCAGTTCGAGCGGGCCCGCGACGAGTGGCTGGCCCACCGGCTGGCCGCGCTCGACGAGGACGAACGGGAGACCCTGCAGAGGGCCGCCCAGATTCTTCAGCAGCTCGCCCGCGCCTGAGCCGCGCCCGCGCCACCGGGTCCGTGCCGTCACCTGTCGATGACGCGTACGTCCGGAGGAGGCGCACCAAGAGTGCAGGCGAAGCTGAGCACGATGTTCCAGTCCCTACAGGTCCGCAACTACCGCCTTTTCGCATCCGGGCAGCTGATCAAGCTGATCGGCGTCTGGATGATGTTCATCGCCCAGGACTGGCTCGTCCTCGAGCTCTCCCACAACTCGGCCACCGCGCTCGGCGTGGTCACCGCCTGTCAGTTCACTCCGGTGCTCCTGCTCACCCTGCTCTCCGGCCGGCTCGCCGACCGGTACGACAAGCGGGTCCTGCTGTTCGCCGCCAACACCTTCTGGAGCGTGCTGGCGCTCGGCATGTCCGTGCTGGTCCTCACCGACCTGGTGCAGCTCTGGCACGTCTTCGCCTTCGCCGCGCTGCTCGGCACGGCCAACGCCGTCGAGACGCCGGTCCGGCAGGCGTTCGTCTCCGAACTCGTCGGCACGCCACTGCTGCCCAACGCGCTGTCGCTGAACGCCGCCGTGTTCAACTCCGCCCGGATCGTCGGCCCCGCCGTCGCCGGCCTGGCCATCGCCGCGTTCGACGTCGGTCCGGTCTTCCTCTTCACCGCCCTCAGTTCGGTCGCGCCCCTGGTCAACGTGGTCCGGATGCGGACGGCCGAGCTGCACCGCGACGCCCTGCTGCCGCGCGACGAGCGGGCGTCCGCACGGGTCGTCGACGGGTTGCGGTACGTGTGGCGCCGCCCCGATCTGCTGTTGCCCATGGCGGTCATGTCGGTGATCGGTATGTCGCTGTTCAACTTCCAGCTCACCCTGGCCGCGTTGGCGAAGACGGTCTTCAACACCGGTGCGGCCTCGTTCGGCCTGTTCAGCACGGCACTGGCCGTGGGCGCGCTGGGCGGCGCCCTGAGCGGCACCGGTCGGCGGAGCCGCCCGTCGGTGTGGCTGGTGCTCGGTGCGGCGATCGGCTGCGCCAGCTTCGGCACCCTGGTCGGCCTCTCCACGGCGTACTGGCTGGTCGTGGTGTTGCTGGTGCCGACCGGCTTCTTCATGGTCTTCTTCGCCCAGGCCGCCAACCAACGGGTCCAGCTGGGAGTGGATGCGGCCTTCCGGGGTCGGGTGATGGCGCTGTGGGTGCTGGTGTTCCTGGGCACCAACCCGGTCGGTGCGCCGCTGATCGGTTGGGTCGCGGAGCACTTCGGCGCCGGCGCCAGCATCTGGATGGGTGGGCTCATCTCGCTCGCCGCCGCGCTGATCGCCCTGACCTGGCAGCTGCGTCGTTCCGGTGCCCGGCTGCGCTTCCGGGTGCTGCCGATGCCCCGCTTCTACGTCACCTCGACCGACTGCTGAGGTTTACGGCGGAACCGGGTCCGGTCCCGTTGCGCGGATCGCGCGGATCCGGCCAAAGCGCTGGCGGGGTGGCACGGCGGGGCTTAGCGTCGATGTGTGGGAGTCGGACGCGCGCTGATGCTGGCCCTGGCACTCCTTGCCGTGGCCAGCCTTCCGGCGGCGTTCGCCCTGCTCTTCTGCTATGACGAGATCCTCGACCGGGTGGTGTGCGGCTGGTCCGAGTGGCGGGAGCGTCGCCGGGAGAGCCGCACCATCGCGCGTCTGGACCGGGCCGTCGAGGCGGACGCGCTGACCCGGGACATCGACCTCAGCGAGTTCGACCGGATCGACCGACGGCCGCTGGAGCAGCTCGCCGCCGACCTGCGTCGCCTCGGTGGTCAGCGGCTCGGCGGCACCGGCCGGTCGATGGTCTGGCACAGTGCGCTGCTCAAGGCGTACGACGACCGGCTCCGCCTCGCCTGCCGGGCCCTGGGCGTCACCGAGCACCTCGCCGAGCTGGAGGGTGTCGATCAGGAGATCGAGCGGGTCCGGGTGGAGGGTGTGCTGCACGCCGCGGGGCTGACCCTGCCGGCGGCCCGGGCCGGGCACCGGCAGCGGCACCGCTGAGCACGCCGGATGGCTAGGGCCGATCCGGCGCTGGCTGCGCAATGTCCGTTGTGGTCGCCGGGGAGCTGGTGTGGAGCACCTGACGGGCCTGCTCGGCGGCCCGGACGATGCTCTCGCTGATGAAGTCGAGGAAGCGGGCGATGTTCTCCAGGCGGGCGGCGGCGGGGGTCTGCGGGCCGAGGAGGGCGACGCCCTGACGGGCGATCTCCACGAGCTGGTCGTTGGCCCGCGCACTGGCGATCGTCGCCTGGTAGAAGAGCTCGTCGTCGATGACGTAGCGGTCGCGGCGGCGTTCGTCGCGCTCCCGGCGGACGAGGCTCTGGCTCTCCAGAAAGGTGATCGCCTTGGAGATGGACGCCGGGCTGACCTGGAGGCGCTGGGCGAGCTGGGATGCGGTGAGGCTGCCCGAGTCGGCGGTGAACAGGCAGGTCAACACCCGGGCCGGGGTCTTGGCCAGGCCCGACGCCATCAGGACGGTGGTGAACGTCTCCTCGTACTCGGCCACGGCCTCGGTGTCGCGCCCGTGCTCCTGCGGCAGGCTGGCCCGCCCCCGGGAGGCGGGCCTGCGCCGGTGGGCGCGACGTTCGGTGGCACGGTGGGCGAGGTCGGCGCGGTAGGCGGTGGGACCACCGTTGCGCATCACCTCACGGGTGACCGTCGAGGTGGGACGGTCGAGGCGTCGGGCGATCTCGGCGTAGGGGAGGCTGTCGGCGAGCCCCAGCGCGATCTGCTGGCGTTCCTGCTGGCTGAGCCTGCCTCCCGGCATCGTGGTCTCCCTCGCTGACGTGGCGGCCGATGACCGCTGCACCATAGCGTTCACCGGTTGACGGTTGCAATGATCCACGATCTGCTGTTGCGTTATGATCAGGCCAGTTGCAACACTTCCAAGCCACTGACCTGCCACAACGTCATTCTAGCGCAACGAGCTTGTTGCCGCTGAATGGAAAGCAACGTAGCGTTTCTGGTGTTGGAAACATGACGCGACCAGGAGCGACGATGACGACGAACAAGAACCTCTCCGCCAACTCGACGTGGACCGGCATGGTGTCGGTCGACGACACGGCCCTGGCCGTCACCGACACCGGCGGTGCCGGCATCCCCGTGGTCTACCTCAATGGCCAGTTCGCCACCCAGGGCTACTGGCGGCGGGTCATCAGCGAACTGGGCACCGGATTCAGGCACATCACCTACGACGAGCGGGCTCGCGGCAAGAAGTCGAAGCGGTCAGCCGACTACTCGTTCGAGGCGGCCGTCCGGGACGTCGACGCCGTTCTCGCGGCCCGGGGCGTACACCAGGCGGTGCTGGTGGGCTGGTCCTACGGCGCGGTGGTCGGGGCGCACTGGGCCCACCGCAACCCGGAGCGGTCGCTGGGCGCGATCCTGGTCGACGGCGCGTTCCCGCACGACTGGCTCGACGAGGCGATGGCGCAACGGATCCGCAAGATGTTCCGGCGGATGAACCTGTTCATGCCGCTGCTGCGCCCGACGGGCCTGACCCCGCGGATGAACGCCGACCAGATGGCGGACAGCAACATCGAACTCGGCGAACTCTCCCGCGAGCGCGAGCTGGGCCCCGTGCTGGACGCCATCACCGTCCCGGTGCGGTACGTCGTCGCCTCCGGAACGTCCCTGGGCAGCCGGGACGACGAGCAGGAGAAGATCCGGGCCAGCCTCGACGGGGTGGTCGCCCGCAACCCGCACATCCAGGTCGCCGCGAAGGTCGCCAGCAACCACGGTGCGATCCTCAAGAAGGACTTCCGGGCGATCGCCGACGCCGTACGCGAGGTCGCTGCCCCGCACCGCGCGTGAGGCCCACGCGCTCGCGTTGACGGATGGCGGAAACCACCCGTCAACGCGAAGCGTCAGGAGGACTCGCGGGCCGCCGGGCCGCTGCCGAACAGCACGTCGTCCCAGCTCGGCAGCCGCTTGCGCGGCTTGCCGTTGGCGTCGGTGGACTCGCCGCCGCCGGCAGCCGCCGCGGCGCCCGTGCGGCGCGGCCGCAGCACCGCCAACGACGGCACGGCCGGCACCTCCTTGGGCGCGTCCGAGTCGTCGTCGAAGGCCGAGCCCTGGCCACCACCGAGCAGCGCGGCGGCACCCCCACCGACCGGCCGCTGCCGGGGCGCGTCAGACCCGGCGAGAGCAGCCGGGGTACGCGGCTCGAGCCCGCGGCCCGACGAGGCGCCGAGCGGGCGGTCCAGGGAGGCGAGCAGCGCGTCCCGGCCGGCCCGGATCGGATCGCGGCCGGGGCGTGGGTGCTCGGACGCCGCCGGCAACCCGTGCCCGCCACGACTCGGCTCACCGCGCGACGGACCGGGCAGGGCATGTCCACCCCGCTCCGGCGCCGGCTCCTGGCCGAGGATCGGCGTGGGCCGCTCGGCGCACAGGTACTGCGCCATGTCGTCGTGCGGGGCTACCGACTGTCGGGTCTTGTCGAGATCCCAGATGGCCTGCGCCGTGGCCTTGCCCGACGGCCAGGTGGCGATGATCCGCCAGGTGCCGTCGTCACGCCGGTACGCGTCCCAGGAAATCTTCTCGGTGTCGATGCCGTGCTGGCTCAGCCGACCGTTGACCACCTCGGCGAGCGGGGTGGGCTTCTCCGCGCCCTTGAGGCGGGTGCGGCGGGCGTGCTGGGCGAGCATCGCCCGCTCCTGCAGCACGGGGCCGGCGTAGCGGAGCACCCGGTCGACCGGCACCCCGGCGATCCGGGCGACATCCTCCGCCGACTCACCGGAGCGGATGCGGGCCTGAATGTCCCGAGGGGACAGTGACGGAACCGGGTCGGCCGCGGTGGGCGCGACCGCCAGCGGCGGCGCACCGGGCTCGGCGTGCAACGCACCGGAGATCCGTTCGTCGATCGGCAGCGCGAGCAGCCGCCCGACCTCGTCGGCGAGAACCAGGGCATGGCCGTCCTCGGAGAGGGCGACGAAGCGTACTGGGCGCATAGCGTTGCCTCCGTCCCGCTTCGCTGGCCGCACGCCACGAGTCGGCCACCCAGGCGTCTCGGACCACCGTACGCGCATCTGCCTCGGGGTGGGGGAAGCGACACCCCGCATGTCGTGACTGAGCTGCGGCGATGATCACGGTCGGTGTCCGTTGAGGCCCCAACGGACACCGACCGTGACGAAGCTCAGAGTCGCTCGACCACGTAGTCGATGGACGCGGTCAGCGCCTCGACATCGGCCGGCTCGACCGCCGGGAAGAGCGCCACCCGCAGCTGGTTGCGACCGAGCTTGCGGTAGGGCTCGGTGTCCACGATGCCGTTGGCGCGCAGCGCCTTGGCGATCGCGGTGGCGTCCACCCCGTCGGCGAAGTCGATGGTGGCGACCACGTTGGAGCGCAACGCCGGATCGGTGACGAACGGGGTCGCCACGCTGGACCGCTCGGCCCAGCCGTAGACCGTGGCGGCGCTCTCGGCGGTGCGCTTGGCCGCCCAGGCCAGGCCCCCCTGCGCGTTCATCCAGTCGGTCTGCTCGGCGGCCAGGAAGATGGTGGCCAGCGCCGGGGTGTTGTAGGTCTGCTCCAGCCGCGAGTTGTCGATCGCGGTGACCAGGTCGAGGAAGGCGGGGATGTAGCGGCCGGACGCCTTGATCTCGGCGGCCCGGTCCAGTGCGGCCGGCGACATCAGGGCCAGCCAGAGACCGCCGTCGGACCCGAAGCACTTCTGCGGGGCGAAGTAGTAGACGTCGGTCTCACCGACGTTGACCTCCAGACCACCCGCGCCGGACGTCGCGTCGACCAGCAGCAGCGAGCCCTCGTCGGCGCCGGCCACCCGGCCGATCGGGACGGCCACACCGGTCGAGGTCTCGTTCTGCGGCGTCGCGTACGCGTCCACCCCGGACTCGGCGACCAGGGTCGGGGCGCTGCCCGCGTCGGCCTTGCGGACGGTCGGCTCACCCAGGAACGGGGCATCCTTGACCGACTTGGCGAACTTGGCGCCGAACTCGCCGAAGCTGGCGAACTGGGCCCGGTCGCGGATCAGGCCGAAGGTGGCGACCTCCCAGAACGCGGTGGTGCCACCGTTGCCGATCACGACCTCGTAGCCCTCGGGCAGCGAGAAGAACTCGGCGATGCCGGAACGCAACCGGGCCACCTGGTCGCGGACCGTCTTCTGCCGGTGCGAGGTGCCGAGGTAGGTGGTTGCGACCTCGGCGAGCGCGGACACCGCCGCGGGACGGACCTTGGACGGGCCGCAGCCGAACCGTCCGTCGGCGGGCTTGATCTCATCGGGAATCCGGATGATCGGTGCGTCAGCCACGGTCTTGAAGATCCTTCCGCAAGGGCGAGGGCGGGCCCGGCGACACTGCCGACCCTCATCCTCGCACCTGGCCCGGATGGCGATGGGCGGGGTCCCGGCGGTGGGCGTGAGTCCTTCGCCACAGTCGGCCCCGTCAGCCGTCGAGACCCGCCAGCCGTCGAGAAAGGCCCCTCCCCGATGCCCGGCGTCGAGAAGGGGCCCCTTCGGTGGCTCAGACGCCGTGCGGGATGGCGGCCCAGCCCTCGACGTCGGACGGCTTGCGCGTCTCCGGGCCGATGTAGCGGGCCGACGGGCGGACCAGCCGCTGAAGGCGCTTCTGCTCCAGGATGTGCGCGCTCCAGCCGCCCATCCGCGCGCAGGTGAACATCGAGGTGAACATGTGCGCCGGCACCTCGGCGAAGTCCAGCACCACGGCCGACCAGAACTCGACGTTGGTGGCCAGCACCCGGTCCGGGCGGCGGGCCTGAAGCTCGGCGAGGGCGGCCTTCTCCAGCGCCTCGGCGATCTCGAAGCGCGGGGCGCCCAGCTCCTTGGCCGTACGCCGGAGCACTCGGGCGCGCGGGTCCTCGGCGCGGTAGACGCGGTGGCCGAAGCCCATCAACCGCTCGCCGCGGTCGAGTACGCCCTTGACGTAGCCCTCGGCGTCTCCGCTGCGCTCCACCGCCTCCAGCATGCTGAGCACCCGGGACGGGGCGCCGCCGTGCAGCGGTCCGGAGAGGGCGCCGATGCCGGAGGAGATGCAGGCAGCCGCGTCCGCCCCGGTGGAGGCGACGATGCGGGCGGTGAAGGTGGACGCGTTCAGGCCGTGCTCGGCGGCCGAGATGAAGTACGCGTCGACGGCCTTGACGTGCCGTGGGTCGGGCTCGCCACGCCAGCGCTTCATGAACCGCTCGACGATGGTCTGCGCCTTGTCGATCTCCTTCTGCGGCACCGCCGGCAGGCCGAGGCCGCGAGCGGACTGGGCCACGAACGAGAGCGCGGTCACCGAGACCCGGGCGAGATCCTCACGGGCCTGCTCGTCGGAGATGTCCAGCAGCTGGTTGAGACCCCAGTACGGGGCCAGCATGGCGACCGCGGACTGCACGTCGACGCGGATGTCACCGGAGTGCACCGGCACCGGGAACGGCTCCGCCGGCGGTAGGCCCGGCCCGAACCGGCCGTCGACCAGCAGTGCCCACACATTGCCGAACGACACCTGGCCGATCAGATCCTCGATGTCGACCCCGCGATAGCGCAGCGCGCCACCCTCGCGGTCAGGTTCGGCGATCTCGGTCTCGAAGGCGACGACGCCCTCCAGCCCGGGTTTGAAATCGGCCATGTCGCTCTCCTGGATCTGGTCGGTGCGCCCGATCGCTCATCCGGCCCGATCGGCCGAGCGCCTTAGGCGACCCTCAGGGATGTGTTCGGAACATCTTGCCTGCTGAGTAAGGGATACGCGACCCGCTGCGACTGTGCTGCACGCGACATCCCCGGACGCGCATTCTCCGCCCCACTCGGTGAGACTGGGCAGGGCGGGCTGGCCAGCGCGGGAGGGCGCCGGCGGGAGCGCCGAGAAGGAGTGGGGACGTGACGGGTGACACACCCGCCCCGGCCGCGATGCGTAACGAGTACGCCGCGGACCTGGGCCTGACCGAGGCTGACCTGGCCGCCGACTGGTACACCCAGTTCGACAGCTGGTTCGCCGACGCGGTGGCTTTCGGGCTACCCGAACCGAACGCCATGGTGGTGGGGACCGCCGACCCGGGCGGCCGGCCGAGCGGGCGGACGGTGCTGCTGAAGGGGTACGACCCGGAGGGGTTCGTCTTCTTCACCAACCACCTGTCGCGCAAGGGCGTCGAAACCGCCGCCAACCCGTACGCCAGCCTGGTCTTTCCGTGGTTTCCCATGCAGCGTCAGGTGGTGGTCGCCGGGCGGGTCGCGCACGTCGACCGCGCGACGAGCGAGGCGTACTTCGCCAGCCGGCCACGCGGCTCCCAACTGGGCGCCTGGGCCAGCCCGCAGTCACAGGTCGTGTCGGACCGGGCGGTGCTGGAACAGCGCTACCAGGAGGCGGCCGAACGGTTCGCCGACCAGGCGGAGATACCGACGCCGCCGCACTGGGGCGGGCTGCGGGTGCAACCCGATTCGGTGGAGTTCTGGCAGGGCCGCGCCGGTCGGTTGCACGACCGGCTCCGCTTCCGTCGCCTCGACGAGGGCGGCTGGACCGTCGAGCGGTTGGCGCCGTGACGGGTGTGCGGGAGACCCGGCCGCGCACGGCGCGCCGCTGGGCGATCGACGTGCGCCCGCTGCGGGTGCCGGCGTACCGGCGGCTCTGGCTCGGCAACACCGTGGCGATGTTCGGCTTCCAGTTCACCGCCGTCGCGGTGCCGGTGGAGATGTACGCCCTGACCCGGGACTCGTTCTGGGTGGGCCTGCTGGGCGTGGCTGCCTTCGTACCGTTGCTGGTCTTCGGGCTCTGGGGCGGCGCGGTCGCCGACGCCCGCGACCGCCGTGTGGTGCTGCTCGGTGGCTCATTGTTGCTCTGGGCATCCACTCTCGGGCTGTTGGTCCAGGCACTGCTGAACGTGGGCAGCCCGGTGCTGCTGCTGGTGTTGATGGCGGTGCAGTCGGTGGCCTTCGCGATCAGCTCGCCGGCCCGCAGCGCCATGCTGCCCCGGCTGGTGCCGGAGAGCCTGGTGGCGTCCGCCAGCACCCTGAACTACACGACCTTCACCGCCGCGTCGGTCGCCGGCCCGCTCGCCGCCGGCCTGATCCTCTCCGCCTCGTCGGACACCACAGTGGTCCTGCCGATCGCGTACGGGGTGGACGCGGTGCTGTTCACCGCCATGCTCTGGGCCGCGCTGCGGCTGCCCTCGCTCCCACCCGAGCCGACCGCCGACGGTCAGGCCCGCCGGGCCGGCCTGGCCAGCGTCGTCGACGGGTTCCGCTACCTGGCCACCACCCCGGTCCTGCTGCTGTCCTTCGCGGTGGACCTGATCGCGATGATCCTGGCCATGCCGCGGGCGCTCTTTCCGGAGATCGCGCACGAGCGGTTCGGCGGCGGAGGCTCGGTCGGCCTGCTCTACAGCGCCATCGCGATCGGCTCGATGATCGGTGGGCTGACCTCCGGCTGGATCGGCCGACTCCGCCGGCAGGGGCTCGGCCTGGTGCTCGCGGTGGTCGGCTGGGGCCTGGCCATCGCCGCGGCGGGGTTGGCCCACCAGCTCTGGCTGATGGTCGTGCTGCTCGCCGTGGCCGGCGCGGCCGACCTGATCAGCGCGGTGCTGCGGCAGTCCATGCTGCTGGTTTACGCGCCGGACCGGATGCGCGGCCGACTCCAGGGCGTCAACACGGTGGTGGTGGCGGGCGGCCCACGCCTGGGCGACCTGCGCGCCGGCACCATGGCCGCCGGGTTCGGCGGGGGAGTGGCCTGGGTGGCCGGCGGCCTCGCCTCCGCGGTGCTCGTGGTGGTGCTCGCGGTCGCGTTCCCCGCGCTGCTGCGTTACCGCGCGGCGACGGCGTCGAGCGACGACCGGACCTGACCGGTTAGGGTCGCCGGCATGGAAAGCCCCGAGCAGCGCCCGTTCTCCGGCGCCCAGTGGACCATCTCCGCCGCCGGCCACGAGGCCGTCATCGTGGAGGTGGGCGGTGGGCTCCGGACGTACCGGCACGACGGTGTCGACCTGGTCGACGGGTATCAGACCGACGAGGTCTGCCCCGGTTGCACCGGGCAGGTGCTGGCACCCTGGCCGAACCGGATCCGCGATGGCCGCTACCCGTTCGGCGGGCGTACGCACCAGCTCGCACTGACCGAGCCGGAGCGGCACGTGGCCATTCACGGGCTGGTCAACTGGGCGCCGTGGCAGTTGCTGGAGCAGTCGGCGGACGCGGTGACGGTCGGCTTCGACCTGCCGCCGCAGCCCGGCTACCCGTGGCCGCTGCGGCTGCGCAGCCGGTGGAGCGTCGACGCGGACGGGCTGCGCGCCGAGCACGAGGTGACCAACATCGGTACGGAGTTGGCCCCGTTCGGCTTCTCCGTGCACCCGTACCTGCAACTGCCGGGCGTCGCCGTGGACGACCTGGTGCTGCGGCTGCCCACCCGGAGCCGGGTGTTGGTGGACGGTCGGCTGCTGCCGGTGGGAGTGACCCCGGTGGCCGGCACCGAGTACGACTGGACCAGCCCCCGCCGGATCGGCGCGGCCGTGCTGGACTCCTGCTTCGGCGAGGTGATCCGGGACGCCGACGGCGGCTCGTCGGTGAGCCTGTCCGCGCCGGACGGTTCGGCCGGGGTGAACATCTGGGCGGATGCCGAGTTCGGCTGGTGGCAGGTGTTCACCGGGGACGCCCTCACCGGTGAGCGGCACCGCCGTTCGGTGGCGGTCGAGCCGATGACCTGCCCACCGGACGCGTTCCGGTCGGGCAAGGACCTGCTCACGCTCAAGCCGGGCACGACCTGGCGGGGTGCCTGGGGCATCCGGCCCGGGGCCTGATGGAGTTCGCCGAGGTCGTCCGCCGCAGGCGGATGGTGCGCAACTACGACCCGGACCGTCCGGTCCCGCCCGACGTGGTGGATCGGCTGCTGGAGCACGCGGTCCGCGCCCCGTCGGCCGGGTTCGCCCAGGGTTGGGGTTTCCTGGTGTTGGAGGAGCAGGCCGATCGGGACCGGTTCTGGGCCGCCACCACCCCCGGGGGCGGTGGGCGGGAACGGTGGCTCGCGGGCATGCGTCGGGCGCCACTGATCGTGGTGCCGCACGCCAACGAGTCGGCCTACCTGCGGCGGTACGCGGAGCCGGACAAGGGCTGGACCGATCAGTCCACCGACCGGTGGCCGGTGCCGTACTGGCATGTCGACACCGGCTTCGCGGCGTTGCTGATGCTGCTCACCGCCGTGGACGAGGGCCTCGGGGCGTGCTTCTTCGGCATTCCGCCGCAGCGGCTCGCCACCTACCGGGACGCGTTCGGCGTGCCGACGGAGTTCCAACCCATCGGTGCCGTCACAATCGGTTACCGGGCGGCGGACCATCGGTCACCATCGCTGCGCCGTGGGCGTCGTCCGATGGACGAGGTCGTGCGGCGCGGCCGGTGGAACTGAGCCCGCCGTCCCGTTCGTCCTGTTGAGGATCGGACGAGCGATAGCGAAACTGACATCAGGGAGCAGAACGCAACGTGCGCTGGGCGGCTAGGCTGGCACGGTCATCGGTGCCGCGCCGCGCGGTGCCCGCCGCGGCCCGGCTCGGCGCCGTCGGTCGGCCCGGCCACGGGGAGGGGAGCGTGCCGTCGTGATCTTCAGAGCGGTCCGGGACGGGCGTCCCTATCCGGAGCACAATCTGACGCTCAAGCAGTGGGCGGAGATTCCGCCGCGACCACTGCGCCTGGATCAGATGATCACCACCAAGCGCGAGCTGGCGCTGGACAAGCTCCTCGCCGAGGATTCCACCTTCTACGGCGACCTCTTCCCGCACGTCGTGCAGTGGAACGGCGGGCTCTACCTGGAGGACGGGCTGCACCGGGCGCTGCGCGCCGCTCTCCAGCAGCGCAACCAGATCCACGCGCGGGTGCTGGTGCTCTCCGAGTCGATCGAGTGACGAACCCTTCTGTCCCGCGCTGAGCCTTCGTTAGGGTGGCGTCCATGACCGCTCCGCTGGACCTGCTCGACCTGGATCCGTCGCTCAGCGAGGAGGAGCGGCAGATCCGGGACGTCGTCCGTCAGCTCGTCGACGACCGGGTGCGGCCACACGTCGCCGACTGGTACGAGGACGGCCGGGTGCCCGCCCGGGAGCTGGCCCGCGAGTTCGGCAAGCTCGGCCTGCTCGGCATGCACCTCACCGGCTACGGCTGTGCCGGCGCCTCCGCGGTCGCCTACGGGCTGGCCTGCCAGGAGTTGGAGGCCGGCGACTCCGGTCTCCGTTCCCTGGTCTCCGTGCAGGGATCGCTCGCCATGTACGCCATCTGGCGCTACGGCAGCGAGGAGCAGAAGCAACGCTGGTTGCCGTCGATGGCCACCGGTGAGGCGATCGGTTGCTTCGGCCTGACCGAGCCGGACCACGGCTCGGACCCCGCCTCGATGACCACCCGGGCCCGCCGCGACGGCGACGACTGGGTGCTCTCCGGCGGAAAGATGTGGATCACCAACGCCCCGATCGCGGACGTCGCGGTGATCTGGGCGCGCACCGACGAGGGCGTACGCGGTTTCGCCGTACCGATGGACACGCCCGGCGTCACGGCCCGGGAGATCCGCCGCAAGATGTCGCTGCGCGCGTCGGTGACCGGCGAGATCGTGCTCGACGACGTCCGACTCCCGGCGGACGCCCAACTGCCCGAGGCGGTCGGGCTCAAGGCGCCGCTGAGCTGCCTCACCGAGGCCCGGTACGGCATCGTCTGGGGTGCGGTCGGCGCCGCCCGCGACTGCCTGGAGACCACCCTGGCGTACGCCGCCACCCGCACCCAGTTCGGTCGCCCACTCGCCGGCTTCCAGCTCACCCAGGCGAAGCTCGCCGACATGGCCGTCGAGTTGGTGAAGGGGCAACTGCTCGCGCTGCACCTGGGCCGGCTCGCCGACGCCCACCGGCTGCGGCCCGAGCAGGTCAGCGTGGGCAAGCTGAACAACGTGCGGGAGGCGCTGGCCATCGCCCGGCAGTGCCGCACCATCCTCGGCGCCAACGGAGTCTCCGGCGAGTACCCGGTGATGCGGCACGCCAACAACCTGGAGAGCGTGCTCACCTACGAGGGCACCTCGGAGATCCACCAGCTGGTCATCGGGCAGCGGCTCACCGGGCTTTCCGCATTCGCCTGACCTGCTCGTTTGTCGCTTCCTGGCGCTCGCCGAGCGACTGTCGTATCGGGGCCGTACCGTCATTGACAGACGACGTGTCTGACGAGGACGGTGAGCGTGATGGCCCGCGACGCTGGCAGCAACGAGCCCACGAGGGAGTTCCCCGGTTACCCGACCGGCGGCGATCTCAAGGCGCGGTCGACCGCGACAACCGAGCCGACCACTGAAGGTTTGGACGGGCCCGGTGGCCCTGGCGGCCCGACGGCCGGCGGCGACGGCCCTGGTGGTGGTGGCGGTGGGGCGGCCCGAGGTCTGCTCCTGCTGCTCGGCGCCGCCGCGCTGGCCGTGGTCGTGCTGCTCGGCATCCAGGCGACCGGCATCCTGCCGGAGTTCCGCAACCCGTTCGCCAAGGAGCAGACCGACCGCAGCCAGCCACCGCTGCTGAAGTCGATCCAGGACCTGAGCCGCTACGTGGCCGCCGAGGGCAACTTCCAGGTGGTGGTCGACACGCAGAACGACCGGCGCAACGTTCCGGACTTCCTGCTCAACGAGCGCACCCTGTTCGTCGGCGCCGGCAGCGTCGAGGCGTACGTCGACTTCACCAAGATCGGTGAGGGTGCCGTCGTCCAGTCCGCCGACGGTAAGTCCGTGGAGATCAAGCTGCCCGCGCCGCAGCTCGGCGAGACCAACCTCGACATGGAGAAGAGCTACGTCTTCGCCGAGCAGCGCGGTCTGCTCAACCGGCTCGGTGACCTGGTCGGCAACGACCCCAACCGGCAGCAGCAGGTCTACCAGCTCGCCGAGGACCGGATCACCGCCGCCGCCCGGGACAGCGGGCTCTCCGCCCGAGCCGAGGAGAACACCCGCAAGATGCTGGAGGGGTTGCTCCGCTCCCTCGGCTACCAGCAGATCACGGTCACCTACATCGCGGCCTGACCTACGCCCGTACGCCGGAGCGCCCGCCCCGACTTCCGTCGGAGCGGGCGCTCCCGCACGTCGCCCGCTCTGCTCGGGCCTGCCGCGCCGCCCGCGCTGCTCGCGCCCCGCTGCGCTGCCACGCGCCAAGATCCGCGCACTTTCGGGGATGTTGGTGCCTCGGGCGGCCGGGAGGCAGCAACTTCGGGGATGTTGCTGCCTGACCCGGCTCGGCGGATGGGCGGATGGGCGGGTGGGCGGGTGGGCGGGTGGGTCAGTGTCCGGTGGAGGCGAGGTAGCGGTCCTCGTTCGGCATCAGCACCCACAGGATCAGGTAGACGATCACCTGCGTGCCGGGCAGCAGCAGCGACAGCAGGAACAGCAGCCGGACCATCCCGGCCGACATGCCGAACCGCCGCCCGAGACCGGCGCAGACACCGGCGATCATGCGCCCCTCGCGGGGCCGGACCAGTTTGCGACTCATCGTCGTACTCCCACTCTGCGGCGGTGCGCCGCGTCTGCAATCCACGGTAGAAAGGGATGGCCACCTCGCCCTCGGTCCCGAGGAGGAGCGGCGACCCGTGGACCCGTAGGTGCTTTACCCGGGCTGCCCCCCGCTGACGCCTCCCCGGGTCGCCCGCCGCCACGACCCGGTCCGCCACGCCTACCGCAGCCCGCCGGGGGCGGGAGACGGTGGTCGGGTGTTCACGTCCCGGACCGGGTGGGCGTTGAGCTGGGCGGGTAGGCTGGCTGATCGGCCTTCCACACCCCGGAGGGTCGGCACCCATACCCCGGACGGTCACCAGCGGGGCCGTCCGACCGGCGGCCACGACCCGTCCGGGTCCCGTACGCCGGGACGACGGCGAGGAAGCGCAGCCATGATCAGTGTTTTCGACCTCTTCAGCGTCGGTATCGGGCCGTCCAGCTCGCACACGGTGGGGCCGATGCGGGCCGCGCGCACGTTCGTCGGCGGTCTCAAGGCCGACGGGCTGCTCACCGACACCGCGCGGGTGCAGGCCGAGCTGTTCGGTTCGCTGGGCGCCACCGGGCACGGGCACGGCAGCGACCGGGCGGTGCTGCTCGGGCTGGCCGGTGAGTCGCCCGAGACGGTCGACACGGACACCGTCGGGCCTCGGATCGAGCGGATTCGGGCTGAGCGGCGGATCAACATCCTGGACGCGCACGAGATCGACTTCGACCCGGACCGGGACCTGACGCTGCACCGCCGCCGGTCGCTGCCGTACCACCCGAACGGGATGACCTTCGTGGCGTACGACCGGGCCGGTGCCGTGCTGCGCAGCCGCACCTACTACTCCGTCGGTGGCGGGTTCGTGGTGGACGAGGCGGCGGCTGGCGCGGATCGGATCAAGCCGGACAGCACAGTGGTGCGGTACCCCTTCCTGACCGGGGCGCAACTGCTCGACGTCACCAGCCGCACCGGTCTGTCGATCAGCGAGGTGATGCTGGCCAACGAGCGTTCCTGGCGCAGCGAGGCGGACATCCGGGCCGGTCTGCTGGAGATCTGGCGGGTGATGCGGGAGTGCGTGCAGCGCGGCTGCGAGCGCGACGGCGTACTCCCTGGGGGGTTGAAGGTTCGGCGGCGCGCGGCGGAGCTGCGGCGCGGCCTGGAGGCGGACGCCGGCACCGCCGATCCGCTGCACGCGATGGACTGGGTGACCCTGTTCGCTCTCGCGGTGAACGAGGAGAACGCGGCGGGCGGCCGGGTGGTCACCGCGCCGACCAACGGGGCGGCCGGGATCATCCCGGCGGTGCTGCACTACTACACCCGGTTCGTGCCGGGCGCCGATGACGACGGTGTGGTGCGGTTCCTGCTGACGGCGGGGGCGATCGGCGTGTTGTTCAAGGAGAACGCGTCGATCTCCGGCGCCGAGGTCGGCTGCCAGGGTGAGGTCGGTTCGGCGTGTTCGATGGCGGCGGCGGGGCTGGCCGAGGCGCTCGGTGGCACCCCGGAGCAGGTGGAGAACGCGGCCGAGATCGGGATGGAGCACAACCTCGGTTTGACCTGTGACCCGGTGGGTGGCCTGGTGCAGATCCCCTGCATCGAGCGGAACGCGGTGGCTAGCATCAAGGCGATCACGGCTGCCCGGCTGGCGCTGCGCGGCGACGGTGTGCACAAGGTGTCGTTGGACAAGGTCATCAAGACCATGCGGGAGACGGGCGCCGACATGAAGGTCAAGTACAAGGAGACGGCGCGTGGCGGTCTGGCCGTCAACGTGATCGAGTGCTGAGTCTGGCCGATTCGGGGCATTCGTTCACCGACTGCTAACCTGGCGTCCGTTTCAGGAGGCGGGAGGCTGCGGTGACCTCTGGCGTCGCGGCGTTGTGGTCGCACCGCAACTCGCTGCGCATCCTGGTGAGACGGGACCTGGCGGTCAAGTACCAGCAGTCCGTGCTCGGCTACTTCTGGTCGTTGATCGAGCCGCTCGGCATGGGCGCCATCTACTGGTTCGTCTTCGGGGTGCTCTACTCCCGCGACACCGGTCGGCACCTCGGCGAGGCGGCCGGGTCGTACCCGCTGTTCCTGATCACCGGCATCTTCGCCTGGATGTGGACCAGTTCGGCGTTGAGTGAGGCGACGAACGCGCTGACCGGCCAGTCCCGGCTGATCACCACGATGAACGTGCCGCGTCAGGTCTTCCCGATCGGCCGGGTCACCGGCCGGTTCGCCGAGTACGCGGCCGGCCTGCCGATCCTGATCGCCATCGCGGTGATCTACGCGGCGCACGGTCGGATCCACCCCGGTTGGTCGCTGCTGTCCCTGCCGCTGGCGGTGGCCATCCAGGCCGTGTTGTTGACCGGGCTCGCCCTGCTGCTGTCGGCCTGGAACGTGCTGATGCGCGACGTGGAACGGCTGATGCGGCTGATCATCCGGGTGCTCTTCTACGCCACGCCGATCATCTATCCGCTCAGTCTGGTCCGGGAGTCCGGGCTGCCCGGTTGGCTGAAGGTGGTGTACGAGCTGAACCCGCTGGTCGGGATCTTCCAGCTGCACCACGCGATCTGGTACCCGGACGAGTTCCCGGACGCCCGGCTGCTCGCCACGACGATCATCGGCAGTCTGCTGGTGCTGGCCGCCGGCTGGTGGTCGTTCCGCCGGTTGGAACCCGCCGTGCTCAAGGAACTCTGACGTGGCCGCTCCGATCATCGAGGCCGACGGCCTGGGTATCCGCTTCGTCCGTAACCGGCGCCGCCAGCTGCGGCTACGGGAGTTGTTCATCCACCGGGGCGCCCGTGGCGCGCTGCCCGGCCAGTTCTGGCCGCTGCGCGACGTGTCGTTCACCGTCGAGCCCGGCGAGACCGTCGGGGTGATCGGGCGCAACGGCACCGGCAAGAGCACCCTGCTGCGGCTGATCGCCGGGGTGCTCATTCCGGACGAGGGCAGCATCCGGGTGCACGGCGCGGTGGCGCCGTTGCTGGAGTTGTCCGCCGGTTTTTCCAACGACCTGACCGGGCGGGAGAACCTGCACCTGGTCGGTGGGCTGCACGGGCTGTCGACGAGCTACCTGAAGCGGCACTTCGACGAGATCGTCGAGTTCGCCGGTGAGCAGGTCGAACGGGCCATCGACACGTCGGTGCGGCACTACTCGTCGGGAATGAAGGTGCGGTTGGGCTTCGCGATCATCTCGCACCTGCCGCACCCGATCCTGCTGATGGACGAGGTGACCGCGGTCGGGGACGCGGAGTTCCGCAAGAAGTGTTACGCGACGATTGATCGTCTGCTCGGGGAGGGGCGCACGCTGGTGCTGGTGTCACACAACGAAAAGGACCTGACCCGGTTCTGCCGTCGGGGGTTGTACCTCGACGCGGGCCGGTTGATGCTCGACGGCACCATCGTCGAGGCGCTCGACGCGTACCACGCCGCGGTCCCGCGGTGACGCTCGCGATCGTGCTCGCCGCCGGAACGTCCGCGGCGGGCCTGACCACGGCGACCGGCGAACCGCTGGCCGACCGCCTGGCCGCCCAGTTGCGGCTGGCCGGGGCGGGCGAGGTGCGCTTCGCCGCCAACCTCGACGAGCTGGCCGAACTGGTCGCCACCGCGACCACCTCCGTGCTGATCACCGGCACCGACCTGGTGGCGCACACCGCCGTGCTGCGGCACCTGGCCACCAGCCCGGTGGGGCCGACGGTGGCGCTGGTGCTCGGCGACCCGCCGGTGCCCGGCCGGGCGGCCGTGCGGGAGGAGCGCGGTCAGGTGGTGGACGCCGGCGCGGTGGGCACCCTCGACGGGGACGCCACCGGAGTGTTCGGCGGCGCGCTGCGGGTCGGCGTGGACGACCTGCCGACCCTGGCCGCCGCCGCCCGAGCCGCCGCGTCCGGGGTGCTCCCCGTCGCCGCCCCGATCGGCCCGGCCGGCGATGTGGCGCCGCTGCCCGCGGCCGGCGGGGTCGGGTCCGCGGGGTCGGTCGCGGCCGGCGGTCCCGGGTCCGCCGTGGACCGGCTCTTCGCGGGTCTCGCGGGGCTCGGCACCCTGATCTTCGCCCAGCGGGTACGCCTGCTCGTCGCGCACCGGGTCGACGACACGGCCGGGCTGACCGCTGCCGAGGCGGCGGTGACCGCGGTCGACGAGGACCGGGCCGAGCTGCGGCTGTCGGTGAAGGAGAGGGACGACTTCTTCTCCACCTACTTCGTCAGCACCTGGTCGCCGTACCTGGTCCGGCTCTCGGCCCGGCTCGGGCTCACCCCGACCGGGGTGACGGTGATCTCGGTGCTCTTCGCGCTGGGCGCGGCGGTGCTGTTCGGGGTCGGCGGGCGACCCGCGCTGGTCGGTGGCGCGGTGCTGCTCTACCTCGGCTTCGTGCTGGACTGCGTGGACGGCCAGTTGGCCCGCTACACCCGGCACTTCAGCGCCTGGGGTGGCTGGCTGGACACGATGGCGGACCGGGCCAAGGAGTACCTGGTCTACGCCGGGCTCGGTTTCGGGGTGAGCCACGCCGGGCTGGGCAACGGGTGGGCGCTCGCGATCGCGGCGATGACGTTGCAGACCGTCCGGCACATGACCGACACCTGGTACGGGGTGCTGCACGACGAGGCGGCCCGCCGACCGCGTACGGCCACGGGTGCCAGCGGCGGGATCGGTGACCGGCTCAACGCGGCGTCGACCCGGGTGCAGGCGGACACCGGGTCGGTGTCGTACTGGCTGAAGCGGACCGTGGTCTTCCCGATCGGTGAGCGCTGGGCGCTGATCGCGCTGACGGTGGCACTGTTCAATCCGCTGGTCAGCCTGGTCGCCGTGCTGGTCTGGGGGGTGCTGGCGTTCGCGTACACCGGGGCGTTGCGGACCCTGCGGGCCCGCTGGATGTGGGTGCCGGTGCTGGACACGGTCGACGCCACCCTGCACCGCGACGACGGGCCGTTGGCCCGCTGGTTGCCGGTGGTCCGGCCGATGGGGCCGCTGACCCTGGCGGTGATCGCCGCGCTCGGTCCGGCGGTGCTGCTGGTCGGGACGCTGCTGAGCGACGCGCCCGAGGGGTTGCGCTGGGCGGTGCCGGTGGCGCTGGTGGTGCTGCTGGCGGGCGGTCTGGGCGCCGGGGCGGCGCACAACGGTCCGCTGGACTGGCTGGTCCCGGCGGCGTTGCGGGCCGCCGAGTACCTGTTCGCCATCGCGGTCGGGGTGGTCGGTGCGGCCCCCGGCTGGCTGATCTTCGGGTACGTCTTCGTGCTCACCGTGCACCACTACGACCTGACCGCCCGGCTGGAGAAGCGGCAGGCGGCACCGCCCCTGCACCCGGCGACGCTGGGCTGGGAGGGCCGCTCGGTGCTGGTGGCCCTCGCGGCGATTGCCGGTATTGCGGGTATCGGGCTGGCTACACTCGGTGCGTACCTTCTCGTGGTTTTCGTGGTGAGCGTCGTCCTGGCCTGGTTCGTGCGACCGGCCCGTAGCGCGCGGGCGTCGGTCGCGCCGGCGGGCGCTGGAGGTGCCGCGCCGCGCTGACGGAGGGCGGCCGGATGACCCTGATCAGCTTCGTGGTGCCGGCCTTCCGGGTGCAGGGTTACCTGCGGGAATGCCTGGACTCCATCCTCGGTCAACCGGAGACCGACATCGAGGTGATCGCCGTCGACGACTGCTCGCCGGACGCCAGCGGCGACATCATCGACGAGTACGCGGCCCGCGACCAGCGGGTCAGCTCGGTTCGGCTGCCGGAGAACGTCGGCCTCGGTCCGGCCCGCAACATCGGGCTGGACCGGGCCGTCGGCGAGTACGTGTGGTTCCTCGACGGCGACGACTGGCTGGCCCCGGAGTGCCTGACCGAGGTCGCCGAGCGGTTGCGGGTCACCCGCCCGGACGTCCTGCTGGTCGACCACGTCCGCACCCACTGGAACGACACCGTCACCCGCAGCGCGATGGCCGAGGTGTTTCCGGAGTCGCCGGGCCCGGGGACCTTCCGGTTGCGGGACCGGCCGGAGGCGATGCACCTGCTGCACACCGCGTGGAACCGCCTGGTTCGCCGGGAGTTCCTCCTCGATCTGGGGCTGCGCTTCGCGCCCGGCTGGTACGAGGACGTCTCGTTCAGCTACCCGGTGTTGATGGCGGCGCGGCGGATCGGCGTACTGGATCGGGTCTGCGTCAACTACCGGCAACGCCGCGCCGGGGCGATCACCCGGACCCGCGGTGACCGGCACTTCGAGGTGTTCCCGCAGTGGCACCGGGTGTTCCACCTGATGGATTCGTGGGGGGCCGCGACGGAGGCCCTGCGGCCGACGGTCTTCGAACGGATGATCTGGCACTACCTGACCGTGCTCGGCAACGGTCAGCGAATCGCCCCGGAGTTACGGCCGGCGTTCTTCGCGCAGATCACCGCCGACTACGAGCGCTGGTTGCCGCCCGGTGGCTATCCGGTGCCGGACGGGGTCGAGGGGATCAAACACAAGCTCGTCGCCTCCGGCCGCTGGCGCACCTTCAGCGCGTTACGGGCCGCGAGCCGGGCCCGCGACGCCGCCCGCCGGCAGGCCCGCACCGCTCGGCGCAAGGTCGCTCCGGTCGCCCGGCGGGGTGCCCGGCTGACCCGCGACGGGCTGCTGCGCGAGTACTACCGGGCCGAGTTGCGCAGGCCGGTCGACCCGACACTCGCGGTGTACGCCGCTTACTGGTACCGGGGGTACTCCTGCAACCCGGCGGCGATCTACGAGGTGGCCCGCCGGTTGGCGCCGGGCGTGCGCGGGGTGTGGATCGTGCGCCGGGACCGGGTGGACAGCGTGCCGGACGGGGTGGAGTACGTGGTCGCCGGAACGCCGGCGTACTACCGGGTGCTGGCCCGGGCCCGGTGGTTGGTCAACAACGTCAACTATCCGGACTTCGTCCGCAAGCGACCGGAACAGGTGCACGTGCAGACCCACCACGGCACCCCGGTCAAGGTGATGGGGCTGGACCAGCAGCGCTATCCGGTCGGCGCGGGTCGGATGGACTTCGCCGGGCTGCTGCGTCGGGTGGACCGCTGGGACTACAGCGTCAGCGCCAACAGCTTCTCCACCCAGATGTGGGACCGGGCGTACCCGGCCACGTACACGACCCTGGAGGTGGGTTACCCGCGCAACGACCGGCTGGTCACGGCCGGCCCGGACGAGGTGCGCCGACTCCGCGCGGACTTCGGCCTCGACCCCGACGAGCAGGTCGTCCTGTACGCCCCGACGCACCGTGAGCACCTGCCCGGCTACCGGCCACCGTTCGACCCGGACCGGTTCGTGCGGGCGCTGGGTGACTCGGGCCGGTTGCTGATGCGCAGCCACTACTTCCACGACCGGGACCGACGTCCGGGTCAGCCGAGGGACTGGGAGCGGGTTCGCGACGTCAGTGGCCATCAGCGGGTGGAGGATCTCTACCTGGTGGCTGACGTGCTGGTCACCGACTACTCGTCGGCCATGTTCGACTATGCGGTGCTGGACCGGCCGATCGTGCTCTACACACCGGACTGGGAGGCGTACCGGCTGGCCCGGGGGGTCTACTTCGACGTCACGGCCGAACCGCCGGGCGCGGTGGCCGCCACGTTCGCCGATCTGCTCGACCTGTTCCGCACCGACGAGGTGCGCTCGGACGCGGCGGCCAAGGCCCGCGAGCACTTCCGGGCCCGGTTCTGCACGTTGGACGACGGGCGGGCGGCGGAGCGGGTGGTGCGCCAGGTGTTCCTCGGGGAGCAGGGCGAACGGTCCACCCGCTGCTGATCGGGCCCTCTGTCGTGTAATAGCAGCGACATCGATCGAACATAAGACGTTTACCCGATGTGCTAAGCCCATGATCCTGGTCACAGTCTTCTGGGGTCCGGCCGACGCGCACTGGGGGGGAAGACGGTGAGCACCGTCACGCTCAAGGATGTGAGCAAGGTTTTCCGGGACGGCACGTTGGCCGTCGACAGCATCAACCTCGATGTCAACGACGGCGAGTTCATGGTGCTGCTCGGGCCGTCCGGGTGCGGCAAGTCGACGGTGCTCCGCATGATCGCCGGCTTGGAGGACCCGACCAGTGGCGCGGTCATGCTCGACGGTGAGTTGGCGAACGACCTGCCTCCCCGGGACCGCAAGATCGCCATGGTCTTCCAGGATTTCGCCCTCTACCCGCACATGACCGTCGGCGACAACATCGCGTTTCCGCTGCGGCTGGCCGGGATCGAGCCCGAGCCGAGGGGCGAGCGGGTCAGTGACGTGGCGAGCGCGCTGGGCATCGGTGACGTGCTGGCCCGCAAGCCCGGTCAGCTCTCCGGCGGGCAGCGGCAGCGGGTGGCGATGGGCCGGGCGATCGTCCGTCGACCCGGTCTGTTCCTCATGGACGAGCCCCTCTCCAACCTGGACAGCGGCCTCCGTGCCGAGCTGCGCGCGGAGATCTCGGGCCTGACCCGGGAGCTGGGCGTCACCACCGTCTACGTCACCCACGACCAGGCCGAGGCGCTGACCATGGCCGACCGGGTGGCCATCATGCGCCGCGGCGTGCTCCAGGACGTCGGCACACCCACCCAGGTGTACGGCCGGCCGGCGACGCTCTACGTGGCGGCGTTCCTGGGCAGCCCACGGATGAACCTGCTGGAAGCGTCGGTCTACGTCCACCTCGACCGGTACGTCACGCTCAACCTCGGCGACCAGTCGCTCTACCTGCCCTGGAACGACATCCGCAGTCGGGCCGTGGCGCACTACCACGGTGAGCGGATCGTGGTCGGCATGCGAGCCGAGGCGCTCACCCCGGTCGCCCCGGACAGCCCCGGCGACGTGCTGCGTGGGCGGATCCGCTACCTGGAGCACCACGGGCACGAGTCGTTGGCGTTCCTCGACATCGGCGCCACCGCGATCGTGGTCGACGAGATGGGCGCGCCGCTGGACCCGCCACCTGTCGGTCAGCGCGGCCTGCGCCGGTTCGGCTCGGTGATGCAGCGCCTCACCGGCAAGCCGGTGGAGGAGCAGAACCGGCCGGTCGGTAACACCCAGACCAGCGTGCTTCCCGATCCGGGCCGGCACCACCGTCGCCCGGCGGAGCTGGCGGTGCGGTTGGCGCCGTACCCGGCGGTCAGCGCCGGTCACCCACTCGCCGTCTCGGTTCGGATGGACGCGCTGCACTTCTTCGACGAGCGCGGCGACCGGATCGACGTGGGTTGGCGCTGACCACTCCCGGGGAGCGGGGTAGCGGGCCTGCCATCCGTTGCCCTACGGTCTGCGCACCCAGTCCACAGTGAACGATCACCGAGAGGGGTGCACCCGTGTCGGGTGACGTACCCAGCCCACTTGTCATCGAGCGCATCCTGCGCGACCGTGAGGGCATCTGGCAGCAGATCGTGGCCGAGCGCGACCTGAATGCCCTGACCGGACGGATGCTGGCCAGCTCCGCCATCGCGTTGGCCTGCTACGGCGCGGTGCTGGGCTTCTTCCACAGCCCGCTGATGGCGCTGACCTCGGCGCTGAAGCTGCCACTGCTGTTCCTCGTCACACTGGCCATCTGCCTGCCCACGCTCTACCTGTTCAATCTGGTGTTCGGCGCCCGGCTCTCGGTGCGGCAGTCGCTGGCGCTGGTGATGGTCGCGATCACGGTCACCGCGATGCTCGCGGTGGCGTTCGCGCCGATCAGCCTCTTCTTTCTGATCACCGCGCCCGACTACGGGTTCTTCAAGCTGCTCAACGTGGCGATCCTGACCCTGTCCGCGCTGGTCGGTCTGCGCTTCCTGACCAGCGGGATGCAGGTGCTCAACGACCACGGTCTGCTCGCGCCGGACACCGCCAGAGCCCAGACCAACGCCCAGGCTCCGGTGTCGGCTGTGCCGGCCGTGCCGGCTGTGTCGGACGTGCCGCCCGTCGGCGCCGCGCCGAGCGCCGAGCCGGTCGCCGTGCCGGCCGGAGCCGCGGCGGTCGAGTCGACCGCGAACGGTGCGGTGACCACCGCGCCGGCGCCGACGCACGTCGCGCAGCAGTGGAGCGGCCAGCCGGACGGCAGCAGCTCGTTCCCGCCCGGCATGCTGCACCCCGGCCAGCAGCGCCCGTGGGGTGAGCGCCCGATCCGCCCGGGCCAGCCGACCCAGCGGCCGGCCAGCATGAACCTGCTCTACATCTGGATCCTGCTCTTCGGCTTCGTCGGCACCCAGCTGGGCTGGACGCTACGCCCGTTCTTCGGTGACCCGGGCCAGGACTTTTCCTTCTTCCGCAGCATCGACGGCAACTTCTACGCGGAGATCCTGCGGACGATCGCCCACCTCTGACGCCGACGCCGGGACGGCGCCGGTTGCGCTGCGCCGTCCGGCCGGTGTCCTGATCTTCAGGTAGCGGTTGACGAGCCGCTGGGCCGGCCGCTCCCAGAGGAAGTGGCACCCGGCCGCGACGAGGGTGATGACCGCGACGAGCAGGGTCAGCTTGGCGAGGTAGGCCGGAAGGCTGTCGTTCATCCAGGACGACTCCCCGACCAGTTGCATCAGCGGGCGGTGCACCAGATAGAAGGCGAAGGAGACCTCACCCAGAAAGACGAGCGGCCGGGTGCTGAGAAATCGACTGAGCGCGGACTGCGGATACTGACCCAGCCCGAAGAAGAGCAGTGCTCCAGGAATCATCCACAGCGCGTCGTAGCTGGCGTAGTAGCGGGTCCGGTCCGGCCACGCCATCAGCAGCAGGGTCGCCGCGACGGGAAGCCACGTGAGCAACGGCGACAACACCCGGTCCCGGGTGGCCGACGCCGACCACGACAGTTTGGCCTGCCGCAGGAGCAGCGCCGCCACCATGCCGAGGGTGAAATCCCCGAGTCTGGTCGCCGGCGTGCGGTAGAGCCAACGGTGCGCGCTGAACGGGTTCGTGGCGGGCAGCCCGTTGCGGAAGTGCTGGAACAGCGCCGCGAGGACGAACGCCGCGACTATCGTCGTCACCGCCACGGCGAGGAGAACCCGGGCGTTGTCGGCGATCGGGCGCAGCGCCAGCACCAGCAACGGGAAGCAGGCGTAGAGGAAGAACTCGACGCCGATCGACCAGCCCGGCGCGTTGATGCCGTACGTGACGACGAGCGACGGGTGCCAGGACTGTAGGGCGAGCGCCTGGATGAGGAACCGACTCACGTTGGAGTGGTGGTCCACGGCCAGCCAGACGACGACGAGCACCAGCAGATAGAGCGGATAGACCCGGGCCAGCCGACCGATCAGATAGTTCCAGGTGCTGCGCGGAGTCGGCCGGGTGGCGCTGTCGAAGTAGTTCAACGCGATGACGAAACCCGAGAGGAGAAAGAAGAACGTGACACCGTTGCTGCCTGCTCCCATGACCCGTCGTACCGGATCCGGCAATGACTCGTGCGCTGCCGAGTGATGGAAGAAAACAGCGAGAGCAGCGAACCAGCGCAGGCCGGTCAAGGCGGGAATGCGTAGCTTCGGGGCGGCGGTTGTGGGCGTCGTCGTCATTCGTTCCTCCAGTTCGCCGCCAGGTTATAGCAACTCGGATGGCGGTGGATGCCTGCCGGAGGGGTGCGCAAATTGTGTTTGTTCGCCGACTGTTCACGCGGTACGACTTGCCGCGTTCGGCAATTCTCGGCGGGCCCCGCTTGGGCCTATTGCGGGTAAGTGATCGGATGGCGGATGGCAATTGTTCGGTAAATGAACAATGGGTGGCGCCCGACCCGGTCGGCCGACCTTGCCTGGCAGGTTACCGCCGAGTAACGTCGGGCCATGACCATCGACTCCCGCCAGGTGGCGGCCGGCATGCTGGACCGGGTGCCCTTCGCCCGTACGCTCGGCCTCGAATTCGTCGAGGTGGCCCCGGAAGCGGAGGGCGGCGTGCGGGCGGTGGTCCGGCTGCCCGACTCGCCGGCCACCCACAACCACGTCGGCGGCCCACACGCCGGCGCCATGTTCTCCCTCGGCGAGACGGCCTCCGGCGCGGTCGTGCTGGCCGCCTTCGGGCAACTGCTCGACCGGGCCGTGCCACTGGCCGTCCGGGGCGAGATCGCCTATCGCAAGCTCGCCATGGGTCCGGTGCTGGCCACCGCACGGCTCGGCCGCCCGGCCCACGAAGTGATCGAGGAGTTGGAGGCCGGTCGGCGTCCGGAGTTCCCCGTGCACGTGGAGATCGCCACCGCGGAGGGTAAGCCGACCTCGGCGATGACCGTGATCTGGACGCTGCGACCCAACTGAAGCGCCCGAGGGCGGCGAAATGGGGTTTGCGGGCCCAGCAGGGTGGATAGATTCGTACCGTGCTGGGCCTACCTGCTCACGTGACCGCCTGTCTCTTCGATCTGGACGGTGTGCTGACGCAGACCGCCCGCGTACACAATGCCGCCTGGACGCAGACGTTCGACGAGTTTCTCCGGCAGCGCGCCACGGTCTCCGGTGAGCCGTTCCAACTGTTCGACCCGGGCCCGGACTACAACCGCTACGTCGACGGCCGACCCCGCGCCGACGGCGTCCGGACGTTCCTCGCCTCCCGCGGGATCGTGCTGCCCGAGGGCAGCCCCGACGACCCGCCGGAGGCCGAGACCGTCAACGGCCTGGGCAACCGCAAGAACGTCCTGCTGTTGCACCGCCTGCGCACCGCCGGCGTCGACGTCTACCCGGGCTCCGTGCGGTACCTGAAGGCGGCGACCGAGGCCGGCCTACACCGCGCCGTGGTGACCGCGAGCGCGAACGGGGGCGAGGTGGTCGCCGCCGCCGGGCTGGAAACGCTGCTGCAGGCCCGGGTCGACGGGCTGGTCGCCCGCGCGCAGGGGCTGCGCGGCAAACCACACCCGGACACCTTCCTCGCCGGGGCCACCCTGCTCGGCGTCGACCCGACGCAGGCCGCCGTCTTCGAGGACGCGCTCTCCGGGGTGGCCGCCGGCCGCGCCGGTGGCTTCGGTTACGTGGTCGGCGTCGACCGGGTCGGCCAGGCCGACGAGCTGCTCGCCCACGGCGCCGACATCGTGGTCACCGACCTCGCCGACCTGCTCGACGACGCCGACCCGGCGACCCCCTCCCGCACCGCCGCCCACCACCCGGCCGGCGAACGAGGCCCCGCGTGATCCGGGAGCGGGCCTATCCGGTCGAGCCGTGGCACGTTCGGGAGACCCGGCTGGACATGGACGTGCTGGCCCAGTCGGAGTCCGTCTTCGCGCTCTCCAACGGGCATGTCGGCCTGCGGGGCAACCTCGACGAGGGCGAGCCGCACGGCCTGCCGGGCACCTACCTCAACTCCTTCTACGAGCTGCGACCGCTGCCGTACGCGGAGGCCGGCTACGGCTTCCCCGAGTCCGGGCAGACCATCGTCAACGTCACCAACGGCAAACTGATCCGACTGCTCGTCGACGACGAACCGCTCGACGTGCGCTACGGAGAGCTGTTCGCGCACGAGCGGATCCTCGACCTGCGGGCCGGCACCCTGCACCGGGAGCTGCACTGGCGCTCGCCCGCCGGTCGCGAGGTCAAGGTCCGCAGCACCCGCCTGGTCTCGTTCACCCAGCGGTCGGTGGCCGCCATCAGCTACGAGGTGGAGGCCGTCGACGGCCCACTGCGGCTGATCGTGCAGTCCGAGTTGGTGGCCAACGAGTCGCTGCCCGCACAGAGCAAGGACCCTCGGGTCGCGGCGGTGCTGGAGTCGCCGCTACAGGCCGAGGAGGAGCTGACCACGCCCGACGGGGGGCAGCTGATCCACCGCACCAAGGTCTCCGGTCTGCGGGTCGCCGCCGCCATGGAGCACGAGGTGCACGGCCCGGACCACACCACCATCGAGTCCGAGGGCTACCAGGACTGGGTACGCACCACGATCGCCTGCGTGCTCAAGCCCGGCGAGAAGCTACGGGTGATCAAGTATCTGACGTACAGCTGGTCGAGCCGCCGGTCGCTGCCGGCGCTGCGCGACCAGGTCGGCGCGGCGCTGGCCGGGGCCCGGCTCGACGGCTGGGACGGGCTGCACCGGGAGCAGCGCAACTACCTCGACGCGTTCTGGGACGCGTCCGACGTGCTGGTCGAGGGCGACCCGGAGGTCCAGCAGGCGGTCCGGTTCGGCCTCTTCCACGTCTTGCAGGCCGGCGCGCGGGCCGAGCAGCGGCCGATCTCGGCGAAGGGCCTTACCGGCCCCGGTTACGACGGCCACGCCTTCTGGGACACCGAGATGTTCGTGCTGCCGGTGCTCACGTACACCCAGCCGAGCGCGGTGCGCAGCGCGTTGCAGTGGCGGCACAGCACCCTGGATTCGGCGAAGGAACGGGCCGCGACGCTCAACCTGCGGGGCGCCGCGTTCCCCTGGCGGACCATCGGTGGCCCGGAGTCATCGGGCTACTGGCCGGCGGGCACGGCGGCCTTCCACATCGCGGCCGACATCGCCGACGCCGTGCGCCGCTACGTGATGGTCACCGGCGACACCCAGCTGGAACGGGAGATCGGGCTGGAGTTGCTGGTGGAGACCGCCCGTCTGTGGCGCTCCATCGGCCACCACGACCGGCACGGGCAGTTCCACATCGACGGTGTCACCGGCCCGGACGAGTACACCGCCGTGAAGAACGACAACGTCTACACCAACCTGATGGCCCAGCGGAACCTGCTCGCCGCCGCCGACGTGGTCATGCGGTACCGGGACGAGGCGTTCCACCTCGGGGTCACCGACGAGGAGGCCGCGAGCTGGCGGGACGCCGCCACGTCCATGCACGTCCCGTACGACGATGAACTCGACGTCCACCAACAGGTGGAGGGCTTCACCCGACTTCAGGAATGGGACTTCACGCACACCCCAGCGGAGAAGTACCCGTTGCTGCTGCACTACCCGTACTTCGAGCTGTACCGCAAGCAGGTGGTCAAGCAGTCCGACCTGGTCCTCGCCATGCACTGGCGGGGTGACGCCTTCACCCCCGAGGAGAAGGTGCGCAACTTCCTCTACTACGAACGCCGCACCGTACGCGACTCGTCGTTGTCGGCCTGTACGCAGTCGGTGCTCGCGTCCGAGGTGGGCCACCCGGAGTTGGCGCACACCTACCTGCGCGAGGCCGCGCTGATGGACCTGCACGACCTCAACGAGAACACCCGCGACGGCGTACACATGGCGTCGTTGGCCGGCGCGTGGCTCGCCCTGGTCAGCGGGTTCGGCGGTCTGCGGGACCACGACGGTGAGCTGTCCTTCGCCCCCCGGCTCTCCAGCCGCCTCAACCGGTTGGAGTTCTCGCTCCAGTGGCGGGGGCTGTCGCTGCGGGTGGATGTCCGGCCGCACCAGACGACGTACTCGCTGCGCCACGGCGGCCCGGATGACGTGGTGGAGCTGCGCCACCATGACCAGCTGCTGCGGGTGACCTGCGACGAGCCGGTGACGGTGCCGGTGCCACCGGCCGACCCGTCCGGTCCTCCGCCCGAGCAGCCACCGGGCCGCTCACCGCTGCTGCGGTTGCCGGAGCGGGAACAGTGACGGGCGGGGCGGGAGTGCTCCCGCCCCGCCCGCTCCCGCGGGGAGGTCAGACCGGCTCGCCGGTCCCGGTAGGTCAGATCGGCTCGCCGGTGGACGGCCGCCCGATCGCGTCCCGGGGCGTCGCCGCCTTCGGATCGTCGGGCAGCCGGGCCGAGGCAGCCTGGTCCCCGAAGTCCTGGTCGCCAAAGTCCTGATCGCGCTCGGCGTCCTGTTCGCGCTGGGTCCGCTCGGTCAGCTGCTGCTGCCGGGAAATCTGCTGCTTGGCCATGACGATCCTCGCGATCCGTCGGGGCGCGGCTGCGCCGACACGGTCTGCGGTCGCTCGTCGCGTACCCGACGCCCCCCGGGGCAAACGCGACCCGGCGCGGTCGGCGGCCGGCGTGCGGCGCGGTCGGTGGCCGGGCCGTCGTCGGCGGGCGTGCCGGGCCGCGGGCGGGGTACCCGGACCAGTGGCGAGCACCCGGAGGTGAGGCATGGACGAGCAGCGTGGCACGGTGACCATTGCGGTCGGGGAGGCCCAGCTCCCCGCCGACCTGACACTGCCGGCCCAGCCGGTCGGCGTGGTGCTGTTCGCGCACGGCAGCGGCAGTTCCCGACACAGCCCGCGCAACGTGGCAGTGGCCCGGACGCTGAACGAGCGGGGGCTCGGGACGGTGTTGGCGGATCTGCTCACCCCGGCCGAGGACGAGGTGGACGCCCGCACGGCCGAACTGCGCTTCGACATCGGGCTGCTGGCCAGCCGGCTGGCCGGGATCGTCGACTGGCTGGCGGCCGAGCGCCCCGCCGGTGACGTACCGATCGGCCTGTTCGGCGCCAGCACGGGCGCGGCCGCCGCCCTGGTCGCGGCGTCGACCCGCGCGGACCGGGTGGCTGCCGTGGTCAGCCGAGGCGGCCGACCGGACCTGGCCGAAGACGCGCTGGCCCAGGTGCGTACCCCGACGTTGCTGCTGGTCGGCGGGTTGGACGAGGAAGTGATCACGCTCAACGAGCGGGCGCTGGCCGAGTTGGGGGACATCGGCGAACTGCGGGTGATCCCTGGTGCCACTCATCTGTTCGAGGAGCCCGGCACCCTGGAACAGGTTGCCGACCAGGCCGGCACCTGGTTCACCACGCACCTCAGCCGATGATCACTCCGTCGGCAGCAGGGCCGAGGCCGACCGGCGCTGTTGGACGGTGTCGATGACGCGCCAGAGCACGGCGGTGATCGGAACGCTCACGAAGGCGCCGGCGATCCCCGCGATCAGTGTGCCGGCGGTGACCGCCACCAGGATCACCGCCGGGTGCAGTCGGACCTGCCGCTTCATGACCAACGGCTCCAACAGGTTGCCCTCGATCTGCTGCACGGCGACCACCGCCGCGAGGGTGAGCAGCGCGGTGGTGGGACCGTTCGCGGCCAGCGCCACCAGCACCGCCACCGCGCCGGCCACCGTCGCTCCGATGATCGGCACGAACCCGCCGAGGAACGTGATCAACGCCAGCGGCAGGGCGAGTGGCACCCGCAGCACCACGAGGGCCAGCCCGATGCCCAGCGCGTCGATCGCGGCGATGAACATGGTGCCCCGGCTGTACGCGCCCAACGTCTGCCAACCGGCCCGGCCGGCCTCGGCCAGCACGGGCTGGTTCGGGCCGGACACCCGCGACAGCACCCAGTGCCACATCGACCGGCCATCCTTGAGCAGGAAGAAGAGCAGCACCAGCGCGAGCAACGCGGAGCCGAACACCTCCGTGACCGTCCGGGCGCCGGCCACCGGGTCCGGGGAGCTGCCACCGAAGCCCTGCCGGGCCTGGTCGACCAGCCGGTCCAACTGCGCCTCGCTGACCGGCAGCGTGGACGTCACGAAGTCCCGGCTGCGTTCGACACCCTGCGTCAGCTCCTGGCTGAGCTGGTCGAACTGGCTGGCGGTCAGGTTCCACACCAGGGCGCCGACGCCGACCAGGATGCCGAGCAGCAGCAGTACGGTGCAGAGCGCGGCCAGCGCCGCCGGCAGGCGCAGCCGGCGCAGCAGCAGCAGGACCGGGTCGAGTAGCGCGGTGAGGAAGATGGTGGCGGCCAGCGCGATGGCCAGCGGCGCCAGCAGGACGGCGACCCGACCCAGCAGGTAGAGCCCCGCGGCGATCACCACAAGACAGGCGCTCCACAACACCGCGGTCCGGACCAGCCAGGGCAGCGCCGCCCAGGTCTGGCGCGGCCCGGGGCCGCCTGTCGCGGCGGGGTCCTCTGCGGCCATGTCGGTCCTCCTCGATCTCGACGAGATCGGTACCCGGTCGGTCGTCCGCCGACACCCGTATCGCTGGCCGTCGCCCGCGCGGATCGTACGCCGGCCGGACCGACGTGGGTGGGTGTTCGCGGATCACCACCGGAACGACGGCGTTTGCGCGATCGGGCCGGGGGAACGCGGACGGGACAGACCGGACCGAGGAGGAACGCCGTGGGTGACTTCATGGACAAGGCCAAGGACTTCGCGGACAAGCATGACAAGCAGGTCGACCAGGGCACGCAGAAGGCCGGCGACATGGCCGACAAGCGCACCGGCGGCAAGTACGGCGATCAGATCGACAAGGGCGTGGACCAGGCCCAGGCGCGTACCGGTGAGGGCGACCAGGTCCGCTGATCCGGCACGCCCCCTCCCGGGTCTCCTGAGCCGTCAGCGACCCGGGAGGGGCGTGGCCCGGATGGCGCGCGGGTCAGCGCTGGTGCTTGTCGCGTAGCTGGTCCATCGAGGTGGGCCGGCCGCTCAACGCGTCGCGCAGCCGGTCGACCAGACCGATGCCGGGGGCGAGCAGCTTGTTCGCCGGCGGGTGCTCCGGGCCCGCCGGGTGTGGGCGGGTCGGCCCGATCTCCTTGATCGCCGTTACCTTGGCGGCGATCTCGACCAGTTCCTCCCGGGCCGTCGCCGCGCGCAGCCGGGGGAAGAGCTCCTTCTCCTCTTCCGTGACGTGCTGTCGCACGGTGCTGGTCAGCTGGGCGAGCAGCTCCTCGAAGCGGGGGTCGGACGGGTCGACGGACTCCAGCTCCTTCATGGTCCGCTCGGCGTCGGCGTGCTCGGCGACCTCCCGGTCGGCGATCTCGTCGCCGTCGGGCAGCACCTCGCGGGCGACCGGATAGACGTACGCCTCCTCCGCCACCGAGTGACGGACGAGTTCGGCGACCACCACGTCGACGAGGTGGCGGCGGTGCTCGGGGGTGCCCTGCCGGGTCTCCAACTCGACGAGGACTGCCTCGACCTCGCGGTGGTCGGCGACCAGGATGTCGACGACGTCCTGGTCGTCGGTGTTCTGCGGTGTGGTCATCTCACGGCCCCTTACCGGTTGCGGATCGGTGGGAGGTGTGTGGCCCTGGTACCCCCACGGGGCTGCACAAACCCATGGTCGACGATGTGTTCGGCGGGGTGCGTGGTGCCCACGGTGCCCCTGGTGCCGGTCCGCCACGATTGCCGCGCCGTCGCCGGGGTAACCGCCGCCATGGCCGACGACCGCCCATCCGCCGAGCGCGACCGGTCGCGACTCGACGAGACCGCCGAGCGGGCGGTCCGACAGGTGCGGCACCGGGGCGGACAGGCCGGCCGGATCCGGGCCCGGCAGTGGGAGGTCACCCTGGTGATCTCCATCCAGTCCGGGCTGGCCGCGGCGATCGCCGCCCTCATCGCCCAGAATCTGCTCGGCCCCGGAGCGCACGTCTTCGCCCCCGCCGCCGCCGTCGGTACGATCGCCACCGCCATCGGTACCCGAGCCCGGCGCACCTTCGAACTGCTGGGCGGGGTGTCCCTGGGCATCATCATCGGCGACACGTTGCGGTTCCTGCTCGGCTCGGGCCCGTGGCAGACCGGCGCGGTGGTCGCACTTGCCATCGCCGTCGCGTTGCTGGTGGCCGGGCGGGGAGGCGCGCTGGTCGGCCAGGCCGGCGGTACCGCCGTACTGATCTCCACGCTGGCGCCGATGGAACGTGGTCTGGAGTTGCCCCGGATCTTCGACGCGCTCGTCGGCGGGGCCGTCGGCCTGGTGGTGGTCGCGCTGCTGCTGCCGATCAACCCGCTGCGGGTGCTGGACCGGGCCGCGGCACCGATCTTCGCGATCCTCTGCGAGCAACTCGCCGAGCTGGCGCAGGCGATACGGGAACGTGACGGCGACCGGACCCTGCTGGTCCTGGAGCGGCTCCGCGCCACCGAGGGCGACCTGGGTCGGCTGCACGACGCGCTGAGCGGCGCGGAGGAGGTGGTGACGATCGCCCCGGCGCGCTGGCACCGCCGTCAGCAGTACCACCGGTACGCCCGCAGCGCCGAGCACCTGGAGCGACTACTACTGGACAGTCGCGCCATGGCCCGTTGGTCGTCGACCGCACTCCAGTACGACGAGCCGTTTCCGCGTGAGCTGCCGGAGGCGATAAGCCGGTTGGGTCGGGCGGTCGCGGAGATGCGGACGGAGTGCCGGGTGGGAGACGACCCCCAGCGAACCCGTCGGCTGGTCGAGGAGTGTGCCGAACTGGCCGGGCGAGCGGCGGTCAGCGGGGTCCGCACCTTCGGTGAGTCCCTGGTTACCGGCCTGCGCACCGCGTCCAGCGACCTGCTCCGGGCCACCGGCTGTGACCCCGACCAGGCCAACCGGATGGTGCGTCGGGCGGCCGGCGCCGGTGAGGCCGCAATTCACCCGCCGGTCCGTCGACAACTGCACCGGGCCCGACCGACCCGAGCCACCCGGGCCCGTCGACGCGCACACCTCGCCGCACGGGCCCGTAACGAGGGCCGGGCCGGCCTCCCCGCTCGGGAGAGGCCGGCCCGGTGAACCGTCAGGGTCAGGAGGAGTAACCGCGCTCGGCGATCCAGTTGGCGACCTTCGGCAGACTCATCCAGTACTCACCCAGTGCCGGGTCGGCCGGGTCGGCGACCCGGATGGTGTCGCCACCGTCGCGGTAGCCGACGAGGGTCAGGTAGTGGCCGCCCTCGTACGAGTGCGGGTTGCCGTCGGTGTCCACGGTCGTGCCCTTGATGTTGGCCACCACCGGACGGCCGGCGTCCACCGCGGCCAGCACATCGCGGCGCAGCTGCTCGACCTGGTCCGGGCGGGCCACCGAGTCACGAATCTCGGTCGTCCGGTACTTGCCACCGGTCAGCTGGTTCAACACCCGGGTGGTGTCCAGGGCCGAGGGCGTGCCCGCCTCGGTGGTGCCCAGCAGCGCGGCCACCTCGTCCTGGGAGAGCGCCTTGCCCTGGGCGGACAACGCGATCCGGGTCGCGGCCGGGCCACAGTAGAAGAAGTTCGGCTGAGCCTGGTAGTCGATGTTGAGGATCCGCTCGGCGTGCCGGTCGCTCTGGCTCGACGAGGCCGGGGCGGCCTGCGCCGGGGCGGCCTGCGCGGCCACCGCCGGGCCGAGGGCGCAACCGCCGGCGACCAGCAGGCCGACGACGGACAAACCGCTCTTCTGCACGATCGGGTTCATGGTCGAGTCTCCGTTCGGGGGTTGGCGCCTCCGCAGAGCGGAGGGCGGCAGCACCGGGAATGGCGCTCGGCGCAACACGGGGGCGACGACCATCGGCGGTCTCGGCCCTGGGCGTACCGAGGGCACAACCGCTCTGCTTCGCCGTGAATTCCGCTGGCTGGGTGGGGTGACCAGGCCGCTCAGAGGCTCCCCAGCAACCCCGTGACGGTGATCTCGATGACCACCCGCTCCGGATTCGGGCGCGGTGTCCGATACCGCTCGGCGTACCGGCGCTCCGCCTCCGCCACGGCGGCCGGATCCGACCGCAGCACCGCGCGACCCTCGATGGTCAACCAGCGCCGCCCATCCACGTGGCACACGGCCACCGCCGCGCCGGACGCGCCCGCAGCCGCCACCTGACGGGCCTTCTGAGAGGTGCCGGAGGTGATGACCCGGGCCAGGCCGGCCGCCGGATCGAGAGTCACCCCGACCGGTACGACATGCGGGGTGCCGTCCGCCCGCAGGGTGGTCAGCGTCGCGAGGTGCCGTTCCGCGCAAAAGGCGACAACACGCTCATCGTGCACATCCAACCGATGATCGCTCGCCACGTCCGTCCCCTGTCCGCCGAACCGACCTTGATCATGGCACGCGGCGGCGTACCCGGTCCCGGTCCGGCGGGGTGTCCGGCTGACCCGGCAACTGGCGACCTGCCGCCCGGCGCTGGTGCACCAGTCGGGTGAGGTAGATCAGCGCGGCGGCCAGGACACCCATGTCGTCCAGATAGATCGGGTCCGGCAGCACGTCGACCGGGAAGATCGTGTAGATCAACGCCCCGTAGAAGGCGACCTTGCCGCCCGCCCCGAGCCCGGTCAGCAGCCGTCGCGTACGCACCACCCGCACCGCCAGCACCACGGCACCGACCAGTGTGGCGAGCGCCAGAATGCTGGCGATCACCACGAGGACCCACGCCTGTCGGGACATGCCGTCACGCTAACCCACCCGACGGCGTACGGCTCAGAACGCGGGCACCGTCGCGCGTCCGCGAGCGGTCACCTTGTTCTCCCGGGTCTGCTCGACGTTCTCCCGGGCCTGCCGGCCCGACGGCGCGGCGACCTCGCTGAGCGGCAGCACGGACGCCGACTCGACAGCCCGTCGTCCGGTGGCAGCGTGCGCCTCCTCGCGCAGACTGCGGGCCGCCGCCACGGCCAACTCCGCAGCCCGCCACGCGACCTGCTCCTGCTCGCGGGCCGCCGCGTGCTTCGCCGCCAGGTTGTTCCGGATCGCCCGCTGGAGCACCAACTCCTGCTCGACCGGGTGCAGCCGCGGGTCCCAACCGTCGCGGTGCGCGAAGACGTCGCTGAGCTGCTCCACCGACAGCTCCCGCCGCCAGTAGGCGTCCAGTGCCGTCCGGTGCAGGTAGCGCTCGCGGTCCGCGTACTCGGCGGGGGTCCGCGCGGTGTGCGGCAACGGCATCGCGGCTGCGGCGTCGAGCCGGCGCACGGCCGCCTCGGCCGCCTCGTACGTCCGCCAGGCCGCCTCGACCGCCTCCTGGGCGGCCACCCACTCGGCCCGGCGGCGCTGCGCGGTCGTGGTCGCCCGCTCCGCGGCCACCGCGACCTCCTGGGCGTAGCGGCTCTGCTCCCGTTCCTGCTGGGCCTGCTCGAGTTGGCTCGGCATGGCTGCCCGGCGGATCCGGGCGACCGGGTCGAGGCGAAGCCGGCCGGGCCGCAGCAGGAGAGCGGAGACGACGACTCCGACCACCCCGAGCAGGCTCAGCCAGATGACGGCGGCGCGGGAGAGGTCGGGGAGGACGGCGGAGAGGATGGTTTGCATGATCAGCACCTCGCGGTCGAAGGCGGGTATCGACGGGCGGCAGGAGGACGCGGCACAACGGTCGGCCCGGTGGTGGGGACGTCCGTCGACAGCGACTCAGGTGCGGTGACGGGTCACCCGGGACCGGGCCCCGGGGTTCGCCGGGCCTGGCTCAGCGGACCGGCGGGCCGCGTCGAGCAGGAGTGCCACGGCCGGGATCGCTGGCCGGCGCGTGCCCCGGGCCCACCGCGACCGGACCGGCCGCCCTGGTCGGATCGACCGTGCCAGCTGGCGGGGCGACATTGGGCTGACCGGCCCGCTCGATGGCCGGGCCGGCGTCGGGGCGGACACTGGCCACCCGGCTGCTCACGGCGCTGGGCCGCAGCGGCGTGGGGGCGGGCGGTGGGGTCGCGGCGAGAGCGGCACCGAGGCCGACCGCGAGGACCAGCGCGGTGACCGCCAGGCGGGTCAGTTCCCGCAGGGACCGCAGCACAGCCCAGCGGGCTGGGCGGGCGGAGGCTGCGGACGACACCCGACCAACCTATCGCCCGTCCCGGCGGTCCGCAGCACGGCGACGGACCGCTCCGGCGTGACCGCTACCACCATGAGCACTGTGGACGCCGTCGGTCGACGCCGGAAAAACCGCGGTGCCCCCGACCGGATCAGGTCCGATCGGGGGCACCGCGCGTCGTTCGGGGTGGCGGATCGCGGTCAGTCGCCGGTGCCGAGCACCGGGGGTGCGGCCCTCTCGCCGTCCCGCCACACCATCTCGTCCTCGGTCAACCAGGTCAGCCGCTCGTCGGAGTCGTCGTCCTGCGGTCGACCGTGGCCACCGAGCACACCGGGACGGCCGGCACCGCCACCCCCGCGGACGTTGCCGCCGCCTCCGCTGCGCTGACCGTCGATGCTGCGCCCGATCCCGTTGGCGGCGCGGCTCTCGGCCGGCGGCGCGCCACCGGCCGGGCGAGCCGAGGTGGGGGCCGCGCTGCCCGAGCCCGCGAGCGAGCCGCTGCGCAACACCCCGCCGGCCGGTGCCCCACCCTGCCCCGCGTAGAGCAGACCGGGGCCGGTGCTCGCCCCGGCGGGCGCCGGGGTCGGCCCGGACAGACCGGCCAGCCCGGCCGCGCCCCCGCCGAGCAGCGCGCCGCCGACAAGCGGGTCCGCCCCGGCGAGGGACGTGCCGCTGCCGGGGGTGCCGCTGCCGGTCCCGATCGGAGCGACGCCGACAGCCGGGTTGCCGCCGGTGCCCGAGCCGTCGTCGTCAGGAACCGTGCCGTCGACGGTGCCCGGCGGCGGGGCGACGTGGTCGGGCGTCGAGATCGTCGCGTCACCCTTGCGCGCGGTGGCACTGCCGGTGCGGGGACCGCCGCTGACCCTGGCGATGGCCGAGACGCTCTGTGGCGGCGTCGAATCCTTGCTGACGGTGCTCGGGGTGTCGGGGTCGGGCGGCGGCGGGTCGACCACCCGGTCGTAGGCGGAGATCTCGTAACTGCTGGCCAGACCGGCCACCAGGTTCACCATCCGCTGGTGGGCCTTCTCCTGCTCCGCCTTGTCCTGCTGGTGACCCGCGATGCCCCCGACGATGGCACCGGTCAGACCGAAGGTGGCGGCACCCTTGATCGCGCCACCGATCAACTGATCGTTGTCGTCGGTCTCCTCCGGGCTCTCCGCCTGCTTGTGGGCCGCACGCAGATGGTCGGCCATCATGGTCAACCCCTGCTTGATGCCGGCCATCCCCTCGCCCAACGCGTCGCTGTGCGCGACGATCAGGCTGAGTCGCCGATGGAACTCCCGACCGGCCGAACCCGTCCAGGTGTTGGAGAGCTTCTCCAGGTCGCCGCTCAACTCCCGGCCGAGACCGTCGAGGATGCCCTTGAGCTCGGCCCACTGGGTGGCCACGCCCTCGATCTGCTCCGGTTTGCCCGCCATCAGGCCGTCGTACAGTTGCTGGTGGCTGCTGCCCTGGTAGCGCTGGGTGTATTCAGACACGCCCGTCCTCCTTCGGCTGCAACGCCCGGTCGACCGGGGTCAGCGCGGCGGTGACATCGTCGGCGTTGGCCGCGTTACGCGCCTCGGCGGTGCGGTAATTGCTCAGGATCGTGCTGGTCGCCTGCTGCGCCGCCAGCACCGCCTGCCGAATCCGCTCGGCCTGGTCGACATAGGACTGGTGGACGTCGCTGTAGCGACGCGCCTGGTCAGTGGCGTCGAAGAACGAGCCAAGCGCCGGAGGGCGGCACTGCATCTCAGTGTTGAGTTTGCGCAGCACCGACTCGGCCTGGCTCAACCGCGACGCCAGGTGCTCGTGGAAGTCCTCAAGGGACAACAGGTCGACTTCCGTACGCCCGGCCATGGCAACATCCCCGTCGTTCTGGTTGACAACCGTCAGCGACAACCAGGTTAGTCCAACCGTGCGACTCCGGGCGACCCGTCGAACCTGCTCAGCCGTCGGCGCCGGTCGATCCGGCGGACGATCCGCCGCCGGCACCCCCGTTCGCCGGGGCGCCACTGGCCGGAGTCGACGGTGTGGAGCCCGACGACGGCGCGACCGAGGACGAGCCGGACGTCGGCGTCGCCGACGACGAGCCCGACGTCGGCGTCGCGGACGGTGCGCCCGACCTCGGCGCGGCCGACGGTGGTGCGGCCGGCGCCGCCACGTCGGGAGTGAAGACGGCGAGCGCGTCCTCGCGGTCCAGGGTCGGCCCGGTCGGGATCAGCGAGAGCAGCGAGCCGGGCACCGCCAGCGGGGTGATCCCGCCGTAGCCGAGCACCCCCAGTGTCTCCGCCGAGCCGAGCGGATACCGGATGCCCTGCGGGGTGATCAGGTAGATCGTCGACCCGGCGGCACCGGACCCGCTGGTCCCGGCACCCGGCGAGGCTTGGGCGATGACACCCTTGCCGCCGGGCAGCAGCACCGCCTCGGCGGTGCGTACGGCGTCGCGCCTGGTCTGGCGCACCGGCACCAGGCCCGGATCGGTCTCGGTCAGCTCGCTCGGCACCCGGTCGAAGACCTCCAGCGTGGTGGTCGGCGGGCCGCCCGCGCTGCCCGTGCGGTACGTCGCGCACAGCGTGGTCTGACCGGGCTGAGCCCGGTAGAGCTCGGGCATCGTCGGGGGCAGACCGTCCTCCTCGATCCGCTGCTCGACGGAGGCGTCGCTGGCCTGGTTCGGGGTGATGTCGGTGATCCGGGTGCCGTTGCTGACCATCAGCAGGGCGGTGATCTCACTGACCGGCACGAGCCCGTCCCGGATCAGCACGTAGTGCCGTTCGGCGGCCTTGAACACCGAACCGACGTTGTACGACCGCCCCGCCACGTCGCGGCTGGCGGGCTCACCCTCGTCGGGAAGCAAGGGCCTGCGCAGCGGTGGCCCGGCCGGCACGGCGTTGAGCAGTTGCTGACCGACCTGGAGTCGCTCGGCGCCGGCCATCCGCAGCGCCGTGGTGGTCCGCGCCGGGTCGAGCAGTTGGAGCCGGATGTTGTTGGTGATCAGGTAGCGCTGGTCGTCCACCGAGACCAGCACCGCGCGGTCACCCAGTGGGGTGCCTCCGGGCAGAGCACGGTCGATGACCAACCGGGTGCTCGACCGCTGCCGGTCGACCGGATCGGGAACGTCGCAGACCGACCAGGGCAACCCGGTCAGCGACTTGCGGTCCGGCAGCGCGTCCGGTGCCCCGACGATGCCGAGGGTGACCCCGCGCGGCCGGTCCCGCAGCGACGCCTGGGACATCGTCCGCACCGCCGCGCTCGCGTCGTTCACGATGAGGCGCGCCGAGGCGTAGTTGAGCGTCGGGTGCAGCTTGCCCTGGATGAACACGTACGTCGCGCCGGTCTCCCGTTCGATGACCAGGGTCTGGTCGTCCAGCGGCGCCGCGTTTCCGGTCAGCTGGCCGTAGGCGCCCACCCCGCCGAGCACGATGGCCGCGGTGAGCACACTGCCGAAGACGGCCATGCCGAGCCGTCGCATCGGCAGGTTGGTGGTCTCCGGATCGCCCGACAGCAGAGCGGAGACGATGCGGCGGGTGACGAAGCGGTACGCCTGCACCTGATCGCGGCGGGTCCGCATGACTTACCTCCGGCGGGGTGGATCCGCGACGATCAGGTCGGGGTGCCGTCGCGGGCTTCCCTACGATAAGGGGCCGACGGTGGTTCCTCGGGACCACCGTTCGTGGCCGGCACCGGCCGACCCGGCGCAGAGCCGTACCGTGCAGGAGGGACAGTCAGCGATGACGCAGGTTCAGGCGCGACCCGCCCGAGCGGTCACGGACCCGACCGACGTCGCGGCCCGGCCGGCGCCGCCGGCCGAACGGCCCGGCCGGGGACGGGTCGGTCCCGTGTTGGTCGGGCAGCTCGTCGTACTTGAGTTGTGCGTGCTCGGCGTCTGGGCCGCCACGGCCGGACCGGTCTGGGTGCTCGCCCTGGCGGGCGCGGTGGCGGTGCTGATCGTCCTGGCCGCCTTCGCCCGTCGCGGCGGTCGCTGGTGGTTCGAGGATCTGCTGCTGCGCCGACGACTGCGCCGACGCGGTGAGCAGGCGGCGGCGGCGCTGGCCAGCGGCACCGCGACGGACCCGCGGTTGGCCGCGCTCGCCCCCGATCTGAGCGTCATCGAGCTGACCGACCGGGGCACCCGGCTCGGCATCGGGCGCGACAGTCAGGGCTGGTTCGCCGCGGTCGCCCTACAGGCCGCCAACGGCGCGGCGGTCGGCTCGGTCGACGCCGCCGCGGTGGACCGTGCGCTGCGGGTGCTCACGGACTTCAGCGCCCCGGTCTCCCGAGCCCAGGTCGTCGCGCACACCCTGGTCTGGTATCCGGCGCCCGGCGCGCCGCCGGCCGCGCACCGGACGGTCTGGGTGGCGCTGCGGCTCACCGTCCGGGACGCCCGGGTCGAGGCGGTGAGCCGGGGCGGCGGGCTGACCGGCGTACACCGGACGGTGGCTGCCGGGATCGGCCGGCTCGGCAAGGCGCTGACCTCGGCGGGCCTGGCCCACCGGCCGTTAAGCCGGGAGGAGTTGCGTGCGGCCATCGTCTCGGCCGCCGGTCTGGACCTGGTGCCGGAAGCGCCGACGGAGACCTGGCGCGGGCTGCGCGGTGGTGGCTGGACGCACCGCTGCATGGTGCTGCGTGGCGGCACGGACGCGCCCCTCGGCCCGCTCGTGGACGCGATCACCGCGACCTCGGCGCCGTCGCACACGGTGGCCGCGACGGTTTCCGCGGACGGTCGGGTGGCGGCACCGCTGCTGCGGGTCGCGGCGATGGACAACCACGTCGAGGCGCTGGTCAAGGTGGTCCGCGAGGTCGCCGGCCGGGTCGGCGCGGCCACTCGACCGATTGACGGTCAGCACGCTCCGGGCGTCTACGCCACCGCTCCGGTCGCGTCGGCGTTGGGCGGATCCACCCGCCCGTAGCCGCGCTGACCGGCCGGGCACCCGGTCAGGGCCGGAGGTTGACGATCCAGCCGTAGAGGCCGCAGACCCAGAAGGCCAGCGGCACCAGCGAGATGATCAGCAGGATCTCGGCGATGTCGAGCAGCCGGCCCCAGACCGGCGAGATGCGCTTGCCGGCGACGGTCAGGCCGTAGATCAGGCTGATCACGGCGGCCAGCACCAGACCGCCCAGGATCAGGCCGAGCCGGACCGCGAGCGACCCGCCGGCGAAGGTGGCCGCGGCGGCCAGCCCGAGGCCCACGGTGCCGGCCAGCAGCACCGGGGTGCGCTGGGCCCGGCCCAGCAGCGGTCGGGCCCGCAGCAGCGCCAACAGGGCCAGCACCAGGCACAGCAGCACCGCCGGCAGACGCCCGTCCAGGGCAAGCACCAGCTGCGCGCCCAGCACCAACAGGGCGACGGTCCACAGCAGACCGGTCAGGAACTGGTCGGCGCGCTCGCTCTGCTGGAGCACCTGCCGGCCGTCCACCGACTCGCTGTCGGTCTTCAGATCCTCCGGACCGGTCGGGATCGACGGCACCGGCAGCCGGGCCAGCCGGTAGGCCATCATCGGCAGCGCCGGCACCACGCCGAACGCGACGGCCGCCACCACCGCGGCGGAGGCCGCCGCGTCGAGGTCGAGGACCAGGCAGAGCAGCGCACCCAGGCCGGTCGCGGCGGCCACCCCGATCGCCGCGAAGAACAGGGGGTACCGGTCGCCGACGGCCAGCACGGCCACCGCGCCGGCCACCACCGCGGCGGTCGCCGCGAGCAGGACGTGCGGACTGTCCAGTTCGGTCAGTGGCCGATCGCCGGCCAGCAGCAGCAGACCGCCGGTGGCCGCGTGCGCCAGGCCGACCATGGCCAGCACCGCGCCGATGCCGCTGTCGCCGGCGGCCCGGGACAGCACCGCGGCGCCCACCAACAGCGCCACCGCGACCAGCAGTGCGGCCAGCGCGCCGGGCAGGTGTGGGGGGCCGGCGAAGAGCGCGGCCAGGGCGCCGGCGCCGAACGCCGCCGCGGCGAAGACCACCGCGAACGACCGGGTCGCGCCGACCTGCCAGGCACCGGGACGCTGGTTGGTGGCGGTGGCGACCGCGTCCACCACGTCGTCGAAGACGATCTCCGGCGCCGCCGCCGACCGCGGGTTGAAGTACAGCACCTCACCGTCGCGGACGCTGAGCTGCGCAGCGGTACGACCGCCGTCGAGGGGCGCACCGCCCAACCGGGACAGTGCCCACCCGCCATGCCGCGCACCCTCGTCGGCCATGTCCTCGCCGGCGTAGCGCAGCAGGGTGGGCAGCAGGTCCGCCATCGGCACGTCCGACGGCAGCGCCAGATCCATCCGGGTACGCGGAGCCACGATGGTGATCCGGCTCAGACCACCGGTCGCCGTTTTCGTCGCCACAGTGGCCTCCAGGTGTGCGTCCGTGATCGGCTGGCTGCGATGCTGCGGTCCGGGTCCACCGCGCACACGGCAGATTACCTACGATGACGGGCACGTACGATGCCCACCCGCGGGCTGTGTGCCGCGGTCGCACGTCATCAGGGCCGCTTCTGGGGAGGAGACAGCCGTGAGCACGGTGGTGTTCCGCCGGCTCCCGCGTCAGCCGGGGCCGGCCTTACCGCGCGGCGAGGTGCTGCTGGAGTCGCCGCCCGAGCTGCCCGAGCCGACGCCCCGCGGGATGGGGCAGCTGCTCATGATCCTGCCGATGTTCTGCGGGGTCGGGGCGATGGCGTTCCTCTACGCCGGCAAGGGCGGCGGCATGATGACGTACGTCGCCGGTGGCCTGTTCGGCGTCTCGATGCTCGGCATGGCGATCGGTTCGCTGGCCAACAACGGCGGCAAGGACAAGGCCGAGCTGAACGCCGATCGCCGCGACTACATGCGCTACCTGGCTCAGATGCGCAAGCGCACCCGGCGTGCCGCCGAGCAGCAGCGGGCGGCGATGGCCTGGCGGCATCCGGAGCCCGACGCGCTCTGGTCGATCGCCGCGTCCCGACGGCTCTGGGAACGACGGATCAACGAGGACGACTTCGGCGAGACCCGGATCGCCCTCGGCCCGCAGCGGCTCGCGGTGGAGATCGTCCCACCGGAGACGAAGCCGGTGGAGGACCTGGAGCCGATGAGCGCCATCGCGCTCCGTCGGTTCGTACGCGCGCACTCCACGGTGCCCGACCTGCCGACGGCGTTGTCGGTGCGCGCGTTCAGCCGCGTGGTGCTGCGCGGCGACCGCGAGCCGGTGCTCGACCTCACCCGGGCGGCGCTCGGCCAGCTGGCCACCTTCCACGCCCCGGACGACCTGGTGATCGCGGTGGTCGCCGCTCCCGACCGACAGTCCGCCTGGGGCTGGGTGAAGTGGCTGCCACACGCCCACCACAGCGGCCGGACGGATGCGGCCGGCGCGCGTCGGCTGGTCTTCGCCAGCCTGGCCGAGGCCGAGGCGGCGCTCGCCGGTGAGCTGGCCGGGCGGCCTCGGTTCGCTCCGGAGGCCAAGCCGTTGACTACCGCGCCGCACCTGGTCGTGGTGATCGACGGTGGGGAGGTCTCGCCGACCTGTCAGCTGGTGGGTCCGGGGCTGCTCGGCGCCACCGTGATCGACCTCTCCGGCACGGTGCCGCGCGACGCCGGCCGCTGGCTGCTCTGCCTCGACGTCGGTGACGGAAGCGCTCTCGACCTGATCCGGGGCAGCTCGTCGTCGACGTTGGGTCGGCCGGACCGGCTCAGTGCCGAGGCCGCCGAGGGTCTGGCCCGGCAGATCGCCCCCTTCCGACTCTCCCAGCAGCAGACCAGCAACGAGGAGCCGCTGGCCCGCAGCACGGAGCTGCCGGACCTGCTCGGGGTGGGTGACGCCGCGGCGGTGGACGTGCAGAACACGTGGCGTCCGCGTGGTCACCGCGACCGGTTGCGCATCCCGCTCGGTGTCGGCCCGGACGGCAACGTGGTCGAGCTCGACTTCAAGGAGTCGGCGCACGAGGGCATGGGTCCGCACGGCCTGGTGATCGGTGCGACCGGGTCCGGCAAGAGCGAGCTGCTCCGTACGGTGGTGGCCGCGTTGGCGGTGACCCACTCGTCGGAGGAGTTGAACTTCGTCCTGGTGGACTTCAAGGGCGGCGCGACCTTCGCGTCGCTGGAGGCGCTGCCCCACACCAGCGCGGTGATCACCAACCTGGCCGACGAGCTGCCGCTTGTCGACCGGATGCGCGACGCGCTCGCCGGCGAGATGGTGCGCCGGCAGGAGCTGCTGCGGGCGGCCGGCAACTACGTCTCCCGCTTCGAGTACGAGAAGGCCCGCGCGGCCGGCGAGCCGTTGGCCCCGATGCCGAGCTTGCTGATCATCTGTGACGAGTTCAGCGAGTTGCTCGCCGCCAAACCGGACTTCATCGACCTGTTCGTGATGATCGGCCGGCTGGGTCGGTCGCTCGGCGTGCACCTGCTGCTGGCCAGTCAGCGCCTCGAAGAGGGCAAGCTGCGCGGCCTCGACACGCACCTGTCGTACCGGATCGGTCTGCGGACGTTCTCGGCGGTGGAGAGCCGGATCGTGCTCGGTGTACCGGACGCGTACGAGCTGCCGAACGCGCCGGGTCACGGCTACCTGAAGACGGACACCAGCACGATGCTGCGGTTCCGGGCCGCGTACGTGTCGGGGGCGTACCGGGCGCCGGGGCAGCAGGCCAGCGCCTCGCAGGCGCTGGTGCAGCGCCGGATCGTGCCGTACGGCCTCGACTTCGTTCCGGCGCAGGTTCCACAGCTGCCGGTGGACACCACCCCGGAGCCGGAGCAGCCCACCGACGGCAAGGCGGTGGCGATGCTCGACGTGCTGATCGACCAGCTCAAGGGTCGGGGCCGCCCGGCGCACCAGGTGTGGCTGCCGCCGCTGGCCGACCCGCCGGGTCTCGGTGAGCTGCTCGGCCCGCTGGCCGTCGACCCGACCTTCGGGCTGTGCACCGCGTCGTGGCCCGGACGCGGGCGGCTGACCGTGCCGGTGGGCGTGGTGGACCGCCCGTACGAGCAGCGCCGGGACCCGATGATGGTCGAGCTGGCCGGGGCCGGCGGCAACGTGGTCATCGTCGGTCGGTCGCTGAGCGGCAAGAGCACCATGCTGCGTACGCTGCTCGCCTCGCTGGCGCTCACCCACACGCCACGCGAGGTGCAGTTCTTCTGCCTGGACTTCGGCGGCGGCGCGCTGCGCAGCATGGAGCGGTTGCCGCACCTGGCCGGGGTGGCCGGTCGGCGCGATGTCGAGGCGGTCCGCCGGACGGTGGCCGAGGTGGTCGCGGTGCTGGACGACCGGGAGAGCCGTTTCGCCCAGCACGGCATCGATTCGGTGGCGAGCTACCGCCGTCGCCGGGCCGCCGGCGAGTTCGCGGACGACCCGTTCGGCGACGTGTTCCTGGTGGTGGACGGGTGGAACACGCTGCGCCAGGAGTACGAGGAGCTGGAGCAGACCATCACCACGTTGGCCAACCGGGGCCTCGGCTTCGGTGTGCACGTGGTGCTCACCGCCGTGCGGTGGGCGGAGATCCGGATCAACATGCGGGACCTGCTCGGCACCAAGTTGGAGCTGCGCCTCGGCGACGCGTCGGAATCCGAGATCGACCGCCGCGCGGCGATGAACGTGCCGGAGAAGTCGCCCGGTCGGGGCCTGACCCGGGACAAGCTGCACTTCCTCACCGCGATCTCGCGGATCGACGGTCGCCGGGACATCGAGGATCTGAGCGAGGCGTCGCTGTCGCTGGCCGGGCACGTGGCGGCGAACTGGCCGGGCCGCCCGGCGCCGAAGGTGCGGTTGCTGCCGCGTCGGCTGCCGGTGGCGGAGCTGGCCCGGATCATCGACCGGTCGGCGCCCGGACTGCCGGTCGGTGTCAACGAGTCGGCCCTCGCGCCGGTCTACCTGGATCTGGCCAACGAGCCGCACCTGACGGTCTTCGGCGACGCGGAGTGCGGCAAGACCAACCTGCTGCGCCTGATCGCCCGGGGCATCACCGAGCGGTACACCCCGGCGCAGGCCCGGCTGGTGATCGCCGACTACCGGCGTGGCCTGCTGGGGGCGGTGGAGGGCGATCACCTGCTCGACTACGCCCCGTCCAACCAGGCGTTCGCCCAGGGGCTCGGGTCGATCCGCAGTGCGCTGTCCAACCGACTGCCGGGCCCGGACGTGACCACCGCCCAGTTGCGCGATCGCAGCTGGTGGAAGGGTCCGGACCTGTACATCCTGGTGGACGACTACGACCTGGTGGCCTCGGGTGGCAGCAACCCGCTCAGCGCGCTGCACGAGTTGTTGCCGCAGGCTCGCGACATCGGCCTGCACCTGATCATCACGCGTCGGGTCGGCGGCGTGTCCAGGGCGCTCTACGAGCCGGTGCTGCAACGGTTGCGCGAATTGGACTCGCCGGGCCTGCTGATGTCCGGCAACCGGGAGGAGGGCGCTGTCTTCGGCACGTTGCGACCGAGCCCGCAACCGCCCGGCCGGGGCACCCTGGTGCGCCGTCGCGATGGCCAGCAACTGATTCAGACCGCGTGGTCCGAGCCGTCCTGAGCCGGGTCGTCCGTTCGGCAGGGGGTGGTGAGCCGTCCCGGCCCGATTCACCGTCATCCATCGAAGGTGGCCAGCCAGGGCTGCGAGGGTTGGACAGGTTCCGCTACGGTCTTCACAGGAGTGTCCGTCGGTGGGGTGTTGCTGCCTTGCCGCGGGGGAGGGGTGCGGCGAAGCCGCCACCACAACAGACGGAAGGGTGTGAAGCATGGCGTTCGAGGTCGAAGCTGCGACTCTGCATACCGCCGCGAGTGACGTGCGGTCCACGCGCAGCGAGGTCGACGGCGAGCTGAAGAAGCTGTGGAACGTCGTCGACGACCTGGCCATCGCGTGGAAGGGTCAGGCGTCCACGGGCTTCCAGTCGCTGATGACGCGCTGGAACGAGGACACCGTCAAACTGCTGACGGCGATGGACAGCATCGCTGACCTGCTCGACAAGTCGGGTACGACGCACCAGGTCAACGACGAAGAGCAGCAGCAGATGCTGGACAAGTTCCACTCTGCTCTCAACCCGTGATCCGCAGCCGGCAGAGGAGGAAATCGTGACGATCAAAGTTGACTATGCGGTCCTCGAGAGCAGCAACCAGCAGATGCAGGCCATCTCGAAGACCCTCGAGGAAAAGCTTGACACGCTGCGGGCGATGCTGACCAAGCTCCACTGGGACGGCGAGGACCGGGTTGCCTACGAGCAGCACCAGGCGAAGTGGGACGCGGCGGTCCGGGACATCAACCGGATCCTGAACGAGATCGGCGGTGCCGTGGGCATCGCCCGGGAAAACTACCTCACCACGGAGATGAGCAACTCCAAGGTGTGGAGCTGAGCCACTCGCTGGAGCGGCTCCGGTCCGGTCAATCCGGCCCGGAGCCGCTTTGCGTTGGGCTGTGACCTGGGCAGCCCCGGTGCCGGTCAGCCGGCGGCGGGCGCGTCGGTGCGTCGGCCGGGCCGCCAGTCGCGCCGACGGCCCAGGGCGATGATCGGTCGTGCGACCAGCAGCAGCACGGCGAGCAGCCCACCGATGACCGCCGCCCAAATCGCGGCCGAGCGCTGCCAACCCAGCGGGTCGTCGCGCACGGCGGGAGCCGGCAGTGCGACGGCAGGCGGGTTCGCCCGGGTGCCGAGCAGGCTCGACACGGCCCGGTAGGGGTTGACCATCCCGTAACCGATGTCGGCGTTGTGGCCCTCGGGTGGGTTGTCCGCGGTGCGCTCCAGCCGATCCGCGACCTGCTGCGGGTTGAGATCCGGATAGGCGGCCCGGACCAGCGCGGCCACTCCCGAGACGTACGCCGCGGCGTAACTGGTGCCGCCGTCCGGCACGGCGCGGTAGCCGGCGTTCCGGGACGCCGGCCCGATGATGTTCATCCCCGGCGCGGCGATGTCGACGTAGTCGCCGCTGATCGAGGTGCCGACGTGCCCGCCCTGCTCGTCCACCCCGCCGACCGCGATCACCCCGGGGTACGCGGCCGGATATCCCGGCCGGTCCTGGGAGTCTTCCTTCCGGTTGCCCGCGGCGGCGACCAGCACCACCCGCTTGGCCAGCGCGCGTTCGACGGCCGCCGTCAGTTCGGGGCGGGGAATCGTGGTCAGGGACAGGTTGATGACGTCGGCGCCCTGGTCGACCGCCCAGTCGATGGCCTCGGCGATCTGTTCGGGGAGTTGCGGGTCGCTGACCTCGCCGACCTGCGGCAGAACCCGGATCGGCAGGATGCGGGCGGCCGGGGCGATGCCGCTGAAGGGGACGTTGGTGCCCTCCTTGCCGGCGATGATGCCGGCGATCAGGGTGCCGTGCCCGGCCTCGTCGCACTGACCCTGCTGGGCCGGGAGGCCGTTGAAGTCACGACCTTCGAGCACCTGCCCCTTGAGGAGCGGGTGGACGGCGGAGACTCCGGAGTCGATCACGGCCACCGTCACTCCGGCGCCTCGGGACAGCGGCCACGCCGAGGACGGCTCCAGCCGGCGCAGCCCCCACGGCATCTCGGTCAGGTTCTCGTCACCGGCTGGACCGCAGACGGGCGGCGCGGCGATCGCGGGGGTGGGTGCCACCAGGCCGGCGCCGAGCAGGGCCGCCAGCGTTCCACTGAGGACGCCGCGGAGGGCACGTCGGGACGGGGTCGCGCTCATCGGCGGGCATTCGCGCACCCGCAAAGGTTACCGCCGTGTGCCGTCGGGCAGCGGCCCCCGGTGACGAGGGGTCAGGCCCGGGGGCGTGCCTTCGCGGTGGAAGTGTCGGCGAACAGCGCGAGCAGGTCACCGACCTGTCGGTCGGCCTCGGCGGGATGCCGGAACCGGCCGGCCGGGTTGAGGGTGTACTCGTTGCGCCGCCCGACCCGGGTGCGGTGCAGGTAGCCGCCCGCCTCCAGGTCGGCGACGATCGCCTGCGCGGCCCGTTCGGTCACGCCGACCTCGGCGGCGACATCGCGTAGCCGGGCGGTCGGGTCGCGGGCGATGGCCAGCAGCACGTGCCCGTGATTGGTGAGGAACGTCCAGTTCCGCCCGCCGCCGGTGTCGCCCGTCACCGTGCTCGCCATGGTGTGGCCGCCTCTCCGAATGCCTGCCCGCCCTCGCGAGAGTCTCGTCCGCCCTGCCCCCGGCAGGTCGCCCAGGGGGCTACCCGCGTCAACGTATGAAATCTAAATCACGCATCCCTTGACGCATCTTAGCGTGCGTGTGACGGTGGAGCACGAGCCAGCGCCCGCCGCCGGGCCGGTGGAAGAGCCGGTTGACCAGGCGAGACGCGTCGAGACGAGGTGCGGGATGAGTGCTACCGGAAAGTCCGGCCCTCAGCCGGGTTCGCAGCGGACCGCCGACCGGGCGTCCGCGCTCCGCGAGCCGACCCAGGCGTACGCCGAACTGCTCGCCGGCAACCAGCGCTTCGTCGGTGGTGCCCCGCGCCACCCCAACCAGGACGCCGGGCACCGGGCCGCCGTGGCCGACGGGCAGCACCCGTTCGCGGTGATCGTCGGCTGCTCCGACTCCCGCCTGGCCGCCGAGATCATCTTTGATCGCGGGCTCGGTGACCTGTTCGTGGTCCGCACGGCCGGGCACACCACCGGCCCGGAGGTGCTCGGCAGCGTGGAGTACGCGGTGACCGTGCTCGGCACCCCGCTGGTGGTGGTGCTCGGCCACGACTCGTGCGGCGCCGTGCAGGCCGCCCGCGAGGCCGCCGCGACCGGTACCGCACCGAGCGGTCATCTGGGTGCGGTGGTCGACGCCGTGCTGCCCAGCCTGCGCCGGGCCGAGGCCGAGGGCGTGCACGACATCGACGGGATCGTCGACGTCCACATCGCACAGACCGTCGAGACGTTGCTCGGCCAATCCCCGGTGCTCGCCGAGGAGGTGGAGCGGGGGCGGTGCGCGGTGGTGGGTGTGTCGTACCGGCTCGCCGCCGGCGCGGTGCGCCCGGTGGCCGCCGTGCCGGCGAGCTTCGCGACGCTCGACGGCCCGACCGAAGCGACGGACCCGGCCGCGCCCGCCGCCGTCTGACACGACGAGGGCCGCTCCGCGTGACGCGGAACGGCCCTCGACTTGAATCGTGCGGGTCAGAGCAGCGACATGTGCACGTGGTCGGTGTGGTTCGACGGCCCGCTGTACGAACTCCAGCCGGTGGCGGGGAACCAGATCTGCCGGTTCCAGATCACGTAGTAGATGCCGAGCCGGTCGGCGTTACGGATGAGGAACGCGGCCACGTTGTTGCCGTACGTCCGGGTGTCCTCGTTGTGCCACGGGGAGAAGCCGCTCTTCTGTAGCGACCAGTCGCAGGCGCGGCCCTTCGGGTGCTCCCACGGCCCGCCGGAACGGTAGCAACCCACGAACCGGTTGAAGCCGGCCCGCTTGACCTCCTTGTACGCGTGCAGCGTGCGAGGGGTGACGCAGCCGGAGGTGGTGGGGTCGTCCTCGCTGCACGACTGGGGCTTCCAGTCCCCGTCGGCCGTGCGACCCGGGCCGATCCTCGCGACCGGGGAGGTGGCGTCCACCAGGCCGCCGGTGAAGCCCTTCCCACCGACCAGGGAGAGCGCCTTGTCGGCCTCGCTCTTCCGCTTGGCCATCAGGGCGGTCTGCTTCTGCTGCTCCCGAACCTCCGTGTCGAGGGCCAGCTTGGCCTGCTCGGCGCGGGCCTTCACCACGTTGACCTCGGAGAGCTTCTTCTCGTTGACCATGTTCATCTCGTCGAGCACCGCGGCGCGCTGGACGAACGAGTCGGGGGCGTCGCTCTCCAGCAGCATCGCGATCGCGCCGATCCGGCCGGTCCGGTACGCCTGGGCGGCGATCTGCCCGACCTGCGGGGCCAGCGCTGCCAGGTCGGCGTTGGCCCGGTCGACCTCGGCCGCCAGCTCACCCTGCCGCTTCTTGGATTTGTCCAACTTGGACTTTGCGGCGGAGTAGTCGCGGTTGGCCTGCTCGATGACGTCGTTGAGCAGCTTGGGCTCGCCGTCCTCCTCGTGCCCGGACGGCGTGGGGTTCGTCGGGGCGGCGTGCGCCGGGTGCGGCCCGGCGAGCACGGTCAGTGCGGCGATCACGGCCACCACGGGTGTCAACCAGCGGCGTAGGGGTGCCGTCACAATGTTCCCTTCCGTCGACCGCCGACCGGGTTAGCTGACGGGTTCGGGGCGGAAGCGGCCCCTACCGCTGACGCGGATTCACCCCACGTACCTGGGTCCCCGGCTCGCCGGCTGGCGATTGGGCGGCGGCACCGCAGGCGCCGCTTCGCGCCTTCATCGGTGACCGGCAGCGAGGTTACCCGAGAGTCGACCGGGTGAGCTACGCCTGGATGCCGACCAAAAGCGTCATTTCGCCATAGCGTTGCGTGACCAGTGACGTGGTTCTCAGGGTGGATGCCCGATCTGGTCACGCTGAGGAGTGTCACCATGCCGTATCCGTGCTCCTGTTCGACTCCGGCCACCGATCGGTGACCTCGGATGGGGGTGCGGTCCGCGTCCGGATCGGCTCGTCGGAGCCACCCGTACGCGGTGAGCTGAGGGCGGCCAGGGCCTCCGCGCGGTCCGGCTGGGGCCGGGACGTGGCAGCGTCGGCGGACGGTGTCGCACCGGCGCGTCCGGCGGCGGTGACCACCGCGGCCAGCCCGGTGGTCAGCGGCACCGCGGCGATCAGACCGAGGGTGGCGACCGCGCTGCGGACGATCTCCTGGGCGAGGAACTCACTGGTGAGGATCTGCCCGATCGGCCGGGCGTCGGCGGTGAGCAGGAGCAGCAGGGGGAGCGACGCGCCCGCGTACGCCAGGACGATGGTGTTGACGGTGGAGGCGATGTGCGCGCGGCCGACCCGGGTGGCCGCACGGTACAGCTGCAACCGGGTCAGCCCGGGGTTGGCGTTCGCCAGCTCGGTGACGGTGGCCGCCTGGGTGACCGTCACGTCGTCGAGCACCCCGAGGGATCCGATGATGATGCCGGCGAGCAGCAGACCGTGCAGGTCCACGTCGCCCTGGAACATCGACAGGGTGGTCGCCTCCTCGCTGCCGAAGCCGGTGAGGTGGGTCGCGGCCGTGGCGATGGTGGCGAGCACGCCGGTCAGCACCAGGCTGCCCAGGGTGCCGAGCACCGCGACCGAGGTCTGTGCGCTGACCCCGTGCGTCAGATAGAGGACCACGAACATGATCAGCGCCGCGCCGACCACCGCCACCAGCAACGGCGACCGGCCGGCGCCGATGCCCGGCAGCACGAAGGTGAGCAGGATGGCGAAGCTGGCGGCCAGCCCGGCCAGCGCGGCCAGTCCCCGCCACCTGCCGAACGCGACGATCGCGGCCGCGAAGACCACCGCCAGCCACATCATCTCGGTGCCGCGTTGGTGCTCCGCGATGTTCCAGTTGCTGACGCTCGGATCGGTCGGATCGGTCAGCTCGACCAGGATGACCTCGTCGCCCACCTCGACCCGAGGTGCGCCGGGTCCGTCGGGCACCGGCGTCCGTACCTGCTGGCCGGCGGTCGGCCCGTCGTCCACCCGGACGTCGACCGTGCCGCACCGCCCGCCACCGACCCTCGGTGTGCCCTCGGGGACCGACGGCGCCGGTGGGCACGGTTCGGTCACCACCCGGGTCACCGTGCCGGGATAGCGCGGAACGTCCGCGCCGCCGTCGGTCTGCGGTGCACCGTCGCGCGGCCAGAGCAGCACCGCCGCGAGCACGGTGGCGACGAAGAGAGGCACCACCGTCACGACGAGGATCCGTCGCACCCGCGGTGGGGCGGACGGAGCGGTGTGAGTGTGGTCGGCGGCCAAGGTGAGACTCCCAACGGTCCGGTGCGAGGTACGGATCAACGGGCCGGGCGGTTCACCGTCGCGGTGGATATGCGGCGGATGGCGGCGCGGATCGCTGCCCGCCGACCGGTTGATCACGTACGGTCAGTGCCCGGCCCGATCTGCGGCAGGCGCCGCCACGTCGTGGCGGCGCCGGTGCCCGACTGTGCAGCGGCATGCGGAGGGCCATCGTGGGAGATGCTAGCCAGCCCGCCCGGGGGTTGCAGGTCGTGACGGAGTGTTGAGTGGCCGAACCGCCCGCGTGGCGGTCTCCGGGCCGGCATGTTGGAGCCATGCAGGCGCCCGACTCCGACCACCCCCCGCCCGCCGGGCCAATGCCACCCGACAGGCATGACAAGCACGCCGGGCATGACAAGCACGCCGGGCATGACACGCACGCCGGGCATGACAAGCACGCCGGGCACGACCCGGCGATGTTCCGCCGTCGGTTCTGGGTCTGCCTGGTGCTGACCGTTCCGGTGGTGCTGACGAGCCACCTCGTGTCGGATCGGCTGGGTCTGGGCGGGGACCTCCCCGGCCGAACCTGGGTGGGCCCGGTACTCGGCTCGGTGGTGTTCTGGTGGGGTGGTTGGCCGTTCCTGGTCGGTGCGGTCCGGGAGGTGCGGGACCGGGCGCCCGGAATGATGCTGCTGGTCGCGATGGCGATCACCGTCGCGTACACGGCGTCGCTGGCCACCAGTGTGGGCGCCTTCGACCTGGACTTCTGGTGGGAGTTGGCCGCGCTGGTCACCATCATGCTGCTCGGACACTGGCAGGAGATGAAGGCCATCGGGCAGGCCCGGGGGGCGCTGGCGGCGTTGGCCGCGCTGCTGCCCGACGAGGCCGAACGGGTGGCGGCGGACGGGCGGGTCGAGGCGGTGCCGCTGACCGACCTGCGGCTCGGCGACGTGGTGCTGGTCCGGCCGGGTGGTCGGGTGCCGGCGGACGGGCGGGTCCTCGACGGGGGCGCCGAGCTGGACGAATCGATGATCACCGGCGAGTCGCGACCGGTCGCCCGGTCGACCGGCGATCGGGTGGTGGCCGGTACCGTCGCCACCGACTCGGCGATCCGGGTGCGGGTCGAGGCGGTGGGTGAGCAGACCGCCCTGGCCGGCATCCAGCGGATGGTCGCGCAGGCCCAGGGTTCCGGTGGGCGGGCCCAACTGCTGGCCGACCGGTTCGCCGCCGCGCTGTTCTACCTGGCCACCGGCACCGCCGTGCTGACCGTGCTGGTCTGGACCGCGCTCGGTCAGCCGGATGAGGCGGTGGTCCGTGCGGTCACCGTCCTGGTGATCGCCTGCCCGCACGCGCTGGGCCTCGCCATTCCGCTGGTCGTCGCGCTCTCCACCGCCCTCGCCGCGCGGTCCGGGATCCTGGTGAAGGACCGGTCGGCGTTGGAGCGGATGCGGACCGTCGGCGCGGTGCTCTTCGACAAGACCGGCACGCTGACCCGGGGCGAGCACGGGCTGACCGACCTGGTGACGGCGCCTGGCGTCGGCCGGGACGAGGTGCTGCGGATCGCGGCGGGCGTCGAGTCGGACAGCGAACATCCGCTGGCTCGGGCCATCGTGGCGGCGGCCGGGCCCGCCGGTCCGGCCGGGGCCGCCGGGTTCCGGTCGCTGCCGGGCCGCGGCGTGCGGGCGACCATCGACGGTACGGAGTACGCGGTGGGCGGGCCGGCGTTGCTGCGCGAACTGGGCCTCTCGCCTCCGTCGGAGGTGCAGGCGGCGACCGGGCGATGGTCGGCGCGGGGTGCCGCGGTGCTGTATCTGGTGCGGCTGCCGGAGGCCGTGCTCGGTGCGTTCGCGTTGACCGACGAGGTGCGTCCGGAGGCTCGGCGCGCCGTCGACGAGTTGCGTGCCGAGGGCGTCCGGACGATAGCCATGATCACCGGTGACGCGCGGCCGGTGGCCGAGGCGGTGGCCGCCGAGCTCGGCTTCCGACCCGGGGTGGACGAGGTCTTCGCCGAGGTGCTGCCGGCGGAGAAGGACGATCGGGTGGCCGACCTCCAGCGGCGAGGGCTGGTCGTGGCGATGGTCGGCGACGGGGTGAACGACGCGCCGGCGCTGGCGCGCGCGGACGTGGGCATCGCGATCGGCGCGGGCACCGACGTGGCGATCGAGTCCGCCGGGGTGGTGCTGGCGTCCTCGGATCCACGCGGGGTGGCGGCCGTGGTCCGACTGTCCCGGGCGTCGTACCGCAAGATGCGGCAGAACCTGGCCTGGGCGGCGGGCTACAACGTGGTGGCGCTGCCGCTGGCCGCCGGGGTGCTGGCCTGGGCTGGTGTGGCGTTGAGCCCGGCGGTGGCCGCGGTGCTGATGTCGGCGTCCACCATCGTGGTGGCGCTCAACGCGCAGTTGCTGCGCCGGGTCCGTCTCGACCCGACGCGGGACTGAGGCCGTCAGCCCCGCTTCATGAGCCGGCCGACCGCCGCCATCATCTCGGTGGCCATCTCGTCGGCCCGACCCTCGGCGGCCCCCTCGTGCATGCAGTGCCGGGCGTGCCCGTCGAGCAGCCCCAGCGCCACCTTGTCCAAAGCGGCCTGGATCGCGGAGATCTGGGTGAGCACGTCGATGCAGTAGCGGTCGTCGTCGACCATCTTCTCGATGCCGCGGACCTGCCCCTCGACGCGGCGAAGCCGCGCGAGCAGCTGGTCCTTGCTGGCGGTGTATCCGCGGATCGGGGTGGGTGCGGTCATGCCGACCAGGATAGCGTACCCCCAGGGGGTATGGTACGGTCCTATCCGGTCGGGATACCCCCACCGGGTACCGGTACCGAGAAGGAGACGTTCCGATGGTCAACACGACGTACCAGGTGCAGGGCATGACCTGTGGGCACTGCGTCAGCGCGGTGAGCGCCGAGGTCGGCGCCATCGAGGGCGTGCGCGACGTCCAGGTCGACCTCGCCGCCGGCCGGGTCACCGTCAGCAGCGACCAGCCGCTGGACACCGCGGTTGTCCGGGCCGCCGTCGACGAGGCCGGTTACGACCTCGTCGACGCGTGATCGGAGGGCCGACATGCGCACGGTGACGAGACTGGCCGGCTTCGCCGTCGGCCTGACGGCGGTCTTCGGCGCGGCCTACGGGGTCGGCCGGGTCGTCGACCCCGCCCCGGCCGCCGAGAGCCGGCACGACGAGGTCGCCGCCCCGGCGGCTGACGAGCGGGGCGCGACGGCCGACCGGATCCCCGGCGGCCTGCTCGTCTCCGAGCGCGGCTACACCCTCGAACCGGTCGACGCCCCGGCCGGCGAGTTCGCCTTCCGGATCGCCGGCCCGGACGGCCGCCCGGTGACCCGGTACGACGTGGCGCACGACAAGACGATGCACCTGATCGTCGCCCGACGGGACCTCTCCGGCTTCCGTCACGTGCACCCCGACCTGGCCCCGGACGGCACCTGGCGGGTCGACACCCCACTGACCGGTCCCGGGCAGTGGCGGGCGTTCGCCGACTTCATCCCGACCGGGGGTGAGCCGCTGACCCTCGGCGTGGACGTGAGCGTCCCCGGCGAGCTGACCGAACGGCCGTTGCCGGCCCCGGCGACCAGCGCCACCGTCGACGGCTACACGGTCACGCTGACCGGGGTGCCGCAGCCCGGCCGTACGTCACCGCTGACCCTGACGGTGAGCCGGGACGGGCAGCCGGTCACCGACCTGGAGCCCTACCTGGGCGCGTACGGGCACCTGGTGGCGCTGCGCCGGGGCGATCTGGCGTACCTGCACGTGCACCCGGACGGGACGCCCGGCGATGGGCGCACCCGGCCCGGTCCGGCCGTCACCTTCCTCGCCGACGTGCCCTCGGCCGGCAGTTACCGGCTCTACCTCGACTTCCGACACGGCGGGCGCGTGCACACCGCCGAGTTCACCGTTGTCGCCGGCGACGCCACGGCCGGCAGCGGACCCACCCCGAGCGGACCCGCGCCGACCGGAGGCGCCGACCACGGCACCCCCGGGCACGGGCACAACTGACGGGACCAGACGATGACCACCACCAGCAGACCACTGCCCGAGGCGCCGAACCGGATCGAACTGGCGATCGGCGGGATGACCTGCGCCGCGTGCGCCTCCCGGATCGAGAAGAAGCTCAACCGGATGGACGGGGTGAGCGCCACCGTCAACTACGCCACCGAGAAGGCGACCGTCCGGTACGCCGACGGCGTCACCCCGGACGATCTGATCGAGACCGTCCAGAAGACCGGCTACTCGGCCGCCCTGCCGGCCCCGCCCAGCGCGGAACCTCCGGTGGACCCGTTGCGGGCTCCGCGTACCCGGCTCTGGGTCTCGGTGGCCCTGAGCCTGCCGGTGGTCCTGCTGGCCATGGTTCCCGCCTGGCAGTTCGACTACTGGCAGTGGCTCTCGCTGACCCTCGCCGCGCCGGTGGTGGTCTGGGGCGGGCTGCCGTTCCACCGGGCCGCGTGGACCAATCTGCGGCACGGCGCGGCCACCATGGACACGCTGGTGTCGCTCGGCACCCTGGCCGCGTTCGGCTGGTCGCTCTGGGCGCTCTTCCTCGGTGACGCGGGGATGCCCGGGATGACGCACCCGTTCCGCTTCGACATCACCCGCACGGACGGTGCCGGCAACATCTACCTGGAGGCCGCCGCCGGGGTCACCGTGTTCATCCTGGCCGGTCGCTACTTCGAGGCCCGGTCCAAGCGCACTGCCGGTGCCGCCCTGCGCGCCCTGCTCGACCTCGGCGCCAAGGACGTGGCGGTGCTGCGCGACGGCGTGGAGACCCTGATCCCGGTGGACCGGCTCGCCGTCGGTGACCGGTTCGTGGTCCGCCCCGGCGAGAAGATCGCCACCGACGGGGTGGTCGACGAGGGCACCTCCGCGGTCGACGCAAGCATGCTCACCGGTGAGTCGGTGCCGGTCGAGGTCGCCCCGGGCGACGGCGTGGTCGGCGCCACCATCAACGCGGGTGGACGGCTGATCGTCACCGCCACCCGGGTCGGCGCGGACACCCAGCTCGCCCGGATGGCCGACCTGGTCGAGCAGGCGCAGAGCGGCAAGGCGGCAGTGCAGCGGCTGGCGGACCGGATCTCCGGGGTCTTCGTGCCGATCGTCATCACGCTCGCCGTCGGCACGCTCGGCTGGTGGTTCGGCACCGGGGCCGGTCCGACCGCCGCGTTCACCGCCGCCGTGGCGGTGCTGATCATCGCCTGTCCGTGCGCCCTCGGTCTGGCGACACCGACCGCGTTGCTGGTCGGCACCGGTCGGGGTGCCCAGCTCGGCGTGCTCATCAAGGGGCCGGAGGTGCTGGAGTCGACCCGCCGGGTGGACACCGTGGTGCTCGACAAGACCGGCACTGTGACGACCGGCCGGATGACCCTGGTGGACGTGGTGCCGGCGAGCGGTGTGGACCGGGCCGACCTGCTTCGACTCGCCGGAGCGGTGGAGGCGGCCTCGGAACACCCGATCGCCCGTGCGATCGCCGCCGGCGCCGCCGAGGCCGGTGCGCTGCCTCCGGTGACCGCCTTCCGCAATCTGGAGGGGTCGGGCGTGACCGGCACGGTCGACGGTCGGGTGGTGCTGCTCGGCCGGGCTCGGCTGCTGCGCGAGCGCGACTTCGACGTACCGTCGGAGGTCGACTGGGCCGTCCGCGACGCGGAGGCCGGCGCCCGGACGGCGATCGTCGCCGGTTGGGACGGGCGGGCGCGCGGCGTGCTCGCGGTCGCCGACGTGGTCCGGCCGACCAGTCGGGCGGCGGTGGCCCGGTTGCGCGGGCTGGGGCTCACCCCGGTCCTGTTGACCGGCGACAACACCACAGTGGCTCGCGCGGTCGCCGCCGAGGTGGGCATCGACGAGGTGATCGCCGAGGTGCTGCCGGCCGGGAAGGTCGACGTGATCAAGCGGCTCCAGGCCGAGGGGCGGTCGGTGGCGATGGTCGGTGACGGGGTCAACGACGCCCCGGCGCTGGCCCAGGCCGACCTGGGGTTGGCCATGGGCACCGGCACCGACGTGGCGATCGAGGCGTCCGACCTCACCCTCGTCCGGGGTGACCTGGGTGCCGCGGTGGACGCCATCCGGTTGTCCCGACGCACGCTCGGCATCATCCGGGGCAACCTGTTCTGGGCGTTCGGCTACAACGTGGCGGCCCTGCCGTTGGCCGCCGCCGGGTTGCTCAACCCGATGATCGCCGGCGCCACGATGGCGCTGTCCTCGGTCTTCGTGGTGGCCAACAGTCTGCGGCTGCGTCGCTTTCGTCCGGCCGCTGACGATCTGTGACGGTGGTAATGGTTGGACCGGCGACGGCGGGGGTACCTCTGTGGTCGTAGCGACGCTTGCAATGGAGGTTGGCAATGGGTATCGACGACAAGATCAACAACGCCACCGAGGACGCGACCGGCAAGCTGAAGGAAGGCGCCGGTCGGGCCACCGACAACGAGCAGCTCGAGGCGGAGGGTCGCGCTGACCAGTCCACCGCCAAGCTCAAGCAGGCGGGCGAGAAGATCAAGGACGCCTTCAAGAGCTGACGTACGACGTAACCCGCACGCCGGGCCGGTGATCATCACCGGCCCGGCGTGCTGCGTGTCCGGCCATTCTCGCTAACCCTGAAATCCCCCTGATTCGGCTTACGCCCGTATCGCAGCCCGGGAGGACCTGCTAACTTTCCTTGGCATGTGCAAGGGCTGGTTATGAGCGGCGCTCCGCCGCCGACCGGCGACGACCTGGTCCGGGTGCTGGCCACCCTGGCCAACCCGCACCGGCTGCGGGTCGTCGCCGCGTTGGCCCGCGAGCGTGCGTACGTCAGCGGGCTGGCCCGGCAACTGGGCATCAGCCGGGCGCTGTTGCAGGTCCACCTACGGAAGCTGGCGGCGGCCGGGCTGGTCACCGCCCGCCTGGAGTTGTCGGAGGACGGGAAGGCCATGAACTACTACGAGGTGGAGCCGTTCGTGCTCACACTCACCCCCGCGGTCATCGCGGCGGCGGTCGAGACGCTTACCGTGCCCGACTCGGGCGAGCAGCCAGGAGCCCAGCGATGAGCGAGCACGACTGGACCGAGGTGGTCGGCGCGATCGGCATCTTCGCCTTCCTGATCAGCGTGGTCACGGTGACCGTCGTCCAGATCGCCAAGACCCGGCGGGCCCGGTACGAGGCGGCCCGCGCGGACGACTACCGCCGGCTTGCCGAGACGGCCGCTCAGGCCCAGGCGGAGAACACCCGACTGCTCGCGGCGATGGACGGTCGGCTGGGCGGGATGGAGACCCGGATGAGCACACTCGAACGCGTCCTGCGCGAGGTCGACTGACCCGGCGGACGAGGAGGGCCCCGGGCCGTCGAGCGGCTACTCGACGGCCCGGGTGGAAGCAACGTCACCTCGCCCGGTGGGCGAGTTTCACCGGCAACGCTCCTTCGAGGAGAGGACAGCACCTCATGCTGCGCGTACGCAAATCCGCCGTTGGCTGGGCGGTCGCCCTGGCCCTCACGGCCGCCGGCCTGACCCCGGCGAGCCCTGCCGCCGCCCGACCCGTCATCGACTGGCAGCCCTGCGCCGAGGACACCCCCGCAGCGGAGCCGCCCGTCGAGGGCGCTCCGGCCCAGTGCGGCACCCTGTCGCTGCCGGTCGACTGGAACCGACCACGGGGTGAGCACTTCGAGTTGGCGGTGGCCCGCCGGGTCGCTACCGACCCGACCGCCCGACAGGGGTCACTGGTCTTCGGTCCGGGCGGGCCGGGCGACAGCGGGGTCGACCGGGTGGTGAACGGCAGCACCCGGTTCAGTGCCGACCTGCGCCGCCGGTTCGACATCGTCAGCTTCGACCCACGCGGCACCGGCGGCAGCCACCCGGTGATCTGCGCCCGGCAGGTGCTCGCCCGGCAACCGCAGCTGATCGCCGACCAGGCCCAGTTCGATGCCGTCCTGGCCGACAACGCGCTGCTGCGCGCCGACTGCCGGGCCCGCACCGGGGCGCTCTACGACCACGTCGACACCACGAGCGCCGCCCGCGACCTGGACGCGGTCCGCGCCGCCCTCGGCGAACGGCAGCTGACCTTCCACGGCAGCTCGTACGGCACCCTGCTCGGGCAGCGGTACGCCGAGCTGTACCCCGACCGGGTCCGGGTCATGGTGCTGGAGGCCGCGATGGACCACAGCCTCGACACCCGCGCCTTCCTGGACACCCAGGCCGTCACCGCGGAGGGTGCGTTCGACGAGTTCCTGGCCTGGTGCGCACGCTCCGCCGACTGCGTCCTGCACGGTCGCGACGTCCGGGCCAGCTGGGCTGGGCTACAGGCCCGGGCCGAGCGTGGCACGCTGACCGACCCGGACCGGGCCGGGGCGGCGCTCGCCCCGTTCGAGTTGAGCCGCAGCGCCCACAAGCAGCTCTACGACACGCCGCGGTGGCCCGGGCTGGCCGAGTGGATCGTCCGGCTGGAGGGCGCCGGCAGCACGCCGGGCGTCCGTCCGCTGGCCGACGAGGCCGTGGCTCCGTACCCCTTCGCGGTCTTCTGCCAGGACTGGAGCCTGCCGGTCCGCGACTACCGGGAGTACGCCGGGCATCTGCGCCGGGCCGCCCAGCTCGCGCCGGACCTGCGCTACCCACCGGCGCTGTTCGCCCTGGTCACCTGCCTGGGCACTCCGACGCCGGTGGCCAACCCGCAGCACCGGTTACGGGTGCACACCGACGTGCCGCTGCTGGTGGCTGCCACCGTGCACGACCCGGCGAGCGGCTACGGCTGGGCGCGCGACGTGGCGCGTCAGCTGGGCCGGCACGGCGTGCTGCTCACCTACCGTGGTTGGGGACACGGCAGCTACACCACCAGCCCCTGCGTGGAAGGGGCCGTCGACTCCTACCTGATCGATCAGGTGGTGCCGGCCCGGGGCGCCAGCTGCCCGGCCATCGAACCCGAGGTGTGACCGCCGTTGCCGGCCGTCGGGTGGCCAGTCCGCCCGGCGGCCGGCAGCGGTGCGCTCAGCGGCGTCGGGTGGCGCGTACGACCACGTCGTGCAGCGGTGCCTCCCGGCCCGGCACCGTGCGGCGGTGCTCCTCGGCCGTCCTGATCTCCCAGCTGACGCTCTCCAGGCCGGCGGTGATGTCCGCGAGGGTGACCGATGCCTCCTCGGGCGGGTGGTGCCCGTGCTCCTGCCCGTGCCCGTGCCCCTGCTCGGTGGCTGCCGGGGTGTGCAGATGCCCGACGATCAGCAGGGTCCCGCCGGGCGCCACCCACCCGGCGATGCGGTCGTAGAAGGCCAACTGTGGCATCGCGGGATGCGCGTAGTGCGTCGTGACCAGGTCGAACGGACTTTCCGGGGCCCACTCCGTCAGGTCCGCCTCCACCCACCGCACGCGCTCGGACACCCCACTGTCCGCCGCGCGCCGCGCGGCGCGGGCGAGGGCGACAGGTGCGATGTCGACGGCGGTGACCTGCCAGCCGTGGGAGGCGAGCCAGATCGCCTCGGCACCGGCGCCGCACCCGGCGTCCAGCGCCGAGCCCGGGGCCAGGTCAACGGTTTCGCGGGCGAGGTAGGGGTGCGCGGGACTCGTGCTCATCGCGCCGGGGCGATCGTGCTGCGCCTGGTGCCAGTGCCGCTCCCAGTAGTCCCTGTCGAACTCGTGCTGCTCGGTCATCGGTGGCTGCTCCTTCGCGCGTCGGCGACGACTGTGACCGGTGACCGAGCGATGCGCAAAGATTCTTGCCAAAATGGCAATGCTGCGCCGTTCACTGGTGTCCGGCCAGCCGGGCGGCCCGGACCTCCAGGTACCGCTGCTCGGGCCGACTCGTGGTGCCACGCGCCGCCGCCAGGTACGCCTCCCGGGCTGCGGCCACCTCCCCGGCCAGCTCGAGCAGATGCGCCCGGACGGCGGCGAGCCGGTGGTGCCCGGCCGTGCGTTCGTCGAAGTCCAACGGCGTGAGCAGCGCGAGCCCGGCCCGGGGCCCGTCCACCATGGCCACCGCCACCGACTGGTTCAGGGTGACCATCGGATTCGGCGCGATCCGGGCCAGCAGTCGGTAGAGCGCCACGATCTGCGGCCAGTCCGTCTCCGCCGCCGTCGACGCCTCGGCGTGCACGGCGGCGATCGCCGCCTGCAACTGGTACGGGCCGGGCGGCGACCAGGTCAACGCCTCGGTGATCAGCGCGATCCCCTCCGCGATGGCGGCGGCGTCCCACCGCGAGCGATCCTGTTCGGCCAGCGGCACCAACTCCCCGTCCGGCCCCACCCGGGCCGCCCGGTGCGCGTCGGTCAGCAGCATCAGCGCCAGCAGACCGGTCACCTCGCCGTCGTCGGGCAGCAACCCGCGCAGGACGCGAGCCAGCCGGATCGCCTCGCCGGTCAGCTCGACCCGGTGCAGGTCCGCGCCACTGGACGCGGTGTATCCCTCGTTGAAGATCAGGTAGAGCACCCGCAGCACCGTTCGCAGCCGCTCCTCCCGCTCCGCCGGGCCGGGCATGGTGAACCGTGCCCCGGCGGCCTCGATCCGCTGCTTCGCCCGGCGGATCCGCTGACTCATCGTCGCCTCCGGCAGCAGGTGCGCCCGGGCGATCTGGGCGGTGCTCAGACCGCCGACCGCGCGCAGGGTCAGCGCCACCTGCGCCGAGCCGGTCAACGCCGGGTGACAGCAGAGGAACAGCAACGTGAGGGTGTCGTCGGCGGCCGGGACCGCCGGCTCCGCGTCCGCCGCAGGCGCCACCCGGGCGTACGCCGGCTCGCGCAGCGCCACCGCCACCTCGCGGTCGCGGCGGGCGCTCTCGCTGCGCCACTCGTCGGTGAGCCGGCGGGTGGCCACAGTGAGCAACCAGGCGCGCGGATTGTCCGGTACGCCCTGCGCCGGCCACTGTGTCGCGGCGGCGAGCAACGCCTCCTGGACCGCGTCCTCGCACCTGTCGAACTGACCGTGCCGGCGGACCAGCAGGCCGAGGACCTGCGGCGCGTAGCTGCGCAGCAGATCCTCGACCGTCCGGTCGTCGGTCACATCTCCGTCCCGGCCTCGTCCATGATCGGCCGGACCTCCATCGCGCCGCCGTACCGGACGTCCGGCCAGCGGGCGGCGATCTCGGCGGCCCGCTGCGGGCTGTCGCAGTCGACGGCCAGGTAACCGGCGAACTGCTCCTTGCTCTCCATGAACGGCCCGTCGACGACCTCCGGGTGGCCGCCGGCCAGCCGGACCGTCCGCGTCTGCGACGGATTGGCCAACGCCTGGCCGCCGATCAGCTCGCCGGTCTCGGTCAGCTCCTTCATGATCTCGTCGACCTCGCCGAAGAGGGCGGTGCGGTCCTGCTCGCTCAGCTCCTCGGTGAAGCCGGGTCGGTTCCAGATCAGCAGCATGTACTTCACGGCGATGCTCCTCAGGCTCTGGTCGCACCCCGTTCGGGCGCGGCTCACCGGAGGGTCGGAGCCGTTCCCCCGATCCCTACCGCGTACCGAAGGAAAGCGCAGAAATCTTCTCCGGCGGCGGTCCCACGCCGGGCGACTCAGCCCGGGTCGGGTCGACCGCGTACCTGGCGGGGCTGCCGAGGGGCGCCGACGTCCAGCGACGCCCGGTCGGCGGCCGAGGTGCCGGACGACCAGCCCTCGGCGTCACGCACGCTGAGTCGGTGCCGGGTGACGCCGGGAAACAGGGTGTCCAACCGCTCCCGGACCGCCTCGCCCCGGGCGGCGAGCACCGGCAACAGCCGCTGCGCCCCGGCCGTCCCGGTCGCCGCCTGGTCCGCCGCGTCGGTCGCCGCCTCGGTGGCCGTGCGCAACCGCTCGCCGATCCGCAGCGCGAACGCGTTGAGGAACGACTCGTCCCACACCTTCGTCCGCCGACCCGACCCCGACCGCCGCTCGGCACGCCCGCGCAGCATCGCCGCGGTGGCCTGCACCAGCAGCGACGTGTAGAGCAGCTCCACCGCCACCAGGTCGGCCGGCCAGCCCAGCACGGTGGTGAAGCCGAGGTCGTCGGACCAGACCGCCTCGCACCGGTTCGCCGCCGCCACCTCCTGCACCAGCAGCGCCTTCGCGCCCGCGTACGGGGTGTCGGTGCTCAGGCGTACCCCGCCGGGCAGGTCTCCGCGTTCCGACCCGGCGGCCAGCAGCGCCTCGTCGATGCTGTGCCGGGCGATCAACTCCTGGGCTTTCCCGGTCAACGCCTCCGCCTCGGCCGGGAAGGTCGTCGACTCGGCCTTGGCCAGCAGCGCCCGGACCCGATCCAGCATCGGCGACCCGCTGCGGGCCGTACCGGGGGTGCGGGGAACCGCCGCGCCGGTCGTTCCCGGCGGTGGGCGCAGCACCGCGATCGGCGGCAGGCTTTCCACCAGCGCGAGAGTGTCCACGGCGGCGCGGAGCGCATCGGCCCGGTTCAGCCCTTCCCGGGTAGCCCAGCCGGCCAGCACGTTGCGGTCGGCGCTGCCGTCGGTGGCCGTCAGCTCGCGGAGCTGGTCGTCCCACCAGGTCGGGACCGGTCCGGCCTGGTCGCGCCGCTGGGCGGCCATCGCCGCACGGACCAGCCGGGCCGCGCGGGCGTCGAGGCGTCGGCTGGTGATCCGATCCACGTCGACCGGCTGCCAACCGCGCGGCCAGAGCCGGCCCAGGCCACGGGCCAGGCGACGCAGCAAGGCGGCGTCCACCGCCGTGGTGCCGTCCGCGGCGCCGGTGCCGACCATCAGTTGGTCCAGCTGCCGTTCGGCCTGCCGTACGTCCGTGCCGCGCACCGCCGCGAGCGCGTTGGCGACGAGTTCGTCCGCGTCCGGCACGGGCACCTCCTTCTCGGGCTCTGGCTGTTCGCTGCTCTCCCAGGCCCCATGATCATGCCGCTCATGGCCCGGGAGTCACGAAACGGGGGAGGTCACCGCCCATTCGTCGCACGGGCCGTCGTGATCGACTCGGCTTTCCGGAAGTCGCGGTATCCCACCCAGGCGGACACCCCGATTTCGCCAAACTCGTGTTGATCACCCCGAGGGCGGCTCGGCGACATGGCGAGGCGTGCGCGTGGGAGGGAGTTAGGGGCGGTGGGGCCAGCCGTTCAGGATCTCTTCGACCGCCACGGCGTCCCGCTCCGGGTCGGGGGCCGGGAACGGGTGGGCGGTCGGGGTGCGCTCGAAGCGGGGTGCGGGGGCCGGTTGGATCTCGCCGCCCACCTCGACGAAGGTTCCCCGGGCCGCGTTGTGCGGGTGCTGATGCGCCTCGCCGGGGGCGAGCACCGGCGCGACACAGGCGTCCAGGTCGGCGAAGACAGCCGTCCACTCGTCCCGGGTGCGCTCGGCGAACCGCTCGGTGAACCGCCGGCGCAGCTCGTCCCAGCCGCTCGGGTCGTACTGGGCGGGCAGGTCCGGGTCGTCGGCCAGGTCGAGGCCGGTGAGCAGGACGGCGTAGAAGGCCGGTTCCATCGCGCCGACCGCCATGAACCCACCGTCTGCGGTGGCGTACGTGTCGTAGAACGGCGCCCCGCCGTCGAACATGTTGCGCCCGCGCGGGGCCGACCACAGGCCGGCGCCGACGAGCCCGTGCAGGAACGAGGTGAGCAGCGCGGAGCCGTCCACCATCGCCGCGTCGATTACCTGGCCGAGGCCGGAACGCTCCCGCTCCAGCAGTGCGGCCAGCACACCGACGGCGAGCAGCATGCCGCCGCCACCGAAGTCGCCGAGCAGGTTCATCGGCGCGTACGGGCGGTCGCCGGCCCGTCCCAGCGGCTCCAACGCCCCGGCCACCGCGATGTAGTCGATGTCGTGTCCGGAGCGGGCCGCCAGCGGGCCGTCCTGACCCCAGCCGGTCATCCGGGCGTACACCAGTCGGGGGTTGCGGGCCCGGCACACCTCCGGGCCGAAGCCGAGCCGCTCGGCCACCCCGGGCCGGTACGCCTCGACCAGCACGTCCGCGCGTTCGGCGAGGCGCAGCAGGTCCGCCACCCCGGCCGGGGACTTCAGGTCCAGCGCGGTGACCCGCCGCCCGCGCTGCAACGGCCCACCCGTCGGCGCGGCCAGTCGACCCGCACCCGGGGCACCCGGTCGGTCCACCCGCACCACGTCCGCGCCGAGGTCGGCGAGCACCATGCAACCGAACGGCGCCGGGGCGAGGCTGGCCAGCTCGACCACCCGTACCCCGGCGAGCGGTCCGCCGTGCGCCGCCGTCACGCGACGCCGACCGGTTCGGTGGAGCAGACGTACGCCTCAGAGGGCACGGGCGATCAACTCCTTCATGATCTCGTTGGTGCCGCCGTAGATCTTCTGGACGCGGGCGTCGGCGTACATCCGGGCGATCGGGTACTCCGTCGTGTAGCCGTAGCCACCGAAGAGTTGAAGGCACCGGTCGACGACCTCGCACTGCCCGTCGGTGAGCCAGGACTTCGCCATCGCCGCGGTGGCCACGTCCAGGTCGCCACGCGTGTGCCGGACGATGCAGTCGTCCAGGAAGACGCGGCTGACCCGGGTACGGGTGGCGCAGTCGGCGAGCACCATCCGAGTGTTCTGGTGACCCATCAGGGTCTTGCCGAAGGCGGTGCGTTCCTTGGCGTACGCGACGGTCAGCGCGACCGCCCGTTCCATGGCCGCGACCGCGCCGACGCCGATGACCAGCCGTTCCTGCGGGAGCTGCTGCATCAACTGGATGAAGCCCAGCCCCTCGGCCCCGCCGAGCAGGTTGGCCGCCGGCACCCGGAAACCGTCGAAGAACAGCTCCGCCGTGTCGTTGGCGTGCAGCCCGATCTTGGACAGCAGTCGGCCCCGGCGGAAGCCCTCCGGGTCGCCACCCACCTCGCACACCAGCAGCGAGACGCCGGCTGCCCGCTGCTCGGGGTCGGTCTTCACGGCCACGATCACCAGGTCGGCCAGGCCGCCGTTGGTGATGAACGTCTTCGCGCCGCTGACCAGGTAGCCGTCCCCGTCTCGAACGGCGAGGGTACGCATCGCCTGAAGATCGGAACCGCCGTCCGGCTCGGTCATCGCGATCGCGCCGACCAGTTCACCGCTGCACAGGCCGGGCAGCCAGCGTCGCTTCTGCTCCTCGCTGCCGTAGGCCACCAGGTAACCGGTGACGATGCCACTGTGCACGGCCAGACCGAGGCTGCTCTCCCCGGTGGACGCCTGCTCGTGCAGCACTACCGCCTCGTGGGTGAAGTCACCGCCGCCACCGCCGTACTCCTGCGGCACCGACAGGCCGAGCAGCCCCAGCTCACCGGCACGCAGGTAGTGCTCGCGGTCCGGATGGCCCTGCGCCGACAGGCGCTCGGCGTGCGGCAACACCTCCTTGGTGAAAAAGGTGCGGGCCAGCTCGGCCAGGTCGTCATGCTCCGGCTCGCGCCAGGGCGAGACGGGACCGTCGGGCGTCGACATGTGCACCACCCTCGCTCCCTGTTGGCGGCATGTCAATAAGTCGTGGGTGGACGCCCGCCGTGATCGACTCCGTTCCCTTGAAGTCCGGTCGACCCCCCGAGCCGGACGCCCCGACATCAAGAAAACGAGCCGGCCGAGCGACGTGCGCGGCCCGGCCTTACCGGTCCAGGAGCGTCGGCGGCGTAGATCTTGGACACTTTCCGTCATCGGCTAACGGAAACTGTCCAAGATTGCCGGCTGAGGGCCTGCTGGCGACCCTGATTGAGGTGGTGGCCGGCGGGCAGTGGCTGTTACTCGGCCTCGTCGCCGTCGGTCGGGCGCGGTGGGCGGTGCTCGGCGATCCACGCCTCCACGTCAGCACGGAGCCACACCTTCATGCCGCGTAGTTCCTGGTATGGCTTCGGGAAGCTCGGTCGCATGGCGATCTGCTGGAACCGACTTCGGGAGACGTTGAGTCGTTGGCCGATCTCATACGGCCCCATCAACTCGCCCGGCCCCTTGTCTGCCACACCTGGAACCTAGGCACGTTCGTTCATCCCCAATCAGGGGTCCCCAATCGGGGGTCCCCAAAAGGGTTGACAGGCGAACCAAAGTGGCTGAGTGTGATTAGAAGGTTTCGCTGCGCTATCGGTCGGGCAGCGTTGACGTGATTGGAGAGGGGCAGCGGATGGATCAGGCGGCGGAGTTGGCGTGGTTGCGGGAGCGGGTCGGGGGATTGGAGACGGCGCTGCACTGTGCGCGGAGGGAACTGTTCGATCTTCGTTGCCGGCTGACGTTGATCGGACGGGTGGTGCAAGACGTCGACCGGGTGCAGCGAGCGCCCGGGGTCGCCCTGGGTGCGATCAACGCGGCCCTCTACTCCGAGGCGTCCAATCTGCGCCACCTGGGACGACACGTGGTGCGGCGTCGGCGGGGCCGGCGCTGAGGACCGAGGCGACAGCCGACAACGGTGGCTGGCCGGTGAGCTGCCGCTAGGGTCGGGCAGATGAGTGTCGAGACGGCCCCCCGTCGCCGCCGTCTGGAGCCGGACGCCCGGCGCGGGCAGATCCTGGGCTGCGCGGTCCGGTTGTTCGGTGAGCGCCCGTACCCGGACGTGTCGACCACCGACGTGGCCCGCGCGGCGGGCGTGGCCCGTGGCCTGGTCAACCACTACTTCGGGACGAAGAAGGACCTTTACCTCGAAGTCGTCCGGGTCATGGTGACCATCCCGGAGGTGGCCCTGGAACGACTGCCCAAGGGTGACCTGCGGACCCGGATCGACGCCAGCGTCACCTGGTTCCTCGACGTGGTGTCCCGGCACAGCACCTCCTGGTTGGCGGCGGTCACCGCACGGGGGATGGGCGGGGACACCGACGTGGAGCGGGTGCTCGCCGAGGCCGAGGAGGTCGCTGCGGACCGCATGCTGGTCGCCGTCGGGCTGGCCGGCGAGGCGGAGCACCGCGAGGAGTTACGCGGGATGGTCCGCGCGTACGGCGGGCTGGCCACGTCGACCGCCCGGGAGTGGCTCCAGCGCGGCGCGTTGACCCGCGCCCAGGTGCACCTGCTGCTCACCACCACGCTGCTGACCATCGTGGAGCAGGTCATCCCGCAGGTGATCGCCGACAGCGCACCGGCTCGTCCCCAGGGCTGAGAACAAGCCCGCTCAGGCCGCGCGGCCTGACCCGCCCGTGCAGCTGGGCCGATCCGCGCCGCCGGGTGGGCTGGGCCGCTCAGGCCGCGCGACGCCCGGCCCGATCTCCCTGGGCCGCCGGGGCGGCTGGGCTGATCCGCGCCGCAGGGGCGGCGAAACGGTCGGCGGCCTGCGCCGGATAGGCGTCGGGACGGACCACGCGCAGTGGCCGGTCCACCTCGTCGGCCCCGAACCGCCAGCGCGACGATGTCGGTTGCCGCTGCGGCGCGGGCCCACCGGGGCGCAGACCGGGCCGGGACAGCAGCACGGTGATCAGGTAGCCGACCACCAGGAAGCCGTGGCTGATCAGCCGTTCCCCGTCCACCGATCCGGTGGCCAGGTCGTTCACCGAGAGCAGCAGCAGCGTGCCCACGAACGCGCTGAGCATCGGCAGCAGCCCGGCCGGCGGGCTGCGGCGCACCGCCACGAAGAGGAAACCGGCGCCGACCGCCACGTTCCAGGCGGCCGACTCGTGCCACAGGTGCTGACCGGTGGGGTGCAGGTGGTCGGCGGTCGCGCCCCGGCCCACCTGGGCCAGGCCGAGCACCAGTTGCACCGCGCCGAGCAGCCCGAGCGCCGACCGCAGGCCGGCGACGAGCGGACCACGCCCGAACGCCTTCCGCAGGCCGCCGGCCGACCCAGCACGCCCGAACGTCGGCCGCAGGCCGGCGATCAGCCGGGAACGGCCGGTCCCGCGCCGCCACCGCGACCGGCGGGCCGGGGCCGCGTTGGTGGCGGCCAGGATCGCCGCCGTCCGGTCGGGCACCTCGGTGACCAACCGGGTACGGATCCGACGGGTCACCGCGGTCGCCGCCGTGAACCAGGCCCGACACTCGGCACACCCGTCGAGGTGCCCCTGCGCCGCTGTCAGTTCGGCGGCGGTCTCCTCCCCGTCCAGCTGCGCGGACAGGACCTCCCGCCACTGCTCACACCCCATGTATCGGTAGTCGCTCCGACAGCCGCTCCGGTTCCCGGCGACCGTGACGGGTTGTGGAATACTCGCCGGATCATGACGCGTTACGGCCTGCTGATCCTGCCCGCGACCAACCGGGTGTACGCCCGCGCCGCCATCGACCTCACCCGGGCCGAGCTGGAGATCTTCGGCCGGTCGGCGCTCGACGGCCGGATCGGCGAGCTGGACACCGAGGTCGTCGGAGGGGCGTCCTACGTCACCTTCACCGGGGACGAGCTGACGGAGCGTGACCTGGCCGTCCTGGGCAATCTCTCCGCCGGGTACGCGCTGTTCGAGATCGTGGGCGAGCTGCTGCGGCCGATCGAGTGGAGCCGGCTGGACCGCTACGACGACGACCTGCTCACCATCCAGAAGTACCCGGGCAAGACCAACGAGCAGTTCACCAAGCTGCTGCTCAACGTGACCCTGCTCGCCTCGGACTGGGCGACCGAGATGACCAGCCGGCGGTTCCGGGTGCTCGACCCGCTCTGTGGTCGGGGTACCACCCTCAACCAGGCGCTGATGTACGGCTTCGACGCCGCGGGAATCGAACGCGACCAGAAGGACGTCGAGGCGTACCGGGCGTTCATCACCACCTGGCTGAAGCAGAAGCGGGTCAAGCACCGGGTGCTGGAGTCGGGGCCGGTGCGCCGGGAGCGCAAGGTCGTCGGCCGGCGGGTGCGGATCGAGCTGGCGCCGACCCGCGAGGAGCACAAGGCCGGCCGGACCCAGCTGCTGGACGTGGTCAACGCCGACACCGCCCGCTCGGCCGAGTTCTTCCGCCCGGAGACCGTGGACCTGGTCGTCGCCGACGCCCCGTACGGCGTGCAGCACGGTAGTCGTACCGCCGGGCAGGGGTTGACCCGCGACCCGCTGGCGTTGCTCGCGGACGCCGCGCCGGTCTGGGCCCGGTTGTTGCGCCCCGGCGGTGCGCTCGGTGTCTCCTGGAACACCCACGTGGCCAGCCGCGACGACGCGGCGGCGGCGTTGGCCGACGCCGGCCTGACCGTGGTCGACGCCGAGCCCTACCGCGCGCTGCGGCACCGGGTCGACCAGTCGATCATGCGGGACGTGCTGGTGGCCCGCCGCCCGGCCTGACCCGGCCGCGCACCTCCGCCCGCACCGCGCCACCCCTCCAACCGCGGCTCTGTGCCGCATTTCACCTGCTCACCAGGCAGGTGTGAAAACCACGTCAAGAAAAGGTGCGCCGCCGTCATGGTCGCGTTATGACCCCTGCCGTCCGGCGGGTGGTGGGGCTTTGATTGCCCGGCGCGACCGGAAGGCGGTCGCGACGAACCTTTCCGGTATGAGGAGTCAGCGTGTCTGACGTGGTGTTCGTGATCCTGACGGTGGCGCTGTTCGCAGTGCTCGCCCTGGTGGTCCGGGCGGTGGAGAAGCTGTGAACGCGGTCAACGCCGTCGGTTTGGTGCTCGCGATTGTCCTGGGCGCGTTCCTGGTGTTCGCCCTGTTGTTTCCGGAGCGCTTCTGATGAGCATGACAACAGCGGGCGTCATCTTCGTGCTGGCGCTGGTGGCGGCTCTGGTCGCCGTCTACAAGCCGTTCGGTGACCACATGTTCCGGGCGGTCTCCGGCACCAGGCAGTCGCGGGTCGAGCGGGGCATCTTCCGACTGGTCGGAGTCAACCCGGCCGCCGAGCAGACCTGGGGCGTGTACGCCCGCAGCGTGCTGGCGTTCTCCGCGGTCTCGATCCTGTTCCTGTACCTGTTCCAGCGGGTGCAGAACCACCTGTGGCTGTCGCTCGGGTTCGACCCGGTGGTGCCGCACGGCGCGTGGAACACGGCCGTGTCGTTCGTGACCAACACCAACTGGCAGTCGTACTCGGGTGAGTCGACGATGGGTCACCTGGTGCAGATGGCCGGCCTGGCCGTGCAGAACTTCGTCTCGGCGGCGGTCGGCATCGCGGTGGCGGTCGCGCTGGTCCGCGGCTTCGCCCGCAGCCGCACCGGGCAGCTCGGCAACTTCTGGGTCGACCTGACCCGGATCACGCTGCGGATTCTGCTGCCGATCGCGGTGCTCGGCGCGATCGCGCTGATGATCGGCGGGGCGGTGCAGAACCTCTCCGGCGGCACCGACGTGAGCACGCTGACCGGCGGCACCCAGACCATCACCGGTGGCCCGGTGGCCAGCCAGGAAGTCATCAAGGAGCTGGGCACCAACGGCGGCGGTTTCTACAACGTCAACAGCGCGCACCCGTTCGAGAACCCCACCACCTGGACGAACTGGCTGCAGATATTCCTGATCTTGCTGATCCCGTTCAGCCTGCCCCGGGTCTTCGGCCGGATGGTCGGGCAGAACCGGCAGGGTTACGCCATCGCCGCGGTGATGGGCATCCTCGCGTTCGCCAGCGTCGCCATCACCAACATCTTCGAGCTGGCCGGCCACGGCACGGTCCCGCAGGCGGTCGGCGCGGCGATGGAGGGCAAGGAGGTGCGCTTCGACGTGTCGAACTCGGCCACCTTCGCCGCCGCCACCACACTCACCTCGACCGGTGCGGTCAACTCGTTCCACGACTCGTTCACCTCACTCGGCGGCATGATGACCATGGTCAACATGATGCTCGGCGAGGTCGCGCCGGGCGGCACCGGTTCGGGTCTCTACGGCCTGCTCATCCTCGCGGTGATCACGGTCTTCGTGGCCGGGCTGATGGTGGGCCGCACCCCCGAGTACCTGGGCAAGAAGATCGGCTCGCGCGAGATCAAGTTCGCCTCGCTCTACTTCCTGATCACGCCGATCCTGGTGCTCGTCGGTACGGCGGCGGCGTTCGCCACCGGAAACAACTCGACGGCGCTCAACGTCGGCCCGCACGGCCTCTCCGAGGTGCTGTACGCGTTCACCTCGGCCAGCAACAACAACGGCTCCGCCTTCGGCGGCATCACGGTCAACACGACCTGGTGGGACACCGCGCTCGGGTTGTGCATGCTGCTGGGCCGATTCCTGCCGCTCATCTTCGTGCTCGCGTTGGCCGGTTCGCTGGCCCGCCAGGCACCCACCCCCGCGTCCGAGGGCACCCTGCCGACCCACCGACCGCTGTTCATCGGCATGGTCGTCGGCGTCACCGTGGTCCTCGTCGCGCTGACCTTCCTGCCCGCGCTCGCGCTCGGCCCGCTGGCAGAAGGGCTCTGACCACCATGAGGAACGAGGACATGTCCGTCACGTCCGCCCCGACAGAGCAACTCCCCGGCACACCCGCCACCCAGGGCAACCGGATCGGCGGAGGTCTGCTCGACCCCAAGCAGCTGATCCGGTCCCTGCCGGACGCGGTACGCAAGCTCGACCCGACCACGCTGTGGCGCAACCCGGTGATGCTGATCGTGGAGGTCGGCGCGGCCTTCACCACCGTCCTCGCGGCGATCGACCCGTCGGTGTTCGCCTGGGCGATCACCGTCTGGCTCTGGCTGACAGTGGTCTTCGCCAACCTGGCCGAGGCGGTCGCCGAGGGCCGGGGCAAGGCCCAGGCCGCCGCGCTGCGCCAGGCCAAGCAGGACACCATCGCCACCCAGCTGATCGACTGGAAGCCGGGCGCTCGGGCCAACACCTACCGCGACGAGGCGGTGCCCGCGCCGCAGCTGCGCCAGGGCGACGTCGTGCTGGTCGAGGCGGGCGGCATCATCCCCGGCGACGGCGACATCGTCGAGGGCATCGCCAGCGTCGACGAGTCGGCCATCACCGGCGAGTCGGCCCCGGTCATCCGGGAGTCCGGCGGCGACCGCAGCGCGGTCACCGGCGGCACCAGGGTGCTCTCCGACCAGATCATCGTGAGGATCACCCAGAAGCCGGGGGAGAGCTTCATCGACCGGATGATCACCCTGGTCGAAGGCGCCAACCGGCAGAAGACGCCGAACGAGATCGCGCTGAACATCCTGCTCGCCGCGCTCACGGTCATGCTCCTGCTGGCCGTGGTCACCCTCCAGCCGCTGGCCATCTTCTCCAAGGCGTACCAGGCGGCGGCACCGGACAGCGGGGCGATCACCGACTCCGGTGTCACCGGCGTGGTGCTGATCTCGTTGCTGGTCTGCCTGATCCCCACCACCATCGGCGCGCTGCTCTCCGCCATCGGCATCGCCGGCATGGACCGTCTCGTCCAGCGCAACGTGCTGGCCATGAGCGGTCGGGCCGTCGAGGCGGCCGGCGACGTCAACACCCTGCTGCTGGACAAGACCGGCACCATCACGCTGGGCAACCGGCAGGCCGCCGAGTTCGTACCGGTCGAGGGGGTCGACGCCGCGACCGTGGCCGACGCCGCGCAGCTGTCCAGCCTGGCCGACGAGACCCCGGAGGGGCGCTCGGTGGTCGTGCTGGCGAAGAACGAGTTCGGGCTGCGCGAACGCGAGCCCGGCGTCATGCCGCACGCCACCTTCGTGCCGTTCAGCGCGCAGACCCGGATGAGCGGCGTCGACCTCACCCCGGACGCCAGCGTGGACGGCGGCGCGGTGGGCACGGCCCGCCGGGTCCGCAAGGGCGCCGCCGCCGCGGTGATGAAGTGGGTACGGGAGAACGGCGGCCACCCGACCGAGCAGGTCGGCGAGATCGTGGACGCGATCAGCGGCACCGGCGGCACCCCGCTTGTCGTCGCCGAGCACGTCGACGGTGAGCCGGCCCGCGCGTTGGGCGTCATCCACCTGAAGGACGTGGTCAAGTCCGGCATGCGGGAGCGGTTCGACGAGATGCGCCGGATGGGCATCCGGACCGTGATGATCACCGGCGACAACCCCCGTACCGCGAAGGCGATCGCCGACGAGGCCGGGGTGGACGACTTCCTGGCCGAGGCGACGCCGGAGGACAAGCTCGCGCTGATCAAGCGGGAGCAGGAGGGCGGTCGGCTGGTCGCGATGACCGGCGACGGCACCAACGACGCCCCGGCGCTCGCCCAGGCCGACGTCGGGGTCGCGATGAACACCGGCACGTCGGCCGCCAAGGAGGCCGGCAACATGGTCGACCTCGACTCCGACCCGACCAAGCTGATCGAGATCGTGGAGATCGGCAAGCAGTTGCTGATCACCCGTGGGGCGCTGACCACCTTCAGCATCTCCAACGACATCGCGAAGTACTTCGCGATCATCCCGGCCATGTTCGCCGGCCTCTACCCGAGCCTGGACGCGCTGAACATCATGCGGCTGGCCAGCCCGGAGTCGGCGATCCTGTCCGCGGTCATCTTCAACGCCCTGGTGATCATCGCGCTGATCCCGCTCGCCCTGCGCGGCGTGCGGTACCGGCCGGCCGCCGCGTCGAAGCTGCTCAGCCGCAACCTGCTGGTGTACGGGCTGGGCGGCATCATCGTGCCGTTCATCGGGATCAAGCTCATCGACCTGCTCATCCAGTTCATCCCGGGGATTTCGTGATGCGCCTACCCACCTGGATCGCCCAACACCTCGCCGCCCTGCGTGCCCTGCTCGTCTTCACGGTGCTGCTCGGCCTGGTCTACCCGCTGGCCCTGGTCGCACTAGGTCAGCTGCCCGGCCTCGACCACAAGGCCGACGGCTCGCTGATCACCTCGGGCGGCACGACGGTCGGCAGCGCGCTGATCGGTCAGTCCTTCACCGACGCGGACGGCAACCCCGTCGGCCGTTACTTCCAGTCCCGCCCGTCGGCCGCCGGCGACGGCTACGACCCGAGGGCCACCTCGGCCAGCAACCTGGGCCCGGAGAGCGTGGTCGACACCATCGCCACCGACCCGGAGGAGTCCAGCGCGAGCCTGCTCACCCAGGTCTGCGCGCGCAGCAAGGAGGTCGGCGAGCTCAACGGCGTGGACGGCAGCCGACCGTTCTGCACCGCCGACGGGGTGGGCGCCGTGCTCGCGGTCTTCCGCGCCGACGGGCTGACCGGCCCGGTCACCCGGGTGGTCAGCGTCAACCAGGTCGCCCCGGCCACGCCGTTCCTCTCCTCGTACCAGGGCGTGACTGTGGAGTTGGCCCAGCCCGGCCAGGACTACGTGGCCGCCGGTGGGGTGGTCACCCCGATCCGGGGCGACGCGCCCGCCGACCCGGCGGTGCCCGCCGACGCGGTCACCGCCAGCGCCAGCGGTCTCGACCCGCAGATCAGCCCGGCGTACGCCGAGTTGCAGGTGAACCGGGTCGCGCGGGAACGCGGCGCGGACCCGGCGGAGGTCCGCAAGCTGGTCGAGGAGCACACCGGCGGGCGGGCGCTCGGTTTCCTGGGTGAGCCCGGCGTCAACGTGCTGGAACTCAACCTCGCCCTCGACAAGCAGTTCGCCCCGCGCTGAGCACCCCGCGGGCGGGGCCGAGCCGACTGGGCGCGGCCCCGCCCGCCGATCCGAGCAGGGAGGATGGACCCCGTGCCACGCGGAGAACTGCGCATCTATCTCGGGGCCGCCCCCGGCGTCGGCAAGACGTACGCCATGTTGGAGGAGGCCCGGCGGCGGGCCGCGCGCGGCACCGACGTGGTGATCGGTTTCGTGGAGACCCACGGCCGTCAGCACACAGCCGCGATGCTCGGCGACCTGGAGCAGGTGCCCCGACGCGCGATGGAGTACCGGGGCGTCGAGTTCACCGAGATGGACCTGGACGCGGTGCTGGCCCGCCGCCCGGAGATCGCGGTGGTCGACGAGCTGGCGCACACCAACGTGCCCGGTTCCCGGCACGACAAGCGTTGGCAGGACGTCCAGGAGCTGCTCGACGCCGGCATCGACGTGCTGTCCACGGTCAACGTGCAGCACCTGGAGTCGGTCAACGACGTCGTCGCGCAGATCACCGGCACCACCCAGCGGGAGACCGTGCCGGACGAGATCGTCCGCGCCGCCGAACAGGTCGAGTTGGTCGACATGACCCCGGAGGCGCTGCGCCGGAGGATGGCGCACGGCAACATCTACCGACCCGACAAGATCGACGCCGCGTTGGGCAACTACTTCCGGGTCGGTAACCTCACCGCGCTGCGTGAGCTGGCGCTGCTCTGGCTGGCCGACAAGGTCGACGAGCAACTCGACCGGTACCGCAGCCAACAGGGCATCGCCGCCACCTGGGAGGCCCGGGAACGGGTCGTGGTCGCGCTGACCGGTGGCCCGGAGGGCGAGACGCTGATCCGCCGGGCGGCCCGGGTCGCCGCCCGCAGCAAGGGCGCCGACCTGCTCGCCGTGCACGTCGCCCGCAGCGACGGCCTGGCCGGCGCCGACCCGGCCCAGCTCGCCCGGCAACGGGTGCTGGTGGAGAGCCTGGGCGGCACGTACCACCAGGTGCTCGGCACCGACGTGCCGGCCGCGCTGCTGGACTTCGCCCAGGGGGTGAACGCCACCCAGCTGGTGCTCGGGGCCAGCCGGCGGGGTCGGCTCGCGCAGATCTTCGCCCGGGGAGTCGGGGTGACCACCACCGCGCTCTCCGGCTCGATCGACGTGCACCTGGTCACCCACAAGCAGGCCGGCAAGGGCCGCCGGGCGGCAGCCGTGCCGGCGGCGCTGTCCCGACGCCGCCGGCTGCTCGGGTTCGGTCTGGCGGTGCTGGGCATGCCGCTGCTCACCGTGCTGCTGAAGGCCCTGCCCGATCTGACACTGACCAACGACATCCTGCTGTTCCTCGCCGGGGTCGTCGGGGTCGCGCTGGTCGGTGGGGTGTGGCCCGCCCTGGTCGCCGCCCTCGGCGGGTCGCTACTGCTCAACTGGTACTTCACCCCGCCCTTCCGCACGCTGACCATCGCCGAGGCGGACAACCTGCTCGCCCTGGCCGTCTTCGTCGGGGTGGCCCTCGCAGTGAGCTGGATCGTCGACGTGGCGGCCCGGCGTACCCGGGAGGCCGCGCGGGCCGCCGCCGACGCGCAGACCCTCGCCGCCGTCGCCGGTGGGGTGCTGCGCGGCGAACGACCCCTGCCCGCCCTGCTCGACCAGCTCCGGGAGACGTTCGGGCTGCGCGCGGTGAGCGTGCTGGAGCTGGCCGAGGAGGCCGGCGGACGTCCGGAGCGGGCCCGCGAGGAGCACGCCTGGTGTGTCGTGGCCAGCGTCGGCGAGCAACCGGCCTGCACCCCCGACGGGGGCGAGACGGCGGTACCCGTCGACGACCGGATCACCGTCGTACTCAGCGGCCGGCGGTTGGCGGCGGCCGACCGGCGGATCGTCGAGGCGTTCGCCGCCCAGGCCGCCGTCGCGCTGCGCCAGGAACGGCTCGCCGAGGAGGCCGCCACCGCCCGGCCCCTCGCCGCCGCCGACCGGATGCGCACCGCGCTGCTCGCCGCGGTCAGCCACGACCTGCGTACGCCGCTGGCCTCGGCGAAGGCGGCCGTGACCAGCCTGCGCAGCCACGACATCGAGTTCGACGAGTCCGACCGCGAGGAGTTGCTGGAGACCGCGGAGGAGTCGCTGGACCGCCTCGCCCGGCTGGTCGCCAACCTGCTCGACATGAGCCGGCTCCAGGCGGGCGTGCTGGGCATCTCGGCGACCGCGATCGGCCTGGAGGACGCCGTACCCCTGGCACTTGACGAACTTGGCCCGGCCGCCGCGACCGTCGGCACGGACATCCCGGCCGACCTGCCGGCCGCCGCCGCCGACCCGGGCCTGCTGGAACGGGTGCTGGTCAACATCGTCGCCAACGCGTTGCGCTACAGCCCGCCCGGCCAGCCGCCCACCATCACCGCCAGCGCCCACGCCGGCCAGGTCGAGCTGCGGGTGATCGACCGGGGGCCGGGCATCCCGGAGGACCAGTGGGAGCACGTCTTCCTGCCGTTCCAACGCCTCGGCGACCGGGACAACCAGACCGGCGTCGGTCTCGGTCTCGCCCTGTCCCGGGGGTTGGCCGAGGCGATGGGTGGCAGCATCACCCCGGAGACCACCCCCGGCGGTGGGCTCACCATGGTGCTGCGGCTGCCGGCTGCCGCGCAGACCAGCTCGGAGGGGCCGCAGGAATGACCCGCATCCTGGTCGTCGACGACGAACCGCAGATCCTGCGTGCCCTGCGGATCAACCTGCGCGCCCGCCGGTACGACGTGGACGTCGCCGGTACCGGGGCCGCCGCGTTGAAGGCCGCCGCCAGTCACCCACCCGACCTGGTGGTGCTCGACCTCGGCCTGCCCGACATCGACGGCGTGGAGGTGATCCGGGGCCTACGCGGATGGACCACCGTGCCGATCATCGTGCTCTCCGGCCGGGCCGGCAGCGAGGACAAGGTCGCGGCGCTCGACGCGGGCGCGGACGACTACGTGACCAAGCCGTTCGGGGTGGAGGAGTTGCTGGCCCGCATCCGCGCGGTGACCCGCCGCCTCGGCGCGCCCAGCGAATCGGTGCCGGCGCTGCGGATCGGCCAACACACCGTCGACCTGGCCGACCACACCGTGCGGCGCGACGACGGCACCGAGGTCAAGCTGACCCCCACCCAGTGGAGCGTGCTGGAGAAGCTGCTGCGCCACCCGGGCAAGCTGGTCAGCCAACGGCAGCTCCTCCAGGACGTGTGGGGGCCGGAATACCAGAACGAGACCAACTACCTGCGGCAGTACCTGGCCCAGCTGCGGCGCAAGCTGGAGGACGACCCGGCCCGCCCCCGGCACCTCATCACCGAGCCGGGAATGGGCTACCGCTACCGGCCGTGAACCGTTGACACCCGCCGGCGGAGATTGAAGAATTTCGTTCAGCAGCGGCAGCGGCGTGCTTCTGTAACCGTCCCCCCGCACCGGTTACCCCTCGGGAGCCCCGCCGTGTCCCTGCCCCTGTCCCGTCGTCGGCTGCTGACCGCCGGCGGCGCCGGCCTCGTCCTGGCCGGTCTCTCCGACCCGTTCCGAGCGCACCCCGCCCAGGCCGCCGTCACCACCGCCGACCTGGTCGTCTACGGCGCCACCTCCGGCGGGTTGGCCGCCGCGATCACCATGCGCCGGCTCGGCCGGACCGCCGTGGTGGTGGAGCCCACCAGCCACGTCGGCGGGTTGAGCACCGCCGGGCTGGGCGCCACCGACACCGGCGTCCAGGCGTCCATCGGCGGGCTGGCCGCCGAGTTCTACCGCCGGGTGTACGTGAAGTACCACGGCGGCACCCTCACGCCGACGTCGCCGCTGCGGATGACCTTCGAACCGCACGTCGCCACCGCCGTCTTCGCCGAGATGCTGGCCGAGGCGGGCGTGCCGGTGATCATCAATGCCCGGCTGACCGGCCTCGGCCGCACCGGCAACCGGATCACCGAGCTGCGCACCGAGGACGGGTCGATCTACCGGGGCGGGGTGTTCGTCGACGCCACCTACGAGGGCGACCTGCTGGCCATGGCCGGGGTGGGGTTCACCGTCGGGCGGGAGTCCAACGACACGTACGGCGAGACGATCAACGGGGTGCAGTCGCGCAACACCCACCAGTTCGCCTACCCCGTCGACCCGTACGTCACGGCCGGCTCGCCCGCCAGCGGCCTGCTGCCGGGCATCTCGGCCACGCCACTCGCCCCGCAGGGCAGCGGCGACGACCGGATCCAGGCGTACTGCTTCCGGATGTGCCTGACCCAGGCGGCCAACCGGACCCCGTTCGGCAAGCCGTCCGGCTACGACCCGATCCGGTACGAGCTGCTGCTGCGGCACATCCAGGCCGGCTACACCGGGCCGTACTTCACCACCCACTCGATCGGCGGCGGGAAGACCGACTCCAACAACAACGGCGCCGTCTCGACCGACCACATCGGCTTCAACTACGCGTACCCGACGGCGAGCTGGGCGGCGCGGGAGAGCATCATCGCCGAGCACCGCACCTACCAGCAGGGGCTGATGTGGTTCCTGGCCAACGACCCCCGACTGCCGGCGTCGGTCCGCGACTCGACCGCCCGCTGGGGGCTGCCGGTCGACGAGTTCACCAGCACGGGTGGCTGGCCGCCGCTGCTCTACATCCGCGAGGCCCGCCGGATGGTCTCCGCGTACGTGATGACCGAGGCCGACTGCCGGGGCCGGGTGCGGGCCACCGACTCGGTCGGGCTGGCCAGCTACACGATGGACTCGCACAACTGTCAGCGGGTGGTCGTCGACGGCAAGGTCCGCAACGAGGGGGACGTGCAGATCGGCGTGCCCGCGCCGTACCCGGTGAGCTATCGCGCGATCGTGCCGCACCAGGCGCAGTGCGCCAACCTGCTGGTCCCGGTCTGCCTCTCGGCGAGCCACATCGCGTACGGCTCGATCCGGATGGAACCCGTGTTCATGATCCTCGGGCAGGCGGCGGCCACCGCGGCGTCCCTGGCACTCGCCGGGAGCCTCGCCGTGCAGGCCGTCTCCGTGCCCGCCCTCCAGACCCGGCTGCGGCAGGACGGCGCGGTGCTGGAATGGGGCAGCACCAGCGAGGTGATCCTGGACAACGCGGCGTCCAGCGGCATCACCCGGGCCGGGACGTGGCTGCGCAGCACCAGCATCGGCGGCTACTACGGCTCCGACTACGAGCACGACGGCAACACCGCCAAGGGCGTCAACCGGCTGCGGTTCCGCCCGACCCTGCCGGCCTCCGGGTCGTGGACCGTGCAGCTGCGCTGGACCGCCGACCCGAACCGCGCCAGCAACGTGCCGGTGGACATCGCGTACTCCGGGGGGTTGGTCACGCGGACGGTCGACCAGCGACAGTCGGGCGGCCAGTGGGTGCCGCTGGGCACCTACCCCTTCACGGCGGGCACCGACGGCAGCGTGCTGATCCGCACCGAGGACACCGACGGCCACGTGGTCGCCGACGCGGTGCGCTTCGTCCGCGCCTGAGCGTCGGGGATTGTCGGGACGACCGGGTCGACTGGAGGCGCACGGGTCACCGCAGTTTCTCGACACCGCGTTCACGCGGCTGCCGGCCGGGAGGACCGATACGGCGAGTAACGTTCGAACGGACCAAGATCGGCGTACGAGGAGGCGCGGTGCTGACGACGACGGTGGACATCCCGACCAGTGACGGAGTGGCGGACGCGAGTCTGACCCGACCGGACGGCGACGGCCCGTTCCCGGCGGTGTTGCTCTTCATGGACGCCTTCGGCCCGCGCCCGCGCCTGGTGGAGATGGCGGAGCGGATCGCCGAGCGCGGTTACCTGGTGTTGACGCCCCACCTGTTCTACCGGGCCGGCCGGGCGCCGCTGTTCGACCTGTCCCGACTCGGCGACGCCGACCAGCGCGGCGCGATCTTCGAGAAGATCGTGCCGCTGATCGGCGCGTTGACCCCCGACGTGATCAGCCGGGACAGCGCCGCGTACCTCGACTTTCTGGCCGCCCGGGACGACGTCCGGCCCGGCCCGGTCGCTGTCACCGGCTACTGCATGGGCGGCACGAACGCGCTGCGGGCCATCGAGGCGCACCCGGACCGCATCGCGGCCGTCGCCAGCTTCCACGGCGGGCGGATCGTCACCGACGCGCCGGACAGCCCGCACCTGGGCGTCGGCTCGATCACCGGCGAGGTGTACTTCGGGCACGCCGACGCCGACCAGTCGATGACGCCCGAACAGATCGCCATGCTGGAGAAGGCCCTCGACGCCGCCGGGGTGCGCTACCGCTCCGAGGTGTACGCGGGCGCCCACCACGGCTACACCATGGCCGACACCCCCGCGTACGACGAGCAGGCCACCGAGCGCCACTGGATCGCCCTGTTCGACCTCCTAAACCGCACCCTGCCCACGGGCTGAGTCCAAAATTGCGCCGATCTTGCAGTTTCGGTTGTTGATTCAGGGGTGAATGCCCCTTCTGTCGGGACAGAAAGTGCAAGATCGCGGAGGGAGTCGGGCCCTGGCCCGGTCAAGGGCGCAGCAGCACCGGGCCGGCGTCGATGCGGGTGCGGAACAGGGCGTACGGCTTGCGCCGCAGGTCCTTGCCGCGCTGGTACTGCGGCTGCCGGTGCAGTTGGTTGGCGGTGACGTAGAGGTACCCGTCGGTGGCCACCGACATGGTGTCCGGCCAGAGCAGTCGCGGGTCGTGGACCAGGGTCTCGTAGTCGCCGTCCGGCAGCCGCCGCAGCACCGCATTGTGCTCGTACGCGGTGAGGTAGAGCCGCCCCGCGTCGTCGCTCTCCAACCCGTCCGAACCGCTGCTCTTGTCGCCCTCGTCGACAACCGTCGCGGCGACCGCCTCCTGGGTGACGCCCGGGTCGGCCAGCGCCTCGGTGGAGACGCTGTGCAGGCGTCGGGACGCCAACGGGCAGTAGTAGAGCCGGGTGCCGTCGGCGGAGATGGCGATGCCGTCGGAGCCCATGCCCACCGGCTTCGGTGCGCCGTTGGCCGGTCGTTCCAGGAACGGCCGGCCCTCGACCACCGGGCGGAACGACGTCAGCGGCTCGGCCTTGGTGGACGGGTGGTCGTGCAGCCGCCGCCAGGAGGCCCCGCTGGCCAGGTCCACCACGATGATCCCGTTCGGCCCGGCGAACGCGGAGTCGGTGATGTAGGCGACCCCCGCCTCGCCCCGCCGCAGGTCGAAGCGGACGTCGTTGAGGTACGTCGTCGGCAGCGCCACGTCCGCCGGGAACGTGATCACCTGGGCGACGGTGTCGGTGTCCAGGTCGATCCGAACCAGCTTCGGGCCGCCCGGCTTGGTCGGTTGCAACATCGGGCTGCCGGTGTCGAGCACCCAGAGCCGGTCGGCCGGGTCCACCACGATGCTCTGCACCGAGACGAACGCGCCCGCGTCGTCGTCGCCGGACGGGCTGTTCCACGCCTGGTCCGGGTAGGGCATCTCCTGGCCGTCGCGCAGCTCGACGACGGTGGCCGGTACCTCGTCGCCCCACTTCGGGAAGTTGACGAAGATCCGGCCCCGGTGCGAAACGCTCACACCGGTCGGCATCGGGCCGGTGAAGGTGTGCACCAACTCCAGCTCGCCCATCGGCTCGTCGCCGACCGGCCCGTTCATGACGCCCGTCCCACGGTGCTCATCCTCGCGCCCCCTGTCGCCTCGTTGCCGTGCTCCGAACACGGCTATTCCCGGCCGGACGTCCGGTATGCCTCGCCGTGGCCGAGGCTGGTGGCGTGCCGAGCCGGCAGGGCAAGCTCCGGACCCACGACGGCGGCCACGGCGCGGTGGGCGAGAAGCTGACCGTCAGCCCACCGGCGCGGCGGCCCGCGCGGCGGGCAGGCCGGGGACCGGGACGTCCACCGCGAGCAGCGCGCCGTCCTGCGGGCCCGCCCGGTCCAGCCCCACCCGTGCGGTCCCGATGAAGAGTCGGCGCAGGTCGGGGCCGCCCAGGCAGATGCCGGCCGGTTGCTTGGCCGGCAGTCGGATCTCCCGGTCGAGGGTGCCGTCGGGTCGGTAGCGGCGTACCGCCGCGCCGCCCCACAGCGCGATCCAGAGGTGCCCGGCCGCGTCGAGGGTCATGCCGTCCGGGCCGCCGTCGGCGGGGGACAGCCGCACGAACGGCTCCCGGCCGTGCAGGGCCCCGGTGGCAGGGTCGACGGTGAACCGGTCGATCTCGCCGCGTGGCGTGTCGGCCAGGTACATGGTCGTGCCGGTGGCGTCGAACGCCGGCCCGTTCGGGATGGTCAGCCCGGTCACCGCGGGGACCGGCTCGGCGCCCGGGGTGAGGCGGAAGAGCGTGCCCCCGCCGGGCACCATCGCGTACGTCATGCTGCCGGCCCAGAAACGGCCGTGCGGGTCCGCGACCGCGTCGTTCATCCGGGTCGGCTCGGGCGCGTCGCCCACCAGGTCGGCGACCGGTCGGGGATCGGTGGCGGCGGGCAGCAGGGTGACCCCGGTCCCGGCGGCGGCCAGCCAGTCGCCGGGTCGGTCGGCCACCGGCGCCACCGCGCCGAGCGGTACGTCGAGGCGGCGCAGCTCCCGCAGCGGGGTCGGGGCGTCGCCGTCGGTCTGCAGCAGCCGCCCGGCCAGCAGGTCGACGAGGACCAGCCGGTCGTCGACCCAGCGCAGGCCCTCGCCCAACTCCAACCGGTCGGTGCTCCAGACAGTCGGCTCGGTCAGCTCCATGGTGCTCCTTCAAAGGGGATCGTCAGCGGACCGTACCGCCGGGGTCGTGGTCGAGCAGCGCCAGCTCGGCCCGGTCGGGCAGACCCTCCCAGTCGCCGCGGGTGGCGACCGCGAACGCGCCGGTGGTGACGGCCCGGTCCAGTCGGCCCGCCGCGTCGGCCCCGTCGAGCCAGCCGGAGAGCAGCCCGGCGACGAAGGCGTCACCCGCGCCCACGGTGTCCACCACCGGCACCCTCCGGGCCGGACGGTGGATCGTCCCGGTGGTGCTGTGGCTGGTCGCCCCGTCGCCGCCGTGCTTGACGACGACCTCGGTGACGCCGGCCGAGAGTAGCGCCGTGGCGGGGTCGGTCGCGTCGGTCAGCACGGCCAACTCGTCGTCGGAGGCGACCACCAGGTCGATCGAGGGCAGCAGCGGTCGCAGCGCGGCGGCGGCCTCGGCGACCGACCAGAGCCGGTTGCGGTGGTTGACGTCCAGGCAGACCGTGCTGCCGGCCGCGCGGGCGCGGCGCACGGCCTCCACCACCGCCTGGTACGGGTCCGCGCCGAGCGCGCAGGTGATGCCGGTGACGTGCAGCAGCCGGGGTGGTGGTCCGGGCGCGTCGAAGGCACGGGTCACGTCGGCCGGGCGCAGCCGGGAGCCGGCCGACCCGGCGCGGTGGTAGGTGACCCGGTTGATGTCGGCGACCCGGTTCTCGAAGAGAATCAACCCGGTGGGGGCGGTCGCGTCGACCCGGGACCAGGTCAGGTCGACACCCTCGGCGCGCAACGTGCGGCGGACCAGCTCGCCGGGCTCGTCCGCGCCGGTGACGCCGACCCAGCTGGCCCGGTGGCCGAGCCGGGCCAGACCGATCGCCACGTTCGACTCGGACCCGGCGACGGAGATCCCGGCGGTGCCGCCCAGCCGCAGTGGGCCGGTGGTGCGGAACGCCGCCATCGTCTCGCCGAGCGTGAGCAGGTCGGTCACTGTCGCACCGCTGTGAGGAAGGCGCTGGCGCGCTCGCGCAGCGCCGCCGGGTCACCGCCGTGGACGGCGTCGCCGAGCAGCGGGGATCCGACGCCGACCGCCGTGGCGCCCCGGTCGAGGTAGCGGCGCGCGCCGGCCGCGTCGACCCCACCGACCGGCACGAACGCGATGCCGGGGAAGGGGTCGCGCAGGGCGCCGAGGTAGTCGGGCCCGCCGAGGGAGGCCGGGAAGAGCTTGACCGCGGTGGCCCCGCCGTCGGTGGCCCGCACCACCTCGGTGGGGGTGAGGGCACCGGCGAGCACCGGCAGCCCGAGTCGGCCGCCCTCGGCGAGGCTCGGTGCGATCGCCGGGGTGACCAGGAAACCCGCGCCCGCGTCGGCCGCCGCGCGGGCGTCCTCCGCGCTGAGCACGGTGCCCGCGCCCAAGGCGAAGTCGGGCCCGAGGGCGGTCCGGGCGCGTCGAATGACGTCGAGCGCGTCGGCGCCGGTCAACGAGACCTCGACCAGGGCGACGCCGCTCTCGGCCAGGGTGAGCACGGCGGTCAGCGCGGCGGCCGGGTCCGGGCCGCGCACGATGGCCAGCAGTCGATGGGTACGCAGCTCGTCGAGCAGGTTCGTCACGGGTGTCCTCAGTGGATGCGGTGGGCGGAGATGGTGAGTCGCCAGTCGACCTCACCCGCGGGCGGGATGACCGCCGCGTCGTCGGGGCCGGCGTCGGCCAGGTCGAAGGCGCAGCCGAGCATCGGTTCCACGCCGACGCTGCGGTAGGGGCGGTGCGCCGGCCAGCCGCCCAGGTTGCGCCAGAGCGCGGTGCTGCGGGGCTGGCCGTCACACTCCAGCTCCAGGGTCAGCAGGTCGACTCCGTCGAGCACCTGGACCCGGGGGCAGTCGAGCAGCACCGCGCCGAGCGCAGTCCCGTCGTCGGGGCCGAACGTGTCGAGGGTCAACCCGGCCGGGGCCGGCCACGGCCCGGTCAACCACGGGTCGCCGGTGGGCCAGGCGCCCGGTGACAGGAGCGCGGCGGCCTCCGGGTGCAGCCGGGTCGGGGTGCCGGCGGGCGCGTCGAGGCGGGCGGCGGGGGAGAGGTCCAGCAGGGCGTGCGCGGCCCACACGAACCGGTGCCCGGGGTCGGCGGCCAGCCGGTAGTCGGCCACCACCACGCCACCCTCGTGGGCGATCCGGCGGCTCAGTGTGAACGTCGGCCGCTCGATGACGGCGGTGTCCGGGCCGGTGGTGCCAGTGCCAGCGCTGCCGGGGCCGACGGTTCGCCACGGGCGCGACCACACCTCGCCGTGGTCGGGCTCGCCGCGCACGGTGGGCAGGCACTCCTCCAGCCCGCCGGCGTCGACGAACGGGTCGTCGGGGCGTACGTCGTGCCGGCCCGGTTCCGGGCCACGCCAGAGCCATTCCCGGCCGCCGCCGTGCAGGCTCGTCCACCGGCCGCCGTGCGCCGCGTCGTACGCCACCCGCAGCGCCACCGGCCTCGTGCCGGTCACCATTCGGCGAACGACCCGTCGGCGTGCTGCCAGACCGGGTTGCGCCAGGCGTGCGGGGTCTGCGCGGCCTTGCGGACGGCCGTCTCGTCCACGGTGATGCCCAGGCCAGGCCGGTCGAAGCGGGCGATGTGGCCGTCCACGAACCGGAACGGCTCCGGGTCGACCAGGTAGTCCAGCAGCTCCGAGCCGACGTTGTAGTGGATGCCGATGCTCTGCTCCTGGATCAGGAAGTTCGGCGTCGCGAAGGCCACCTGAAGGCTGGCCGCCAGGGAGATCGGGCCGAGTGGGCAGTGCGGGGCGAGCAGGGCGCCGTACGTCTCGGCCAGCGCGGCGATCCGGCGGACCTCGGAGATCCCCCCGGCGTGCGACAGGTCCGGCTGGACCACGGCGACCCCGGCCTGCAACGGGCCGAGGAACTCGGATCGTCCGTAGAGCCGCTCGCCGGTGGCCACCGGGATCGGCGTGCTGGCCACGATGTCGCTCAGGTGGTGGGCCTGGTCGGGTAGGACCGGCTCCTCCACGAAGAACGGGCGCAGGGCGGCCAGCTCGGGCAGGATCCGGCGGACGGCGGCCATCCCGGCGCGACCGTGGAAGTCCACCGCGATGTCCCGGTCGGGGCCGAGTGCCTCGCGTGCGGCGGCCACCCGGCCGATGACCGCGTCCACCTCGGCCGAGGTGGGGATTGGCGACAGTCGCCCGCAGGCGTTCATCTTGACCCCGGTGAGGCCGGCGGCGACCTGCGCGGCGGCGGCGTCGGCCACCTCGCCGGGTTCGTCCCCGCCGATCCACGAGTAGATCCGCACCCGGTCGCGTACGGCCCCGCCGAGCAGCGCGTGCACCGGCGCGCCGTACGCCTGCCCGGCGATGTCCCAGAGGGCCTGGTCGAGGCCGGCGACCGCGCTGGAGAGGATCGGTCCGCCCCGGTAGAAGCCGCCCTTGGTGAGCACCTGCCAGTGCTGCTCGATCCGCAGCGGGTCCGCGCCGATCAGGTATTCGGAGAGCACCTCGACCGCGCTGCGCACCACCTCGGCGCGCCCCTCGACCACCGGTTCACCCCACCCGACCAGCCCGTCGTCGGTCTCCACCCGGCAGAACAACCACCGTGGCGCGACCAGGAAGGTCTCGATCCGCTCGATCTTCACTGACTGCCCCTTCGTCCCCGTGCCTTCTCGACGTCGCGGACGGCCTTGTCCAGCAACTCACGCATCGCGGTCTCGGCCGCCGTCTCGTCCCGATCGCGCAGCGCGTCGACCACCGCGCGGTGGCTGGGCACCGGGTCGTCGTGCGCCGTGCCGCCGTGCACCAGGCGGTCCCGTTCGGCGAGCCCGGTCTCCATCACCACCTCCATCCGCTCCAGCAACTCGTTGTGGGTGGCGGCGAGCAGCGCGCGGTGGAAGGCGAGGTCGGCTGCGGTGGCGGCGGCGGGGTCTCCGTCGGCCTGGGCCATCTCGGCCAGTGCCCGGTCCAGGGCGGTCAGGTCGTCCTCGGTGGCCCGGGTGGCGGCCAGCCGTGCGGCGGCCGGCTCGATGATGGCGCGCACCTCGTGCAGCTGGTCGAGCAACCGCTGGTCGGTGCCCTCGGCGAACTGCCAGCGGATCACGTCACCGTCGAGCAGGTTCCAGTCCGCCCGGGGCCGGACGAAGGTGCCGCGCTTCTGCCGGGCGTCGACGATGCCCTTGGCGGAGAGAACCTTCAGCGCCTCGCGGAGCGCCGTGAGGCTGACGTCGAACTCCTCCTGCAACGCGACCATGTTCAGGGTCGCGCCGACGGCGATCTCACCGGTGAGGATGCGACGGGCGATCGCTTCGACGGTCTGCCCGTGGATGCCGCGGCGTGCGTACTGTGCCAATGCTCCTGGCCTTTTCGCTGGTCGGTGTCGATCTCTCAGGCCGAGGCTTTCACCGCTGTCCAACCACCGTCCACCACGAGACTCGCGCCGGTGACGTAGGCGGCGTCCGGTGAGGCGAGGAACGCGATCGTCGCGGCCACCTCGTCGGGGGTGCCGAAGCGCTTCGCCACGGTCTCCGCGACGCTCTGCCGGCGGTCCTCTTCGGACACGTCGGCCCAGGCGGCGGTGAGGATCGGGCCGGGCAGCACGGTGTTGACCCGCACCTGTGGGCCGTACTCCACGGCGAGTTGGCGGCCGAGCGCGACCAGCCCACCCTTGGCGGCGGCGTACGCGGGTCGGCCGGGCAGCCCGACCAGCGCGTGCACCGAGGAGATCAGCACCACCGCGCCCGAGCGTGCCCGCAGGTCGTCCAGGCAGGCGCGGACGCCGAGGAAGGAGCCGGTGAGGCTGACGCCGAGCTGCTGGTCCCAGGACTGCCGGCTGGTCTCGTGCGCCGGGGCGACCCGCACGGCGTACGCGGTGCTGACCAGGATGTCGACCGGGCCGAGGTGGTTCCGGGTGGCGGCGACGGCAGCCGCCCAGTCGCCCTCGTCGCTGACATCGCCCATTACGGACAGTGCCCGGTCGCCGTGAGCGGTCAGCTCCTCGGTCAGCGGGGTCGGGTCGGCCACGTCGAAGAGCGCGACGGCGGCTCCCTCGGCGGCGAGCCGCCGGGCGGTGGCCGCGCCGATCCCGCCCATCGCGCCGGTGACCAGCGCGTTCTTGCCTTCCAGCCGGCGCATAGGCTGATCCACCCGACCCTCGACTTGATCCCAACTAACCATTAATTACGAAGATATCTTGACAGTCGGCGACGGCCGATGCAACCTTCTCGGCACAGCATTCACATGGACGACACATCGCGCGGTGACGCTGAGTGTCGTAGAGGAAGGGATACCTCGTGAGCGACTTCGACCCCGGTCGCCGGCGATTCCTTGGCCACCTCGGGCTCGCCGGCCTGGGCGCGCTCGGCGCCAGCTCGTTCCTCAGCGCGTGCGCCAGCTCCGCCAGCGGACCGGCGACGAGCGGCGGCTCGGGCGCGGTCACGATCCAGTCCAACCTCTCCTCGCCGCAGGCCAAGGCGGCGATGGAGAAGCTGATCGCGAACTTCAACACCCAGGGCAAGGGCACGGCGAGCCTCAACACGATCGCCTCGGAGACCTTCCGGACCCAGCTGCCGACCTACCTGACCTCGGCGAACCCACCGGACCTCTACACCTGGTACGCGGGCTCGGTCGCCAACGACTACGCCAGCAAGAACCTGCTGCTGGACGTCTCCGACGTCTGGAAGTCGCTGGGTGACTACCCCCAGTCGCTGCGTACCCTCTCCACCGACGCCAGCGGCAAGCAGATCTTCGTGCCGATGAACAACTACTGGTGGGGCTTCTTCTACCGCAAGTCCAACTTCGCCAAGTGGGGCGTGCAGGAGCCGAAGACCTGGGCCGACTTCCTGGCGCTCTGCGAGACGCTGAAGAGCAAGGGCGTCCCGCCGATCGGCATCGGCCTCGGCGACACCCCGTGGGTGGCCTCGGCCTGGTTCGACTATCTCAACATCCGGATCAACGGCGCGCCGTTCCACCGCGAGCTGCTCGCCGGCAAGCAGCGCTTTGACGACCCGAAGGTCAAGGCGGTCCTCACCCGCTGGCGCGAGGTGCTGCCGTACTTCGACCCCAAGGGCAAGGCGTACCCGTTCCAGGAGGCGACCACCGCGCTGCTGGCCGGCAAGACGGGCATGTTCCTGATCGGCACCTTCTTCGCCGACGCGGCGCCCAAGGACGCGCTCGGTGACCTGGACTTCTTCCGGTTCCCGATCATCGACCCGGCGGTGCCGCTGGCCGAGGAGGCGCCGACCGACGGCTTCTTCGCCAGCGCGAAGACCGCCAACCCGACCGGCGCCAAGGCCCTGCTCAGCTACCTGGCCGGGGTCGAGGCCCAGGAGGCGTACGTCAAGGCCAGCTCCGGCATCGTGCTGCCGGCCAACCCCAGGGCCAGGGCGTCCGACTCGCCGCTGGTGGCCAAGGGCAAGGCGATGCTGAACGAGGCCAAGGAGCTGACCCAGTTCTTCAACCGCGACTCCAGCGACGCGCTCCAGCCGACTGCCGACACCGCGCTGACGAAGTTCATCGACAGGCCGGACCAGATCGACGCGATCCTGCGGGAGTGGCAGGCCGGCGCCGAGAAGGTCTTCAAGGGCTGACGTGACAGCAACGATCTCCACGACTCCGGTCACCCCCACCCGGCGGCGGCGACGGTCGGCTCGGCTGTCGCCGCTGCTGGTGGCGTTCGTCCTCGTACCGTTCGTGGTCGAGAGCGTCTGGGTGTTCTGGCCGGCGATCCAGGGTTTCTGGTTCTCCCTCACCCGCTGGGACGGGATGACACCGCCGGCCTTCGTCGGCACCGACAACTACGTCGAGCTGGCCGGCGACGCCACCTTCCGGGGTGCGCTGCTCAACACGGTCATCTGGCTGGTGCTCTTCGGCGGCCTCTCCGTGCTGGGCGGCTTCGGGATGGCGCTCGTCCTGCAGAAGGAGCGGCGCGGGGTCGGCTTCTACCGGGCCGCGCTGTTCACCCCGGTGGTGTTCTCGCTGGTGGTGACCGCGCTGGTCTGGCGGGTCTTCTACCAGCCCGACGGCATCGCCGACACGCTGCTGCGGGCGGTCGGCCTGGAGCAGCTGATCCGGCCCTGGCTCGCCGACCCGCAGACCGCCCTGTACGCGGTGATCCTGCCCGCGCTGTGGCGGCAGATCGGGTACGTGATGGTGCTGTTCCTGGCCGGGCTGAAGGCGATCGACCCGGCGCTGCACGAGGCGGCCCGGATGGACGGCGCCAACTCCTGGCAGCGGCTGCGGCACGTCACCATCCCCCAACTCAAGGGGGTCAACGCCGTGGTGCTGTCGGTCATCGTGATCGACTCGCTGCGCTCGTTCGACATCGTCTGGTCGCTGACCAAGGGCGGCCCGTACCACTCGTCGGAGCTGCTCAGCACCTACATGTACTCGACCGCGTTCCAGAGCCTGCGGCTGGGTTACGCCTCGGCGATCGCAGTCGTGATCTTCGTGCTCGCGCTGGCCGTCATCCTCGGCTACCTGGTCCGCGCGTTCCGGGAGGAAGCGTCATGAACAAGCTCCGTACCGGGGCCTTCCACACCGGCATGATCCTGCTGTCGTTGCTCTGGCTGGGCCCGGTGCTCTGGGTGGTGGTGATGTCCACCCGGTCGTTCGACGACATCGCCGCGCACGGCGTGGGCAGCCTGCCCCGGTCGTTCACCCTGGACACCTACCGGCAGGCGTGGACCGACGGCGGCGAGCTGCGCGCGCTGGTCAACAGCATGCTGGTCACCGTCCCGTCGGTGGCGTTGAGCCTGGGGCTGGCCGCGATGGCGGCGTTCGCCCTGAGTCGCTTCCGGATTCCCGGGCGGCGGACCATCCTGCTGCTGATGCTCGCCGGCAACCTGCTGCCACCGCAGATCCTGCTCATCCCGGTGGCCAAGTTCAGCGAGCTGACCGGCCTGTACGACACGCTCTGGGCGTTGATCGCGGTGCAGGTCGGCTTCGGGCTCGGCTTCTACACCTTCGTCCTGCACGGCTTCATGCGGGACCTGCCGGGTGAGATCCAGGAGGCGGCCACCATCGACGGCGCCGGCACGGCACAGATCTTCACCCGGGTGATGCTGCCGCTGACCCGGCCCGCGCTGGCCGCGCTCGGGGCGCTCTCCTTCACCTGGATCTTCAACGACCTGCTCTGGGCGATCACCGTGCTGCGTACCGACGACAACATGCCGGTCACCCCGGCGCTGCTCGCCCTCCAGGGGCAGTTCGTCTCGTCCTGGAACGTCATCGCCGCCGGCACGGTCATCGCGGCCGTCCCCACCGTCGCGGTCTTCCTCCGCTTCCAACGGCACTTCGTCTCCGGCCTGGCGCTCGGAGCGGTCAAGTGACCGCCGAGGCCGGGCGGCGCTGGACGCTGCGGGGCACGCACACCGAGTACACCGTGCGGGTGCCGGAGCACGGCCGCTGGCTGGAACTGGTCGCGTGGGGGCCGCACGGGGTCTCCGACGGCCCCTCGCCGGTCGGCTACGACGGCCCGGTCCCGTTCCTCACCGCCGGGGACGCCGCCCCCATCGAGTACGCCACCGACGCCGACCGCCCGTTCACCGGCGCCGACCTGGTGGTCGAGACCTCGAACGGGCAGCGGCGGGTGGGCTTCGCGCACACCGGCGCGCGGATCGACGCCGACCAGCGGGAGCTGGCCGTCGACTTCGCCGACCCGGTCACCGGGCTGCACGCCACGGTGCACTACCGGGTGCCCGTCGGCACCGACGTGGTGCAGCGCTGGGTCGAGCTGACCAACGACGGCACCAGCCCGCTGCGGGTGGTCCGGGCCGGGTCGGGCGGGTTCTGCGTACCGACACCGCACGGCGCGCTGGTCAGCCACCAGTGGGGGCAGTGGTCGCAGGAGTTCCAGCTCTCCCACGTCGAGCTGGGTCACGGCGCGTTCACCATCGGCAGCTCCCAGGGCGTACCCGGGCATCTGCACGTGCCCTGGCTGGCGGTGCGCGACACCGCCGAGCCGACCGGTCCGGCGTGGGGAATGGCGCTGGCCTGGACCGGCTCGTGGGAGATCAACGCCGAGCGGGACACCGGTGGCCTGACCCGGGTCCGGGTCGGCCGGCAGCTGGTCGACGGCCCGCTGGAGCTGGCGGCGGGCCAACGGCTGACCCTGCCCGCGGTCGCCGGGGCGTACAGCGCGGACGGTCTGGACGGGCTGGCCCGGGTCTGGCACACCCACCAGCGGTCGCTGGCCGCCGACCGGCTCACGCCACGACCGGTGCTCTACAACTCCTGGGAGGCGACCTACTTCGCCGTCGAGGCGCAGAGCCAACTCGCGCTCGCCCGGATCGCCGCCGAGCTGGGCGTGGAGACGTTCGTCGTGGACGACGGCTGGTTCGTCGGCCGCAACGACGACACCGCCGGGCTGGGCGACTGGACGCCCGACCCGGCGAAGTTCCCGGACGGTTTCGACGCGTTCATCGGCGACGTCCGGGCGCTCGGGCTGAACTTCGGGCTCTGGGTCGAGCCGGAGTGCGTCAACCCGAAGTCTTCCCTGTACGCCGTGCACCCGGACTGGGTCTACTCCGTCGACGGACGGCCGCTCACCCCGGTGCGCAACCAGTACCTGCTCGACCTGGGCCGGCCGGAGGTCGCCGAGTTCGTCCACTCCACAGTCGACGGTCTGCTGCGCCGGTACGACATCGACTACCTGAAGTGGGACTTCAACCGACCGCGTACCGAGCCGGGTCGACCCGGCGGGGTGAGCCCGCTCGACCTGGACGGCGCCCACGTCGCCAACCTGCACCGGATCTACGATCGGTTGCGCCGGGACCATCCCGGTCTGCTGATCGAGGCGTGTGCCGGCGGCGGCGCGCGGACCGACCTGGCGATGGCCGCACGGGCCGACGTCTTCTGGCCCAGCGACAACACCGGCCCGCTGGACCGGCTGGCCATCCAGTACGGCTTCCTGCACGCCAACGCCCCGCACCTGCTCAGCTCCTGGGTCACCGACGCGCCCGGCCTGTTCGACCCCCGGCCGCGAACGCTGGCGTTCCGGTTCGTCCTGGCGATGGCCGGTGTGCTCGGCATCGGCGCGGACATCCGGGCGTGGACCCCCGCCGAGCGGGCCGAGGCGGCTGACTGGATCGCTCGCTACAAGGAGATCCGGGAGGTCGTCACGCACGGCGAGGTGCACCTGATCGGTGGCCCTGACCAGGCCCGCTGTGCGGTGCAGTACACCGCGCCGGACGAGAGCAGGGTGGTCGTCCTGGCCTGGCACACCGGCCGGCTCGACGGCGCCGGGCTGCTCCCGTCCCGCCCGGTCCGGTTGCCGCTGCGCGGCCTCGACCCGTCGGCCCGCTACTCCCACGGTGACCGGCACTACTCCGGCAGCCACCTCGCCGCCGTCGGCCTGCCCGTGCGGTGGAGCGCGACCCACGACGCCGACCTCATCGTGCTGACCCGCGACTGAGGCCGGAGCACCACCACCCCCACCCCCGAGGGACAGGAGTACCTCCATGCGCCTGAACCGACCGCTGACCGCCGCCCTGGCCGTGCTCGGCCTGGGCCTGGCCAGTCCGATGCCGGCGACGGCCGGCCCACCTCACGCCGACCCGCCGCAGGCCGGCCACGGACCCGGCCGCCCCGGTCACGCCCCGGCCGCCGGCGCGGAGGACCAGGGCGCGCCGGCCTTCTTCAACAGCGGACTCGCCCCGACGCCCTACCAGGGCTGGAACACCTACTTCGGGCTCGGTGGCGATCCCACCGAGGCCGAGGTGCGCTCGGTCACCGACCACATGGTCAGCAGTGGCCTGCGCGACGCCGGCTACACCTACGTCTGGATCGACGGCAACTGGGCCGCGCCCACGCCACGGAACGAGGCGGGCCAGCTCGTCGCCGACCCGGCCCGCTTCCCCGGTGGGATGGCCGCGCTGGCCGCGTACATCCACAGCAAGGGGATGAAGGCCGGCATCTACACCGACGCCGGCCCGTACCTGCCGGGGCAGTGTGGGCTCGGCAGCAACGGCCACTACCAGGCCGACATCGCCCAGTTCGCCGGCTGGGGCTTCGACGCGCTCAAGGCCGACTGGCTCTGCGGCCGGGCCGCCGGCCTCGACCCGGAGACCACCTTCCGGGAGTTGGCCGAGGCGGTACGCCAGTCGCCCCGCCCGATGCTGCTCAACGTCTGCAACCCGGTCAGCTCCGACTGGGGCGGCGGCCCGTACACCCCGGAGCAGCTCTCCACCTGGAGCTACACGTACGCGCCGACCATCGCCGACTCCTGGCGGACCTACACCGACGTGGGGCTCACCGACCCGAGTCCGCAGTGGGCGTACCCGTGGGTGCTGCGCAACATGGACGTCAACGCGTACCACCCGGCGGCCACCGGCCCGGGGCACTACAACGACCCGGACTACCTGCTGCCGATGCGTCCGCTGCCCGGCGGCGGGTACGAGTTGAGCCTGGAGGAGTCCAAGACGCAGCTCGGCATGTGGGCCATCATGGCCGCGCCGTTGGTGATCGGCTCCGACCCGCGCGGGCTGCCGCAGGAGATGATCTCCGCGTTGACCAACCCGGAGATCGTCGCCGTGGACCAGGACCCGCTGGTCCGCCAGGGCGTCAAGGTCGCCGACACCGGCACCGACGCGCAGGTCTGGAGCAAGGTGCTCGCCGGCTCCGGCAAACGGGCCGTCGCGCTGCTCAACCGGCACGACACCGCCCAGCGGATCACGGTGAACTTCGCCGACGTCGCGCTCGGCGGGTCGGTCCAGGTCCGCGACCTGTGGTCCCGCTCCACCGTGGACGCCCAGCCGGGCACTGCGGGCACGCAGCCGTTCACCGGCTCGTACACCGTCGAGGTGCCGGCGCACGGGGTGGCCATGCTCGGCCTGACCGGCACCGACCAGGTCGCCGGCGCCGACCTCGGCGGCACCGCCAGCGCCAGCCCGGCGCTGGTCCGGGTGGACGACACGCACGCCACCGCCTTCGTCCGCGACGCGCAGGGCGCGCTGGCGGTCAACACCCGCTCCGGTACGACATGGGGAAGCCGGTGGACCTCGCTGGGCGGCCCGGTGGGCGGCCGGATCCTCGGCCAGCCCGCCGCGTACGGCTCGGCCGACGGGCGGCTCGACGTCTTCGTCCGGGGCACCGACAACGCGGCCTGGCAGCGCAGTTACGTCGCCGGTACATGGGGATCGTGGCGCAGCCTCGGCGGCACGCTGACCGACGCGCCCACGGTGGCCTGGACCAGCCCCACCCAGTGGACGCTCGTCGCCCGAGGCGCCGACGGCAAGCTCTGGTCGCGTACGGCGAGCGCCGGCTGGACCGGCGTCGGGGCTCCCGAGAACCGGCCGTTCTACGGTCGGCCGAGCGCGGTCGTCGACGACGCCGGGGTGCTGCACGTGGCGGTTCGCAGCCGCACCGACGAGGTGTGGTGGAGCAGCCGGACCGGCACCACCTGGTCGTCCTGGACCAACCTGGGCGGCACCACCAGCGGCAGCCCCACACTGCTCGCCACCTCCGGCCGGGTCTACCTGTTCGCGTTGGCCGCCGACAACCGGCTCTGGCAGCGCAACCTGGCCGACGGCGCCTGGGGCGGCTGGTTCCGACGCGGTGAGTTCGCCACCGACGCGTTCCTGGGCGCGCCCGGGGCCGCCGCCGGTGCCAACGGCAGTGCCTGGTTGGCGGTACGCGGCGTGGACGACCGGGTACACCAGGTCATTCTCTGATCCACGGTGGCGGGCCGCCGGCCAGGTTGCGGCGGCGGCCCGCCACCTCGGTTTCCCCCGCCCCCGCCACCTCGGGATCCCTGGTCCCGCCGCCGGGAGGTCTGGTGGGACCGCGACCGGAAGGTCGAGGTCAGCAGGTCCGGGCCGTTGACTGAGCCAGCGACGGAGGTCGATGATGTGAGTTGGTCGTCCTCCGTCCACTCCGGCCGGGTCGGGCCACCGGAGACGGAGCCCGCCCGATGCCACGCAACCGCCGCTTGACCGCGTTGATCCTGGCCCTCGTGCTGCCGATGCTCGTGCTCGTCGGCGCCGCTCCGGCGGCCGCCGCCACCCCCACCCTCCAGATCAGCTCGGTGACCCTGGTCGCCAAGGGCGCCGGTGTGCGCCTGGACTACGTGGTGACCTGTGACGAGGGCGCCTCCGGCGAGGTGCGTGCCAGGATCACCCAGGCAGTCGGGAACCGCATCGCCTACGCGTCCGAACCGCAGTACCCTGCCTGGACCTGTACCGGTCAGGCACAGCCGCTGTCGGCGTTCTTCCCGGCCGATGTCGCCGGGGTTCCGTTCCGCACCGGCGAGGCGCTGCTGCTGGCGTCGATCTCCGCCTGTCCGGGGGCGAACTGCGAATTCGCCCAGGCCGAACAGGTGGTGCGGATCGTCCGCTGACACCGGGCGGTCGCTGTTACGCGGCACCGGCGCGGCGACCGGGCCGGTAATGCCGCAGACCTCTGGAGACGGACCGGACGGCCCGCCACCCGCACCATCCGTCCGGCCCGTTCAGGCCGGGACGAGATCCCGGCATCGGCGCAGGGCCGCCCGGGCGAGGGGGGTGTCACGGCCGGCGATCCCGGTTTCCAGTTCGGCGACGGCCGCCGCGGCCCGCGCCGGTTCACCCTGCGCGGCTGCGACCTCGGCCAGCACCAGCACCGCGTCGGCGGCCCACGCCAGGATGCCCTTTCCGCGTACCACTGACAGCGCCTCCGCCGCGTGCCGGACCGCCTCGTCCGGTCGCCCGGCCACCGTCAGTCGGGCCAGCGCCGAAAGTGCCTGCACCAACGGCCAGATCGCACCCACCCGGCGGGCATCGGCGACCACCTCGCGCAGCGCCCGCTCGGCCGACTCCACCTCGTCGTGACCACTGTTGCTGTCACCAAGCCCGGCGCATCCCTCGGTGCGGCTGACGGGGCTGCCGTGTTCCCCGGTGCTGCCAGCGCGTTCGACGGCGGCGGTGAGCGCCAGCACGGTCGCCAGTTCGGCCCGCGCGTCCAACAGGGTGACCGGCATCCGCTCGGCGCTGGCGACCAGCCGGCGGAGCCGCTCGGCGAGCCCGTCCAACCGGCCGGCGGCCCGGTCCAGGGACAGTTCGGTCGCCTCCACCAGGTCCGTCAGCCGCTCGTACCCGGTCTCCTCGACCAGCGCCCGGCCGGCCGCCAGCAGCGCTTCCGCCTGCGCCGGGTGCCCGGCGTGCAACGCGCCCTGCGCCCAGTTCAGGCAGGCTCGGGCATGCTCGCGGGGCCGTTCGGCCAACTCGGCGGACCCGCGCAGCTCGGTGATGATCGCCCAGGCCGCCGGGTCGCCCAGCTCCAGCAGCAGCGAGGCGCGGGCGATGCGGACCGCGAGGTGCGCGGCCGGATCCCCGCTGGCGGTCGCGGCGCTCTCCGCCTCCGCGCAGCGGGCCAGGTGGTCGTCGACGTGCCGGCCGACGACGGTGTCGGGGGCCGCCAGCACCGCGAGCGCCGGGGCCTTGCGGCGGGGCGCGCGCAGGTACGGCACGGCACGTTCGATCTCGGTGTACCCGCGCAGCGCCTCGCCCTGCTGGCGCAGCATCCGCCCGAGCACCAGACCCAGCTCACCCCGGGCGCCCGGTGGCAGCCGTCGGTCGGCGAGCAGCCGTTCCAGCACCGGGATCGCCTCGGCCTGGCTGAGCCCGTCGATCGCCGACCGGCCCAGCTTGGCGGCGAGCCGAACCCGTACCGGTCGGGGAAGCTCGGCGATGTCCATCGTCTGGAGCAGGAAACTGGCCGCGGTCGCGTCGTCGCCGCGCTCGGTGGCCAGGTCGGCGGCGGCCTCGGCGTTGCGGACGAAGTCGGCTCCGCTGCCGGCCCGACGGTAGTGGTGCGCCAGCTGGGCGACCGGCTTCGGCAGTTCCTGTTCCAGCACCCGTGCCACCCGTAGGTGCAACCACTCCCGGCTCTCCCGGGGCACCAAGTCGTACACCACCTGGCGGGCCAGGTCGTGGCGGAACCGCAGACCGTCCCCGGCGTCGTGCAGCAGGCCCGCCCGATGCGCGGCGGTCAACGCCGCGCCGATCGCCACCCGGTCCAGGCTGAGCACCGAGGCGAGGATGCGCTGATCCGGTGCCATCCCCAGGACGGCCGCCGCGCCGAGCACCTCCCGGGTGTCCTCGTCGAGTGGGCGCAGCCGCCAGAGCAGCACGTCCCGGAGGACGAACGGGACGCTGTCGTCCGCCATCGGGTCGCCGCCCCGCTCGGCCAGCGTCCGCAGCACCTCCTCCACCACGAACGGGATGCCGGCGGTGCGGTCGAGCAGGGTGTCGGTCAGGTGCTGCGGAGGGTCGTCGAGCCGCAGGGTGCGGGCGGCCAGCCGGCGTACGTCGTCGGCGTCCAGTGGACCCAGGGGGACGCGGGTGACGCTCCACGGGGGAGTACGCGCCAGGACGTCGTGGATCGGGGTACTGCCCCCCGGCGTCGGAGTTCGGGCGGTCAGCACCACGGCCAGGCCCTTGACCGGGTGGGTGCTGAGGTATCCGAGGAGTTCGCAGGTCGCCGGATCCGCCCAGTGCAGGTCCTCAAGCAGCAACGTGGCGGGGCTCAGCGCGGACAGCACCGCGGCGACGGCGCGCAGCAGACGATGTCGCTCGGCCGCCGGGTCGGTCAACGGGGGTGGCGCGTCCGGCAGCGCGTGGGCCAGTTCGGGCAGCAGCGGCGCGAGGGCGCCGGCCACCGGACTGAGCGGACCGAGTCGGTCGGCGCTACCCCGGATCGCGTCGAGCAGCACGCCGAGCGGGAAGGGCTCCGGTACGTCGTCGCACTCGCCGACCAGGTGCCGCCCGGGAAGGTCGGCGAGCAACTCGGCGACCAGTCGGCTCTTGCCGATCCCGGGTTCGCCCTCCAGCAGGATCAGGCACGGCGGGGCTGCGACGAGTCGGCGTAGCCGCGCCAGCTCCGCTGCTCGTCCGACGAACTCGACGGGCCCGCGCAGACGTTCGGGGCGGACGGGAGATGGGCTCCCGCCGCCCCGGTTCGTGTCCGCGCCGCCGTCGATCACCGTGGGGCGAGCAGATCACCTCGGCTCGTCGCGACGGCCGGCCGGCGGACCGACGGTGACCTGGGTCACACGCCGGCCCGCCGGTCCGTTCGTTCAGGACTGGACGGTGACCGGCACGGTCTTCAGCGAGCCGTCCCCGTTTCGGAACTCCAACACCCCGAGGTATCGCTGACCCGGGGCGAGGCCGAACCAGCGCAGGGTCAGGTTCGCCGTCGTGCCCGGCTGCACGCTGCGTTGCTTCGGGTCGATGGTGAACCGGCCGGTGGACGTGCCCGGCGCGCCCGGCAGGTAGCTGGTGACGGAGTACGCGTTCGCGCCGTCCTTGATGTTCTCGGTGAACTCCTGTTCGACGACCACGATGTAGTCCCCGGCGCCGTCCGGCAGGGTCACCTTGGCGCCGTCCCGGCCGCTGACCGTGGCAGTGACGAACTTTCCGTTCTCGTCATAGACGTTGAGGCTGAACTCGGTGCACTCCATGATCCCCTCCTCGTCGTCCCAGTCGATGTGGGAGCAGGTGGGCCGCGCCGACGTCACCTGGACGAGTGGGCTGCGGGTGCCGGCGGGCACGTGCAGGGTGGTCCTGCTGATCGACGCGGGCAGCGGCACCGGCAGGTTGTTCGACGTACTCCAGTCCCAGCTCGGCCCGTCGCCCGTCAGGGTGACGACGTTGCTGGTGCCCGACGTCAGGCCGGAGAGCTGGGAGACCAGCTGACCCTGGTAGCCGACCTCGGCGGCGATCCGGACGCTGCCGAAGGTGCCCTTGCCGGTGATGGCGTCGGGGGCGACCAAGCCGGAGTTGTGCACGACCAGCGGGCTGCGTACCTCGTGCTTGAACTGGTCGCGCCAGGTCAGCGAGCCGTCGGCCCAGGTGTCGAACGCGCCGCCGGTGTTGGTGACCTCCACGGTGAAGCGGGCGCTCTTGCCCGGACGGATCTGCATCTTCGCCGGGGTGACCTTGACCTTGTAGCCCGGCGGGGCCTGCACCGACGAGGAGTAGGTGCTGGTCTTGTCGCTGACGTTGGTGACCGTACGGGTGACGGTCTGCTTGCCCACCATCCGGCCCAGCGAGATCGACGGGTAGTTGAGCTGCGCCGTGTCGATCGCCCCGATCGTGTCGCACCCGTCCAGGTCGCCGAGCCCGTAGTCGCTGCCACGGTCGGCGGACACCCCGCACAGGTACTGGATCCAGTCCTGCTGGTTGGAGTCGTAGACCAGGCCCGGGTCGAAGGCGCTGCCCGGCTCGACCTGGCCGGCACCGTAGTTCAGCGGAGTCGCGTCGTACGTGCCGATCTTGATGGGGTTGCCCTTGTCGGTCTTGTCCACCGCGCTGGTCATCAGCGCCGAGCGGACCGCGGCCGGCGACCATCCGGGGTGCTTGGCCAGCAGTAGGGCGGCGATTCCGGCGATGTGCGGCGCGGCCATCGAGGTGCCCGACTCCAGGGCGAAGTCGTTGCCGCCGATGGACGGGGAGAACGCCGCGACGATGTCCTGGCCGGGCGCGCTGATGTCCGGCTTGAGCAGCTCACCCGCGTTCAGGTTCGACGGGCCCGCCGAGGAGAACGCGGCGACCGAGGGAGCCTCGACCGTCTCCAGCTTGCTCGGCGAGATGGTCGCGGTGGCGTTGCCCTTGGCGACGTACGCGGTGACCGTGGCCAGGTCGACCTCGTTGATGTGTACGGTCGGCACGGTCTGCACGTCGGCGTTGAGGGAGTTCAACTCCTCGTTGTACAGCACCATGCCGATCCCGCCGGCCCGTGCCACCTCGATGCTCTTGTCGGTACGCGGGATCTCGCCGCGCAGGCAGAGCACGATCGCGCCTCTGACCTTGGCCGGATCCAACGTGTCGTCGGCGCAGAGACCGGCACCGTACGCGCCGTCCGGGTCGATCGCGCTGTCCTTCGCGAAGACCAGTGGGGCTGGCCCGACACCGGTCTCACCCATGCCCACACCGGCGATGGTGGTGCCGTTGCCGAGGGTGAGCTTCCGGGTGTTCTGCCGGTCGGTGGTGCTCGCGGCCACCGTGGTCAGCCACGGCGTCGAGTTGTCGACGGTGTTGGCGAACGGGCCCGAGTTGCCGGCGGCGGCGGCGACGAACACCCCGGCGGCGGCCGCGTTGAAGAACGTCGCGTCGACCGCCCCGAACCGCTCGGTGTCGTCACCGATCGAGTAGTTGATGACGTCGACGCCGTCCGCGACCGCGTCGTCGATGGCGTGCACGATGTCGATGTCGGTACCGGTCGCGCCGCCCGCACCGTTGTCGTACAGCGCCTTGTAGATCGCCAACCGCGCGGCCGGCGCCATCCCGGAGATCATGCCCAGGTCCTGGGTGCCCGACGTCGCCCGCACGCCGTGGATGCCGGCCGCGGTGCTGGCCGTGTGGGTGCCGTGGCCGTTGCGGTCACGCGGGGAGGAGTAGTCGTCCGGGAACGCGTCGGCGATGCCGCTGTCGTTGTACCAGCGCGCCCCGATCACCTTGTTGTTGCAGGTCACCGGCGCTTCGACGCCAACGTCGCAGGTGCCCTTCCACTTCGCGTCGATGATGGCCTGGTCGGGACGGGGACTGGGCAGCGGCGCGAAGCTCGCGCTCTCCGGCCAGTAGCCACTGTCGATGACCCCGATGATCACGCCCTCGCCCGCGTGGGAGTCACCACCGAACTCCTTCTTCCACACCCCGCCCTTGCCGGTCAGGCCCAGGTAGTCCGGGGTGTGCGAGGTGGCGGCGTGCACCTTCTGGCTCTCGTAGACCGCGCGCACGCCGCTGGTGGCGCGCAGTCGGGCGGCCTGCGGCCCGGTCAGGTCGGCGGCGAAGCCGTTGAACGCGGTCTCCATGGTCACGCGGGTCCGGTCGGCCGGCACGCCCACCCGGTCCAGCACCGACCTGCGCTTCTGGCGCAGGTGATCCCGGTACGCGTTGGCGTTCCCCGACGTGCGGTTCAGCTTCGCCCCGTCGGCCGGCTTGGTCGCGGCGATCCCGGGAACACCGCCGGTGTACGTGGCCAGTGGCTCCTCGTCGAGCTGGACCAGGTAGCGGGCGGTCGGTCCGGTGCCGGCCGGCGCGGCGGTGGCGCTGCCGGGCAGGCTGGTCAGCCCGGCCGCGGTCAGCGCCACGGCGGCCAGCATGCTGACCCCGCGCCTGGCCCGTCCGGTCCGATCTACGTTCGGTTGTGGCACGTCGTTGCCTCCACGTTCGGTGCCGGCCGCCACGACTGATGACGGTGGCCGAAACCTAGGATCGGTATCGATCATCGAGAAGCACCCGTAACCTGGCTGTCATCTTGGAAACAAGCTCGTAACACAACGGGTACTTTGCGCGTCATTTCGAGGTGCCGGCCCGCCGTATCCGTGCAGTTTTGTCGGTTGTCCGTGCCATCGGGCGAGTCGACCTTTGTGGTCTCCGACGCCCAAGCCCCCGGATGCCTGTCCTAACGTTTGGAGCGGGTGACGCACCTGCGTTCGGCACCGGAGATGCTGCCGATGCCGATGCCGATGCGCCGTCCGGCAGTGGCCCGAAGCGTCAGTCGAGCCTGACGAGGCCGGGGCCGGCGATGATGTCGATCTCGCCGTCCGCTATGTCGTGGCCGGCGGCGCAGCGGAGTACCGCGCGGACCGGTTCGCCGCAGTCGTGGTGGGTGGCGACGACGGATGGGCCGGTGTCGGTGGCGGCCCAGGTGTCGCCCCAGTTGCGTAGGGCGGTGATCACGGGCAGGAGTTCGTGACCCTTCTGGGTGAGCTGGTACTCGTGGCGGGTGCGTTGCCCCGGTTCCCGGTAGGGGATCCGTTCGAGCAGGCCGGCGGCGACCATCTCCTTGAGTCGGGCGGCCATGGCGGGCTCGCCGACGCCGACGCGGCGGACGAAGTCGTCGAAGCGGCGCGTGCCGAGCAGGGCCTCGCGCATGACCAGGACCGTCGACCTGCTGCCCACGATGTCCATCGCGCGGGCCACCGAGCAGTTCTCGCTCGACCAGGAGTCGCGGTCGTCTCGTAGGTCCTCCATGCCGTCCAGCCTACCTGGCTTGCGTTGTGGCTAGCCAGGTGATTCACTGGGGCGTTGCTGACTTCTGTAAATGCAAGTCAGACCATCGGCTTTGAGGACGCCCTGTGACCACCAGCACCACGACACCAACCCCATCCGGAGCGAATCCACCCGGACCGTCGGTCACCGTCGGCTCGACTCTTCGCGGCTCCGGCCCGGTGACCCTGATCGCCATGTGCCTGGGCGCGATGATCACGTTCCTGCAGATCACCGCGACGGTCTCCGCACTGACCACCATCCAGCGGGACCTGCGGGTCGACCCGACCACCCTGGTCTGGATTCCCAGCGCGTACACCCTGATGGTGGCGAGCGTCGTGCTGTCCGCCGCCACCCTGGGCAACCGCTACGGACGCAAGCGCACGTTCGCCGCCGGAGTCATCGCGATGATTCTCGGCGCCGCCGTCGTGGCCAGCGCCCCGACCGTCGGGTGGGTGATCGTCGGGCAGTTGGTCGCCGGTCTCGGTGGTGCCCTGATCCTGCCGAACAGCCTGGCCATTCTCGGCGCGACCTTCACCGACCCGCACCGACGCACCGAGGTCATCACCGCGTGGTCGGCGGCGTCCGGCATCGGGCTCGCCATCGGTCCGCTCATCGCGGGGACCCTGCTGCGGCATTACCAGTGGCACAGCGTCTACCTGTCGACGATCGTGCTGGGCGTGGTGACCCTCGTCGTCACCGTCGTCGGGGTGGCCGAGTCCCGGCCCAGCGCCGCGCGACTCGACGTGCCGGGTCTGTTGCTCGGCACCGTCGCCATCGCCGCCGCCGTCTACGCGATGATCCAGGGCGGCAAGGACGGCTACACCAGCCCGGTGGTGTCGGCCGCCTGGATCGTCGCGGCTCTCGCACTTGTCGGTTTCGTTCTGGTCGAGCTGCGGGCCAGCGCGCCGATGCTCGATGTACGGCTGTTCCGGTCGGCGTCGTTCAGCGCCGTCATGGTCGTCGCCGCGGTGTCGCTGTTCGGCTTCACCGGCGTGGCGATCCTGCTGGTCTTCTTCCACGAACGCGCCCAGGCACTCAGCCCACTGGACACGGGTTGGCGGATGCTGGTGCTCTTCGGCGCCTACGTGGTGGTCGCCTTCGGCGCCGGGCGGGCGATCCGGCGTACCGGATTCAAGGCCCCGCTCACCCTCGGCCTGGTCCTCGGCGCGGTGGCGAGTTTCGCTCTGGCGGCCCAGGGGCCGACCGCGTCGTTCGGTCACCGGTGGCCGCTGTTCGCGTTGTTCGGCGCGGCCAGTGCCCTGGTGGTGGCCCCGGCGACGGCGGCGGCGCTGGCCAGCGTCGCCCCCGCCCAGGCTGGCATGGCCTCCGGGGCGGTCAACGCCGCCCGCCAGGTCGGCTCGGTGCTCGGCTCGTCCCTGCTCGGCACGCTCCTCACCACCACGATGGTGGCCGACCTGCCGGGCCGGCTTGCCGCGCACCAGATCGGCGAACCCACCAGTACCGCCGTGCAGACGGCGGTGGCCTCCGGTGCCACCGGCGACCAACCACTGCCCGACCCGGTCCGGGCGGCGATCGCCGAGGCGCTGACCTCCGGTGTCCAGGCCGGATTGCGGATCACCGGCATCGTCTTCCTGGTCACCGCAGTGCTGGCGCTCACCCTCATCCGCAACCGGCCGCACGAACACTAGGAGGCGATGGCGTCCAACTCCTCGACCGCGTCGGCCGGCAGCTTCAGGTCGGTCGCCGCGACGTTCTCCCGCAGGTGCCCCACGCTCGAGGTGCCGGGGATCAGCACCGTGGTCGGGGACCGCTGGAGCAGCCAGGCGAGGGCGACCTGCTGCGGGGTGGCGCCCAGCCGGACGGCCACGTCGTTGAGCGTGTCGGACTGCAACGGCGTGAAACCGCCGAGCGGGAAGAACGAGGCGAACGCGATGTTCTCCGCCGCGCACCTGTCGACCAGGGCGTCGTCCTGCCGGTTGGCGACGTTGTAGAGGTTCTGCACCGTGACCACCGGCGCGATGGCCTGGGCCTCGGTGAGCTGGTTGAGCGTGACGTTGCTGAGCCCGAGGTGCCGGATCAGGCCCTCCTGTCGCAGCTCCGCCAGGGCGGCGAACTGCGCACCGAGCGGCGCCTCGTTGGCGGTCTCCGTCCCTCCGACCCGCAGGTTGACCACGTCGAGGGTGTCCAGGCCGAGATGCTGAAGGTTCTCCCGGACCTGGGCCTTGAGGTCATCCGGGGCCGACGCCGGGATCCAGGACCCGTCCGCGCCGCGGCGCGCGCCGACCTTGGTGACCAGGTGCAGATCCTCGGGGTACGGGTGGAGCGCCTCGCGGATCAGCTCGTTGACCACGACGGGCCCGTAGAAGTCGCTGGTGTCTATGTGCCGGACGCCCAGGTCGACGGCCTCGCGCAGGACGGCGAGCGCCTGCTCGCGGTCGCGGGGTGGGCCGAAGACTCCGGGGCCGGCCAACTGCATCGCCCCGTAGCCCATCCGGCTCAGGGTGAGGCCGTCGGCCACGGTCAGGGCACCGCCGGGAAGGTTCTCGCTCATGTCGTCCTCTGTCTTGTCGTCGTGCCGATCGCGCTTGTTCGTCGTGCCGAATGCGGCCGGTCGGAACCGGCCCTTCGACGACTGTCCGTCGGCATTCGGCCGGACGGCAGGGCGAGCTGTTCCTGGTAGTGACACAGCCAGTCACCGGGCGGTCCGGCGATCTACCGTCGGTGGCATGGACGCGACGAACCCGCTCGGCGACTTCCTGCGCGCTCGCCGGGAGCAGACCCGGCCCGAGGACGTCGGGCTCGGCCCGGGTGTGGGCCTGCGCCGGGTGCCGGGGCTGCGACGCGAGGAGGTGGCGATGCTGGCCGGCATCAGCGCCGACTACTACCTCCGACTGGAGCAGGGTCGCGAGCGGCACCCGTCGGTGCAGGTCCTCGACGCTCTCGCCGGGGTGCTCCGGCTGGATCCGGAGGCGACCGCGTACATGATCGGGTTGAGCCGTGCGCGGTCGCGCCGGGCGGCCCGACCGGCCGCCGAACGGGTGCCGGCCAGCATCCTGCACCTGCTGCGGCAGCTCGCCATGCCGGCCTTCGTGCAGAACCGCTATCTCGACATCCTGGCGTCGAACCCGATGGCGAGGGCGCTGTCGCCGAACCTCGCCCCGGGCGCCAACCGGCTCCGCGCGGTGTTCCTGGATCCGGCCGAGCGGGAGCTGTTCCGCGACTGGCGGCAGGCGATGCAGAACGTGGTCGGGCAGATGCGTGCCGACTCGGGCGGGGCCACCGACGACCCACGGTTGACGGCGTTGGTGGGGGAGTTGTCCCTCAAGAGCGACTGCTTTCGGCAGCTGTGGGCACGCCACGAGGTGCGCCGGCGGGAGGGTGTGGTCAGCCGGCTGCGTCATCCCGAGGTGGGCGACCTCGACCTGTACTGCGACAAGCTCGCGGTGGCGGGCGCGGACGGGCAGCTTCTGGTGATCTACCACGCCGAGCCCGGTACGGAGTCCGCCCGCTCGTTGGCGCTGCTCGGCTCGATCGCCGCCAGCACTCCGGACGACGTCCCGGACAGCCTCCGGCCCGGCGATCCGGCGCGCCTCTATCCGCTGGAGTGAGTCGTCGCCGGCAGCGTGATGCGGACTTGACGACCGCATGTTTGTGAGTGCACACTTACAAACATGCGATCCACCGCCGAGGCCCGTCGGGTCACCGTCCTGAACGCCGCAGTGTCGGTGTTCGCGCGCGCCGGCTTCCACGCCACCCCGGTCACCGCCGTGGCCGCCGCCGCCGGCATCTCCGAGGCGTACGTCTTCCGGCTCTTCTCCGGAAAGCTCGGCTTGTTCGTGGCGGCGGCCGGAGCCTGCTTCGACCGGATCGCCGCCGCGATCGAGGCGGGGGCGGAGCGTGCCCCGGGTGGCAGCCCGGAGGAGGTCCTGGACGCCATGGGCGGCGCCTACGCGGAGCTGATCGCCGACCGCGATCTTCTGCTCTTCCAGGTGCAGGCGCAGGCCGTCACGGACATCCCGGAGATCGCCGAGGCGGTGCGGGCCGGCTACCGGCAGGTCGCGACCTTCGTGCAGGCTCGGGCCGGTGCCAGCGACGCGCAGGTGCAGCAGTTCTTCGCGTACGGCCAGCTGTGCCACCTGATCGTGACCGCCGGCCTGGAGCAGGTCCCGGAGCCGTGGGCCCGCGCCCTGACCGCCGGCATTCGCCACCCCTGACCGACCCCGATGCGGGCCGCTTTCGGCGGCCCATTCTTTTCGGCGCAGAAGTGTGTGAGTGCACACTTACAAACAAAGGAGAAGCCCCATGACCGCCGACACGATGATCACCGAAGTGGTGCTGCCCGGTGTGGTGGAGCCCGACGGCCTCCGGCTGCACCGACGCGCGATGCCCGTCCCCGCCCGGGGGCAGGCGCTCGTCCGGGTCGAGGCGACCGGCATCTCGTTCGCCGAGCAGCAGATGCGCCACGCGCTCTACCCCGGCCAGCCGAAGTTCCCGTTCGTGCCCGGCTACGACCTCGTCGGCACCGTCCGGGCGGTCGGCCCCGGTGGCGACGACGCGCTGGTCGGTACGCGGGTGGCGGCGGTCACCAAGACCGGCGCCTGGGCCACGCACGCCCTCGTCGACATCGACACCCTGGCCCCCGTACCCGATGATCTGGACCCGGCCGCGGCCGAGACCGTCGTCGTCAACGGGGTGACCGCCTGGCAGATGCTGCGGGGCGCCGACCTGAAGGCCGGGCAGACCATCCTCGTGCACGGCGCGAACGGCGGCGTCGGGACCGTGCTCGTCCAACTCGGCCGACACCTCGGCCTGCGGGTCATCGGCACCGCCGCCGCACGACACCACGCCGGGCTGCGCGAACTCGGCGTCGAACCGCTCGACTACCGCGACCCGGAGATGGCCGCGCGAGTCCGCGAACTGTCGCCGGATGGAGTCGACGCCGTCTTCGACCCGGTCGCCGGGGCGGGCGTACGCACCTCGTACGCCCTGCTCGCCCCCGGCGGCAAACTGGTCGTCTACGGCAACGCCGCCGCCGTGGGCACCGGGCAGTCGATCGTGTGGGTCTTCGTGAAGCTGCTTGCCCGCCTCTACACCTGGAACGCACTACCGAACGGCCACCGGGCCGGTTTCTACAACTTCTGGGCCGGTCAGCTCACCCGCCGCGCCGCGTTCCGCCGTCGCCTGCGTACCGACCTCGGCATGGTGCTGGACCTGCTGCGGCAGGGTGTGATCGTGCCGCAGATCGCCGCCCGTTACCCCCTCGACGAGGTCTGCGCCGCGCTGGTGTTCGCCGAGAACCGCAGCCGGGCCGGCAAGGTGGTGCTGGAGCCCTGACCGACGCCCGGTCCAGGGGCGCTGGTGTGGCGGACCACCGCGAGGGCGTACGGTGAACATGTCGCCCGGGACTCCGGTGGCCGCCAGACGCCGTCGCCACCAGCCCGCCAGGGGCGTTACCGCTCATCTTCTCCATCGCCGCGACGTACCGGTCGCGTCGGCTGATCGCTACCCGCGTCCCGACCGACCGGTCACCGCGTCGTCGGCGTCCGGCGGTCGGTTGCCCGACGCGCGCACGCGGGCGGACCTGCGTGCGAATTGTTCCGAACGCCTCAAAGAGGGAGTGCCAGATGAGAATCGCCAGGGATCGGATCGTCACCGCGCTACGCGACCGGGGTCAGCTCGCCCGGGCCGCCTGGGTCGAGCGTGAGCTGCCCGAGCGGGTGGACCCGGCCAAGCACAGCGGGCTGCTCGCCACCCTGCACCTCAACCCCGCCGATCTCGCCGACGCGCCAACGCCGTAGCGGGTTTTGCCCTGCTCGGCCGGACGCCGGCGAGCGTGGTGACACCGATGCGCCCGCTCGTGGCGGCGTCTCGGTGGACGCCGGGCGCGTGGCGGGGCAAGGTAGCGTCACCGCTCGCGTCGTGTTCCTGCGATCGGAGCGGACAGGGGGTGGAGCGTGGTCGACGTCGGCGAGATGGTGCGTTGGTTGCAGCTCAACGCGCCCCGGGGCGGCCCGGACGAGGTGTCGCAGCTGGTCTCCCGCGCGGCTCCCGCGATGAACGCCAGCGAGATCGTGATCTATCTGGCCGACTACACGCAGTCCCTTCTCGTGCCGCTGCTCGGCACGGGTCTCAGCCGGGATCAGCTGCCGATCGAGACGACCCTCGCCGGTCGGGCCTTCAGCACCCTCGACATTCAGCGTGCGCCCGACAGCCCGGACCGGGTGTGGGTGCCACTGCTGCTCGGGTGTGAGCGGATGGGCGTGCTGGAGATCGTCTCTTCGGCCGCCGCCGACGAGGAGCTGGACGGCCCGGCCTGGGAGGTGGCGGTCAACGTCGCCCAGATCCTGGTGAACCGCCGGCTCTACGGTGACGTGGTCGAGCGGATGCGACGGCGGATGCCGATGCAGGTCGCCGCCGAGATCGTGTGGGGTCTGCTGCCACCGCTGACGTTCGCGACCGACGACCTGGTGGTCACCGCCATCCTCGAACCGTGTTACGACGTCGGCGGCGACATCTTCGACTACGCGCTGAACGACGACGTGCTCAGCGTCGGGCTCTTCGACACCTGTGGGCACGGCATCAAGGCGAGCACACTGGCCTCGCTGGTGGTCAGCGCGTACCGCAACGCCCGCCGGTGTGGCCTCGACCTGGTCGACACGGCGATCAGCATCGACCGGTGGGTGCGGTCCGAGCACCCGAACTTCTTCGCGACCGGGTTGCTTATCGAGTTGGACCGTCGGACCGGCCACCTCAGCATGATCAACGCGGGGCATCCCGGTGCGATGTTGCTGCGTGACGGCAAGGCCGTTCGGGAGCTTCCGGGGCCGACCATGTTGCCTCTCGGCCTGGGTCACCTGTCCTCGCGCCGACCGCGGGTGCACGTGGAGAATCTGCACCCGGGCGATCGCATTCTCGCCTACACCGACGGCATCACCGACGCCCGTAGCGCGGAGGGGGAGCAGTTCGGGCTGGACCGGCTCGTCGACTTCGTCAACCGCGCCCTCAACGACGGGTTGCCCAGCCCGGAGACCATGCGTCGCCTGGTCCGCGCGGTCGTCGGTTACCAGGACGACCAGCTCGAGGACGACGCGACGGCCCTCTTCGTGGAGTGGCGACCGCCGCACCTGCCGCTCGCGCACCTCCGCGACCTCGCCGCGCCCCGACCCTGACCCCGCGCGCAGCCGGTTCCCGGCCCGTGCACCCGCAGTGGGATTTTGCACTCGCAGTGCACTTGTCTCCGATCGCGGGGCTGTCTAGCGTCACCTCATGGCTGACTCATGGACCTTCGCCGTAGCGCGTGACGACCTCGGGAAGACCACGCTCGTCGATGGCTCCACCCCCGCCGTGGCCGACGGTGCGGCGCTGCTGCGGGTGGACCGGGTCGGCCTGACCGCCAACAACGTGACCTACGCGGTGCTCGGCGACGCGATGCGCTACTGGCAGTTCTTTCCGCCAGCGGCCCAGGGGCTCGGGCCGCAGTGGGGTCTCCCGCCGCTCTGGGGCTTCGCCGAGGTGGTCGCCTCGGCGGTGGCGGGGGTCGAGGTGGGGCAACGGATCTACGGTTACCTCCCACCCGCCGGTCACCTCGTGGTGCGACCGGACCGGGTGGACGCGTCCGGGTTCCGCGACGCGAGCCCGCACCGGGCCGAGTTGCCGTCGCCGTACAACGCGTACCGGTCGACCGCCGGCGACCCGGCGTACCAGCGCGACCAGGAGGACCTGCTGATCCTGTTCCGCCCGCTGTTCTTCACCTCGTTCATGCTGGCCGACCAGATCGTCGACAACGACTTCTACGGCGCCGAGGCGCTGCTGGTGTCGTCGGCGTCGAGCAAGACCGCGTACGCTGCCGCGTTCGAGCTGCACCGTCGCGGGCCACGCCTGATCGGGCTCACCTCACCCGGCAACCTTGCCTTCACCCGGTCGCTCGGCTGCTACGACGAGGTCGTGTCGTACGACGACATCGACACCCTCGACGTGGTCCCGACCGGGTACCTCGACCTGTCCGGCGCGCCCTCGACCCGGGCCGCGCTGCGTCGACGCCTCGGCGAGCGGCTCGTCCGGGACATCGCGGTCGGGCTGACCAACCAGACGCCGAACGCCGAGGCCGCCGGGGAGGTCTTCTTCGCGCCGGTGCAGATGCGCAAGCGCAGTCAGGACTGGGGCCGCGACGGGCTCGACCAGCGCTTCACCGAGGCGTGGCAACGTTTCGCCGCCGTGGTGAGCGGGTGGCTCGACGTCCAGGTGGGTGTCGGGCCGGCGGCACTGCGACACGCGTGGCTCGACGTTCTCGCCGGTCGTACGCCGCCACGGGTGGGCCACGTCGTGCAACTCTGAACGGGTTCAGGCGGCGATGTCCTCGCTGAGCTGGTGGCGCAGCGCGGTGAGCGATCGGGTGATCAGCCGGGACACGTGCATCTGTGAGACACCGATCCGGTCGGCGATCTGGGCCTGGGTCAGATTGCCGTGAAAGCGCAGACTCAGGATCTGGCGTTCCCGCGCCGGCAGCGTGGCGAGGGCTGGGCCGAGGGCGACCCGGATGTCGACGAGGGCGAAGGCGTTGTCGTCGCCGCCGAGGGTGTCCCCGAGTTCCCGGCTGCCGTCGGCCCCGCACGGGGTGGACAGTGAGGTGGCCCGGTAGGCGCGCGCGCCCTCCAGCCCCTCCAGCACGGTCTCCTCGGACAGGTCGAGGTAGGACGCGATGTCGGCGACGGTCGGCGAGCGATTGAGGCTCTGGGTCAGGGCGCTGTTCGCCGCGCTGATCGAGAGGCGCAGCTCCTGGAGGCGGCGGGGCACGCGCACCGCCCAGGTGCGGTCCCGGAAGTACCGCTTGATCTCGCCGATGATGGTCGGGATCGCGTACCCGCTGAAGTCGACGCCCCGGCTGTGGTCGAAGTTGTCCACGGCCTTGATGAGCCCGACGAAGGCGGTCTGGGCCAGGTCGTCGTCGGGTGCGCCGCGTCCGCCGTAGCGGCGCGCCAGGTGTCGGGCGAGCGGCAGCCACGCCTCGATGGCGCGGTCCCGCCGTGCCGGGCGACGCGGGTCGTCCGCGGCGGTCGACGCCAGGACGGCGAGGAGTTCGTCCGGACTCTGGTCGCTGCCTGGCTGATCGGTGCGGGCGCTGGTCGCGTTCTCGACGATGATGGCCATGGGTGGCACCTCCCGCACATGCCCGTCGATCGATTCGACCGGAAGAGTTCTCCGAACCGGCTGTCGCCGGGGCGCACGTACGGGCGAAAGTGCGCTGTCGCAAGGCCACGATCACGGGCCTCGCCACCGCGTCATGTCGTTCACTTGATGACCCGGACACTACCCGAAAGGGCGGCTGTTTACTAGCCGAAAGTATGAATCTGGGCAGGTGTGTGGCGTCGGGAAGGGGATGGAGAGCGCTCGGATCAGCCGTGCTGCACCGGCGAGTCCGCTGCGCCCGGAACCGGCTGGGCAGGCTTCACCGCGAACGGATGGCGCAGCCGCCGCATGGCCTCCTCGCTGCTGTCGAAGGTGACCGCCGGTCCGTCGAGCCCGTCGCCGTTCGACGTGGCGAGGAAGAGCGCGGGTCGACCGTTGTCGTTCGATGTCATGCGGGAATCCTGTCTCTGCGGAAGGGGTGCGTCGAGGGCCTCGGCGATGTCCGCCGTGCGACCTGGTGACGCTCGGCGCACACGCTGGCGCCCGAACGGAGGTGTCCTGTGCACGGGCGAGCGCCCGGCGACACCGACACCCCGCACCATACCCGGAGCTGTCGCCCGGTATGCGCCCCAGACGGACCCGCCTCGCTTGTGGCCGAGCAGCCAGCCGGGAATTCTGTAATCCCACCCGCCCCCGCCAGTCTCCGATCTTGAGGGCGGTCAGCGCACCCCGCGTGGGCGCCGCGCGGACGAGCACACGAGGAGTGAGACCCATGTCGTCAGCCGGTCGAGCACTGCCCGATGTCGGGCTGGTCGTCGCGGCCCGGCAGGGCGACCAGCGTGCCCTCGACGACGTCGTCGCGGCCTCGCTTCCGCTTGTCTACAACATCGTCGGGCGCGCGCTGCGCGGGCACGCCGACGTCGACGACGTGGTCCAGGAGACGTTGGTACGGGTGATCCGGTACCTACCCGCGCTCAACGACCCGGCGGCGTACCGGTCCTGGCTGGTGGCGATCACGATCCGCCAGGTGCGGGACTGGGAGACGCGCCGACGTGTCGCGCTCAACCGCGACGCCGGGCTCGACGCGATCCACAACGTGCCCGACCCCGCCTCCGACTTCGCGGGGATGACCATTCTCCGGCTCGGCCTGACCGACCAACGGCGCGAGGTCGCCGAGGCGACCCGCTGGCTCGACCCGGACGACCAGGAGCTGCTCTCGCTGTGGTGGTTGGAGGAGACCGGCGAGATCGACCGCAACGAGGTCGCCGACGCGCTCGGTTTGTCCCCCGGGCACGTCGCGGTGCGGATCCACCGGATGAAGGAGCAGATCCAGAGCGCCCGAGGTGTCGTACGCGCGCTCCGCGCCCGCCCCGGCTGCCCGGACCTGCGTGCCGTGACCGCCGAGTGGGACGGCACCCCCAGTTCGCTGTGGCGCAAGCGACTGGCCCGGCACGTCCGCGACTGCGCGTTCTGCGGAAGCCTGGGCAACACCCTGCTGCCGATCGACCGGCTGCTCGCCGGCCTGCCGTTGTTGCCCCTGCCGGCGGGTCTCGGCGCCCAGTTGCCGCACGCGGGCACGCCCGCTGCCGCCGCGCACGCGGTCGGGCCGCCGAGTCCGCCGACCGCACCCGCCACCGGGCCGACGCCAGCCGGCGCGCCGCCCACCGATGCCGGCGGCGGCCCGAGCGTCGTCGACCTTGCGGTGAACCGGCCCCGTGGCCTCGTGCCGTCCCTCGCGGCGGGGGTGGCCGCCGCCGTCCTGGCCATCACGATGGCCGTGGTGATCCTGCCGGACGATCCGTCCGCGCCGTCGTGGGCGGCGCCGCCGTCCGCGCCGCCCACCGCCGTCGCCCCGCGCAGCGTCGCGCCGTCGCCGAGCGCTCGGCCCTCCTCGAAAGCGCCGGTCGCGCCGGCGGCCAGCTCCACGCGCAAGGGCGTCGGAGTGTGGAACTTCGCCGGGGCCAGTCAGGCGCTGGCGACCTCCCGGGCCAGTTGGTACTACACCTGGGGCACCCAGCATCCGGGCATCAGCACTCCGCGTGGTGCGACGTTCGTGCCGATGATCCGCAGCGCGGAGAATGTCACCGCCGCGGAGCTGACCCGGGCCAAGGCGGCCGGGCCGTACCTGCTCACCTTCAACGAGCCGGACATCCCCGAGCAGGCGAACATGACCGTCGAGCAGGCGTTGGACCTGTGGCCGCAGCTGATGGCGACGGGCAGCAAGTTGGGCAGCCCGGCAGTCGCCTGGGGTGCGCCGGACCCGCAGGGCTGGCTGGACAGGTTCATGACCGGCGCCCAGGCACGCGGTCACCGGGTGGACTTCATCACGCTGCACTGGTTCGGCGCGGACTTCACCACCGCCGCGGCCGTGGACCAGCTCCGGCAGTACCTACAGGCGGTCTACCAGCGGTACCGGAAGCCGATCTGGCTCACCGAGTTCGCGCTGATCCGCTTCGACGGCGGCGGTCAGCAGTTTCCGAGCCAGGAGCAGCAGGCGGCCTTCCTGACGGCGGCCACCGCCATGCTCGGCCAGCTCTCCTACCTACAGCGCTACGCCTGGTTCGGCCTACCCGCCACGGACAAGGACAGGTCCGGGTTGTTCAGCAACGGAAACGACGCGACGCTGGTCGGCCGCGCGTTCCAGGCCGCCCGTTGAGCAGGGGCGAACGGATGGACGAGCAGAGCGCGGCGGAACGCCCCGGGTCCCGCCTCCGCACCCGGCAGCTGGTCGGCGTCGTCGTGACTCTGGTCGCCACGGGGTTGATCGTCGGTTTCACCCAGGGTTGGGGTCGCCCCGACCAGGCGGCGACCCCCTCGTCGGCCGCTGCCTCGTCGGCCTCCGCCTCGTCGGTCGCTGCGGTGCCGACCGCGCCGGTGGTGCTCAACGGCACCGACGACGCGTTCATCCAACTGCTGATCCCGATGAACGAGGGTGCGCTCGCACTGATCGACCAGCTGGACACCCGACCCACTGACGCGGACCCGTCGCTGCGGGCCCTCCTCGGCGAGGTCCGGAAGGCTCATCAGGCGGAGTTGCGGGACCTGCGCGGGCTGCTGGCCGCGGGCAACGTTGCGGAGCTGAACATCCACGAGGGGCACCAGATGCCCGGCATGGTCACCGAGGCCAGCCTCGCCGAGCTACGCGCCGCGCCCGACGTCGAGGTCTCGTCCCGGGCGGCTGCCCTGCTCCGGGCGCACCTCGCGCAGACCGTGGTGCTGTGCCGGGGCGAGCAGACCGCCGGGGGGAGCCCGGAGCTGAAGGCGCTCGCCGGCCGGATCCAGCAGGCGCGGGCCACCGAGCTGAACACTCTGGACAATCGGCCCGGCGCCGCCACGGCCGCACCGGCCGGCTGAGCATTCCGACCGGAAGACCCGCCGATGCGGACGTCTGACCTGCCCGCCGACGTCCGTCCCGCGTCCCGGGTCGCCCGCCCCGCCCATCGTGCCGCCTCGCCGGAGGTCGTCCGTCCGGCCCATCGTGCCGCCACGCCGGAGGTCGTCCGTCCGGCCGGGCGCGCGGCGCACCGGCCGCGGGGCGCGTCGCCGTCCGACGCGCTCGCCTCGGCGCCGACGGTGGGTTGGCGCGGTGGCCACCGGCGGGCCGCCGGCCGTGCCCCGATCGTCGCCTCGATTCTGACGGTCACCGTCGGGTGGTTGCTGGCGATCCTCGTCGCACCGCACGTCACCCTCTCACCCGGCGCCCGGATGGTCGCCCTCTTCTGTCACCTGACCTGCCTGGTGGTCGGCTTCGGCGCGGTGTTGACGGTGGACTGGTTCAGCCTCCGCTGGCTGCTGCGCCGGGAACCGCTCGGCACCGTGCTGACCGCCGCGCGCGGCGCGCACCTGCTCATCTGGCTGGGCCTGGTGGGTCTGCTCGCCAGCGGGGCCGCCCTGGGCCCGGACACGTCGTCGGGGGTCGTCTGGGTCAAGCTGCTCGCGGTGTTGGTGGTCGGCGTCAACGGGTTGTTCCTCGGCCGGGTCCGGGACCGACTCGTGGCCGCGCAGGGCCGCCCACCCTGGTCGGCGTTGCTGCCCGGCGTCGCCGCCGCCACGATCTCGCAGATCGGCTGGTGGACGGCGACCCTCGTCGGTTTCTGGAACGCCAACAGCTGACGGTCGGGAAGTCAGGCCGACGTCGGGTGCCGCGTCGCGAACCGGGCACGCGTCAGGAACGCCAGTTGAGCCCGCTTGTCCGGCATGTCGATCTCCGAGTCCAGGGTGAAACCCTCGATCTCCAGGCGACGTAGGGCGAGATGGTTGCGGACGTCCGGCTCGACCACGATCCGCTGTGCCGCCGGGTCGCGGAACAGGTAACGGGCGAGGGCCGGGGCGACCACGTTGGTGAGGCCGCGAGCCAGGCGGCGGTCGGGGCTGAGCAGCAGGTGCATCCCGATGTCGCCAGGCTGGACGGGGTAACGCTCGCCGACCGGGTCCGCCTCGGGCTGGTAGGTCTGGAAGAGGCCGACCGGCTCCTCGTCCAGCATGATCAGGTACGCGTGGTGTGTCGAGAGGCTGTCCACGAAGGCGTAGATGTCGCGTACCTCTTCGCGGGTGTGCGAACCCATGCCCCAGAAGGAGTTGCGGGGGAGGGTCACCCAGCCGTGCAGGAGTGCGGCGTCCCGGTCGGGGTCCACGGTCACCAACGACAACTCACCGAGACCGGCGATCTTCTCCAGGTACGTCATCGGGCGCTGTCCTCTGTTCCATCCGGGGCACAACTTAGGTTAACCTCCCCTAACCAAGGATGACCTTACCTGGAGGGGTGCGTGAAACGGAACTGGGAGGCCCTGGTCCTCAAGGCCATGGGAGGCCGGGACTTTCGGTTGACCGTGCTGAGCACCGAGTCGATCGACGGTCACTACCAGCGGCTCCTCCTGGACGGGGGCGGCCTGCTGGAGACGTGCGGGGTGCACCCCACGATGTGGATCCGGCTGTGGTTCGACGACAATGGCCGGGCACACCAGCGCGCGTACACGCTGGTGGACCCCGACCCGGCCACCGGCCGCTTCACCCTCGAATTCGCCATCCACGACGGCTGCGCCGCCCGTTGGGCCACCACGGTCCAGGTCGGCGACACCATCGGCGCGACCGTTCAGGGCAGCGCGTTCGAGCTGCCCGACCCCGCGCCCGAGCACCTCTACCTGGTCGGCGACGCGGCCTCGCTGCCCGCGGTGAACAGCCTGCTCGACGCCGGTGCCGACATCCCGGCGACGGTCTGGCTGGAGTACGCCCACGAGGGCGAGAAGGCGCTCGCGCTGCGGACCCGGGCGCACCACCACGTCACCTGGGTGCCGCGACGCGACGCCGGTCAACACCTGGTCGACACGGTCTGCGCCGCACTGCCGACCAGCGACACCGGCCACTACTGGGTGGCCTGCGAGGCGGCCACCACCCGGGGCATCACCCGACACATCCGCAAGACGCTTGGCGTCGACAAGGACCGGTTGACCTCGCTCGGCTACTGGAAAGCGGCATGAAGGGCCGGCTCGGCACCCTGACCGCGCTGTACGTCACCCAGTACCTCGGCGTCGGCTTCATCACCGTCGGGCTCACCGCCATCCTGCGTGACGGCGGCACCTCGCTGGACACGCTGGCGCTGTTGCAGATCGTCGGCCTGATCTGGCCCATCAAGTTCCTCTGGGCCCCGATCCTCGACCGGTACGGCTCACGGCACCGCGGCCACTACCGCTCCTGGCTGCTCGTGTTGCAGAGCGCCCTGGTGCTCGCCCTGCTGGCGTTGCTGCCGTTCTCCCGCCCGGCCGACGCGCTCGGCCCGATCATCGCGATCTGCGCCGCGTACGTGTTCTTCTCGGCCACCCAGGACATCGCCGTGGACGCTGTCGCGGTCCGGATGCTCGCCGAGTCGGCCCGGGGAACCGGCAACGGCATCCAGGTCGCGGCGAGCTACCTCGGCAACCTCCTCGGCGGCGGCGCCTGCGTCCTGGTCTACGACCAGTTCGGTTGGGCGTCGGCGATCGGCCTGCTGGCCGCGATGACGGCGGTCGGCCTGCTCGTGGTGTGGCGGTTCCGGGAGCCTCCCCGTACCGATCGGGTGGAGCGGGTCGGGGCCGCCTACCGGGCGCTGCTGTCGGTGTTCGGCCAGCCGGGCTGCCGCTGGTGGACGTTCGGTGTGGTGCCGCTGGTCTACGTCGGCGCGGGCATGGCGTACGCCCTGGTCACCCCGGCTCTGGTCGACGCCGGGTGGTCGCTGGGTCGGATCGGCGTCGTCACCGGCGTGGTGACCAGCGCCCCGGCCATCGTGGCGGGTCTGGTCGCGGGGCTCGGGATCGGGCGGTTCGGGCGCGGGGGCGTGCTCGTGGTCGGCGGTGTCACCCTCACGGTGTCGACGGTGCTGCTGCTGCCGCTGATGAACGGCCGCGCCCCGCTGGGCGCGACGGTCGCCGCCCTCTGCTGCTTCATGGTGGCCTACACCATCGCCAACGTGGTCCTCTACACCGTCAACATGGACTACTCCCGGGCCGACACCGGCGGCACCGACTTCACCGTCCTTTCGTCGTTCGGCCTGGTCTGCTCGTTCGTGGCGGCGTCCGTCGGCCTCGCGGCGGCCGACCGGGTCGGCTACCCGGCGGTCGCGGTCGCGGCCATCGTGCTGGTGGCCGCCGGCGTCGCTCTCGGCCTGGCCCACCAGCGGCGGTTCCCGCCGCAGCCCGGTCCCGCCGCCGGCCCGCCGGCCGAGCAGCCGGCAGTGGATGGCGTCAGGGCGGTGGCGTGACCACGGTTTCGCCGGCCGCCGACACCACGACATCGGCACGACTGCCCCAGCGGTGGCTCATCCTGGCCGTGCTGTGCCTCGCGCAGCTCGTCGTGGTGCTGGACAACACCGTGCTGACCGTTGCGGTGCCGGTGCTCACCACCGAGTTGGGCGCCAGCACCGCCGAGGTGCAATGGATGATCAACGCGTACGCGTTGGTGCTCTCCGGGTTGCTGCTCACCGCCGGCAGCGCGGCCGACCGGTACGGCCGGCGCCGGATGCTGCTCGCCGGGCTCGTCCTGTTCGGGGTCGGTTCGCTGGCCGCCGGCCTGGCCGGGAGCAGTGGGCAACTGATCGCCGCTCGGGCCGGCATGGGCGTCGGCGGCGCACTGCTGGTCACCTCGACGCTGGCGGTGGCGATGCAGGTCTTCGACGCCGCCGAGCGGTCCCGGGCGATCGGCATCTGGGCTGCCACCAGCGCACTGGGCTTCGCCGTCGGGCCTCCGATCGGCGGCACGATCCTCGCACATCTGCCGTGGGGCGCAATCTTCCTGATGAACGTGCCGATCGTGCTGGTCTGCCTGCTGGTCGGTCGTGCGCTGGTCCCGGAATCCCGTGGACCGGCCGGCGGCCGACTCGACGTGCTCGGCGCCGTGCTCTCCACCGCCGGCCTGACCGCGGTCGTCTGGGCGATCATCTCCGGGCCGGAGCGCGGGTGGGCGTCGATGGAGGTGCTCGGCGGGGCGGCTGTCGGCGTACTCCTGCTCGCGGTCTTCGTGCGGTGGGAGCGACGGATCGCGGACCCGATGCTGGACATGCGCTTCTTCCGGGATCGGCGCTTCGTGGGCGCGATCTCCGGGGTCGTGCTGATCACCTTCGGCGCCACCGGCGCGCTGTTCCTGCTCACCCAGCACCTCCAGTTCGTCCGTGGCTATCCCGCCTGGGAGGCCGGTCTGCGGATGGCCCCGTTCGCGCTGTCCATCGTGCTGCTCAACGTCAGCGGGGTCGTCGCGGCCGTGATCCGTCGGCTCGGGCTGGCGCTCGCCATCGCGGTCGGCATGATGTTGCTCGCGGCTGGTCTGGCGCTGGTCACCCTCGTCCCGTCCGACGGTTACGGGGTGCTGCTGGCCGGGCTGCTGGTGATGGGCGTCGGTTGCGCGCTGGCCAATCCGGCCATCGTCGAGGCGGTGATGGGCGCGATTCCGGCGGCGAAGGCCGGCGCGGGCGCGGGTGTCGACGGCACCATGACCGAGGTCGGCAGCAGCCTCGGCATCGCGGTGCTGGGCGCCGTGCTGAACGCCCGGTTCGCGGCCCTGTTGCCGGCGGCCCTGGCCGGCGCCGGATCGTTTCCGGTGGCCCTCGCCGCCGCTCGGGAAGGGGCCGAACGGGAGGCCGTGACGGTCGCCTTCGCCTCGGCGCTGGAGACGGGGCAGCTGGTGGGGGCGGCGGCGGTGCTGATCGGTGGTCTGGTGGCCGCCGGCCTGCTACATCGGGCAGATCGCACCATATCCGCCTAATAAGGGTAGGCTACCCTAATCACGACATCGGTAGTCGACGGAGGCGGTATGCGGCTCTACCTCACCGCGCTCAACCCCACCGACGCCGTCCTGGAGGGGCTCCTCCCGGCGGCGGCGTCGCTCGGCCTGTCGGCCACCGTGCTGACCGACCGTCCGGCCGACTGGCCGGCGTACGTGCCGGTGGCGCGATGCGCGGTCCGCGACCCCGCGGCGGTGGTCGCGGCGACGGCAGCGAGCCGGCCGGTGGCGCTACTGTCCAACAGCGACCACCTCCAGGAGGCCACCGCGATCGCCGCCCGAAAGCTCGGCCTGCCCGGCAAGGACCCGGACGCCGCCCGTCTCTGCAAGGACAAGGCCGCGGCCCGTCGGGTGATCGCGGCTGCCGGCCTCGATCTGGTCCGCACGATCACCGTCGACCCGGGTACCGAGCCGGAGGTGCCGGCCGGGATGTTCCCGGCGGTGGTCAAACCCCGGGCAGGCGTGGCCAGCGAGGACGCGTACCTGGTGGTCGACCACGCCGAACTGGCCGCCCGGGTCGCCGAGATCCGGGACCGACGGCCGGACGTGGCCCTGGTGGTCGAGGAGTATCTCGACGGCGAGCTGCGGACCTTCGAGACCCTCGGCGACGGCACGGCGCTGGCCTACCTCGGCGGCTGGCGCACCGGTCTCGGCCCGCCACCGACCTTCACCGAGGAGAGTCTCGCCTGGTCGCCCCCGACCGAGCGGGCGAGCGAGGAGTTGCGGGCGCGGCTCGACGCGCTCGGGGTCGGCTTCGGCGCCTGCCACACCGAGTACGTCATCTCCGACGGTCGGGTCCGGCTCATCGAGGTGAACTACCGCCTCATCGGCGACCGGATGGACCTGATCCTCGCCGACCTGCTCGGTGTGCCGTTGTTCGAGTACGTCATCCGGCTGCACCTCGGCGAGCCCCTGACCGCCCTCGGCCTGCCCGACGCCGTCCACCGCTACGCCCACGTCGAGTACGTCTGCGCGGACCGGTCCGGCCGTCTCGTCGCCGCACCGGGTCGGCTGGACACCGTCCACGGCGAGGTCCGGCTGGGCTGCCATCCGCTGCGCGAGGTGGGCCGCACCGCCGCACACACCGGCACGAATCGGGACTACCTCGCCGTGCTGCACGGAATCGGCCCGGACGAGGGGACCGTCCGGCGGTCACTGGCCGCCTTCCGCAGCGACCTCCAGTGGACCATCGTCGAGTGAGTGACGACTGCGAGCGGGAGGTCTTCGCCCGGGTGCTCGACGCGCTCCTGCGCGAGGACCACCTCGGTCTGCTCAGCGCCGGCCGAGCGGACGGGCCCGACTGGTGGCAGGCGCCGCACCCCGCCGGCCTGCTGCGCATTCCGGTCCGGGCGGACGGGTTCCAGCAGGCCCTACGCGGCGCCGCGCCGATGGTGCTGCTGGTGCTCGACAACGGCGACACCCAGCGTACGGAGACGGTGGACGGGTTGTTGACGCTGCTCGCCCCGCGGGACAACGCCGAGGCCGAGGCCGGTTGGCGGGACTTCGCCGCCGAGTGCCGCGCCGACCTGCGGGCCCGGCGACTGGCCGCCCGGAACCGGCCACGGGTGTTCGCCGAGGTGGCCGCCGAGCGCGCGACCACCCCGACCGGCCTGCCGGCGGCGCTGCTGGACGACGTGCTCGCCGCCCACCACGGCCACCCGGTCTATCCCACCGACCGGTGCCGGCACGGGATGCGCGACGACGAACTGCTCCGGTACGCCCCGGAGCACGCCCCGCGTCTCGCGCTGCGCTGGTACGCCGCCCCCGCCGCGGACGTCCAGCTCGCGGGTGTGCTCCCGTCGTGGTGGCCGCCCGCACCGCGACCGGGTCAGCTGCTGCTGCCGGCCCATCCGATCACCGTGGCCCGCGACGCGCTCCCGGTGCTCGACCTGCCGGTGACCCCGGTGCGGCCCACGCTGTCCATGCGGACGGTGGCCCTCGACCACGACCCGTACCTGCATCTCAAGCTGCCGCTGCCGACCGCGAGCCTCGGCGCGCGCAACCGGCGCACCCTGCAACCGGGCTCGCTCGCCGACGGCGCGACCGTCGCCGCGCTGCTGGACCGGATCGCCACCGCCGAACCCGCCTTCGCCGCTCGGATCCGACACGCGGACGAGAGCACCTGGGCGCACGTCGGCGGCGACGAACGGCGCGGTTTCCTGCTCCGCCGCTTTCCCCGCGACCTGGCCGGCGTCCACGTCGTGCCGGTCGCGGCCCTCGCCGCCGCCGACCCGGCCGCGGGTACGGTCCTGGAACGGATCGGCGGCCAGCGGCCCGTCGCGTTGCTGGAGTCCTACCTGGACCTGCTGCTCGACTGGCACGTCTTCCTCTGGCTGCGCCACGGGATCGCCCTGGAGGCGCACCCGCAGAACATCCAGCTGCTGGTGCACCCGGACGGCACGGTCGGCCTGCTCTACAAGGACAACGACGGCGCCCGGCTCGACCCACGGCAGCACCGCCCGAGCGGGCTGGTCCTGCACGACGACCGGATGTGGGCGCGTGACCCGCAGGAGCTTGCCGACGTGTTCGTCACCATCACCCTGCACCTGGCCGCGACCGCGCCCCTGCTCGCCCTGGCCGCCCGAGGGCTGCCCGTGCCGTCGCCCGCCGAGGCGCTGGTGCCCCGGCTCGTCGCCGCCCGCGACCGGTGGGGCGACGGGCCCGTGGCGCGCACCTTCACCGAGCGGGTCCTGCGGGCCGCCCAGCTGCCCATCAAGGCGATGCTCACCGCCGGCACCCTGCTGCCCAAACAGCGGCTCGGCTGCGCCGACATCAACAAGTACTACCTGCGTACCGGCCCGAACTACCTGCGGGAGACACGATGACGAGCGCGCAGCTGCGCTCCCGGCCGGCCACCGACACCGGTCAGCTCGCCGACCTGGCCGCCGCCCATGCCGTCTTCGGCTGCCTGCTGCGCGAGCTGGCCCCGCCGGAGGGCATCCCGGCCGTGGTCGACGGTGCGGTCCGCCTGCTGCTGCGGCACCTCGACGTCACCCTGTGCTGCGAGGTCGCGCGAGCCTCGCCGCTCGGCGCGCACCGCTACACCGGCCCGGTGCGCCGGAGAACCGATGACGGCCGGTGGGAGGACCTGGACGCGGACCGGCTGGCCGCCCTGGTGGCGGCGGAACTCACCGCTCGTACCGGGCTGGCGAACGACGAGTTCACCGAGCAGGTCCGGGCCAGCCGGGACACCGTGGCCCGACTGTTGGCCGACCGGCCGGCCGAGGATCCGACCCCCACCGGTGAACCCGCCATCGACGCGTACGTCGACTCCGAGCAGTCGCTGGTCTTCGGCCACCCGCACCACCCCACCCCGAAGTGGCGCAGCGGCGACCCGGACAGCTGGCGGGCGTACGCGCCGGAGCTGCGCACGTCGTTCCGGCTGCACTGGCTCGCCGTACCGGACGACCTGATCGCCGAGGCCGGGCCGTTCGATCCGCTGCTGGCCGCCCTCGACCCGCCACCACCCCCGGCCGGGCACCGCGTCCTGCCGGTGCACCCCTGGCAACTGTCGCTGATCCCGCCCACGCACCCATGGCTGCGCGAACTGGGGGCGGCCGGGGTGCCGGTCCGCCCGACGGCGAGCGTCCGCACCCTCTACGCCCCCGAGGCCGACCTGTTCGTCAAGACCAGCCTGCACGTGCGGATCACCAACTGCCTGCGCAAGAACGCCCGCTACGAACTCACCGGCGCGGTGGCGCTGACCGACCTGCTGGCCCGGGTGCCGCTGCCGGACGGGGTCGGGCTGCTCGCCGAGCCCGCCTACCGCACGGTCGACGTCCCCGGCCCCGACGAGGCGTACGGGACGATCCTGCGCACCGGTCTGCGCCCGCACCTGCGTCCCGGGGACACTCCGGTGCTGGCGGCGGCGCTGGCCGCCGCGCCCCTGGCGACCCCGGATCCGGTCACCTGGTGGCGGGCGTACGTCGGGTTGCTGGTGCCGGCGGTGCTGGGCAGCTGGCTCGGCCACGGCGTCGTGCACGAGGCGCACCTGCAGAACGTGGTCGTCGTGCTCGACCGGAACCACCACCCGGTACGCATGCTGCTGCGCGACCTGGAGGGGGTGAAGCTGGACGGCGATCGGTGGGACACCTGGCCGGACGGCGTCCCGGCGCAGGTCCGCTACGGTCCCCGGGCCGCCCACCGTCGGATCGTCTACTGCCTGTTCGTCAACCACCTCGGCGGCATCAGCGCGGCCCTCGCCGACGCGCGGCCGGGAATCGAACGACGGCTGTGGCAGGAGCTGCGAGTCGTCATCGAGGCGGTGGCCGCCGACCTCGGTGATCCACCCCAGTTGCGCGCGTTGCTGGACGGCGAGCCGCTGCTGGCCAAGGCGAACCTGCTGGTCCGGTGGCGGCGCGACGCCGATCGGGCGGCGCCCTTCGTGTCGGTGCCCAACCCGATGGGTGGGCCACGGTGACCCGGCCGGTCTACGTCCACGACCTCGACGCGCTGGCCGCGCAGGCCCGCGTCATCCGGGCGGCGCTGCCCCGACCGGTCGAGCTGTTGTACGCGGTCAAGGCCAACCCGGAACCCGCTGTGCTGCGGACCCTCGCCCCGGTCGTCGACGGGTTCGAGGCCGCGAGTCAGGGCGAGCTGCGCAGGCTCGCCGAGGTGCTGCCGGGACGGGCGCCGGCCGCGTACGCCGGGCCGGGCAAGACCGACGCGGATCTCGCCGCCGCTCTCGCCGCCGGGGTGCACCGCATCCACGTCGAGTCACCCACCGAGCTTGCCCGGCTCGGCGCGCTGGCCACCGCCGCCGGCAGGTCGGCGCCGGTGCTGCTGCGCGTCAACCTGCCGGTCGACGCCCCGGGGGCGAGCCTGGTCATGGGCGGTGGGCCCAGCCCGTTCGGCATGGACCCGGCCGACGCGATCGCGTGCGCCCGCCGCCCGCCCGCCGGCATCGACGTACGCGGGGTCCACGCCCACCTGGCCAGCGGGCTGGACGCGCCGCTGGCCGCGACCGTCGCCGCCGCCGTGCTCCGCTGGGCGGTCGCCGAGGTCGGCGCGTCCGAGGTAGACGTCGGCGGCGGCATGACCGTCGACTACACCGACCCGGCCGCCCGATTCGACTGGGCGGGCTACGGCCGAGCCCTGGCGGACGTCCTGGACACGTACCCGGACGTGCGGCTGCGCATCGAGCCGGGACGGTCGGTCACCGCCTACTGCGGGGCGTACCTCACCGAGGTCATCGACGTGAAGCGCTCCTACGGCGAATGGTTCGTGGTGGTGGCTGGCGGGACACACCACCTGCGGACGCCGGCGGCGAAGGGGCACGCGCAGCCGTTCACCGTGCACCGACGACGCGGTGCCGACGGCCCTCGCACCGACGGCGGGCCGGTCACCGTGGTCGGGCAGCTGTGCACTCCCAAGGACGTGCTGTCCCGGTCGGCCACCGCCGGGCCGATCGGGGTGGGTGACGTGCTGGCCTTCGGCATGGCCGGGGCGTACGCCTGGAACATCAGCCACCGCGACTTCCTGCTGCACGAGCCGCCACTGTTCCGTACCGGTGACCCGGCCGAGATCGCTGCGGAATGGGCGGAACGGCCGCCCGGGTGATGACTTCTCGGCGTGCGGGCGGTTCAGCATGTTATCGATAACATGCTATCTTTCACCTCGGGAGTGAAGGGCACGCTCCCGGTCACCTGAGCCAGTCGGCGAGGCGTGCCGAGGGTCCGCCCCTCCCGCCGCTTCCCGGTCGGTGACCAGTCCGGGCCCCGTCGATGCCAGGCGACCATGGTTGGTCGCCGGACCGCAACGCTCCGGCCGCATGCCCAGCTCCGACGCCCCACCGCAGGCAGCCGCAGCGCCGACGGGTGGCAGCCGCACGCCCCTGTGCCGCTGTCGAGCCACGCGCACCAGACGCCGAACGGCAAGGAGCCCAAGCAATGCTGAGACGTAGGTTCTTTCTCCCATCCATCGCGGCCGCGGCGCTCCTTCTCGCGGCCACCACCGGCGGCGCGCTGACCGGCGGCTTCGGTGCCACTGCGGCGGCCGCCGGCAACGGCACCCTCGCGGCGACCGCCGGCTGCGGCAAGGCCCCCACGCTGACCAGCGGGACGCGGACGATTCAGAGCAGCGGACAGAGTCGTACCTACAACCTGAGGGTCCCGGACGGGTACGACCGCAACCGCCCCTACCGACTGATCTTCGGCTTCCACTGGTTGAACGGCTCGGCCAACAACGTCACCTCGGCCGGCTACTACGGGCTTCAGCCGTTGTCGAACAACAGCACGATCTTCGTCGCCCCGCAGGGCCTCAACGCAGGCTGGGCCAACACCAACGGTCGGGACCTGACCCTCTTCGACGACATCCGCCAGCAGATCGAGAACGACCTCTGCGTGGACACCACCCAGCGCTTCGCCCTGGGTTGGAGCTACGGCGGGGCCATGAGCTACGCGGTGGCCTGCGCCCGGCCCACGATCATCCGCGCGGTCACCGTGCTGTCCGGCGCCAACCTCAGCGGTTGCAACGGTGGCACCCAGCCCGTCGCCTACTTCGGCATCCACGGCATCTACGACAGCGTGCTGAACATCTCCCAGGGCCGGCAGTTGCGCGACACCTTCGTGCGGAACAACGGCTGTACCGCGCAGAGCCCGCGCGAGCCGAGTCGGGGCAGCCTCACCCACATCACCACCGCCTACTCGGGCTGCCGAGCCGGCTACCCGGTGCAGTGGGCGGCGTTCGACGGTGATCACACCCCGAGCCCCGTCGACGGCTCGGGCAGCCCCAACGACTCGCGGACCTGGACCTCGGGCGAGATTTGGCGGTTCTTCAGCCAGTTCGAGTCGACCACGCCACCGACCACCCCGCCCCCCGCCGACCCGCCGCCGACCGACCCGCCGCCCACCACTCCGCCGCCGACCGGTGAACCGGGCACCTGCGCCGCCACCTACCGGACGCTCAACACCTGGCCCGGTGGCTTCCAGGGTGAGGTGACCGTGGCCAACAACTCCACCGCGTCCCTGAACGGCTGGACCGTGGGCCTGACCCTGGCCAGTGGCCAGGCGATTAGCAGCCTGTGGAGCGGTGTCAACACGGGCACCACCGGCAGCGTCACCGTCCGGAACGCCGCCTACAACGGCACTGTGGGCCCGAACGCGTCGACCACGTTCGGGTTCACCGCCACCGGCAACGGCGCCACCGCACCCAGCAACGTTACCTGCACCAGCCCCTGACCGGGGCGCGACGTGGGCCCGGAGCCGACCGGCTCCGGGCCCACTGGTGTCGCGGGTGCCGCGCGACGTGAGATCGTCATGGATCCGGGAGGGTTGCTTCGTGTAGAAGAGATGCTTGATCGCCGCACCGAGCAGGCCGTTGCGGCATTGCGGAGAATGAGCGCCGCTGACGACCGTGGGGAGGTGCCGGGCAGCTGGTCTGCGAGTTGAGCCAACAGGCCCATTGACCCTTCACGAAGGCCATCACCTGCGATGATACAAGTACTTGGATTGACGAAGTCCTATGGCCACCTGAACGTGGTGGACCAGGTCAGCTTTGCGGCGCGGCCCGGTCGGGTCACCGGCTTCCTCGGGCTCAACGGGTCCGGCAAGACGACGACCCTCCGGATGCTGCTCGGGCTGACACGTCCGACTTCCGGTGAGGCACGCATCAATCACCGGCGGTTGCGCGACCTGAGGCACCCGTCGAAGGAGGTCGGCACCGTCCTCGAACAGGGAATCAGCCACCCCGGTCAGTCCGGTCGGGCGCATCTGATCTCCCAGGCGCTCATCGTCGGTGCAAGCCGGTCACGGGTCGACGCACTGCTCGACGAGGTTGATCTCGCGGAGGCGGCGGATCAGCGCACCGGCCAGTACTCGCTGGGCATGCGGCAGCGGCTGGCGGTTGCCACCGCCCTGCTGTGTAACCCACCGGTACTGGTGCTGGACGAGCCGGCGAACGGCCTCGACCCCGAGGGTGTGGCGTGGATTCGCGCTCTGCTGCGCAACCACGCCAACCGGGGAGGCACGGTCCTGCTGTCGAGCCATCTGCTGGCTGAGCTGGCCCATCTCATCGACGACGTCGTGATCATCGTCAAGGGGCGGGTCACGTGCGAGGCCCCGCTCGCCAGCCTGTACGACAACGTGGCCTCCCGGCTGCGGATCCGCAGCCGGGATCAGCGGCGGTTGTGGCAGGTGTTGGAGAGCGCCGGCGGGCGGGTGACCAGGAATGGTGATGTCCTGGAGGTGGTGGGCCTGACGTCCGAGGACGTCGGCGAGATCGCCTTCCAGGCGCGGGTGCCGCTGCACGAACTGACAGTCGACCCACCGGACCTGGAGCAGATCTTCCTGACCATGGCGGCCGCCCGATGATCGCCATCCTCCGCAGCGACCTCTACCGCACCGTGACCATCCGGTCGAGCGCAGTCTCGTTGGCCGTGCTCGTCCTGCTGGGCCTGCTCCTCGGTGCGGTGAACATCGACGCCTGGGCCCTGTTGGCCGGCATGGGCGCGTTCGGGTTCGCCGCGATGGTGGTGGCGCAGCACTACCAGCACCGCACAGCCTTCCTGCTCTACCTCGCGCAACCCAGGCGGATGGTGGTGCTCGGGGGACAGCTGGTGGCGGCCATCGTCGTGGCCACCGCCTTCGTCGCCACAAGTGGCCTCGCCGTGCTGATCAGGGGTGAGTCAGGGCCGTACGAGGACCTGCTGACGGTGGCGCCGATCGTGGCGATCCTCGCTGCCTCCTGCGCGTCCGTCATCCGGCGCTCGACGTGGCTCCTGCTCGGCAGTGCGGGCTGGTTCGTCTTCGTCGAGGGTCTGATCGGCAGGTTGAAGCTGCCACTGCCGTTCACGTCGCTCATCAGCGCCGGTGCCGGCGACACCCGCGGCCTGCTGATCGCCTCCCTGTGGGCCAGCCTGGCCTTCGTCGTGGCAAGCCTCAGCATCGGGCGTGACCTGACGGGCGACTAGCCCGATCGGCAACCACGGCGGGTTCGCGGCAAGCCCGGCCCGGCCCGGCCCACGCCGAGCGGCGGTGCTCGCACAGCCAGCCGCGACCGGCCAGCCCGGTCAACCGCACAACTCGACGCCGCTGTTCGGGTTCCCGTTGCCCCCGCCGCCGTCCCGCTCGCCGTCGGCCAACCTGCTCGGCCGTGACCTGCTGCGTCAGCTCACCTTCGGCATCCCGTCCGGCCAGCGGATCGCCTCGTACGTCGGCGCGCCGGCACTCGGCAGCTTCAACTTCCCGAAGCTCGCCGGGTACGGCCTCGGCCTCGATTCCAACACCCGCTCTTCTCCTACATCCTGGCCCGCGCACTGCACCCCGGGCCCGCGGTGGCCCGGTGTGCAGAGCACGGAAACCGTTGAACGGGACTCCAACGGTCCTCGATGCTTGTGGGGGGAGGGTGCGGACATGACTGGCAATTTCAGTGATTTCAAGGTGGCGGATCTGTCGTTGGCGGCCTTCGGGCGTAAGGAGATCGAGCTGGCCGAGCATGAGATGCCGGGTTTGATGGCGATTCGCCGGGAGAACGCCTCACGGCAGCCGTTGAAGGGCGCGCGGATCACCGGCTCGTTGCACATGACGATTCAGACAGCGGTGTTGATCGAGACGCTGGTGGCGCTCGGCGCGCAGGTCCGGTGGGCGTCCTGCAACATCTTCTCGACCCAGGATCACGCGGCGGCGGCGATCGTGGTCGGCCCGACCGGCACTCCGGACGCCCCGGCGGGTGTCCCGGTCTACGCGTGGAAGGGCGAGTCCCTCGACGAGTACTGGTGGTGCACCCAGCAGGTGCTGCTCTGGCCGGACGGGCAGGGCCCGAACATGATCCTCGACGATGGTGGTGACGCCACGCTGCTCGTGCACAAGGGTGCCGAGTTCGAGGCGATCGGGGCGGTGCCGTCACCGGAGAGCGCGGACTCGGAGGAGTACGCGGTCATCCTCGGCGTCCTGACCCAGTCGCTGCGGGAGGACGACCGCCGCTGGACGCGGGTCGCCGCCGGGATCAAGGGTGTCACCGAGGAGACCACCACCGGCGTGCACCGGCTGTACGAGATGCAGCAGGCGGGACACCTGCTGTTCCCGGCGATCAACGTGAACGACTCGGTGACCAAGAGCAAGTTCGACAACAAGTACGGCTGCCGGCACTCGCTGATCGACGGGATCAACCGGGCCACCGATGTGCTGATCGGGGGGAAGGTCGCCGTCGTGTTCGGCTACGGCGACGTCGGTAAGGGCTGCGCGGAGAGTCTGCGTGGTCAGGGGGCGCGGGTGATCGTGACCGAGGTGGATCCGATCTGCGCCCTCCAGGCGGCGATGGACGGCTACCAGGTCGCGACGATCGACGAGGTGGTCGAGACCGCGGACATCTTCGTGACCGCGACGGGCTGCTTCAGCGTGATCACCAATGAGCACATGGCGCGGATGAAGCACCAGGCGATCGTCGGCAACATCGGTCACTTCGACAACGAGATCGACATGGCCGGCCTCGCGAAACGCGATGACGTCGAGCGGATCACCGTGAAGCCGCAGGTGGACGAGTGGCGGTTCGCGGACGGCCACTCGATCATCGTGCTGTCCGAGGGCCGACTGCTGAACCTGGGCAACGCCACCGGACATCCGAGCTTCGTGATGTCCAACAGCTTCGCCAACCAGACCATCGCGCAGATCGAGCTGTTCACCAGCACCGACCAGTACCCGGTCGGCGTCCACACCCTCCCCAAACACCTGGACGAGAAGGTGGCCCGACTCCACCTCGCCGCGCTGGGTGTCCATCTCACCGAACTGACCAAGGAGCAGGCCAACTACCTCGGCGTCCCGGTCGAAGGGCCCTACAAGCCCGACCACTACCGCTACTGAGAGGGCCGTCCCGCATGATCGCCGTTTCTGGCTCGATCGCGACCGACCATCTGATGCGTTTCCCGGGCCGGTTCGCCGAGCAGCTCATCGCCGGCAGCCTCGACACCGTCTCGCTCTCGTTCCTCGTCGACGACCTCGTCGTCCGGCGTGGCGGGGTCGCGGCCAACATCGCCTTCGGGCTCGCCCAACTCGGGCACCGGCCGGTGCTGCTCGGCGCGGTCGGCGGCGACTTCGGCGACTACCGCAGCTGGCTGGAGCGCAACGGGGTCGACTGCTCGGAGGTGCAGGTCAGCTCCGTGGCACACACCGCCCGGTTCATCTGCACCACCGACACCGACCTCTGCCAGATCGCGTCGTTCTACCCCGGCGCGATGGGCGAACCGGACCGGATCAGCCTCGACGGTGTCGCCGCGCGCGCGGGCGGGCTCGGGCTCGTCATCGTCGCCGCGGAGAACCCGGAAACGATGCTCGCCCGGGCCGCCGCCTGCCGCCGACTGGGCCTGCCCTTCGCCGCCGACCCGTCGCAGCAGCTGGCCCGGATGCCGTCGGCCGACATCAAGGCGATGATCACCGGTGCTCGCTACCTGTTGACAAACGAATACGAGGCGGCGCTGCTGGAGTCGAAGACCGGGCTGAGCGAAGACGACATCCTGCGCCGCGTGGGCGTGCGGGTCGTGACCCTGGGCGCCAACGGGGTACGGATCACCGGGCAGGACGGCGACTTCCTGGTCCCGGCGGCGAAGGTGGGCCGCATCGTCGACCCGACCGGTGTCGGCGACGGCTTCCGGGCCGGTTTCTTCGCCGCGCTCGCCGCCGGCCTGCCCATCGAGCGCGCGGCACAGGTGGGCTGCGTCCTGGCGGCGCACGTGCTGGAGGTGGAGGGCCCGCAGGAGTACACGGTCGACGCCGAGGTGTTCGAGCGCCGCATCGTCGAGTCCTACGGCCCCGACGTCGCGGTCGATGTGCGCACGCTGGGGCTGGCCCGGGTCTGACCGGGCCGGCACCCCGGTCGTGACGGTCAGCGACCGGGGTGGGTCACCGACGCGGCCCCGCTCACCTGAGCGCCGGCCCGGGTGCGTTGGATCAGCAGGACGCACGCCAGCACCACCACCGCTGCCACGACCGAGGCGGGTGTGACGGTCTCGGCGAGCAGCAGCGCCGACCAGATCAGGGTCAGCACCGGCTGGGCGAGCTGGATCTGGCCGACCCTGGCGATGCCGCCCCGGGCGAGGCCCGCGTACCAGGCGAAGAAGCCGAGGAACATCGAGACGACGGTGAGATAGCCGAACGCCGACCAGACGACGGCGTCCGCCCGTGGGGGACTCGCGACGGCGGCCACGGCCGTGATGGGCACCGTGGCGGGCAGGGAGAGCAGCAACGCCCAGCAGATCGTCCGGGCGCCGCCGAGCTCACGGGCGAGCACCCCGCCCTCGGCGTACCCGAGGCCGCAGAGCACGACCGCCACCAGCAGGAACAGGTCGGCCACCGACAGCGCGCCGTGCACCGCGCCGCTGGCGGCGAGGAACGCGAGCACCGACAGCAGCCCGGCGACGCTGGCGATCCAGAACAACGGTGGCGGGCGCTCGTTCGACCGCAGTACCGCGAAGACGGCCGTCATGGCGGGCAGCACGGTGATGACGACCGCCCCGTGCGCGGAGGTCTGCGTGGTGAGCGCGAGGGAGGTGAACAGGGGAAAGCCGACGACGACACCGATCGCGACGACCGAGAGCCGTCGCCACTGCCCACGGGTGGGTCGCGGCGCACCGGTGAACCGCAGGTACGCGTACGCCAGGAGCGCCGCGCCGACGGCCCGGCCGAAGGCGACGAACCAGGGGTCGAGATCCTGCACCGCGACGCGGGTGGCGGGCAGCGACATGCTGAAGGCGAGCACTCCGAGCGTGCCGAGGGCGAGGCCGGGGCCTCGTCCCGCTGTTACCGTCACCGAAGGAGTAGCGCTACTCTGTACCGTCATGGGAAACAGTAACGCTGTGGATCCCGTCGTTCAAGATCTTCGACGCCTGGTGGACGTGGCGGCACCCGGCACGCGCCTGCCTTCGGTGCGTGAGTTGACTGCCCGTCACCACGCCTCCCCGGTGACGGTGACCGCGGCAATCCGGCAGCTCGTTGCGCAGGGGCTCATCGAGACCCGATCGGGCCGGGGCACGTTCGTAATCAGTCGGCCGGGCCGGCGTGACACACCGGACCTGTCCTGGCAGACGGTGGCGCTGGGCCCCCGTCGGCCCGGCGAGGAGGAGATGCAGGCGTTACTGGCGATACCGCCAGCGGGTGCCATTGCGCTGTCCGGTGGTTACCTGGAGCCGAACCTCCAGCCCGCCGCCGCGCTCGGTGCGGCGTTGGCCCGCGCGGCCCGGCAGCCGGCTTCCTGGGAGCGCGGACCGACCGAGGGGCGCGCGGATCTGCGCGCCTGGTTCGCCCGCGAGGCCGGGGCGGGGCTGCGCCCCGACGACATGGTGATCTGCTCGGGTGGGCAGGCCGCGCTGTCGTCGACGCTGCGTGCGCTGACCGCCCCCGGCGACACCCTGCTCGTGGAGTCCCCGACCTATCTGGGCGCGCTGGCCGCCGCCCGCGCGGCGGGGTTGCGGCTGGTACCCGTACCCGCCGACGCCGACGGCGTGCGCCCTGACCAGCTCGCCGTCGCGTTCGCGCGCACCGGCGCGCGGTTGTTCTACTGTCAGCCGCTCTACGCCAACCCGCACGGCGCCACGCTCGCCGTCCAACGTCGAGCGGCTGTCGCCGCCGCGGTCCGTGACGCCGGGGCGTTCCTGATCGAGGACGACTACGCCCGCGACCTGACCATCGACGGCGATCCTCCGCCGCCGCTGGCCGCCGACGACCCGGACGGACACGTCATCTACCTGCGCTCGCTGACCAAGTCCGCCGCACCCGGCCTGCGGGTCGCCGCGATCGGTGCGCGGGGCCCGGCCGGCACCCGACTGCGGGCTGCCCGGCTGTTGGACGACTTCTTCGTCACCGGGCCGCTTCAGCAGGCGACGCTGGACTTCGTCACCGCACCTGCCTGGGCCCGGCATCGTCGGGCCCTGCGGAACGAGCTGCGCTCCCGGCGCGAGGCGCTGCTGTCCGCGCTCGCGCGGCACCTGCCGTCGCTGACCCCGCAGGTCATTCCTCGCGGCGGATTGCACCTGTGGGTCCGGCTGCCCGAGGGCGCGGACGACGTGGCGTCGGCCGCCGCGGCCGCCGCCAACGGCGTCGTCGTCTTCCCCGGCCGACCCTGGTACGCGGCGGAGGCTCCGGCGCCGCACCTGCGCCTCACCTACGCGGCTGCCCCGGCGGAGCTGATGGACGAGGCGGTCCGCCGGCTCGCCGTCGCGCTCCACCGGCCGTAGCGTCCGGCGTCGCGCGGGTCGCGATCCGGATCGGTGTAGCCCGTCGTCAAGGCCGACGGCAGCGGCTGCTGCGACGCGCAGACGTGGGACCGCTGACCCATCGACGGGTGTTCACATCTTGGCAGCGGTCCGCGCCTCCGCTACCGTCCATGGAAACGCTCCCATGAACTTAGACACATCTATGTGATCTGGAGGCAACACGTCGTGGCTACCCTCTCCTCGCTCCGCCGTAGATCGGCGGCCATCAGCGTGGCGGTCGTCGCGGGCGCCGCCGCCGTCGGCGTCAGCCTCGCCGTCGGCAGCGCCTCCGCCGGCACGCTGTCCGGATCGCTCTACCGCGACCCGAGCTCGGCCGTCGTCCGCTGGGTCGCCGCCAACCCCGGCGACTCGCGCACCGCCGTCATCCGCGACAAGATCGCCAGTCAGCCGCAGGCCCGCTGGTTCGCCAACTTCAACCCGTCGACCGTGCAGTCCGAGGTCTCCGGGTTCATCGGCGCCGCCAACGCGGCCCAGCAGATCCCGGTGCTGGCGGTGTACGAGATCACCAACCGGGACTGCGGTGGCGCCAGCGCCGGCGGGGCACCGGACCTCAACCAGTACCAGACGTGGGTGTCCAACTTCGCCAGGGGACTGGGCAACCAGACCGTCATCATCATCCTGGAAACCGACTCGCTAGCCCTGCAGACCTGCCTGAGCAGCAGTGAGATCAACGCCCGCAACCAGGCGCTCACGACGGCCACCCAGACCATCAAGTCGGCCAACCCCAACGCCAAGGTGTACCTCGACGGCGGCCACTCCACCTGGAACAGTGCGGGTGAGACGGCCAACCGGCTCCGGGCGGCCGGCGTGCAGTACGCCGACGGTTTCTTCACCAACGTGTCGAACTACAACTCCACCTCCAACGAGGCGAACTTCGGCCGCAACGTCCTCTCCGCCCTCAACGGCATGGGCATCACCGGCAAGCGTCAGGTCATCGACACCAGCCGCAACGGCGGCGCCAGCGGAGACTGGTGCGGCGACGACAACACCGACCGACGCATCGGCATGTACCCGACGACCAACACCGGCGACAGCAACATCGACGCGTACCTCTGGGTGAAGCCGCCGGGTGAGGCGGACGGCTGCCGCTACACGGCCGGTTCGTTCCAGCCCGACCTGGCCTTCAGCCTGGCCAACGGCGCGCCGAACCCGCCCACCACCACCCCGCCGACGACGCCGCCGCCGACCACGACCCCGCCGACCACCACGCCCCCGACCACGCCCCCGCCGACCACTCCGCCGCCGAACACCACGCCGCCGGCCGGTGACGGCTGCTACGCGTCGGTGGCGGTCAACCAGTGGGCCGGCGGCTTCACCGCCAGCGTGACGGTCACCGCCGGCAAGTCGGACATCAACGGCTGGACCGTAACCATCGTGCTGCCCAGCGGTGCCGCGGTCACCGGCACCTGGAACGCCCAGGCCAGCGGCACCAGCGGCACCGTCCAGTTCACCAACGTGAGCTACAACGGGCGGATCCTCGGCCGGCAGTCGACCACCTTCGGCTTCCAGGGCACCGGCACCGGCCCCGGCGTGATGGCCACCTGCGTCGGCTGATCCCACCCGACACTGCGGCCCGGCGCGGAGGACCACTCCGCGCCGGGCCGTCCCCGTCCCGGCCTCGTTGGCGTCTACCGCGAGCGCGGCCTCGGCCTGGACGCCCCCAATGCCGCGCGACGCGTCAGTGGTGACGCGGGTGAAGCCGGATACCCGACGCGTCCGGTTGTCGACGGTCCCGACCTCTGTACCTCGCACGCCGCTCCTGACACTCTGCAATCGCCAGATGACACAGTGGACAGGACGGGTCGAGGGCATGACGAAGCGTTGGTTGATCACAGGGTGTTCGAGCGGACTCGGCCTGGCTCTCGCAGCCCGGCTCGCCGCCGAGGGTGAACAGGTGGTGGCAACGGCCCGCCGGCCGGAAACGCTTGACGGACTGGTGGCGCGGCATCCGGGCAACATGGTGGTCGCCGCCCTGGACGTACGCGATCCCGCGCAGTGCGCGGCAGCCGTCGAGCGGGCGGTGGACGCCTTCGGCGGCATCGACGTCCTGGTCAACAATGCGGCCTACGGACAGTTCGGCACCTTCGAGGAAGTTTCCGACGCGCAACTCGCCGCACAGTTCGACACCAACGTGTTCGGGCCCTGGCGACTCACCCGCGCGGTACTGCCGATATGGCGGGCGCAGCACCACGGGCACGCCATCTTCGTCAGTTCGATCGCCGGCGTGGTTCCCTTCCCGGGCCTCGCCGCCTACACCGCGAGCAAGTTCGCGGTGGAGGGTGCGGCCGAGTCGCTGGCCGCCGAGGCCGGGCCCCTCGGGGTGAAGGTGACCATCCTCCAGCCGGGCGGCTTCGCCACCGGTTACAGCGCCAACCTCGTGATGCCGGAACACCGTATCGCCGAATACACGCCGGTCGACGAGGTCATGCTCGGCGCGCTACGCGGCATGAACACCAGGCCGGAATTCAACTCCCCCGAACTCTTCGCCGACGTGGTCTGGCGGCTCGGTCAGATGGACTCGCCGCCGCTGCGGCTGCCGATCGGACCCGATGCGGAGGCGTTCCTGGAGCCCGCCTACGAGGCCCGTCGCACTGAGTACGACCAGGTGATCAAGGCGGGCCACCACACCTTCGCGTGAGCAGGTACGAAGCGCTCCGAACCGATCGAGCGCGCGCCCCGGGGATGCCGATGCCGATGGTGCGGCGTGCTGCAAGCGCACCCGTTGCAGCCGAGCTACAGACATCAACTGCGCGCTGAGCTATCTCATCGAAGTTCCGAAGATGCCGGTGGTGCCGCCGGCCGATGACGAAGAGTGTCAGCGATCTGAGCGCCGCCGGTCGAAGGACCGGCGGCGCGCCACGTCAGAAGATGGCTGAGTCATTCTCGCTCAGGACCAGGCCCTACACACTTTATCTGACACTCGCTCTTTAGCTGAGCGGCATTGGGTCAGCCGTTGTTGTTGATCCATGGCGCGGCCTCGATGCTCGCGGGGCTGCATACGTTGTCCGCGGGGACCCGTCGGCAGGTTTGGAAGCGAATTCTGCTTCCCTTACCGCCGTAGAAGTTGGTACTGGATGACTCGTAGTAATCCTTGTTGCACCTGGCCCAGGTGTCGGAGCCCGAGCTGTTGCTGCACTCGCCATATCGGTAGGGCTTCCACTGGGCTCCCGGCCCGTCGCCGGACAAGAGCCAGTTCTCCCAGTAGACAAAAGTTTGGGTGCCATCCGGGAACGCGTCTTGGATGCGCCAGATGTCGCCATTTTTGGTGAAGCAGCCTTTGCCTCTCAGAACATATCCGGCGACTGGGGTGATGGCCCAGGTTTCTGAACAGCTATCGCCGCCGCTTCCGGAGGTGACGGTGCCCGTGTCATCCTCGAAGGGTTTCGCGAAATCCGCGGCCAAAGCCGGGCCCTGTGCTCCCACGAGGACGGCGAGGATGACTGCGACTACAGCAAGTATTCGTTTCATGCTGGTTGACTCAACCCGGGGTCGTCTGGGTACGCAAGGCATCGAGGTGTTCGGATCTGTTCGGAACTGTTTCGCACGAATGGACGCCTCCTTGCCGTGAGTGCGAACCAGCAACTACGGACCTTCAGGCTTCTTTGACGTGGTGGGCCTGGTTGGGGGAAGTTGGTGCCGGCACAGGACGGGAGCTCCGGTAAGAGGACATCTGATTCACGCACAGCTTAGAGCCTGTGAATACCCCAACCTGGTACGGCTGTGCAGCCTCCACGTCGCGCCATCGACGGGCGATCGGAAAGGGCATGGCGGGTCACGATTTCAGGTTGAGGCGGCGACGTCACTCTGTTCGAAGAAGGAAACGATGGCCCGGGACCGCGGCGATGTCCGCGGCGGCAGCTATGCGTCGCGAGCGCAGCGCTTCCACGCGCCCTGGCCGTGATTGCGTCATAGGCGGCAGGGTCTCAACGGCGGACGGGCAGTTCCCGGCCGTCGCGCAGCCGCAGCGACACCTCGCCCGCCGCCTCGCGCGCCCCCGGCACCGCCAGCTACGGGACCCGGCGTGCGCCCGGAAGCAACGGCTCCAGCACAGCCAGGTCGGCGCTGCTCAAGTCTCCACGGGCCATGCCCGTCTAACGAACGAGATCCAGGATCATCTCGGGCTAACGAGCCCTCGCGCGGGTATGGCGTGCCCCGGTTCCCTTATCCCGACTTCGCATGATGCGATGTCGCGGACAGACACCATTGGCGCCAGATTCGCCGACAGTGTAGGTATGCAATCGCGCGGATCCGCAGTCGCGTCTTCGCGGTCAGTCGGGTGGCCACGGTGTGCAGGTGCGGGGTCGGGGCTGTTCGGAGTAGCGTAGTTCGGCGCAGTATCGCAGCGCGCGGGTCGGTGTGAGCGTCCATTCGTAGCCGGCGGACTGGTATCCCATGAATGTGGAGCGTCCACAGCATCGGAAGTTGGTGCTGCCATTCGCCAGTTGATGGACCTGTGGCTTGCCGTCGACGAGCAACTCCACCCGCAGATAGTACTCGAACGGGTCGTGCCAGCCCAGCTTGCCCGGGTCGGGTGCCTGCACCTTGTCAACATCGATTAGACGTTCGGCGGTCTGCCCGGCATTGAGGGGGTACGACCTTCGGTCGGTTCCGTCTGATGCCGGTTCGTTGGTGGGAGAGGTGGATTTCCTCGGTGCCGCGTCGCGGCAGCTCAACTCCACCCAGGTGTGTTCCTGGTCAGGAGGGTCGACGTCTCTGACGTAGGTCGCCTCGACTTGGACGACCTCGACGTCCACGCGGTCGTGCGCGGTCAGCGACAACAGGTGCACCGGGTTGATGTTGACCGGCATGCCGCCCTGCTGCTGTGCCCACTCCATGAATCGAACGCAGTCTCGTATGTACTCCGGAGGGCTCGTTCTCGCGGCTTCCTCAGTGACGAGCAAGGTCGGTTCGGCACCGGCGTACCCGCTGATCGGAGCGGTCAGGTCTAGCAGGCGGCCGGGATCGATCGCCGTGGCATCGCCGGATGGAAGGGCCTTGGTGGACGGAGGGTTTCCTGTGACGGATGGTGGAGAATTCTGTAGGTGATCGCGGTGCGCTCGCAGCGTGTACACGGCGGTGAAGACCAACACCGCGGGCAGCACCCAGACAGCGAGGAATTGGCGTAGGCGGCGGTTCATGGTCAATTCACCCGGAAGGCGAACGGGCCGGCGCCGTCCGGGGTCCAACCGTTGGTGATGTGCATGTAGTAGCGGTCCTGGTAATGGTCCGCCAGGCTGGTGCTGCGGAACGGCTGGCCGTTGTCGTCGACCGTGATGACCCGTTTCTCGCCGCCGAGGGCCAGGTCCAGTTCAACCACCCACTCGCAGTACGACTGTTCCGTCTGGGCCTGCACGTCGATGCTCATCGGCTCGCCGGGTGACAGGGTGATCGAATGGCGGTCCACGTACGCCACGCCGAGGTCCGCGCCGCCGCGCTCACGGATCCGGGCGACGCTGTCGGGCTCGTCCAGGTCGAAGCCGATCTCCAGGGGTTCACCTCCGCCCTGAGAGCCGTGAAACAGGCACGCACCCGCAGGTGGTTGGTCCCGCCGTGACACCTTGGCCCGGATCTGGGTGACGAACACGGGCTCGGCCCACTGGCCGACCAGGGACAACCGGATCCGGGTGAACAGCCGGTTCGGGTGTTCAGGTGAGTTCCCCAGTATGGCGAAGATGCCATTCCCGGTCCGCAGCATCTCGTCGGGCAAGCGGTAGCTGTCGGGCCCACGAGCCAGTAGCCGTCCACGTTGCTCGGTGCCGAGCGGCTGCGAAAACAGCCACAACCTGGCATCGTCCGAACGGTCGTAGTAGTAGGCATTGGCGGAGATCGGGGCCTTCTGCCGAGCCAGCTCCCGCTTCGCCTGATCGACCGCATGATCGTCGCGTACCGCCTGCCCTGGAGAGGTGAACCGACTGACTCCCTCGGCGATCACCGCGCCAATCAGCCCACTCGCCGCAGCGGCCCCCAGGCTCAGGAGAAGGGTCCGTCGTGAGGAACGTGGCTGCACGCCGTCCTGCTGCTCGTCGGGCACGGAGTGCGCGTGCTCGGAGGCGGGCGGGCGTGACTCGTCAGGGGACCGTGCCTGCTCCGCAGCGGAACCTGGTTCCTGTGCCCCCGAACGTCGCCGAACCGATGGCCGCGACTCCTGTTCTCGGTCCTCGGACTCACGCTTTGTTGGACTGGCCTGTGCGGCCTGACTCTGCGGCGTACGTCGACCTGGCGAGGGCTCAGGCACAGAAGATGGCACGCGTGATCACCTCAAGATCGCAATTAGGATGACGCGCCCCGCATTGTATTGATCCTTCACAACAGCGAACCGGCTGTCGACAAAGAGGATCCCGGCGACCATTCGGTCAGTCAGGAAAGCGCCGGGCACCGAGCCCGATCGGGCTCGGTGCCCGGCTGCAAATCCATACCTTCGAAGGCGACCTCGCCATCGACGAGCCGAAACAACTGGCTACCGCCTGCCGTACAACGCCGCCCGCCTGACCCACTGCCAACGCCGCCGCCGGCTCCGCATCCCGGCCAACTGGCCGTGGGCCACCCAACTCACACCGCGTTCAGCCTGATCGCGGCAATCCCCGCACCCGACTGACCCGGTCAGCTCCCGAGCACCGACCGGAGACCCCAGGAGACCACGCCCACTCGGGCGCGGTCCCCATCGGACATGCTGTGCCGTCGACGCCGCTCACTCGCACTGACCGTCGGCTGCTCGTTGCGCCCGGCGCTCTCGCGGGCGTTCGGTCTGCTCGCGGCGGATCTGCTGAATGCGCTCGGTCGACCAACCCCAACACGCCAGATAGCTGGCTCGGCGTTGCGCCGAGCAGCCAACCTGCCGGGATCAACTGTCCAGGGACGAGTACGAGGCCGTGGGCCGGTCCGCGGTGGTGTCGATCCAGGAGCGGCCCAGTTGGTGCTGAAATTGAGGTTCGCCCGATGCTGTGGGCGAGGGACGCGGCGCCGTGCCGCAGGTCGTGCAGCCGGATCGGTCAGGGCCCTTACAGAACCGCAGAAGATTGAAGATCAAGTTAGATGAGACCGAGAAGCTTCGCAAGGTCGTGGGCCTTGTTGCCGCCCAGTTCGAGATGCTTGATGTCGAGCTGGAACACGCCGGTGACGACGGCGTGCAGCAGTGTGACGAACTGCTGGTAGTCGGGCTGCTTGAACACGGCCGGGTTCACCAGGTCGGCGGGCACGTGGTACGGCCGTACGATCTGCGGCTCGGCGCCCTCAAACTGGCCGATCCGGTCTTTGACCGAGACCTTTTTGGTCGTGTCGCCGTCCCCTCCAGTGGTCGGGCCTCCGGTCGTCGCGGCCTGGGTAAGGGCCGGGTGGCCCACCCCGAACTCGAAGCTGTACACGGTCGCCGAACGCCCGTTGCCGAGCTGGCCGGTGGCCTTGTCCGCGCTGAAGTCGATCTGTGTGCCGTTAGCCAGCGTCATCGTGAACGTGTCCCGGTTCGACACGACCGTCAAGGCCGAGACGATGTCCTCCTGCTTCAGGCGATTGATCACGGGCTTCACGTGGTCCAGCCCGTGCAGCATCGTACGGCCCACCGCGTTGTCGGCCGAGTCGTCCGTGAGGAACCGTCGCAGCAAGGCCCGACCGGTCGTTGTCGTCAGGGCGCTGCTCTTCAGCTGGCACTGCGCCGCCAGGCGCAGCCGTCGGCCTTCGCCGTCCTGGTGCGTCTTGCCCTTGAGCGCGAACAGGTACGTGCCCCCGGCGTCGCTGCTGCGGTGCCGTCGGCGCAGCACGATCCGGTTGGCCAGCAGATCGCATGGGCTGGGCAGGTCGAAGTAGGTGTCCTCGTACACCTTCTGCTCGCCGGTCATTTTGAGTATGCCCAGCCGCTTCTGCATCCCTTCGTCGTCGTGCAGCTTGTTCATGGCGATGATGACCTGGTCGAGGTCGCTCGCGCGGGCGAGCCTGTACTCCGCCTCGCACTCCAGGGTGGTCATCATCTCCTTGCCGCCCTGCAGGATCTCCTGGAAGGTGTTGAAGACTGGGCGGCTGGTGTTGAGCTTCTCGCTCATGTTCCAGGACGTGTTGCGCTGGTTTTCGGTGCCGGCCAGCTCCGGCAGGGTGTACGGGACCAGCCGCAGCTTGCCGGAGCCCCCCTTCTGATCCAGTCCGCCGCTCTCGTGGCGTACCCCGTTGACCTGGACCTGCTGCTGGTCGGCCACGCCGAGCCACTGCGCACGCAGACCCAGCTCGCGGTACCGCTGAATGATCATTTGAGTGGTCACTGGGCCGCTCGGATTGATTTTGAGAATCGTGGCCAGCTGCTGCAGCGTGTACTCGACCCGGATCTCCCAGTGGTTGTAATCCCACGTCGGCTCGATCACCACCACCAACAGCTGCCGCTCGCCCGGCTTCTTCGGGTCCGCGGTCGGCGTCTCCAGGTAGATCGGGATCAGGTCCTGGGGCTGAGCCATGTACCGCGGGTTGCCCGTCACGCTGAAGTGCAGCTTCAGGCCCTCGTTTGACAGCAACGCCGGCGACTCGATCTCCAGGTGCGCGGTGCCCTCCCACTTGCGGTACGACTTCTCGATCGCGATTGCTGGGCCTTGCTGACCGAACGCCTGCTGCTGCCCCAGCGCCCAGGTTTCGATCATGAACAGTGGCGTCTTGTACACCTGCCGGTCCAACGCCGAGACCAGGTCATCGCCGCAGACTCGGTTCTCGCTGTCGGTTGGCCGGGTCGGTTCCTCCTTCGGCCGCGGCAGCGCCTTGATCGTCACCGTCTGGTCGTAGCGCAACTGCCCAGCCGTACGGTCCGCCTGCATGGCCCACACTCCTCGTCCCGACCCCGCCGTGACCTTCACCGCGAGTGTTCGACCGGAGCGTATGTGAGCGTTCGAACACTTCCTGTCACCATTGCGACCCAGAGCGAGAAAGGGGGCCGGCGATCCTCCGACGACAGCAGCGGGCCTACCGACCCGGGACACCGCAGGGAAAGGCGTCCTGGTCCTCGTCGCCGGCCACCTTCACCACCACCGGCCGGGCCGGTAGCACCTGCACCGTCCGGCTCACCACCGCCAGCGACTGGAGCGCCACCTGGACCCGGACCGGGCGTAGCGTGGCGGTCGCCAGCACCGACGACGACCGGCGGATCGCCGCCGCCAAAAGCGATGACGGCGCGGAGCCCGGCTTATGGCTGGGGATCACGCCGATTCGCAGGCCCGGCATCAGGACTGCCTTCCGGGCGAGTCCTACGACCGTCAACCCTTCCCGCCGGTGCGGGCGGCCTGGTCGAGCACCCACCATGGCAACAAATCACCACCTGGTCGGGTTCATTCGTTGCGATGTTTCTGATCTGGAAACTACGGGGGGGGGGCGCCGTACAGGTGCCCCGGCTCGGGGCCTGTCAGAACGGCGGCTCGACGCGCGAGGCGGATGACCGCTCCGGCGTCGTCCCGGGCGTCGTACCCGAGGCGGCTACGAGCAGGACCGCCGGGACCTCAACACGTGCGGACTGCGTCCGGAGAGCTTACCGGCTTGGCCCGATGAGGCGACCGACCCGATCTCGACGTCGCCATGGTGCGCGCGCTCCCCCCGATGGAGGTCATCAGAACGTCAGTGGAACGACAATGATCGTCGTGACGGAACTTTGGCCAATTTACATCAATCGAAGTCACTGCTACATTCGGCGAAGTGTTAAGGAGACTGTTGGGGGAGCTATGAACGAAGCGTTCAACGCCAGGCGCTCGTCCCGCCGATCTTTTCTTGCAGGCGGAATCTTGCTCGGCCTGTCGGCGGCAGCTGGCGAATCCTTGTCGTCGCCAGCCCCGGCAGCTGCGGAACCCCGGTGGACGTCGGATGGCTGGCGATTCTGCGTCAACTGCTTCGAGCTGTTCCTATTTGATATCACCGTCAACGAGAGTCGCTGCCCGCAAAACAGCGGCACACATCAGCCTGCTGGCTGGACCTTCCGGCTAACGTACAACGACAGTCAGTCCGGCGTAGGCGAAAGTTCCAATATCCAGGCCAACTGGCGGCACTGCTACCGATGTTCTTCGCTCTTTTGGGGGCCGAGTGCGACGAAAAGGTGTCCGCTGTGGCCGGGCGGAGATCATCAGTGGCTCAACCCGTATTCTCCCTATCCTCCTCGGCAGTTCCTGCTTACGCACGACGTCGGCCAGCCGTCCGGGTGGCAGAACCGGTGGCGGTTCTGCTTCAAATGTTCCGCGCTGTTCTTCGATGGCTACGCACAAAAGGGCCTCTGTCCATTCGACTATGTTTATGGCCACACTGCGGCAGGGTACGACTTCGCGATGCCCGTCTCAGCCTACTGATCATGGGCCTCAACGCGTTGGCGCAGGAAAAGGTGTACTCCAGCGCGGAGTCTGAGAGGCCGGCACGCGCCGGCCGCTGATTCACGGATCAGCGGCCGGGGCCGAACTTCCAATCCTCTGACCTTGATGACGCCGTTTGATCGATCAGGACGATTGGTGGCCCGCTGCTCCGGCCCACACTACAAGGCTGACCTCTGACATGGCCCCCGTCGCGGGATGAGGGGGCCGCCGACAGGCCCGGTTGATCTTGTGATGTGGTCGCCGTGTGATCTCCAGCGGAGGTCACCCCGGGTCAATACGTGCCACTCCAGGTCAACCGGGGCTAATGATCATGGTCGCAGGCCCGTCTGGTGTGATCCGCGCGTGGTCGTCGGTCCGGGCGTTTCACCGGGTCAACGCAGGTCACTCCCTGCCAACGCAGGTCGACCCGCAGGTCGTTACACTAACCACTCGCGCCCCCGTAGCTCAGGGGATAGAGCATCGGTTTCCTAAACCGTGTGTCGCAGGTTCGAATCCTGCCGGGGGCACCAGACAAGGTCTTGACCAGCAAGAAGCGGACCAGGGCTTCTGGTTCTATCTATGTGGTTTGAATCGTCCCCCGATAACCCCTCGGTCTTGGGCCCGGGCCGCCGTACGACGACGTGCAGGCTCGGGGCTGTGGTCGCGAGGCGCTTGGTGGTCTACGGCCTCATCACGGGCCGCCTGCCGATCGTGGCTGACGACGTCTCGACCCGCGTTGGCCCGCGACCACCTGCTGTGGTGGTTGACGGTGCTGGCCGGCGCCACGACCTGATGCTCACCGCCCCGGCATCGTGGGACGACGATATGGAATTCTGCGGCCGCATTGTCTATGGTGCGGGAAGTAATTGATCGTCATCATCACCTGGGACTGGAGTCGCCGGTGCCGATCATCCTGCGCTTCGTCGTCAGCAATCGCTCCGTCCGATGAGGGGCCGCCTGCACCGCGCCGGGCTGGTGGCCGTCCTGGCCGCCGTACCGATCGGTATCAGCACCACCCCGGCCTGGGCGGACGATCACGATGCCCCGGCCGGGGTGGCAGCGATCGGCGGCATCGCGGTCTTCATCCACTGCGTGAGCCTGCTGGCCACAGCCGCCGCCGTGGCGACGGCCTGGGGCGGCGGCCGAGCGGTGCGGTCGCGGACGTCCGTCGCAGCGGTCATCGCCGCAGCCGCCGACATCGCCGCGATCCCGGCGTGCGGCACCGCGGTGGTGCCCTCGACCCTCCTCGCGCTCGGGACGTTGGCGCTGCCATGGTTGGTGATCCGCCCCCGGGCGGCGCTCGCGCTCGGTGCGGTCATCGCTGTGGGTCGCGCCCTGCAGGCCGTGCCGGACGGCTCCCCGGCGCGGACGCTCACCGCCGCCGGGCTCCTGGCCGCGATGTGCTGCGTGGGCGCGATCTGCGCGATGCTGGCTGGTCGCCGCGGCGCCGGTCCGGTGGCGCTGGGTCCGGTGGCCACCGGAGCAGCGTTGGTCACCGCCGGCGTTGCCACCGCGTACTGCGTGCGCGGCGAGGTGCGGCTGGACGCGACGGTGCTGTGGTTCACGTTCGAGTGGCTCAGCATCGCGTACTTTGGGCTCGCCGCCGTGGCGGTGACGGTCGGGCCCGCGTCGCGGCGGTTCCAGGCGGTGATGGCGGCGGCCGCGCTGGTGGCGGGTGTCGGGCTGGTCGGCGTCCCGCTGCCGCCCGACGCCGGGGTCCCGATGGTGCGGCAGGTCGACGCCGCCGGCCAGCGGCTGCCCGTGCTCGTCACCCCGCAGCGCCCGGGCTGGAACCTCGTCCACGTCGGCGCCGACGACGTGCGGGTCGGCCTCGACCCGAACCGGCTGGCCGTGACGGGCACCCGGCCCGGCACCACCGGATCGTGGGGGCTCGTCCGGCTGCCGACCGGCCGCAGCCGGCTCTGGCTCACCCATGGTGGCGCCACCGCCTCCCTCGCGGTCGACGCGGGCCAGGCCGGCCCCGGCCCGGACGTGACCACCGCTGACGGCCCCGAATGTGCCAGCGCGAGCCTGGGGGCCGTGCTCGCCGGTGACAGCCGGCCCTTGGCCGCCTGTCCGGCCGAGGAGCTGACCGCCGAGGACGCCGACGCGCTGCGGGCGACGGTGTCCTTCATCGCGGGGCGCGGCGTCACCGCGATCTCCGTCAGGTCCGACGACTCGCCCCGCGGCGTCGCGGCTCGGCAGGTCGTCGAGGCCGCCGGGGCGGCCGAGAAACTCCGGGTCACCGACCCCGGCGACCACCCGCTGTTGGTGGTGTCCGGATGGGCTGCTGCCGAAACGATCCTCCGTGAGGTGGCAGCCGACCGACTGCCCGCGCAGGGCAGCTACCTGGCGCCGTGGCTGCTGACCGGTCCGTTGCTGGCCATCCCGAGCAGCCCTCTGCTGCCGCTGCGCTTCGATGTGCGCGACAACGCACCGACGGCGTACCTGGCCGAGCTTTCCGAGCTGTTCCCGCTCGAGCCGCCGACCGGAGTCGGGTACACGGCGTGGATGCGCCAGCGCGCTCTTGCCGCCGGGCCGCTGCGCCTCTACGCGGCGGCCCAGCTGTTCCTTCCGGGCGCCGGTGGTCACGATCACGGCAGCACCGCCTGGGTCCCCAACGGCACCGTCACGGCGGTGAGCGGCCGGTTGCCCTGATCCGAGACCCCCGACAAGACACCCCGGACAGCGGACGAGGCGCAGCGGTCGCTGCGCCTCGTCCGGGTTACTAGGTGTTCAGCGCAGAACGCGGTCGCTGACCACGAAGAGCACGCCATGTGGGCGGGCCACACCTACGCTGCCGTGCGGCCAGTCCTGGCGGTTGAAGCTCACGCACGGCTGGTGCGTCTGCTCATCCCGGAACGCCGTGTCGGGGGACAGGACGCCGGCGCGGTTGAAGTTGAACATGCAGATGCGGTGGTCGCCGTCGAGGCCGGTCTTGGCGACGAAGTAGTTCGAGGTGGCGACCCGCTCGATGTGGTCGGCCTCCCGGTAGAAGCCGTTCCGGTCGCGGGTGAAGATGTCCTGGCTGCCCCAGTGCGGCCCGACGCCGACGTTCGGCGTCACCTTGTCGGCGACCGGCACGACACTGGTCAGGGCGGGACAGTCGGACTCCGCCCCGCCGGCGGAGACCTCCTCGATCGTGTCGATGTTGCACGCCGGGTTGGCACCGGCCGCGAGGAGTTTCTGGATGTCGAGCACGAAGACCATGCCGCTGGTGACGTCGCGTGGCAATCGTGGGTCGGTGCCCATCACCGTGTGGATCAGGAATCGGTCGTCGGGGGTGACCTGCAGCCAGCTACCGCCGGCATTCGATCCGGTGAGCACGCCAGTCGGGTCGAACTTGCGGTACGCCGCCGTGTCGTCGAAGACCTCTCGCCACTTCGGCGAGCGACTGGTGATGTCGGGGGTGTAGAAAATGGTACCGCCGGCCATCGTGGAGGCGAAGGCACCCCGGTGGTGGCGCTGGTTGGTGATCGCGTTCTCCATCACCATGCGGTTCTCGTTGGTGGCGATCGACTCGTCCACGCGCGGCCCGTCCGGCAGGTACGACACGGAACGCATGGTCGGATTGTTCCGGTTGGTGATGTCCAAGACCCGAACGCTGGGCCGCAACAGCAGGGCGTCGGTCTCCGTGTCGGACGGTTCGAGGAAACTCCTGAGCTCGGCGAAGTCGCTCGCGACCAGCACGTTGAGGTCCTCACGGACCTGCAGCCCGTGCGGGTTGGCGCACGTTGCCGGGGTGATGCTCGGCCTGTTGTGGCAGATCGCCGGGTCCTCGCCGTTCGGCAGCGCCATCGGGATCTCGGCCAGCGTGCGCCCGTCGGCCGACATCCGGACCACTTCGCCCGGCGAGCCGTTGGCGCCGTTGCCGACGCGGACCTGGCCGTTGGTGTAGCGGCAGGGCCCGGCGACATCGGGACCGCCGAGGTAGGTGGCGTAGGCGGTGCCGTCGCGAAGGGACCAGAACGCGTCCGGCGCGGAGCCGCACGGGGTGTCGGTGGGGAGGTTGACGCCGGTGAGGCGGAGCACCGGCAGGCTTCGCGAGTCGAACACGTAAGCGGTGTCGCTCAGAATGCTCGCAGCGAAGATCCGCTGGCCCTTGTGCCAGATGTACTGCATGTGGTGCGGCTCGTTCTGACGTTGCGGGCTCAACGTCACCGTGTTGACCACCTGCCCGTACGTCCGCGACTGAGGCGTCGCGTCGATGACGGCGATGAAGTCCTTGGCCGCTGGATTCGATGCGTCCGCCGCACCGGACCAGGCCAGCAGCCACTCACGGGGACCGCCGCGCAGCGCCGCCGCCGTGAGGTGGTTGGTGGCCGTGTACGTGCGGTTGTCCGAGCCCCGCACGCTCGACGACTCCTGCGCGACGGCGTAGGCGGTGCTACCGGGTGCCGCGACCAGGCCCGTGCTGGCCACGACGACCAGGACGAGGGCCGCGGCGATGCCGGGGACACGAGGGATATGCAGTCTCGGCACGTGCTGTCTCCACATGGTTTGCTCCTGTCCGACATGTAGGCGGTGAGTTTGATCATGGCGTCCACATGACCGGCCAGAATGCCGGCAAAGCAGCGTGTCGTACGAGATCACCTTGATGCGCGTGTGCGGAATCCCTGTGCCCATCGGGCCGCACCGGGGTATGCCGAACCCGAGCCGCTGAGGAAATCGGTCCCGAGTTCGTGCACGTCGAAGGTGAGCTGCCCGGCAGGTGAACGCTGTCGAGCGCGATGATTAGGTTGCGGCGTCGAAACTGGCCCTGTCTGACGCCGACCATCCCGGCGGCGGCGAATCTGGGTGCACGCTCCCGTCCAGGTTGGTCGCATTCCGATGGGACGACATATGACGGGACGTGTTGCGCCGCCCCGTGCAAATATCGAGAGCGATATTATCATCCTCGATATGTGAGTCAAGAGAAGGCGATCGTCGACAAAGCGCGGAGATCAATTGCCGAGATCGCTTCGGTGGCGGCCATTCCGAACTGTGATCGACAACGAGTTCGTGACCGGGTGCGGGCAGGTCAGGGGATGCGCGGCCGGCATAACCGCGCACTCCGCAGCACGCCCGTCTGCAGGATGCCGAAACCCTGCCCGGTCGTCCCGTCAACTTCGCTATTGCTTCGATCGCCGCGAAGAATGATTTGAGGTGTCCGGCATCCGTCAGGTAGGTGACCTGTGGCTGCCCGCCATTTATCCCGAAAACGTCTGCCAACAGCGGTGGTCTACGAACTGCCGCAAGCGGGCCAGAGTCACTTGAGTAGAGGCGAAGCGGAATGTAGTGCCTGTTGGTGACTCCGCCTGGGCGCGCCCGTCGTCTCCGCTGGCGCTCCGACTCCGGCCAGGCGACGTGCCCGGCGGCTGGCGCGGAGAGCGGGATGCACGAGGCCGCCGCGGACAGGCGGGGTCTGAAGGTGGTGGGGTTCGTCGCCGGCAGTCGGCGCCGCCGCGCCCGAACACGTCGGCGCAGCTAATGGGCACACGCCGGGTCGCGGTGGCGGACCGGTCGCGAGGTCCGAATACGCCAGATGCTCAACGGTTCGACGGGCGCGCTTCACGGGCATGACCTTCGATCTACATGATCGACCGAGACGGTTGCCTTCCACTTCCCGACGAAAGGCTGCCGATCATGCCGATCATGCCGATCATGCCGATCGCGTCCCCTGTCACCTTCTCCCGGCGTGCCATGCACCGGGCCGCCGCTGTCGCGGTCGCCGCTCTCGCGGGGACCTGCCTGGCCGTCGTGAACGCGCAGCCGGCCTCGGCCACGCCTCCCGGCATCCCGTCGGCGGCGACGGCGCAGTCGCAGCTCAACGCCCTGACCGTGGCGGCGCAGGGCTCGACCAGCGGCTACTCGCGTGACCTGTTCCCGCACTGGAGCACGGTCAGCGGTAGCTGCAACACCCGCGAGCAGGTCCTCAAGCGCGACGGCACCTCCGTCGTGGTCGACAGTTCCTGCGCGGCCACCTCGGGCCGCTGGTACAGCCCGTACGACGGTGCGACCTGGACGGCGGCCTCCGACGTCGACATCGACCACGTCGTGCCCCTCGCGGAGGCGTGGCGCTCCGGCGCCAACTCCTGGACCACCAGCCGTCGGCAGAGTTTCGCCAACGACCTCACCCGCCCTCAGCTGATCGCGGTGACGGACAACGTCAACCAGTCCAAGGGCGACCAGGACCCCTCCACCTGGCAGCCGTCCCTGTCGTCGTACCGGTGCACCTACAGCAAGATGTGGATCACCGTGAAGTACAACTGGAGTCTCACCCTGCAGTCCTCGGAGAAGTCCGCGCTGCAGAGCATGCTCAACACCTGCTCCTCCTGACCAGCGTGCGCCACCCGGCCGGCAGTCACGTCGACGACGCGGGCCGGCCGGGTCGCCCGCAGCCGGAACCCGACGCGCCGCACGGGCTGGGACGAGGTCGGAGACGGCTGGAGACCACGCGGTCGTCACACCGGCGTGATCACCAACCGTGATTCAGTACCACGATGTCCGTTACTTGCTCAACGACAATTGTCCTCAGTAGAGGAGGCTGCGCAATCGACAGCGACGGGCAGACCATCCGGCGACCAGCTCGTGACGGGCGCGAACGAGACGCTCACCGACCCGGTGCTCTGGGTTCGGATCGGCTTCCATTACCTGCCGCGCGACGAGGACCAGAGCCCGATGCGCGCGCACTGGCAGGGGTTCGACCTGATGCCCGCGACCTGACCGCGACCAATCCGCTGGCCCCGAGCGCGCGGGCGAGCATCAACGGCCGTCCCTGAGCGGCGTGGCGGGGTCACGGCCGCCGCACGTCGATCAGAGTGTGGGCAGTTGTTCGGCTCGGGTGACCACCTGGTCGATGAGGCCGTACTCGCGCGCCTGCTCCGCGGTGAACCAGCGGTCCCGGTCCCAGTCGCGTTGGATCTCGTCGAGTGCCCGTCCGCTGTGCTCGGCGATCAGCTCCTGCATCGTCCGTTTCACGTGCAGCATGTTCTCCGCCTGGATGGTGATGTCCGAGGCGGTGCCGCCCATTCCGCCGGACGGCTGGTGCATCATGATCCGCGAGTGCGGCAGCGCGTACCTTTTGCCGGCCGCGCCCGCGCAGAGCAGGAACTGCCCCATCGAGCCGGCGAATCCGAGCGCCAACGTCGCCACGTCGTTGCGGACGTAGCGCATCGTGTCGTAGACCGCCATCCCCGCGCTCACCGACCCGCCCGGCGAGTTGATGTAGAGGTAGATGTCGCGGTCCGCGTCCTCGGCGGCGAGCAGCAGGATCTGCGCGCAGATCTGGTTGGCCGACTCCTCCGTCACCTCGCTGCCGAGGAAGACGATCCGCTCCCGCAGCAGTCGCTCGAACACCTGATCACCGAAGGACGGGTGCCCACCCTCCAGCATTCGCGCGCCGTACCTCATCATGCCGCCGCCTCTCACCGCGCCGGCGGGCGGTGGGGACCGCCCGGTGGACCGGCCCCTCCAGCGTGCGGCGACGTCGGCGACCGGCCCAGTGATTCTCCCGCCGGCAGATCCGCCGACGGCAGAACCGGCGCGGCCTACGCGACGGTCACCCGCCGCGCACCCGCCCGGGCCCGCGCGCAGCCGAACAAGGCGGCGGTACGCGGACCGGGGCGCGAGCCACCGGCGGAGGCCAACGCCCCGAGGTGGAGGGTCGGCCCGCTCGCACCGGGGGCTCGGTGCAGGATCGGGCCGCTGGCCCGCAGGGTGTGCTGGCTGGCGTCGTGGCGGACGACGGTGGCCCGCTCGAACCGGGTCAGCGCCGCCCGAGGCGCGGCGGGAATGCGCGGCTCGACCCGGCGCAGGTCGTCGCGGGCCTCCTCCAGCAGGTCGGAGAGGCGGATGCCGAGCGCTCGGCAGATCGCCGCGAGCACCTCCGAGGAGGCTTCCTTGCGGCCCCTCTCCACCTCGGACAGGTAGGGCACGGAGACCCCGGCCGAGGCGGCCACCTCGCGCAGCGTGCGGCCCTGGCTCTGGCGCAGTCGGCGCAGCACTCCGCCGATGACTCGTCGCAGCAACGACATGCCGGCCTCACTTTCGCGGTCGTCGTCGGGAACACCCTCATCATGCCTGTCCCCGGCCGTTCGGGCCGACCCGTCCGGGCCCGCACCGCTCGACGGCGCGGGCCCGGGGCGCTCACCGGTACAGGTGGGTGTGCCAGGCGGCCGGCTGGGGCACCAGCGTGACCGCCGGGAACAGCGCCCGGGTACCACCGCTGGGGAGCAGGGCGCTGTCACTGATCGACACGGTCGCCCCGTTGACGTCGTAGACGGTCAGCGACTCGTTGCCGTTCTCTCCACCGAATCGGGCCTGGTGCCCGGCAAGGGTGGTGTTCGGGTCGACGTACGCCCTGTCGGTGGGATCGGTGACGTTGCGGTACAGGGAGATGCCGACGGTCAGCGTGCGGGCCAGCTGCCGGCCGGGGTCGGCGGTGGCCGGTTCCGGGGTCCAGGTCCACCCGGCATGCCAGGATCTGGGCTGGTCAAGCGACTCGGAGACGCTGACGTTGATCATCCGCAGGTCGGCCGGTACGCCCGCCACTGTGGCCGGCATCGGAACGACGGTGTCGGCGACGAAGCGCAGCGACCGGGCGACCTGCGTCGCCGTTCTCCGCATGTCCGGCCCGGCACCGAACACCCGGACCTGCGCCCAACCGTCCGGGGCGTACCGCCAGCGCAGGATCGCCTCCGGCTTCTCCGCACCGGAATAGCTGGCGAAGACACTGGGCCCACCGTTCAGCTCAGGGCCGGCGGCGGTGTCACCGGCCACGGCGGGCTCAGCGCTGTCCCGCTGGGGCGCTGACGGCTCCACGCCCTTGGGGAGCAGCGAGACCGCCACGGACTGCCGCTGGTCGTCATCGCGGCCGTTGGTGGCGGCGAGAAGCACGCCGGGAGCGGACTGAAGTAGCCCGGCCTGGTAGTGGAGATCGCGCAGCCCGTCCGGCAGCCAGCCGAAGCGGACGTACAGCCGCTGAGGGTCGATCGTGGTGAGCGCTGCCGGCAGCCCGGTCGGGCCCTCGCTGGTCGCGGCACCCGGTGGGGCGGTGGCTGGCGGTCGGTCCGGGGTCAGCAGGTCGGGGACGGTGAGACCGCCGCCGGTGAGGGCCACCGCCAGCAGCGCGGCGCCGGCTCCCTGGGCCAGGCGGCGTTGCCGCCGCGCGGTGGTCATCGCCCGGTCCACGTCCAGCAGGACGGAGGGCCGCTCGGCCGATTCGATCTCGGTCAGCATCAGATCGCCGATCTGGCGTTCGTCCAGCACGGTCGCTCCTCTCAGTTGCCGGTCAGCGTGGGGGTGAGCAGGGTGCGCAGGGTGGCCAGACCCTTGGCGGTCTGGCTCTTGACCGTTCCGGCCGTACAGCCCATGGCCGCGGCGGTCTCGTCGACGCTGAGGTCCTGGAAGTACCGGAGGACCAGCACCGCGCGTTGCCGCGGCGGCACCTGCCGCAGCGCGCCGACCAGGGTGATCCGGTCGGTCGGGTCGGCGGGATCGGTGGCTACGTCGGGCAGGGCGCTGCCGAGACGAACCCGTGTCCAGCGCAGCCGCCGCTCGTCGATCAGTCGCCGCAGCAACATGGTGCGTACCAGCGCGTCCAGGTGGTCGGCCTGCCGCGCCCGTGCCCAGGAGCGGTACAGCTCGGTGAGCACCCGTTGCAGGATGTCGTCGCCCCGATCCCAGTCCCCGCACATCAGGTAGGCGGTGCGTCGCCACTGCACCATCCGGGACCTGACGTACTCGGTGTATTCGTCGTCGGCCTCGGTTCGCCGTTTGCCGCTCGTCCTCACGAGGGTCGCGCCCCCTCCGTCTGCCGGCCACACCGGTTCGTCGTTGTCGTCAGGTAGTCGTCCGCGGGGCCGGGGTCGGTTGTCCGCCGCCGACCCGGACGTGCGGTTGGTGGCGTACCCGCTATGTTGTGGGCGTGCAGGCGACGGCGGGGGAGCAGGTTCGACGGTGATCCATTTTCCCGCGCAGCGCCGGGGCCCACTGAGCGCGCTGAGCCTTCGGCTCGCCGCCGCACTGGGTCTCGTCTTCGCCGTGGTCGCCGCGGTCTATCTGGGCCGCGACGGCTACCGCGACGTCAACGAGGACGGCCTCACCCTTCTCGACTGCTTCTACTACGCGGTCGTGTCGCTCTCGACCACCGGCTACGGGGACATCACCCCGGCCGCGCCCTCGGCCCGGTTGGTCAACGTCCTCTTCATCACCCCGGCCCGAGTGATCTTCCTGATCATCCTGGTCGGTACCACCCTGGAAGTTCTGACCGAGCAGTACCGGACCGGCCGTCGCCTGTCGCGGTGGAGGAGAGCCGTGAAGGATCACGTCATCATCTGCGGCTACGGCACCAAGGGGCGCAGCGCGGTCTCCGCCCTCATGGAGAACGGTCTGGACCGCTCGCGGATCGTGGTGGTGGAGCGCAGCGCTGCCGCCCTGCGGCAGGCCACCTCCGCCGGGCTGGTGGCGATCGAGGGCTCGGCGACCCGCTCGTCGGTGCTGAACGAGGCGCACGTCAAGAACGCCAAGGCCGTGATCATCGCGACTGACAGTGACGACGCGTCGGTGCTTGTCGCGCTGACGGTACGGCAGCTCACCGCCGGTCAGGTCCGGATCATCGCGGCGGCGCGGGAGGCGGAGAACGCCCCGCTGCTCAAGCAGAGCGGCGCGCACCACGTGATCGTCTCCTCGGCCACGGCGGGCCGGCTGCTCGGTCTGTCCACCTCGGCTCCGCCGCTGATCGACGTGGTGGAGGATCTGCTCACTCCCGGTCAGGGCATGGCGCTGGCGATGCGTTCGGCGGAGCGCGAGGAGGTGGGTCGCTCACCCCGCGAGCTGGACTCGCTGGTGATCGCCCTGGTGCGCCGCGGCAAGGTGGTCACCCTGGCCGATCGGGCCGGCGCGGTGATCGAGACCGGCGACATGCTCGTGCACGTACGTGACGACCGCCCCCAGTCGGCCGCGACCGCCTGATCGTCCCGCCGCTGCGCGGTATCAGCGGGTGGGGGATCAGCAGGTCTCGTCGGTGGCGCAGATCGTCTCGGCGCAATTGATCGCCGTGCCGGTGGAGGCACGGCTGAGCAGCTTGTAGAGCGTCTCCCGCTCGGCGGGATCGAGTGCGCCCAGCACCTCGTCCTCCGCGCTCGCGAGGGCGCATTCGGCCTCGCTGAGGCGTTTTGCCCCATCTTCGGTGAGTTCGACGACGTGCCGACGTCGGTCCTCGGGCGAGCGGCGGCGCTCGATCAGCTGCTTCGCCTCCAGGTCGTTGAGCAGCCCGACGATGTTGGTGCTGTCCATTTCCAGGATGGTGGCGAGCGCCTGTTGACCGGTGCCGCCACCGGCGCGCAGCACGGTGAGCGCGACCAGATGCCGAGGGCGCAGCCCCAGCGGGGCCAGCACCGACTCCGACCGCAGCCGCATCCGCCGGGCCAGATGGTCCAGGAGTGCGCCCGAGCGGTGCTCCGAGGGGTCGAGCGACAGCGCGGACATGTGACCCAGTCTACCGAGCCGGGGGAACATCGGCCTGCTATAAATAGTTGGTGCTGCACAGACGATCCTTGGAGGAGGAATAATGCACCTGCTGCATATCGATTCGAGCATTCGAGGTGACTGGTCGGTCAGCCGGCGGCTCACCGCCCGTGCGGTGGCCAACTGGCGCGCGGCCCATCCGGACGGCACCGTGACCTATCGGGACCTGGGCGCATCCCCCCTGCCGCACCTCGACTCGGAGGGCGGCCTGGCTCGGATGACGCCGCCGGAGCAGCACACCCCGGCGCAGCGCGAATCCTGGGAACTCAGCATGCGGGTGGTCGACGAGGTGAAGCAGGCCGACGTGGTGCTGCTCGGCCTGCCGCTCTACAACTACGGCGTGCCCAGCAGCGTGAAGTCCTGGGTCGACCACCTGATCGTCGCCGGCCTCACCTACGACCCGACGACGCAGGAGGGCATGCTCGGCGGTCGCGAGTTCGTGGTGCTGGCCACCCGGGGTGGCGGCTACGGCGAGGGCACCCCGCGGCACGGCTGGGACCACGCGGAGCAGTGGCTCCCGCACGGCCTCTCGATGACCGGCCTGGAGCCGCGCTTCATCAGCACCGAGCTGACCCTGGCACCAACGGTGCCGACGATGGCCGAGCTGATCCCGCTGCACGAGGCGAACCTCGCGGCGACCGAGAAGGAGATCGACAACCTCTGGCTGCCGGCCTCCGCCCAGCGCTGAAGGCAGCGCCGGTACGAACGAGAGCGGCCGTCCCCGTATCGGGGACGGCCGCTCTCGTCAGACCGGACGGGTCAGAGGATGGTCCAGGTGTCGCCGCTGCCCAGCAGCCCGGCGAGTTGCTGCTCGGGAGTCTCGGTGACCGTCGCCTTGGCGGCCGCGAGCTGACCCTGCACCACGCTGTCGTAGGACGGTCGGTCCACCGAGCGGAACACCCCGATCGGTGTGTTGCGCAGGTCCAGACCCGGCAGCCGGGACAGCGCGAACGCGTACGCCGGGTCGGTCACCGTGGCGTCGTGTACGACGATCTCCTCCGGCCGGACCGAGCTGGTCTCCCGGACCTCCAGGCCGAAGCCGCCCGGCGGGTGCACCACGCAGAACCGCCCGTCGGCGCCGAAGGTGACCGGCTGCCCGTGCTCCAGGCGAATCAGGTAGTCGTCCCGGGTGGACGGGTCCTTGAGCTGCTCGAACGCCCCGTCGTTGAAGATGTTGCAGTTCTGGTAGATCTCCACGAAGGCCGAGCCCTCGTGCTCGGCGGCGGCGCGCAGCACCGACTGCAGGTGCTTGCGGTCGGAGTCGATGGTCCGGCCGACGAAGCTGGCCTCCGCGCCGAGGGCGAGCGAGAGCGGGTTGAACGGCGCGTCCGCCGAACCGGCCGGTGTCGACTTGGTGATCTTGCCGACCTCGGAGGTGGGCGAGTACTGGCCCTTGGTCAGGCCGTAGATCCGGTTGTTGAACAGCAGGATCTTGAGGTTGACGTTGCGCCGCAACGCGTGGATCAGGTGGTTGCCGCCGATGGAGAGCGCGTCGCCGTCGCCGGTGACCACCCAGACCGACAGGTCCGGCCGGGACACCGACAAGCCGGTCGCGATCGCCGGGGCGCGACCGTGGATCGAGTGCATCCCGTACGTGTTCATGTAGTACGGGAAGCGGGACGAGCAGCCGATCCCGGAGACGAAGACGGTGCGCTCCCGGGGGATGTTCAGCTCCGGCATGAACTGCTGGATGGCCGCCAGGATCGCGTAGTCACCGCAGCCGGGGCACCAGCGCACCTCCTGGTCGGACTTGAAGTCCTTCGCGGTGAGCTTGAGGGCGACGGGCTCAGACATTCTTCAGGACCTCTTCCAGCGTCGTCTCCAGCTCGGCGGCCGTGAACGGGAGGCCGCGGACCTGGTTGTAGCTGATCGCGTCGACCAGGTAACGGGCCCGGATGACGTGGGCGAGCTGACCCAGGTTCATCTCCGGGATGACCACCTTGTCGTACGAGCGCAGCACCTCACCGAGGTTGGCCGGCATCGGCGCCAGGTGCCGCAGGTGCGCCTGGGCGATGGACAGGCCGCGCTGACGAACCCCACGGCACGCCGCGCCGATCGGGCCGTACGTCGAGCCCCAGCCCAGGACCAGGACGCGAGCGTCGCCGTCCGGATCCTCCACCTCGATGTCCGGCACCGGGATGGTCTCGATCCGGGCGGCCCGGGTGCGCACCATGAAGTCGTGGTTGGTCGGGTCGTAGGAGATGTCACCGGTCTTGTCGGCCTTCTCCAGGCCGCCGATGCGGTGCTCCAGGCCCGGCGTGCCGGGGATCGCCCACGGCCGGGCCAGGGTCTCCGGGTCGCGCAGGTAGGGCAGGAAGGTCGTGCCGTCCTCGCCGTTGGGCCTGGTGGCGAACTCGACCCGCAGGTCGGGCAGCGACTCCACGTCGGGCAGCAGCCACGGCTCGGAACCGTTGGCGACGTAGTTGTCGGACAGCAGGATCACCGGGGTGCGGTAGGTGAGCGCGATCCGGGCCGCCTCCAGCGCCGCGAAGAAGCAGTCCGACGGTGACCGGGGCGCGATCACCGCGACCGGCGCCTCGCCGTGCCGACCGTAGAGGGCCATGTTGAGGTCGGCCTGCTCGGTCTTGGTCGGCATGCCGGTCGACGGGCCGGCGCGCTGCACGTCCACGATCACCAGCGGCAGCTCCAGCGCCACCGCGAGCGAGATGGTCTCGCTCTTGAGCGCCACGCCGGGGCCGCTGGTGGTGGTCACCCCGAGCGACCCGCCGTAGGAGGCGCCCAGGGCGGCGCCGACAGCGGCGATCTCGTCCTCGGCCTGCATGGTGAGGACGCCGAAGCGCTTGTGCTTGCTCAGCTCGTGCAGGATGTCCGACGCCGGCGTGATCGGGTACGCGCCGAGGAAGACCGGCAGCCCGGAGCGCACCCCGGCGGCGACCAGCCCCAGCGAGAGGGCCGCGTTGCCGGTGATGTTGCGGTACGTGCCCGGCTTCATCTTCGCCGGCTTGACCTCGTAGCGGACCGCGAAGTCCTCGGTGGTCTCGCCGAAGTTCCAGCCGGCCTTGAAGGCGGCGACGTTCGCGGCGACCAGCTCGGGACGGGCCGCGAACTTGCGCTCCAGGAAGCGCAGCGTCGACTCGTAGGGCCGGGAGTACATCCAGGAGAGCAGGCCGAGGGCGAACATGTTCTTCGACCGCTCGGCGTCTTTCTTGGACACCTGGTGGGCGGCGAGCGCGCCGACCGTCATCGAGGTCAGCGCCACCGGGTGCACCACGTAACCGGCCAGTGAGTCGTCGTCCAGCGGGCTGGCCTGGTAGCCGACCTTGGCGAGGTTGCGCTTGGTGAACTCGTCGGTGTTGACGATGATGTCCGCGCCGCGCGGCAGGTCGGCCAGGTTTGCCTTGAGGGCCGCCGGGTTCATCGCCACCAGCACGTTGGGCGCGTCGCCCGGGGTGAGGATGTCGTAGTCGGCGAAGTGCACCTGGAAGCTCGACACGCCGGGCAGGGTGCCGGCGGGAGCCCTGATCTCGGCGGGGAAGTTTGGCAGCGTGGAGATGTCGTTGCCGAGCTGTGCCGTCTCCGAGGTGAACCGGTCGCCGGTCAGCTGCATGCCGTCGCCGGAGTCGCCGGCGAACCGGATGACCACCCGGTCGAGTTGACGGATCTGCTTGGTCACTGTGCCACCTTCGTTCGCGACTGCGGGGCTCGCCCGGCCACGGAACCTCCTTGACGCAACGTTTCACCGCACCGCCCAGGCTGGTCCGGCCGCTGTCGTACCTCACCTGAGAGCCTACGTCTAAGGGAGCCCTAACCATCCCCGGAGGTCCGCCGACTGGGACCAGAAGGGGTCGAGAAATGCCCGAGTTTGAGGGGTTACGACCCGCCCGCCGTAATTCAGATCACCACCGGAATCGTGCGGACTACCCCGGCCACGCCGCGGCCGGGGTCGCCCGTCGTTCAGTCGGCGGAGTTGGCCGTGGGTCCGGGCGCCGGACCGGCGAACCGGCGGCGCAGCGAGGTCGTGGCCAGGGTCAGCGCCAGCACCACCAGCAGCGTGGAGACCGCGATCAGGATGATCGCGGTGCGCTCCACCGAGGTCAACCCGCCGTCTCCGGTCGCGGCGCCGGCGGGGAGCACACCCTGCGAGCCGGTCGGAGCGGGCGGAGACACCACCGGCGTGGCCAGCGCGGCCGCCGCGGTGATCCGGAAGCTCATCTGCACCCGGCGGGTCGGGCCGCTGCGCGGATCGAGTTGGCCGATCACAGCGCCGGACAACGGCGCCTCCCGTTGCGCCTGCGGCGTCGCCTCCACCGGCAGCCGCACCTCGGCGGTCGCGCCCGCCGCCACCGGCCCGGCGTCGCAGCGGGTCCGGGTGGGGTCGACCGCCACGCAGCCGGGCGGTGGGGTCGGCACGGTCACCCCGGCCGGCAGGACGACCTCGACCGCGCCGGCGGCGTCCACCTTGCCGGTGTTGCCCAACCGGATCGTGACGGTGCTGGGGTCGCCGCTGATGTCGAAGGCCACCTCGTCGGCGGCCAGCGCGATTCCGGGCACCGGCGGACCGGGTGGGAAGAGCACCGCGAAGCCCTGGTCGTCGGTCGCCTCCCCGGGCGTTCCCGGCGCCTCCGCGACGACCTGGACGGAGCCGCTGAGCGGCATCTGCTTCCACGCGGTGCCGGCGACCCGCAGGCGGAGCAGCGTGCTGAAGCGGACGCCCGGCCCGGCGGTCCAGGCCCCACAGCGGTACGCCCCACCGCCGACGGTGGCGCAGCCCTTCGTGCCGGCGTCGGTCAGTCCGGCCGGGAGGGTGTACGAGAGTCGGATCCGTTCCGTGGTGGTGCCGGTGTTGTGCACCGTGACCTGGAGGGTGGCGGCCGTGCTCGCGGTGTTCCAGTACGCCGCGTTGAGGGTGACGTCGCCGGTGGTGACCTGCACCCCCAGCGGGCTCTGCGGCGCCGCCGAACCCGGCGCGGGCGGGTGGACCGGCGGGGCCGGGGGTGTCGGCGGGACCGGGGGCACCGTCTGCCCGGGCGGTGCCGGGGGCCCGGCGGTGGGTGGTCTGGTGGTGCCACCCGGCGCGGGCGCGGTGGTGGTCGGCGCCGGCGGGACCTCCGGGGCGGTGGTCACCGGGGGCGGTGGCGTCGTCTCCGGTGGTGGCGCGCTGGTTTCCGGCGCCGGCTCGGTCGGCCCAGGCCCGCCGCCGGGCCCCTCCTCGGTCGGGGTGGGTTCGGCCGGCGTGGTCGGCGGTTCTTCCCCGCCGGGCTCGTTGACCGGGTCGGCCGAAGTCGTGATCGGGTCCGTGTCGGGCGCGGCCGCGCCGGCCCAGGTCGGTCCCACGGCGAGCGCCGCGAGCAGGCCGGCCGCGAGCGCGGTCGCCAGCAGGGGCGTGGAACGCCGCCCCTCCGCCCGGTTACCGGGCGATGCCTTCACGCGGGCCATCTGTCCTCCGGTGACATGGGTGGGTGTCCAATATTCGGTAACAATTGCCCCGGAGCACTAGTCCCATCCGGAAACAAATCCGTAACGTGTTTGGGACGGCGGGCAGACGGTAGGCTGCCCACTGTGACCGGATACCTGGGCTCGTACGCGACGCTCGGGCTCCTCCTGCTCGCCAGCGTTGTCTTCTTCGTTACGGCGTTCTCGGCCAATCGGGTGTTACGTCCGTCGCGGCCGGCCGATCCGCCAGGCAAGCGGGCCAGCTACGAGTGCGGGCTCGACCCGGTCGGTGCCGACTGGGCGCAGATGCAGATCCGCTACTACGTGTACGCGTACCTGTACGTGTTGTTCGCGGTCGAGGCGGTGTTCCTCTTCCCCTGGGCGGTGGTCTTCGACCGGCCGGGCTTCGGCCTGGTGACGGTGGTGGAGATGGCGCTGTTCGTGGCGGTGCTCGCGCTCGGCATCCTCTACGCCTGGCGTAGGAACATCCTGCGCTGGACCTGAACGCCCCGGCCTCCGGCGATCGTGCCGGTCCTCCGACCGTTCGCGGTCGGTTGGCGCGACAACCGGTCAGGCCAGTCCCCGGCGGGTTTCCGTGGGCGGACGGTCGCCCCGGATCGAGGCCACCATGTCCAGTACCCGGCGGGTCGGGCCGACCTGGTGGGCCCGGAAGACCTGCGCGCCCAGCCAGGCGGAGACCGCCGTCGCGGCGAGCGTCCCCTCCAACCGTTCGGCCACCGGCAGGCCCAACGTCTCACCGATGAAGTCCTTGTTGGAGAGCGCCACCAGCACCGGCCAGCCGGTCCCGGTCAGCTCGCCCAGCCGGCGGGTGATCTCCAACGAGTGCCGGGTGTTCTTGCCGAAGTCGTGGGCCGGGTCGATGAGGATGCCGTCGGGGCGTACCCCTGCCGCCACCGCACGCTCGGCGAGCCCGGTCACCGTCGCGACCACGTCCGCGACCACGTCGGGAAAGGCGGCCCGGTGCGGCCGGGTACGCGGCGTCAGGCCCCCGGCGTGCGAGCAGACCAGGCCGGCGCCGGTCTGGGCGGCCACCTGGGCCAACGCCGGGTCGGCGCCCGACCAGGTGTCGTTGAGGAGATCCGCGCCGGCCGCCACGGCCTCCGTCGCCACCTCGGCACGCCAGGTGTCGATGGAGATCACCACCTGCGGGAACGCGGCCCGGACGGCGGCGATGGTCCGCACCGTGCGCCGGATCTCCTCGGCGACGTCCACGTCCGCGCCGGGACCGGCCTTGACCCCGCCGATGTCGATGATGGCCGCACCCTCGTCCACCGCCCGCTCCACCGCGCGCAGCGCGCTGTCGGCGGCGAAGGTGGCTCCCCGGTCGAAGAACGAGTCCGGCGTGCGGTTGATGATCGCCATCACCACCAGCTCGCCCGGGGCGAACGTGTGCCCGCCCAGCCGAAGCGCCCCGGCCATGCCCGCCTCCTGGAAGTCCGCGCCGCCGCCGCCGCGTCGGCCGGTCCCGACGCTAGTCGGTCGTCCGTGCGCGGTTCCGACGGGCGTCGGCACCGATCGTGATCGGGGCGGGTGGCGGGGTCGCTCCCGGCCGGCTGCCATGCCACGATCAGTACATGGGTCAGCTTCTGCTCCTCCTGGTCGTGGCGTTGACCGTCGCGGCGGTGATATTCGGCGTGACGGTGCTGGTCAGTGGCCGTGATCCCGGCCTGGTGCCGGCTGAGCCGGATTCGCAGGCCGTGGCGTTGCCGGGCACCCGACCGCTGCGCGAATCCGACGTGGGGGCGGTCCGTTTCGACACCGGTTTGCGCGGGTACCGGATGGACCAGGTCGATCAGGCGATGCGGCGTGCCGCCTACGACATCGGCTACAAGTCCGAGCTGATCGGCGTACTGGAGTCGGAGGTCATCGCGTTGCGTGAGGGGCGCACCGACGACGCGGACGTGCTACGCCAGGCCCGCGAGCAGTCCGCCAGCAAGGCGACGACCGCGGACACGGCCGAGCCGGGCACCGCGGCTTCCACGGCACCGGGCAAGGACACGCCGCTGACCGACGAGGCGGGCTCGGCCCCGGTCGGCTCCACGGCCCCCGGCCCGCTGCCCGCCGCCACCGCGTCCCCGGCGGATTCCGACGGTGTGGCACCTGCCGTCGGTCCAGCCGACCACGAGTCGGCCGATCGTGAGCAGACCGCCGGCGCGCCCGCCGACGGCACCGAGCAGCGCGACGCGGTGGTTCGGTCGGAGTCGGCGTGACCGAGCCGGAGGGCGCCGACGATCTTCGGGAGGCAGCCCGACCCGGTGCCGGTGAGGTGACCGCCACGGTGATCGTCGACGCACCGGCGGAGCAGGTCTTCGCCGCGCTGCTCGCCTGGGAGCGTCAGTCCGACTGGATCCCGTTCACCCGTGTCCGGGTGGTCGAGGGGGACGGGCGCGAGGGCAGCCGGATCGAGGCGGTGACCGCGCTCGGCCGGGCGACGTTGCGCGACGAGATGCGGGTGGTCCGGGTCGACGAACCGTACGAGATCGGCGTGGTGCACCACGGCCAGTTGCTGCGCGGCCCGGGGGTGCTGCGCTGCACCCAACTGGGTCGGGCCCGCACCCAGGTGGTCTGGCACGAGTGGTTCCACCTGCCGGGCGGTTGGGCTGGTCGACTGGCCTGGCCGGTGCTCTGGCCCGGCTCCAAGCTCGGGCTCACCCAGGCGCTGAAGAGGTTCGCCCGTCTGGTCGAGCAGGGCCGGCTGCCCTAGCCCCATCGCCGGGCTGGTCGCGGTGTCGGCGCCGCCGTGGCAGCCGAGCGGCCGGTGGCAATGGGCGTCGGACGGATGCCCTAGCGTGTACGAGGTGACTGACCTGGTGATCGGCCCGGATGGGCTGGCTCGCTGCGCCTGGGGGTCGAGCACCCCCGACTACGCCATCTACCACGACACCGAGTGGGGGCGGCCGCTGCGCGGCGACGACGCGCTCTACGAGCGGATGACGCTGGAGGCGTTCCAGTCCGGGCTGTCCTGGCTGACCATCCTGCGCAAGCGTCCGGCGTTCCGGCTGGCCTTCGACGAGTTCCACATCCCGACCGTCGCCAACTACGACGACGCCGACGTGACCCGGCTGCTCGCCGACGCCGGCATCGTCCGCAACCGGGCCAAGATCGAGGCGGCGATCGCCAACGCGCGCGCCGCACTGGAGCTGCCGGAGGGCCTGTCCGAGCTGCTCTGGTCCTTCGCCCCGGAGCCCCGGCCCGCTCGGCCCACCTCGTTCGCCGAGCTCGCGCCGATCACACCCGAGTCGACGGCGATGGCCAAGGCCCTCAAGAAGCGCGGCTTCCGGTTCGTCGGCCCGACCACCGCGTACGCGCTGATGCAGGCCACCGGAATGGTCGACGATCACATCGTCGGCTGTCACGTCACCCTCTGACCGGCAGCGTGATGAGATGGCAGGCATGACGACCGAGACCGCGCACCGGGCCGCTGCGGCCGGCAACGCCGACGGGCAGGGCACCTGGGCCGTGCTGCTGCCCGCCGAGCGGTACGAGGCCGAGCGGCTCGTGCACCACGACACGCTGGAGCTGACCGGGCTGACCGACATTCCCCGGCCCGCTCCGGGAGACCAGGTGGCGGTGCTGGTCGACACGCCCCCACGGCTGGTGGCCCTCGGCCGGGTCAGCGCGCCGGCTCAGCGCCACCGCGAAGACCCGGACGACCCGCAGTCCCCGACCGAGCCGGGGACGCTCGTCGTGGCGTACACCCGGCGGGCCTTCGACGAGCCGGTACCGGCCGACCTGCTGACGCTCGACGGGCCGGTCACCGCACTGGAGCCGGCGGCCTTCCGGGCGCTGGCCGACCAGCTCGGCCCGCCCCCGGCACGGCGCACCTGGCTGGTCAGCCTCGACCTGCCGATCGAGGCCGGCACGCCCGCCGAGGCGGTGCGGTTGTTCTGGTCCTACGTACAGGAGTTGGGGCCGCGTGAGCTGCCCGCCTTCGTCTCGCCGGCCGGTGACGAGTTGGCCATGCAGGCGTTCGTGCTGGGCGAGCAGGCGAACCAGGACCCGGAAGAGGACGACTAGAGGAGCTTGTCCACTCGTCCCCGCCAGTCGGCGAGGACCGGGCCGGGGTCGGTGTCCAGCACGCGCTCCAGCAGCGTGGCGTAAACGTCCCGGAAGTCGGTGGTGTATTTCAGGTCGCCGTCGTCGAGGTCGGTGAGGCTCGGCGGTGCGCCGTACCAGCCGCCACGGACCCCCGAGCCGAGCAGCAGCACGTCCGAGGCGGTGCCGTGGTCGGTGCCGTCCGAGGCGTTGGCCCGGACCCGACGGCCGAACTCGGAGTAGACCGCCACCACCACCTTCCGGCCCGCCTCGGTGCGACTCATCCGGTCGGCGAACCCGGTCAACGCCCGGTCCAGCTGACCCAGCAGGACGGCCTGCAACTGCTTCTCGTCGGCGTGTGTGTCGAAACCGCCCAGTGACACCGAGAAGACCCGGGTGGACACTCCCGCCTCGACACACTGCGCTACCAGGTCGAGCTGCGCGTCCAGCGGGGTGCGTGCCCCGCCGGTGGCGGTCGCGGGGGCCTGCTCGCCGTCCGGGTCCGCCGTGTCCGGGTCCGCCGAATCGCGTACCTGCCGGATCATCTCGTCCACCGACCGCAGGTCGGCGAAGCAGGCGGCGGCGCGACCCCGGGCCGCCGACTCACCCGCCTCGGCGGCGGCGAACGCGGTGAGCGTCTCCGCGGGCAGCCCCTTGGCGGCCTTCCGATCGGTCACCGGCACGGCGGCGCCCGCGCTGCGCTCCCCGGCCAGCAGCGGCGGCAGCGCCGGCTCGAACGAGACCGCCAGCCGGGGATCGCCACCGGACCGGTCCAGCCAGCGCCCCAGCCAACCGGTGTTGCCCGGCCGGTCCGGTTGCGCGGTGTGCCAGATGTCCATCGACCGGAAGTGGCTGCGGTCCGGCTTCGGGTAGCCGACCCCGCGCACGATCGCCAACCCACCACCGGACCAGCGCTGGTGCAGGCCGGCCAGGGCAGGGTTGAGACCGAAGTCGTCGTCCAGCCGCCGCACCTCCCCGTCCGGGTAGGCCAGCTCGGGGCGAGCGGCCCGGTAGGCGGGGTCGCCGTACGGAATGACGGTGTTGAGGCCGTCATTGCCGCCGTAGAGGGTGACCAGCACCAGCGTGCGCGACTGCGGGTCGCGGTCTCCGCTGGTGTCCAGCAGGTCCCGCAGGCTGTACGCGCCGGCCCCGGCGGCCAGCGCGCCCGCGCCGACCACCCCGCTGGTCAGCAGGAACCTGCGTCGGGTCAGGGTGTCCATGTCGACTCCTCCGCTCAGCTGACGGTGTATTCGGGGCTGACCAGTCCGGCGGCCAGCAGCTTGCGCGGCTCGCCGGCCAGCGGGGTGAGGGCGGCACGGGTGCGGGCACCCCAGCCGTCGACCACCAGCAGGCGAGCCAGGGCGTCCGCCCGGCCGGCGGTGGGCGCGGCGGTCAGCCGGGCCAGCACCGCTGGTGCCGTGGCGGCGGCGAGCACCCCGGCCGTGCGCAGCCGGGCCTGCAACGACGAGGTGGTCAGCCAGGCCGCACCGGCCGGCCAACCGCCCACGCTGGGCGGTCGCAGCGGCACCTGGTCCAGCGCGTTCAAACCGGCCCGCAGTTGTTTGCGTTGCTGTTCGGGTAGCGCGGACGGCCGGACGCCGAGCTGCCGTAGCGCGCCGACCAGCCACTCCACCGGCTGCTTGACCAGCGTGCCCCGGGTCTGCGCGAAGGCCGGCGCGGAGAAGACCGCGCGCAGGGTCGCGACGGTGTCCGCTCCGGCCAGGCCGTCCGGCGCCGGGGTGTCGGTGCCGGCGTAGCGGGCCCAGAGCCGCCCGGCCACGAATGTCGCCGCCGCGGGCTGGGCGGCCAGCAGACCGGCGTACGCCTCGGCGTCGAACCGGCCGCTCTGCCCGAGGATGCTCTTGTCCCCGGGGTCGTGCCGACGGGCCTCGAAGCGGGCGGCGCCGGTACGCCGGTCGACCACCCAGCCGGTCAACGCTCGCGCGCCGGCCTTCACGTCGGCCTCGCTGTAGTTGCCGATGCCGAGGGTGAACAGCTCCATCAGCTCGCGGGCCAGGTTCTCGTTCGGTGCCTTGCGGGTGTTCTTCTGCCCGTCCAGCCAGAGGATCAGGGCGGGGTCGCGCACCATCGCGGCGACCAGCGGGCCCAGCGGCCCCCGACCGTGCCGCCGCAGCGTCTCCAACTGGCCCGCCATCATCCGCGCCGACTTGACCTTCTGCGCGCTGGTGGCCCAGTGGCCGTGCCAGAAGAAGACCAACTTCTCGGTCAGCCCGTCCTCGGCGGCCACCATCCGGTCCAGCCACCATTCGGTGATCTGCTGGAGTTGCTTGCGGCGTTCCGCGTTGGCCTGCTGCCGCTGCTCCCGGGTGGAGTCCTTGGTCAGCTCGGCGTACGGGTCGCCGGGCAGCGCCGGGACCGGCGTGGCCGCCGCACCCCGATCCGCCCGGGCCGGGGTGAGCACCCGGTCCAGGGTCGCCGTCAGCCCCGCCCGCTCGGCCGCGTCCACCTCGTCGGCGGTCGGCCCGAAGGTGGCCCGGCGCAGCAGGTGCGCCACCGCTTCACGATCGCTCATGCCGGCTGACGCTAGGCGGCCGGTGTTCGAGGACGGTAAGGGCGGGGTCCGAATCGCGTTCAGCGTCCCTCGAAGACCGGTTTCTGTTTGGCGACGAAGGCCGACGTGGCCGCCCGGTGGTCGGCGGTGGCGCCGCAGATCGACTGGGCCTGCGCCTCGGCGGCGAGGGCGTCGGCCAGGGTCCCGGCGTCGGCGATGGAGAGCTGCCGCTTGATTGCCCCGTACGCGACGGTCGGGCCGGCGGCGAGGCGGGCGGCCAGTTCCTGCGCGGCGGGCAGCACCTGCTCGTCGTCGTCGGTCAACCGGTTGAGCAGGCCCAGTCGGCAGGCCTCCTCGGCGCGGACCGGCTCGGCCAACATCAGCAACTCCACCGCCTTGGCGTGGCCGACCAGCCGGGGCAACGTCCAGGAGGCGCCGGTGTCGGCGGCGAGGCCGACCTTGGCGAAGGCCATCAGGAAACTGGTGCTCGGGCCGCCGATCCGGATGTCGGCGAGGAACGCCAGCGACGCGCCCGCCCCGGCGGCCATGCCCCGGACCGCCGCGATCACCGGTTTGGGCAGGTTGGCGAGCCGGGCGGCGATCGGGTTGTAGTGCGCCCGCACGGTGCCCAGCGGGTCACTGGCGGAATTTTCCAGGGTGGACACGTGCTCGCGCAGGTCCTGACCGGCGCTGAACGACCCGCCGGCCCCGGCCAGGACGACCGCGCGGCAGGACCGGTCGGTCTCCAACTCCGCCAGGGCGTCCCGCAGCGCCTCCTTGAGCGCCACGTCGAACGCGTTCATGGCGTTCGGCCGGTTCAGCGTGAGGGTGACGACGGCGTCGGTGCGGTCGACCAGCAGCGGCTCGGTCACGTGTCTAACGACCCTTCTGTCGGACGATGCGGTTGCCGGCGTCGAGGCACTGTTCGACGTACCGGTCGGCGGCCGGACGCAGGCGGGCCGCGTGCCGGTCGAAGAAGCTGGCCGCAGCGGTGCCCGGCCACCGCTCGGGCAGCAGCGCCGGGGGTAGTTGCGGGTCCCGGAAGAGGAACGTACGCCACGCGTGCACCAGCCGGAACCGCGTCGCGTACGCCTCCTCGTCGCTGCTGCGGACGGTGACCGCCGCGAGCAGTGGGCGCTGGTCCGCGACGAACTGCTCGTAGGCGCGGCCGATCTCGGTCAGGTTCCAGGCCCGTCGGACCACGCCCATCGCGCCGGGGGTGCCGGAGAAGTGCGAGGCGGTGAACCGCTCGAACCGGATGCCGGTCTCGGCGAGGAGCAGGTCCACGTCCTCGGCGGGGCGGGTGGCGACCCAGGTCTGCTCGTCGAGCGTGCCGTAGCCGAGGAAGCTCAGGTTCGCGGCGAGCCGCTGCCGGTCCCGCCGGGAGCCCGGGGCCTCCAACACCAGCAGATCGAACCGGCCGTCCCAGGTGACCCGGCCGGTCCGGTAGATTCGCGCCGCTGCCTCGTCGAGTCGTCGGGCGGCTTTCGGTGTGATCGAATATCCCGGCCCGGAGACCAACCGGAGTGGTTCGAGCCAGCCCTGACGTACCATCCGGGACACCGCGGTGCGAACCGCCGGCGGTGCAATTCCCAGCGGCGCCAGCAGCTTGACCAGGGCAGCAACCGGTGCCCGGCCACCCCTCGGACGGAGGTGGTCGCCGTACAGGTCGAAGAGTGCCGACCGTGCCTGCATGACCGCACATTGTGACAGGCCTTCTCAAGATAAGCTAGATGCTGTTACATCAATGCTGCTCCGGTTTGGGTCCGGCGGTGTTCATCAGGGAAAATCGTTGGTCGACACCCCCGTGACCGTTGCGGGTGGTCGTGACGAAGTGGCTGTGGGGCAACCCACCGACCCTGGTGTAGGTCTGAGGGGAGACAACATGGCGGCGATGAAGCCGCGGACGGGCGACGGTCCGCTGGAAGTCACCAAGGAGGGGCGGGGCATCGTCATGCGGGTCCCGCTGGAGGGCGGTGGCCGGCTCGTCGTCGAGATGACTCCCGACGAGGCCAACGCGCTTGGTGATGCATTGAAGGCAGCGGCCGGCTGAGTAAGGAGTGCTCCGGGCGGCTGAGGCCGCCCGGAACGTTCTTCGGACCCTGAGCCACCGGAAACGCCGGTGGCTCAGGGTCTTCACTGCTGCGGGCAGGTGGGTTCGTTCCGGTCCGCGAGACTTTCCTGGAGGTACGGTTCCGCGTGCTCGCCATCCGTCTGATCGCCGAGCCCGACCGGCTCGACGTCCTGGTCCTGCCCGTCCGTCCCACCGATCCGACGGCGGGGGACGACACCTCGGCCGAGCCGGTGACGACCGCCGTGGCCGCCCCGGACGGCACGGCCGACGAGGCCGCCGCACTGGTGCCGGCCGCCCGGCTCACGGGTCGAGCCGGTGAGATCCACACCCAGCTGCGCCCCGGGCGTACCCCCGGCCGGCTGCTGCTGCTCGGCACCGGCGACGGCGGTGAGGCGGCCTGGCGGACGGCCGGCGCGGCCCTGGCCCGCTCCGCCGCAGCTGAGACGCATATCACCATCGCGTTGCCGGCCGAGGTGACCCCGGCCGCAGTCCGCGGGTTGACCGAAGGGCTGCTGCTCGCCCCGTACCGGTTCCGGTTGACCGAGGCCGCCGACCGACCGGCGCTCAGCAGCGTCGACCTGCTGCTCGCCGACCCGGCCGGGCACGAGGCCACCGTGGCCACGGCCCGGACCACGGCGGCGATGACCCATCTCGCCCGCGACCTGACCAACACCCCCTCGTCGGTGAAGACCCCGCAGTGGTTCGCCGATCAGGTGGCCTCCGCCGCAGCCGACCTTCCGGACCTGCGGCTGCGGGTCCGAGGCCCGGCCGAGCTGGCCACCGAGGGCTTCGGCGGGATCCTCGCCGTGGGCGGTGGCTCCGCCAGCGGCCCCCGGCTCGTCGAACTGGACTGGCACCCCGCCGACGCGCGGACCCACGTGGTGCTGATCGGCAAGGGCATCACCTTCGACACCGGCGGCATCTCGATCAAGCCGGTGGCGTCGATGAAGCTGATGCGAAAGGACATGGCCGGGGCCGCCGCGGTCGTCGCCGCCACCCTGGGCGCCGCCACGCTGCGACTGCCGATCCGGATCACCACGCTGGCTCCGCTCGCCGAGAACATGGTCAGCGGTTCGGCGTTCCGCCCCGGCGACGTTATCCGGCACTACGGCGGTACGACCAGCGAGACGACCAACTCGGACGCCGAGGGACGGCTGGTCCTCGCCGACGCTCTGGCGTACGCGGTGCAGCAACTCAACCCGGACCTGCTGCTCGACCTGGCCACGCTCACCGGCGCGAACTCGGTGGCGCTGGGCAAGCGCACCGCCGCCCTGTACAGCGAGAACGACGAACTCGCCGCCGCCGTGCTGGCGGCGTCCGAGGCGGCCGGGGAGTCGGCGTGGCGGATGCCACTGCACACCGACTACGTCGAGTACCTCGGCAGCGAGATCGCCGACCTCTACAGCGCGCCTTCGCAGGGTGCCGGTTCGGTGCTGGCCGCGCTCTACCTGCGCGAGTTCACCGGCGAGCTACGGGACCGCTGGCTGCACCTGGACATGTCGGCGCCATCCTGGGCGGACAGCGACCAGGCCGAGGTCAGCCGCGGCGCCACCGGCTGGGGCGTCCGGTCGTTGCTGCGCTGGCTGGCCAGCGTCGACTAGGCGTGTCGCGGACGTGCCGGTCGAGCCGGCTGGGCGGATCGGGGCGGGCCGGCCGGCGTCCCCGTGCGGCCCGGCGTGGGCCGGCCGGCACTTCCGACACGCGTCCTAGCACTTCACCGCCGCGAGCAGCCCGTGCCCGACCGGAAGCAGAGCGGGGATCCAGTGCTCCGACTCCCGGACCGCCTTGATCGTCTCGCGGACCGTCACCGTCTCCGCGTCCCGGGCGGCCGGGTCGCCGATCCGGCCGCTGGCCAGCACCCCGTTGAGCGCCAGCACGCCCCCCGGGCGCAACAACCGCAGCGCCGCCTCCACGCAGGCGTGGAAGCCGGTCGCCTCCGCGTCCACGAAGACCAGGTCGTACGCACCGTCGGCGAGCCGAGGCAGCACGTCGAGCGCACGACCGGTGATGATCCGGGTACGCCCGGCCGCGAAGCCCGCCTCGGCGAAGATCCGCCGGGCGATCCGCTGATGCTCCACCTCCACGTCGATGGTGGTGAGCACGCCGTCGGCGCGCATGCCGCGCAGCAACCAGACGCCGCTCACCCCGGTGCCGGTGCCGATCTCCACCACCGCGCGGGCGTTGCCGGCGGCGGCCAGCAGCCGCAGGGCGGCTCCCGCGCCGGGGGTGACCGCGTCCAGGCCCACCTCCCGGGCCAGGCTGCGGGCGGTGCGCAGAACGAGGTCCTCGGTGACGTACGACTCGGCGAACTGCTGAGCCTGCGTCGTCGAACTGCCGGAACCGGCGACCGTGGCGATGGGGCACCTCCGGGGGCGGTGCGTGGTGCGGGGGCGGGTTGGCACTGTGAGCGTAGAGGCGACCGTCATGGGACGCAGCCGCGCCTCCGCCTGAAGCGATCACCGAAGCAACCGCTGACTCCACCGCGTGCATCCGTGCAATCCTGGAGGCGGTATCCCGTCAGCCGCGACCAAACCGGCCCGTGGCCGGGCGACGCGGCGCGGGATCCGGGGACGGACTGGGAGGCACCGACGTGACCGACGGCTGGGACTGGCGCCGGGGCGGTGAGACTCCGGCTCCGGCGCAACCGCCCGGGGCAGGGACTCCGCCGGTGGGGCCGCCGACCACGCCGGGGGCTGACCGTACGCCCCTCGCACCGCCAGGTGGCGGACCGACGCCGAGTTGGCCGGCTACTCCGGCCGGGCCGACGCCGAGTTGGCCGGCTACTCCGGCCGGGCCGGCGTCGAGTTGGCCGGCGTCCACCGCGAGCGGGCCGGCGTCGCCGTGGTGGTCGGACGCCCTCGCCGATCCGTGGCGGGATCCGGCGGCACCGACCGCGGTGGTGGTGCCCGGCGTGGTGGTCGCCGGCACCGAGCCCGAGCCGGTCACCGATCCCGACGCGCCGGGCCGGCCGACACTGCGCCACCTGCTGCTCATCCCGGTGATCACCGCGCTCCTGGCCGGCACCCTCGGCGGTGCGCTGGGCTATGCGTTCGCGGTACGCAGCGGTGCCGGTGGAGCGGTGCTCGGTGGCGCGCCCGCGGAGGTGCCGGCGCTGGCCCAGCGCAAACCGGAGTCGCTGGCCGGGGTCGCCGAGCGGGTCCTGCCCAGCGTGGTCACCGTCCGGGTGAGCAGCCTCGGCGGGACCAGTGAGGGTTCCGGCTTCATCGCCACCGCCGACGGCCACGTGATCACCAACGACCATGTGGTGGCCGGCGGCACCGGAAAGGCCTCGGTGGTCTTCAACGACGGCAGTACGGCACCGGCGACCATCGTCGGTCAGGACCCGGAGTCGGACATCGCCGTGATCAAGGTGAGTCGTCCCGGGCTGCGACCGGTCGAGTTCGGCGACTCCGACGCGCTGGCGGTCGGCGACCCCGTGCTCGCCATCGGTTCGCCGCTGTCGCTGGCCAACACGGTCACCGCCGGCATCGTGAGCGCCCTGGACCGGACGATGCAGGCCGGTGAGCCGGGCGGCCCGGTGCGCTACTACGCGGCCATCCAGACCGACGCCGCGGTCAACCACGGCAACTCGGGCGGCCCACTGGTCGACGGCGCCGGCCGGGTGGTCGGGGTGAACTCCACCATCAAGTCACTGGTCGCCGAGGGGCAGGAGGCGGGCAACATCGGGCTCGCCTTCGCCATCCCGATCAACCAGGCCAAGCGGGTGACCCAGGACATCATCGGCACCGGCAAGGCCCGGCGTACGGTGATCGGCGCCCGGGCGGACGGCCCGACCGGGGTCGTCGGGGGTGGGCTGCGGCTGGCCGAGGTGGAACCGTCCGGCCCGGCGGACGGCGCCGGGTTGAGGGTCGGCGACGTGATTCTCAAGATCAATGGGCGGCCGATGACCGAGCCTACGGACCTCACCGCGCTGGTCCGCAAGTTCGCGCCGGGCTCGGTCGTGACCGTCGAGTTTCGGCGGGGCTCCGCCCGCCAGAACACCTCGGTAACTCTCGCCGCGGACGCGAAGTGAACAGCGGCGCACCCCTTGCCCGTAAGCCGTCCGGCGTGCGTAGTCTTGCTGCTGACGCCGAGAGGAGGCCCGCGGGATGCTCGACAACCTGAACTGGTGGGAGATCGGTGCGCTGCTGCTCCTGGCGCTGCTGATCTTCGGCGACCGGCTCCCCGCCGTGATCACCGACGGCCTGCGGTTGGTGCGCAACCTGCGCAACATGGCCCGCAACGCCACCGGCGACCTGAGTCGTGAGCTGGGCACCGACATCCAGCTGGAAGACCTGCACCCGAAGGCGTTCATCCGCAAGCACCTCCTCAGCGAGGAGGACGAGGCGGCGATCCGCAAGCCGTTGCAGGGCGTCTACGACAACCTGCGCGCGGACGTCACCGGCGTACACAACGACCTGAAGGACGTGGCCAACGCCGCCGACCTGCGGTCGAACGACACCCGGTCCGGCACGGCCACCGGCACGCCACCGGCGCCGGCCCCCCGGGCCAGCTACGACGACGCCACCTGACCGACGCGCGCCCGATCCCGGGGCGGTACCCCGCCCGGGCACGCGCTTGGCCTTGATCAACTCGATGTGCAGGAAGTCGGCCTGTCGACCGGCGCGGGACGCCCCGATTTCCAGAAACCCGAGTTGACCATGCCGCTAAGCGCCTGGCCTGGGGCTGGACCACCCGCCGACGCGACTCGGCCCACGACCGCGACTCGGCCCACGACCGCGACTCGGCCCACGGCGGCGACTCGGCCCACGGCGGCGACTCGGCCCACGGCGGCGACTCGGCCCGCGACGCGACTCGGCCCGCGACCGCGACTCGGCCCGCGACGCGACTCGGCCCGCGACCACGACTCGGCCCGCGACGCGACTCGGCCCGCGACCACGACTCGGCCCGCCGGCCACCAGCGGCCGACGGGCTGACGGGTGTTCGGGGCGGTCAGCGACCGGCGGGCTTGAGGCCGAGTGGCTTGCCGAGCAGCGACTCGCGACGCAGCGCGAGCCGGTCGGCGATGGTGCCGAGCGCCTGCGCGGCCGGGGACTCCGGCTCGGCCAGCACGATCGGGTTGCCGGCGTCGCCGGCCTCGCGGACCCGGGTGTCCAGGGGGATCTGGCCGAGCAGCGGCACCTGCGCGCCGATGGTGCGGCTCAGCGACTCGGCGACGGCCGTGCCGCCCCCGGAGCCGAAGATCTCCATCCGGGAGCCGTCCGGCAGTTCCAGCCAGGACATGTTCTCGATGACGCCGACCACCCGCTGGTGGGTCTGCAGGGCGATCGCGCCGGCCCGTTCCGCCACCTCGGCGGCGGCGGTCTGCGGGGTGGTGACGATCAGGATCTCCGAGTTGGGCAGCAGTTGGGCCAGCGAGATGGCCACGTCACCGGTGCCCGGCGGCAGGTCGAGCAGCAGCACGTCCAGGTCGCCCCAGTAGACGTCGGCCAGGAACTGCTGCAACGCCCGGTGCAGCATCGGGCCGCGCCACACGACGGCGGCGTTGCCGGACGTGAACATGCCGATCGAGATCACCTTCACGCCGTGCGACTGCGGCGGCATGATCATGTCCTCGACCCGGGTGGGTCGGCCGTCCGCGCCGAGCATCCGGGGCACCGAGTGGCCGTAGATGTCCGCGTCGACCACGCCGACGGAGAGCCCACGGGCGGCGAGCGCCGCCGCCAGGTTGACCGTCACGCTTGACTTGCCGACGCCGCCCTTGCCGCTGGCCACCGCGTACACCCGGGTGCGGGAGCCGGGCTGGGCGAACGGGATGACCGGCTCCTCGGTGGCGCCGCCGCCGCGCAGCTGCGACTGCAACGACTGCCGCTGCTCGGGGGTCATCACACCGAAGTCGATTTCCACGCCGGTGACGCCGGGCACCGCGGCGACGGCGGCGGTGATGTCCGTACGCAGCTTGTCCTTGAGCGGGCAGCCGGCGACGGTGAGCAGCAGCTCGACGCGTACGACACCGCTGGCACCGATGGTGGCGGAGCGGACCATGCCCAGCTCGGTGATCGGCCGGCGGATCTCCGGGTCGTTGACGGTGGCCAGGGCGGCCTGGATCGCGTCCTCGACCGTGCTCACGGGTGCTGACATGCCCGCAATGCTACGTCGCGGGGCATCCGCTGCCGCCGCTGCCCGGGGCGGTGTGAGCCAATCGATGACCGGACGGTCAGCCCTCCGACCGACGCGGGCCGGTGCCGTCCGGCCGGGCCTCCCGGGTGAAGTCGCCGTCCAGGTCGTCACGGGGTTCGTCCAGGCCGACACCGTCGGTCGGCCGCTGGCCACGCCGCTCCTGCCGGTTTTCCTTTTCCTGCTGGCGGCGCTCCAGCCGCTGTCGGCGCTGCCCCGCCTCGTCCAGTTCCTCGGCCAGCCGGGCCAGCTCGGAGCGGAGGAAGTCGCGGGTGGCGACCTCACCCAACGCGATCCGCAGAGCCGCGATCTCCCGGGCCAGGTACTCGGTGTCGGCCTTCTGCGCGGTGGCCCGCCGGCGGTCCTCCTCCAGCGCCACCCGGTCCCGGTCGGCCTGCCGGTTCTGTGCCAACAGGATCAGCGGGGCGGCGTAGCTGGCCTGCAACGACAGCACCAGGGTCAGGAACGTGAAGGTGTACGGGTCGAAGCGCAGGTTCGCCGGAGCCAACGTGTTCCAGACGAACCAGATCGTGATCACCACGGTCATGATCACGATGAAGTTCGCGGTGCCCATGCCCCTGGCGATGCCCTCGGACCACCGACCGAAGGCCTCCGCGTCGAACCGGGGCAGCTTGACGCCGCGGGGCTCGCGTGGCTGGTCGAGACGCTCCGTCCGCCGCTGGTCAGGCATCCGAGCCGTCCATCCCGGTGTCGGTGGAGCCCGGAACGGCCAGGGCGTCGCGGTCCCGCCAGTCCCGGGGCAGCGAGTGGTCCAGCACGTCGTCCACCGTCACGGCGCCGACCAGCCGGTTGTTCCGATCGATCACCGGCATGGCGACCAGGTCGTAGGTGGCCATCCGACGAGTGATCTCCGGCAGCGGCGTGGTGGGGCGCAGCGGGTCGATGTCGTTGACCACCACCTTGCCCAGCAGGTCCGCCGGTGGTTCGCGCAGCAGCGCCTGGAAGTGCACCATGCCCAGGTAGCGGCCGGTCGGCGTGTTCTGCGGCGCCCGGGTCACGAAGACCTGCGCGGCGACGGCGGGGGAGAGCTGCGGCTCCCTGATCCGGGCCAGCGCCTCGGCGACGGTGGCGTCCGGCGGCAGGATGACCGGCTCCGAGGTCATCACACTGCCCGCCGTGCCGGGGGTGTACTTCAGCAGCTGACGCACCGGGTCGGCCTCGTCCGGCTCCATGAGGTCCAGCAGCACGTCCTGCTCGGGTGGCGGCAGCTCGTTGAGCAGGTCCGCGGCGTCGTCCGGGTCCATCTCCTCCAGGACGTCGGCGGCCCGCTCCCGGTCCAGGGCGGCGAGGATCTCCACCTGGTCGTGCTCGGGCAGCTCGCTGAGCACGTCGGCCAGTCGCTCGTCGTCCAGCGCGGCCGCGACCTCGTTGCGCCGCCCGTCGGGCAGATCCTGCAACGCGTTGGCCAGGTCGGCCGGGCGCATGTCCTCCAGGACGGCGAGCAGGTTCGCCGTACCCCGGTTGTCGGCGATGCCGCTGAGCCCGCGCACCCGGTCCCACTCGACCTGGTGCAGGTGGCCGCGGCGGGTGAGTCGACCGGTCTGCTCCCGTACGGCGACGCGGGTCAGGGACCACTCGCCGCCCCGGGTGCACTCCATCGCGATGTCCACGACCGTGCCGGGCTGGCCGCCCGGGTCGAGTTGCACCCGCCGATCCAGGAGTTCCTGGAGCACCAGCAGTTCGTTCGGGCGTTTCTCGAACCGGCGCAGGTTGAGGGTGCCGGAGCCGAGCACGACGGCGTCGGCGTCGATGGAGGTGATCCGGTTGATGGACAAGAAGATCCGACGACGCATCGGCATCTCGGCGACCAGCCCCACCACCTCCGGCGGACGTTTGGTCGCCCGGAGCCGTGCCACGGCGTCACGAACCCGCCCCACCTGGTCGCCGTTCGGGTCGAAGACGGCGACTCCGGCGAGACGGGCGATGTAGACCCGGGTCGGCGTGCTCACGGGCACCAGCCTAAGCGCCTAGTGTTTATCAACATGTCGACCTTGGCCTACGAGATCGTGGACGTCTTCACCGACCGCCCCTTCGCCGGCAACCCGTTGGCGGTGGTGTTCGGCGCGGAGGCGCTGGCCACCGAGCAGATGCAGGCGCTCGCGCTGGAGTTCAACCTCTCCGAGACGGTGTTCGTGCTGCCACCGACCCAGCTCGGGGTCACCTACCGGGCCAGGATCTTCACACCGGTGGAGGAGTTGCCGTTCGCCGGGCACCCGAGCGTTGGTGCGGCGGTCACCGCCTGCCGGCGGGGCATGTTCGGTGTGGGGCAGGTCACCCAGGAGTGCGTGGCCGGTGTGCTGCCGATCGAGGTGACCGGCTCCGGGGCGACGCTGACCGGCGGCACCCCGACCCTCGGGCCGGAGTTGGACCCGGAGCCGTTGCTGGAGATCGCCGGGCTGGAAGCCGACGACCACGTCGGCCCCGCCCCACGTGTCGCCGGCTGTGGGCTGGAGTTCCCGTACCTGCCGGTGCGGCCGGAGTCGGTGGCCCGCGCCCGGGTCAACTCGGCGGCGGCGCAGCGGTACGGGGTGTCGCACGTCAGCGTCTTCTCCTGGGACGCGGCGACGCAAACGGCGCACGCCCGGGTCTTCGTGCCGGGGATCGGCATCCCGGAGGACCCGGCGACCGGTTCGGCGGCGCTCGGCCTGGGTGTCTGGCTGGTGGCGAGCGGTCTGCTGCCCGGCGAGGGGCGGTCGGAGTACGCGGTCCGCCAGGGTGTGGAGATGAACCGCCCGTCCGCGTTGGCCTGCACGGTCACCGCGGCGAACGGCGTGGCGGTCGGCGCGACGGTCGCCGGCCAGGTGATGCCGGTGGCCCGGGGTGAGATCGCCGTGCCGCCGTTCGTGGGTTGAGCGCAGGCGCCGATGCGGGAGGATGCGGGTGTGACGGACGAGGACGCCCCCGGGGGCACCCCACTTGTCGACGAGGCGATGAAGAAGGCCGCCGTGGCCTGGATCAGCGTTGCCGGCGGGCCGGCCCTCGCGCTCTGGTGCGCCCCGCTGGAGGGCACGCTGCTGGTGGTCAGCGGGCCGGGCGAGCAGACCGCGCCGGGTCTGGCCGACGCGACCGAGGCGCAGGTCACGCTTCGTGGCGACCATGGTGGCCGGATCGTCACCTGGCCCGCCCGGGTGACCCGGGTGCGGCCGGGCACCGAGGCGTGGGACACCACCGCGCCGCTGGTGGCGGCGAAGCGCCTCAACGCGCCCGGTCCGACCGCCGACCTGGTGGCCCGCTGGGCTGCCGACGGGTGTGCGGTGAACCGGCTCACCCCGGCCGGTGCCCCGCTGGCCGGGGCGGACCTGCCGGCCGACGCGCAGGCCGAGCCGCCCCGGCCCACCGCGGCCGTGCGGGCCACCCGTAAGCCGTTCCGGCTGCACCGGGTTCGTCGCCGCTGATCGGCCGGTCAGCCCGCCGGAGGGCCGACGCCCACCACCGCCGCCTCGGCGTCGACGAGGTTGAGCACCTCGCCCAGGGTGCCGAGCGTGGGGCCGCGCCAGTCCCGGTCGGCGTTGAACACCATGTGGGTGGTCAGGTCGGGTGCGGCGAGCCGGACGGCGGTCATCCCGGCCCGTTCGGCGCCGGTCAGCTCCTGGCTGCCGCCGTCGCCCACGTAGAGGCAGTCGCCGGGCCTGAGCCCGAGCCGCTGGCAGGCGGTCAGGTAGAGCGTCGCATCCGGCTTGCACCGCCCCACCTGCACCGAGAAGACCCGCACGTCGAGCAGCGGGGCGACCGCGAGCTGCGGTAGAAAGGCGGGCAGTTCGTGCGTGCAGTCGCTGATCACGCCGGTGCGCAGGCCGCGCTGGCGCAGGGCCGCCAGCACCGGCACCGCGTCGGCCCGCAGCCAGGTGTCCGCGCGGACCGCCCGGTGCCGGGACGCCACCGCCGCCCGCACCGCATGGTCACTGGGGTGTACGCCGACCTGGGCGCACACCCAGCGCAGTGTCGCCTCGGCGTTGCCGAGGCGGCCGGTGGCCCGTTCGTAGTAGGTGCGGTCCAGCACCTCGGTCAGCGCGTCGGTGTGACAGCCGAGCAGCTCGGCAGTGCCGACGTGCGCGACTCCGCGTTGCACCGAACGGGTCAGGGTGCCGAAGAAGTCGAACAGCACCGCCTGGTAGCTGGACATGGGGAACGCCTCCGGGCGGTCGATGGTCGCCGGCGCGGAACCGCGTGATCGTAACGGAGTGATGACCCTCCGTGTCGACCGTCATACGTGTGAGGATTACGTCCCGTGCCCCCTTCTTCACACCGGCCGACGGTGGATCCGCTGACCACCGGCGCGGTCGGGCTGGCCGTCGTCGCCGTGTCGTCGTCCGCACCGCTGATCGCGTACGCCGCCGCTCCCGCTCTGGCCATCGCGTTCTGGCGCAACCTGCTCGCGGTGGCCGTGCTGAGCCCCTTCTCGCTGGCCCGGCGGCGCGCCGAGTTCCGCAGGCTGACCGTGGGCGCGGGCCGGCGGGAGGGGTTGTTCTGCGTACTGTCCGGGGTCGCGTTGGCCGGGCACTTCGCGACCTGGGTGCCGAGCGCCCAACTCACCTCGGTCGCCACGTCCACCGCCCTGGTCGCCACCCAGCCGGTCTGGCAGGGCTTGATCGCCCGCGCCCAGGGGCGCCCGCTGCCCCGGGTGGTCTGGGTCGGCATCGCGGTGGCGGTCGGCGGCGCGACGGTCGCCACCGGGGTGGACGTGGGCGTCTCCGGCCGGGCCGTCCTCGGCGACGTGCTGGCGTTGGTCGGCGCCATGTTCGCCGCCGTCTACACCGCCTTCGGCGAGCGTGCACGGACCAGCATCAGCACCACCACCTACACCACCATCTGTTACGGGATCTGCGCGCTGATCCTGCTGGCCATCTGCCTGGCCGGGGGCGTGCGGTTGACCGGGTTCGACGGTCGTACCTGGTTGGCCATCCTGGCCCTGGTGGCGGGCGCCCAACTGCTCGGGCACTCGATGTTCAACTACGCCCTGCAGAAGATCCCGGCGACCACGGTGAGCGTGCTGATCCTGCTGGAGGCGCCCGGAGCGGCCCTGCTCGGATGGGCCTGGCTGGGGCAACTGCCCCGCCCGTACGCGCTGCTCGGGATGGCGCTGCTGCTGGTCGGGGTCGCGGTGGTGGTGCTCGGTGGCCGGCGCGTCGAACCCAGCGCGCTGCCGGCCGACCCGACACCGCTGGCCGACTGATCCCGGACACGTCTCGCGACGAGGTACGGAACGACGAGGTACGGAACATGGACACTGGTTCCCTCCGCGGCGGGGTCGCCCGGCGTCTGTCCGGGTGAGGAGGGCGATCCGTTGACGACTGAGGACCGCGCCCGGGACGGCTTCGCCGACTTCGTCCGGGCCGAGACCGCCGGGCTGACCCGGTTCGCGTACCTGCTGACCGGTGACCGGCACCACGCGGAGGACCTGGTCCAGGTGGCGCTGGCTCGCGTCGCGGTGCGCTGGGAGCGGATCGAGGATCCTCCCGCCTATCTGCGCCGGGTGCTCTGCACGCAGGCCGCCAGTTGGTGGCGCTGGCGTCGGGCCCGCCCGGCCGAGCGGCTGGGCGGGGCGTTGCCGGAACGATCCGGTCCGGGTGACGACGCCGATCTGCGGCTGGTGCTGTCGGCGGCGTTGGCTCGGCTGACCGTGCGGCAACGCGCGGTCCTCGTGTTGCGCTACTACGAGGACCGCACCGAGACGGAGACGGCTGAACTGCTCGGCTGCCGGGTCGGCACGGTGAAGAGCCAGACCCGACACGCCCTCGGCCGACTCCGCGTACTCGCCCCCGAACTGGCCGAACTTGTCGGCCGTGACCCGCAGGAGGTGGCCCGGTGACCGCCCGGCTCTCCGAAGCGCTGCGGCGCCTCGCCGACGACGTGCCACCCGCGCGCGTACCGGAGGGGTTCTTCGACGCGGCGCGGACCCGGCACCGCCGTCGCCGGGCCGCCGTCGCGGGAGCGCTCGCCGTCCTGGTCCTGCTCCTGGGCACCGGGTACGCGCTGCACCCGGTCGCCCTGCCGATCCCCGCCGGCCCGAGGCACGACGCCCCTGGCCTGCCCACCAGACTCGTCGACCCGCCGCTGCGAACCGCCTCGGTACGGGCCTCGGCGCCTGGCTCGGCGGCGATGCTCTTCGGCGGTCCAGCCGTGCGCACCGACTGGTTCGAGACCCGGATGGGTGTGGTCGCCGCGGACGCCGACCGCTACCGGGTGCTGGACGCCGATCCGGCCGTCGCGGGTTTCGAGGCGATGCTCTCCCCGGACGGCCGGTACGCCGCGATCGGCGCGACACTGCTCGACCTGCGGACCGGGAAGTTCACCGCGGATCGCACGGGTGGCTACCCGCTCGCGTTCGCGCCGAACGGGGAACGTCTCGTCTACGCCGAGGACGAGACGACGTTCACCCCGCCCAACAGCTACGGCACCCCGTACGTCGGTGTCTACGACCGGGAACGCGGCGCGGATGTGCTGCGGGTGCGGGTCGGAACGGCCTGGATTCCGCCCGGACGCACGGCCGCGCTCTCGCCCGACGCCGGGGAGTTGGCCCTCCAGGTCCGCGACGAGGTCTGGCTCACTCGGGTGGCCGACGCGGGCGCCGATCGGGTCGCCGAGCCGTACCGGAAGCTGCCGCTCGCCGGCGGCCGGCTCGCCGGGGCCGGCTCCTGGTCGCCGGACGGCGGATCGGTGGCGGTCCTGGGTCGGTCCACCTGCGACGACTGCCCGGTGCCGTCCTTCCGGCGCGCCTGGACGCTGGCGTTGCGGTCCACCATCGACGGTTCGCCCGTGGCCGGTGCGGCGTTCCCCCCGCTGCCCTCCCGCACGTTCGTGCAACTGCTCGGCTGGCGCTCTGCGGAGGAGGCGGTCGCCCTGGTCGGGGTGCCGGGTCCGGCGGCGGTGGACCGCCCGGATGATCACGACGTGGCCTGGGGGCCGTTCCACGAGCCCGGCACGGAGGCGGTCGAACTCGTGGCGCTGCGCCGGGGCGCGCTCGCGCCGGAGGTGCTCTTCCGCACCCCGGAGGGCATCACCGAGCTGTCGGTCGCCGCCGACCTGGCGATCGACGGGACGGTACGCGAATCCGGTCGCCCCGACTACGGGCCGCTGCCGTTCTGGGTGCTCGCGGTGGGGTTCGTGCTGGTGGTCCTGGTGGCACTACCCGTGCTGGCGTGGCTGCGGCGGTGGCGCGGCCGGCGTCGCCGACCTAGCCCTCGTGCACCTCGATGACCCGGGTGGCCGGGGTGGCCTCGGCCCGGACGGCGAACTCGACGGTCGCGACGAGTGTCAGCACGCCGGCCCTATTCATCGAGGCCGACGGCCTTGGCGCTCGCCGCCCACAGCCGGGCCGCTAGCTGCGGGTCGACCGCCTTGCGGAACGGCCGGCGCGGTCGACGGTCGGCGTAGTAACCCCCGCCGATCAGCCGGGAGCGCTCCTGGTTGGCCAGCCACACCAGGGTCTCGGCGCCCTTCTCCGGGCTGCGGAACGGCAGGAAACGCATGCCGAACGCGACAAGCCTGCTGTCGTTGGCGAACCGGGTGCGGACCACGCCGGGATGGAAGCTGTACGTGGTGGTGTGTGGCCAGCGCCGGGCCGCCTCGGCGGCGAACAGGATGTTCGCCTGCTTGCTGGTGCCGTACGCGCCCATCGGCCAGTAGTCGCGCAGTGGCTTGTTCAGGTCGTCCGGATCGAGTGCGCCGAAGCGGTGCGCGCCGGAGGCGGTCACCACGACCCGGCCCACCCGGTCGGCGAGCAGATTGGTCAGCAGGAACGGGGCCAGGTGGTTGGCCTGGATCGACATCTCGAACCCGTCGACGGTGCTCAGTGGTTGCAGGGCGATCGCGCCGGCGTTGTTGGCGAGCACGTCGATCCGGTCGTACGCGGCCCGTAGCTGCTCGGCCAGTCGGCGTACGTCGTCGAGGATGGCGAAATCGGCCCGGAACAGTTCCGGACGCTCACCGGAGTTCTCCCGCACCCGCTCGGCGGCGGCCTGGAGGCGGGCCGGGTCCCGCCCGACCAGCACCACCCGGTCGCCACGGCAGGCCAACTGCACGGCGGCGGCCAGCCCGATGCCGGAGCTGGCCCCGGTCACCACCACCAGTCGACGCCCAGTGAGATCTTCCACAGGTCCATTCACCCCGGTCATGGCGCGAGGTTACCGTGGCGTCACAACGCCCTTTGGGATCGTTAAGTTCCCGGATCTGTCGTCAGGTGGCGTCGGCGTGCCCGCCGGACGCTGGAAGGAGCGCATTCATGGCCGCGATCGGTCGCCCCCGCAGGTCCTGCCTCGCCGTGCCGGGTTCCAGCGTGAAGATGCTCGGCAAGGCCCAGGGACTGCCGGCCGACCAGGTCTTCCTCGATCTGGAGGACGCCGTCGCCCCGCTGGCCAAGCCGGATGCGCGCAAGAACATCGTGGCCGTCCTCAACGAGGGCGACTGGGCCGGCAAGACCCGGGTGGTCCGGGTCAACGACCTGACCACGCCGTGGACCTACCGGGACGTCATCGAGGTCGTCGAGGGCGCCGGCGCGAACCTGGACTGCATCATGCTGCCGAAGGTGCAGACCGCCGCGCAGGTGCAGTGGCTGGACCTGACGCTCACCCAGATCGAGAAGACGATCGGCCTGGAGGTCGGCCGGATCGGCATCGAGGCGCAGATCGAGAACGCCGCCGGTCTGGTCAACGTGGACGCGATCGCCGCCGCCTCGCCGCGCGTGGAGACCATCATCTTCGGCCCGGCCGACTTCATGGCGTCGATCAACATGAGGTCGATGGTGGTCGGAGGTCTGATCCCGGACTACCCGGGCGACCCGTACCACTACATCCTGATGCGGATCCTGATGGCCGCGCGGATGCACGACAAGCAAGCCATCGACGGTCCCTTCCTGCAGATCCGCGACGTCGACGCGTTCCGCGAGGTGGCCAAGCGCTCCGCCGCGTTGGGCTTCGACGGCAAGTGGGTGCTGCACCCGGGCCAGATCGACGCCGCCAACGAGGTGTACCAGCCGGCGCAGGCCGACTACGACCACGCCGAGCTGATCCTCGACGCGTACGAGCACTACACCTCGGAGGCCGGCGGCCGGCTCGGCGCGGTGATGCTCGGCGACGAGATGATCGACGAGGCGTCCCGCAAGATGGCGCTGGTGATCGCCGCCAAGGGCCGGGCAGCCGGGATGAGCCGCACCTCGTCGTTCACTCCACCGGCCGAGTGACGGACCGACCGGACCGACCGCCGGCCGTCGATCAGTAGCTGCTGCCGCTGTCGTTGCTCGTCACGATCGCGTAGATGATCGCGGCGGCGTAGATGGCGAGCAGCAGCACGATCAGGCCGGTGAGGATCCAACCGACGATGATGGCGGTCTTGGCCAGCCCCTCGCCACCCTCACCGCTGACCCGGATCTGCTTCTGCGCCACGTGTCCGAGGATCGCGCCGACCGGCGCCGTGATGCAGGTCGTGAAGCCGGCCAGCGCCAGCACCAACGCCGCGATCGCCAAACCGTTGGTCTTCTGCGGCGGCGCGTAACCGTAGCCGGGGTACTGCGGCGGGTAGCCGGGCGGGGCGTAACCGGGCATCGGCTGCGTCAGTGGCGGCTGGCCGCCGCCGTACGGGTCGACCGGGGCGTACGGGTTGGCCGGGGCGTACGGGTTGGCCGGGCCGGGCTGGGTGGGGATCGGCTGACCGGCCACGAGGGTCGGGTCCGATGCGGGGCTCGACGGCCGAACCGACCAGGTGGGATCGGTCGGGTCGCCGGGCGGCGGGGGATTGGTCATGCGAACTCTCCGTCACGTCGGGGTGCGGTGACAGGGTAGCCAGCGCCGCCCAAACCCGACGCCCCCGCTTCCGGGTGCCGCGTTGCTCGGGCCGGTCGTAACGGGCAGGATCCTGGCATGGCATTCGACGCGCGCGCCGCGGACCGCTCCGGCAGCCGACCCCGACGGGACGTCAGCCGTCCGGGCGCGGCCCGGCGCGCCCGCACGGCAGCCCCGGCCGGCAGCCCCGGCCCGGACGAGCCGGTTGCGCTCGCCGACCCGGTCACCATGCGCCTCGACGGCCGGGTCGCCCTGGTCACCGGGGCGGGCAGCCCGGACGGCATCGGGTACGCCACCGCACGGCGGCTCGCCGACCTGGGCGCCCGGGTGGCCATCGTCTCCACCACCCGGCGCATCCACGAGCGGGCCGGCGAGTTGGGGGTGACCGGCTTCGTCGCGGACCTGACCGACGAGGCCGAGGTGGGTGCGCTGGCCGATGCGGTCGCCGAGCAGTTGGGCGACGTCGAGGTGCTGGTCAACAACGCCGGCCTGGCCAGTCGAGCCAGCCAGGGGGTGCTGCGGCCGGTCGCACAGTTGACCTACGACGAGTGGCGCGGTGAGATCGACCGCAACCTCTCCACCGCGTTCCTGTGCAGCCGGGCGTTCATCGGTGGGATGGCCGAACGGGGCTGGGGGCGGATCGTCAACCTGGCGGCCACGGCCGGCCCGGTCAACGCCCTGCCCACCGAGGCCGCGTACGCCGCGGCGAAGGCCGGGGTCGTCGGGCTGACCCGGGCCCTGGCCATGGAGATGATCGCCGACGGCGTGACCGTCAACGCGGTGGCGCCCGGCACCATCTACACCGCGGCGTCCACGATGGCCGAGATCAAGCAGGGGCTGGGCACCCCGGTGGGCCGACCGGGCACACCGGACGAGGTCGCCGCGGCAATTAGCTTCCTCTGCTCGCCGGCCGCCTCGTACATCACCGGGCAGATGCTGGTGGTGGACGGCGGCAACAGCGTCCGCGAGGCCCGCTTCCGCTGACCGCGACGGTCCGCCCCGGCCGCCTGTCAGTAGCCTCCGGTGTCGCCGGTGTTGCCGAACGCCACGAGCGCCAGCCAGCCACAGCAGGCCAGCACGGTGAGCCCGGTGAAGACGTAGCCCAGGATCAGCCCCCAGGTCGCGAGCTGCTCGCCCTCCTCGCCGCTGGTGCGGATCTGCCGCTTGGCCACGTGGCCGAGGACGGCGCCGGCCGGTGGAAACACGAAGGCGAACACCAACGACAGGATCGCCAGCACGTTGGTGCCCCGAGGCGGCCCGGACGGCGGTGGGCCGTACTGGCCGTAGGGGCCCTGCGGTGGGTACGGCGGCTGCTGGCTCCAGTGCGCCGACTGCTGCGACCCCTGGTGGCCGTACGGCGACTGGTCGCCCGGTGGCCCGTACGGTGAGCGCTCCGCTGGTAGCTCGTACGCCGGCTGGTCCGGCTGGGGCGGGTGCGGCGGTTGGCCGGGCGGCGGTGGCGCGTACGGCGACTGGTCCCTGGGTGGCTCGTAGGGTGACGGCGGCTGCTCGTCCCCGGGCGGTCCCGACGGCGGCGGGTGGGTCACAGCTGTCCTCCTCCTGCCGGTGCCGGAAAAGTCCCTCTTGCCGGACGCTACCCGGAGCGGTGAACCTTTTCACAGCTGTTGTGTGGACTGGTCACCTTGGCCTCGTCGACCCGGGAGGCCGATACTGACCCAGCGTTCAGTTACCCATGAGTAGTGCGCGGATCCCCGGAGGCTGAGATGGCCCGACTCGCCCAGACGCCCGGCCTGACCGATGTGCAACAGTCGATCCTGGAGACCGTTCGGGACTTCGCCGACAAGGAGATCATCCCGCACGCGCAGCGGCTGGAGCACGCCGACGAGTACCCCACCGACATCCTCGACGGGATGCGCGAGATGGGGCTGTTCGGCCTCACCATCGACGAGGAGTACGGCGGCCTCGGCGAATCACTGCTCACCTACGCGCTGGTGGTGGAGCAACTGTCCCGGGGTTGGATGTCGATCTCCGGCATCGTCAACACCCACTTCATCGTGGCGTACCTGATCTCTCAGCACGGCTCCACCGAGCAGAAGGCCCGCCTGCTGCCGAAGATGGCCACCGGCGAGGTGCGCGGCGCGTTCTCGATGTCCGAGCCCGAGACCGGCTCCGACGTCTCGGCGATCAAGTCCCGGGCCGTCCGCGACGGCGACCGCTACGTGCTCGACGGGCAGAAGATGTGGCTCACCAACGGGGCGTACTCCTCGGTGGTGGCCACCCTGGTCAAGACCGACACCGGCGCGGACTCCGTGTACGGCAACATGAGCACCTTCCTGCTGGAGAAGGAGCCGGGCTTCGGTGAGACCGCTCCCGGCCTGACCATCCCCGGCAGGATCGAGAAGATGGGTTACAAGGGCGTCGAGACCACCGAGATGGTGCTCGACGGGGTGACCGTGCCCGACTCCACGATCCTCGGCGGCGCCGACCAGGTGGGCCGCGGCTTCTACCAGATGATGGACGGCATCGAGGTGGGCCGGGTCAACGTGGCCGCCCGTGCCTGCGGCATCTCCATCCGCGCCTTCGAGCTGGCGGTCAGCTACGCCCAGCAGCGCAGGACCTTCGGCCAGCCGCTCGCCAAGCACCAGGCGATCGCCTTCAAGCTCGCCGAGATGGGCACGAAGATCGAGGCCGCGCACGCACTGATGGTCAACGCCGCCCGGCTCAAGGACGCCGGCCAGCGCAACGACGTCGAGGCCGGGATGGCCAAGCTGCTCGCCTCGGAATACTGCGCCGAGGTCGTCCAGGAGGCGTTCCGCATCCACGGTGGCTACGGCTACTCCAAGGAGTACGAGATCGAGCGGCTGATGCGGGAGGCCCCGTTCCTGCTCATCGGCGAGGGCACCTCAGAGATCCAGAAGACCATCATCAGCCGAGGTCTCCTAAAGGAATACAAGCTCTAACCCACCCCCAAACCCACCCCCGTCCCACCCCACTCCGTCGATCATGGAGTTGTGGTGGGGGACAGATGCGGCATAAGGCGTCGAATCTGGCACCACTACTCCTTGATCGACGCGAGAGTGGGGTGGGCACGGGGGAGGGTGGGCTCGTGGGTCAGGGCAGGCGGGTCAGGTTGGCGGCGGCGCGTTCGACGATGAGGCAGCGGTCCTCGACGTAGTCCATGCCGGCCTCCTCGGCGATCCGCCGGGCCTCGGCCGAGACGATGCCCAGTTGCAGCCAGACCGCGGGCGCGCCGATCGCCGCCGCGTCCCGGACCACCTGGACGGCGTCGGCGGCCGGCCGGAACACGTCCACGAGGTCGACGGGGTGCGGGATGTCGGCGAGGGTCTTGTAGGCCCGTTCCCCGAACAGTTCGTCGACCGTCGGGTTGACCGGGATGATGCGCCAGCCGTACTGCTGCATCTGCAACGGCACGCCGTGCGCGGCCTTGAACGGGTCGCGGGACGCGCCCACGACGGCGATCACGGCGGAGTCGGCGAGGATCTGCTGAGCGGTACGCACCCGCCGACTGTAGCTCCGACTACAGCAGGGTCAGCTGCTCGGCCGTCGACGGTGGTGGTGGCGCGGGCAGGTTGCGGTTGTCGCCCCGCTCGCCGCGGTGCAGCCCGTGCCGGCGGGCGGCGATCCGCACCCGCGCGGTCAGCTCCCGCTGGTACGCCTGCGGGGCGTACGCGCCGGCCCGGTAGAGCTCGCGGTAGCGGGGGACCAGGTGTGGGTGCTCGCGGGCGAGCCAGTGCGCATACCACTCCCGGGCGCCGGGTCGCAGGTGCAGGGGCAGGGCGGTCACGCTTGTCGCACCGGCGGCGGCGATCGCCGAGACCGTCGCATCGATCGACTCGTCGCTGTCGCTGAGGCCGGGCAGGATCGGGGCCATCAGCACCCCGACGGAGAAGCCGGCGTCGGTGAGCGCCCGGACGGCGTCCAGTCGGCGGCGTGGGTGTGGCGTGCCCGGTTCGACGGTGCGCCAGAGGTGCTCGTCGACGAACCCCACCGAGAACGAGATGCCCACCGTGGTCACCTCGGCGGCCTGACGCAGCAGCGGCAGGTCGCGCAGGATCAGCGTGCCCTTGGTGAGGATCGAGAACGGGTTGGCGAAGTCTCGCAGGGCGCCGATGATCTGCGGCATCAGCCGGTAACGACCCTCGGCGCGCTGGTAGCAGTCCACGTTGGTGCCCATCGCCACGTGCGCGCCCCGCCAACGTGGCGCGGCCAGCTCCCGCCGGGCCAACTCGCCGGCGTTCACCTTGACGATCACCTTCCGGTCGAAGTCGGCACCGGCATCGAGATCGAGATAAGTGTGAGTATTTCTCGCGAAGCAGTAGCGACACGCATGAGAACAGCCACGGTACGGGTTGATCGTCCACTCGAACGGGACGCGGGACTGGCCGGGCACCCGGTTGAGGATGGACTTGGCCTGCACCTCGTAGAAGGTCATCCCGGCGAACTCGGGGGTGTCGAAGGTGCGGGCGACGGCGCCGGGCAGCGCCAGCGGCAGGGGTGGCGTCGCTGGCGCTGCCCGCTCGGGGTCTCCCTCAACCGGGGGAGCGGTGAGGTTGTCCCAGCGCATGGGCACTATTCGAACACGTGTACGAGGGGAGCGCAAGTGACCCGCCGTACACCGGTGGGCGTTCGGGCGGGCGCGGAGGGAAGGATGGACACCATGGAGACGTCGACCTTCGTCTACGACGGGGACTGCGCGTTCTGCACGAGCTGTGCGGAGTTCATCGAGCGCCGCATCCCCACCGCCGCGCGGGTGGTGCCCTGGCAGTTCGCCGATCTGGACGCGCTGGGCCTCACGGTCGCCGAGTGCGAGGAGGCCGTGCAGTGGGTCGGCGCGGACGGCTCGCGCGCGGCGGGTCCGGACGCCATCGCGAAACTCCTCGCCGCCAGTGGTCCGCTCTGGCGGATCGCCGGTGCCGGCCTACGGTTTCCTCCGGCGCGCGCCGCGGCCTGGCCGTTGTACCGCTGGGTGGCGCGCAACCGGCATCGACTTCCCGGTGGCACCGCGGCCTGCTCCCTGCCGCAGGAGGCCAGGGAGCGGCTCTACGGGCCGACCGGTCGCCCGACCACCGGCGCCTGATCGTCGAGTGCCCGCTCCGCGCCGGCTCCCACCGGGCCGTGGCCCGGCGGCACCGGGTCGACGCCCGCCGGGCTCGGCGCCACGGCATCCGTCGTCGCCGACGCGGGAGCGTCGCGGCGCCCGACCAGCCGGCGTGCCCACACCAGCGGGCGGACCCGCTCCAGCGGCAGGAAGCTCGTCATCGCGGCCAGATGCGGCGCGAACGAGATCGTGATGGTCGCGATGGTGACCGCGTGGAACGAGTAGAAGAAACCGACCATGGCCAGTCGCCAGCGGGCTGGCAACAGGAAGACCACCGGGCTGAGCAGCTCGAACGCGACGATGCCGAACTGGGCGACGATCAGCAGGTGGGGCACCTGGGCGATCAGGTCCGCCAGGTCGGTGCCGCGCCGGATGATCGCGCGGGCCAGGACCGAGCCGGTCAGCCAGTCCGGGCCGCCGAAGCGCAGCTTGGCGAAGGCGGCCAGGAAGTACGTGCAGATCACCGCGATCTGGGTGACTCGGAGGGCCCAGCCGCCGGCCTCGGTGCGGGTGGTGTCGCCGTGTCGGGCGCGACCGGCGGTGGGCAGCACGACCAGTGCGACGAGCAGCGCGAATCGGTCGTGGTCGACCTTCCCGTAGCTCATCGCGACGACCATCCACTCCAGGTACAGCGCGCAGACCGCCCAGCCGAGCAGCCGGGGCGCCCGTCCGGTCGCGGCGAGCAGGGCGAGCAGCAGCAACGCCCAGAAGATCACCGCCACCAGCGTCGGGGTTGGCGTCGGTAGCGGGAGCAGGCGGCCGATCAGAAGCGGCTGGTACAGCTCGCCGGGCACGCTGGCCCGGGTGCGTACCCAGGGCGTGAAGATCACCAGGTCGGCGGCGACGAACAGGTAGATCAGGGTGCGGAACGCGGCCACCCGGCCCCGCGGCACGGCCTCGGTCAGCCAGCGGCTCATCGGGGTGCCTGCCAGCGGACGACGGTCTCGTCGGTGTGTCGGCCGGTCGGTCGGCCGGCGCGGATGTCGTGCCAGCGGATGACGATGCGGACCTCGACCAGCGCGGGGGCGTCCGGGTGGCGTTCGGCGTACGCGTCGGCGACCTCGGTGAGCAGCGTCGGGTCGGCGGCGTACCGGGCCTGCTGACCCTCGATCTCGGCACGGCGGATGCCGGTCGCGTCCTGGTCGAGGTCGATCACCGCCCCGGAGCTGTTCACCCCCTCGACGCGGGTGTCGGGCGCGGGCGCGTTCGGCGGGTTGGAGGTGGAGTACATCCGGAACGGGCCGAACGGGAAGTCGTCGTCGCTGCCCCAGAAGGTGCCGGCGATGAGCAGGACGAGACCGAGTGCGGTCGCGCCCAGCCGGGTCACGCGCCCGCGGGTGGTCAGGTTCTCCATCGGGTCGTGACGATACGGGATGTACCGGCGGTGTCGGGTCCCTCCGGCGGTCAGTCTGGGCTGCCCAGGAAGGTGATCATGCAACGGGTACGACGAAGGCCGGGCCCGTGTCGGGGCCCGGCCTCGCGTGTCGTCCTGCGGACGACCTAGTGGTTGTGCTCGGCCAGCTGCTTGCGGACGTCGTCCATGTCCAGCGCCTCGACCTGCTCGATCAGGTTCTCCAGCGCGGACTCGGGAAGGGCGCCCGGCTGGGCGAAGACGATGACGCCGTCGCGGATCGCCATGATCGTCGGGATCGAGCGGATGTCGAACTTCGCGCCCAGCTCCTGCTGAGCCTCGGTGTCGACCTTGCCGAAGACGATGTTCTGGTGCTTCTCCGAGGAGCGCTCGTAGACCGGGGCGAACCGCTTGCACGGACCACACCAGTCGGCCCAGAAGTCGACCAGGACGATGCCGTCGTTGCCGGTCACCTCGTCGAAGTTCGCCGAGGTCAGCTCAACGGTTGCCATTGCACTCTCCGATCACCGCGGTTTGTCTACGTCCCGTAGAACCAGGGCTGACCGTATCGAATTCCCGGGCGCTGAGGCACGAAACGTGCTGCGGGCTGCCGAGGGGTGCCCTGGGTCATCGACCCACGTCTGTTGGTCCCGACCTGCGGAACGCAAGTGCATGACGCACTTGCGTGACCTGCGGTGATGGGAGCGTTTCCAAGGAGATCCACGCGACCGAGCGCCACGAATCGGTCAACTGCCCCTTGACAAGGAGCTATCCGGCCTGCGGAGATCGCTGATCAACCTCCACCTCGTCACGGACAGTAGTGTTACAAAAAGATAAATGTGACGGCGATCTCTGTTGAACCTACGCAGGCGTAGGGCAGAATTCCTCACATCAGAGCGTGGGCGGCGGGTGCCGGGGAGGGCCCCGCCGCTCATTGCGTCTCCCCCCTTGCGAGTGACCGGTGTGACATTTCCGCCGCCGTCGCGCCCCGCGGGTCGCCTTAACCATCGATAAGGCATGCTGTGCCGAACTTCATCGCCGCCCGTCGAAGGGACCAGGATGCAGTTCGGTCGCTACTACGAGGAGTTCGAGGTCGGCGCGGTCTACCGGCACTGGCCGGGCAAGACCGTCACCGAGTACGACGACCACCTCTTCTGCCTGCTCACCATGAACCACCACCCGTTGCACATGGACGCGCACTACGCCGCGACGGCCAGCCAGTTCAAGCGCAACGTCGTGGTCGGCAACTACATCTACTCGCTGCTGCTCGGCATGTCGGTGCCCGACGTGAGTGGCAAGGCGATCGCCAACCTGGAGGTCGAGTCGCTGCGGCACGTCGCGCCGACCTTCCACGGCGACACCATCTACGGCGAGACCACGGTGCTGGACAAGCGTGAGTCCGGCTCGAAACCCGACCGGGGCGTGGTGTCGGTGGAGACCCGCGGCTACAACCAGGACGGCACGATGGTCTGCGTCTTCCGGCGCAAGGTCATGGTCCCCAAGCGGGAGTACGCGGCCGCCGCGGTCCCCGACGGAGTGGATCCGGAACGGCCCAGCTTCCCCGAGCCGCGCTGACCGTCGCGCGGGCGCGTCGCCGCCGGGCTCCTTCCCCGCCTCTGGTCTGCCGGGGAAGGTGCCCTGTTCCGGTTTCCGGGGGCATATGCTGACGCCGGAGGTTCCGATGAGCCACTCCGTCGCTGGAGAGCCGCCCTCTGCCGGCCGTCGAGCCGCACCCTCGACCACCGCTGTCTATTCCGCCGCCGAATGGGATCTGCTCACCGGCCTGCCCGGTCGGGTTCTCGTGGCCGCCGCCGCTCCCGGCCCCGGTCGTCTGGAACGAGGGGTCACGGCGAGCCTGGCCGGCCTGGACGCCATGGCCGCGGGGCGGGCCTCCGACAGCGACCTGGTCCGCGCGGTGGTCGCGGCGATCTACGCCCGCCACGACGGCGCACCGCAACCCGCCGAGCGACTCACCGACCTGGTGGACCTGCTGGCCGCCTGCCGGGCGGCGAGCCGGGTCCTGCACCGGCGCGCCGATCCCGCCGACTCGGCCGCGTACCGCCAGTGGGTGCAATCGGTCGCGGCCCGGGTCTGTCGCGCGGTGCCCGGCGTCGGTGCGCACCGGGTCGACCCACCGGCCAGCCCAGCGGACCGGCGCTTCCTCGACCGGCTCGGCGCCGCCCTTGGCCTGGGCTGACCCGGCAGGTCGTCGCAGCGGGCGCCGGCGCGGTCCGTACCCTCTGATGACCGTGACCGACGACCAGATTGAGGTGGGCGTGGGCCCCTGGCCGGGGGACCCACCCGACGACCCCCGTTACGACCCGCGGCTGCTGGCGGAGGGGGACCGGCGCAATGTCGTCGACCGCTACCGCTACTGGCGGCACGAGGCGATCGTCGCCGACCTGGACCGGCACCGGCACGGCTTCCACGTCGCGATCGAGAACTGGCAGCACGACTTCAACATCGGCACGGTGGTGCGCAACGCGAACGCGTTCAACGCCGCCGAGGTGCACATCGTCGGCCGGCGACGGTGGAACCGGCGCGGGGCGATGGTGACCGACCGGTACCAGCACGTGCGGCACCACGAGACGATCGAGGAGTTCGTCGCCTGGGCGGTCGAGCGGCGGCTGCCGGTGTTCGGCATCGACAATCTGCCCGGATCGCGTCCGCTGGAGACCGGCGCCCTGCCGCGGGAGTGCGTGCTGCTGTTCGGGCAGGAGGGTCCGGGGCTCTCCGCGCCGGCCCGTGCCGCCTGCGACCAGCTCTACTCCATCGCCCAGTACGGCTCGACGAGGTCGATCAACGCGGGCGTGGCCAGCGGCATCGCGATGCACGCCTGGATCCGCGCCCACGCCGGCGCCCCACCGGACTGAGCACCTCCGGGTCCCGAATCGGACGTTCCGGCTTGACGTGCCGGCGATGCGGGGAGACGGTGGTGATGTGAGTGTCGCGGTGAGTTGTCCGAGATGCGGGGGCCCGGTACGGGCGCCGGATCTGATGAACACCGACTCGAGGTGCGTGCGTTGCGGCCCGGTGCCACCGCTGCACGTGCCCGAGCACATCGGAGCGGAGATCGTGGCGAGCGTGGTGGAACGGATCACCGCGACCGCCGACCCGCCGGTGACGCCGTTGTGGTGCCCGTGGCCGCTGCCGCCCGGGTGGACACTCACCGGCGTGGCGTACGCCGGGGACGATCGGACGGGAGTGCGGGCGACGGCGGTCGCCTGCGCGGGCCCGGCGCCACTCGGCGGTGGTCCCGCCGATCTGGTCTTCGTCGCCGAGGAGCCCGGGGTCGGCCTGGGCACCCGACTCGCCGGACTGACCGGCCCGGATCCGGGGCCGGAGTTGACCGACGCGCTGAGCGATCCAGGGCCGGGCCATCCAGACCACGTCGGACAGGCGAAGATCAAGGTCGGCGGGCATCCCACTCCACTGTGGTTGGTGAATTCTCCAACGGATCGAAGCGCGTACGCGGGCGAGGCTCGGGGAATGTGGCTCCATGCGATAGCCTGGCCGGCGAGTGCGGGTCACCTGCTCGCGGAAGATGTCGTGCTACACGACCTGACCGAGTGGACTCCGCCCGAACTCGTGTACGGCGCACCGTCTCCGTATCTACCCGGTAGGGCTTGACATCTCTCCCGGATTGACGGAGAACGGACGCAGATATTCACTGTACGACACCACACTGATACTCTGGGTGCCGCTGCGGTAATGGGACCCGGCGCCGCGCGAGAGGATGGCCCGCCATGGTCAAGAAGGTCCTCACCTGGGCCGGAATCGCATTCTTGATCTTCTTCGTCGCCTACCGGCCAAACTCTGCGGCGGACGTGTTCAAGTCGCTCGGCGGCGGGATCATGGATATCGCCCAGGGGTTTGGCGACTTCTTCACCAGCCTCGTCGCCTAGCCGCCGATGGGCAGCCCCTCCGGTCCACCCTTCGACCCGGACGACCCCGACCGGGAACGTCGCGAGCGTGACACCGAGCCGATCCCGCGGATCGGGCCCGATGACGGCCCGGGCTACGGGGCTGGTCCCGGCCTGTCCGACGGTCCGTCCCTTTCGGACGACGTCGGCTACGGCGACGGGCCTGGCTATGCCGGCCAGGGTCGTTCCGGTCGGGGGTGGGTCCGTGATCCGGAGGCCGGCTACCAGCCGCCCCAGATCTCCGAGGACGAGCTGGCCGGGTTGCGCGCCGACGCGACCGGCGCGACCCCTCGGCGGGTGCTGCCACTGGAGGACGAGCCCAGCTCGTTGGTGGCTCGCTACCTCTTCCCGACCGAGCGCTACCGGGGTGAGTGGAAGCGACACTGGATCCACCTCACCAACCCGCTGTTGATCGGCATCGCGGCGACCTTCGTGCTCGGCTACCTCTCCGGCTTCCTCGCCGGCCAGGATGTCGGCGCGCTGACCACCATCGCGGTGCTGCTCTGGTTCGCGGTGATGGGCTGGGTGGCGTGGAAGGTCGCCGACTGGTGGTATGACCGGTTCATCCTGACCAACAAGCGGGTCATGGTGGTCAACGGCATCGTCACCCGCAAGGTCGCGATGATGCCGCTGGTCCGGGTCACCGACATGAAGTACGAGCAGACCCCGACCGGCCGAGCGCTCAACTACGGCACCTTCGTGCTGGAGTCGGCCGGTCAGGAGCAGGCGCTCCGCGAGATCAAGAATCTGCCCAACCCGAACGAGCTCTACCTGCGCGTGGTCGAAGAGATGTACGAGCCGCAGGCGGTCGAGGCCCGGCTCGGCAAGGAGGCCGACGAGGCCAAGGCCGACGACGGGGCGTGAAGGTTTTCGACCGAACATCGGAGCAAGTGCGCACCTTTCGTCATGGACCCGACCGCCTCTGACGTGGCACCCTGCCAGGACGGCAGGGGTGTGGAGGTGGGCGGTGGCGAGCAAGGACTCGTTGGAGGAGCAGTTCCGCGAGTTCGTCGCGGCCCGCTCCGCCGCGCTCCTACGCACCGCCTACCTGCTCACCGGGGACTGGGCCACGGCCGAGGACCTGCTCCAGACGGCGCTGACCAAGACCTACCTCGCGTGGAAGCGGCTCGGTGGGATCGAGGCGGTCGAGCCGTACGCCCGGCGGGTGATGGTCAACACCTCGACCAGTTGGTGGCGGCGACGCTGGCACGGCGAACGCCCGACCGAGGTGCTGCCCGAGCGGGCCGGTGTCGACGAGATCGAGCAGCAACTTGACCGCGATCTGCTCTGGCGGCACCTCCGGGAGCTGCCCAACCGGCAACGGGCGGTGCTGGTGCTGCGCTACTACGAGGACATGTCGGAGGCGCAGACCGCCGCGATGCTGGACATCTCGCCGGGCACGGTGAAGAGCCAGTCGTCCCGGGCGCTGGCCACGCTGCGTCGGCGGATGGGCGCGGACGCACCGGACCTCGCCGCCGCCGGCACCGCTGGCCGGTCGGCTGCCGCCGGCGCAGGCTCGGCCGCAGCCGGTGAGTCGGCTGCCGGGACGACGGGCTCGGCCGCAGCCGGTGGGTCGGCTGCCGGGACGACGGGTTCGGGTGCAGCCGGTGGGTCGGCTGCCGGGACGACGGGTTCGGGTGCCCGGACCGGGCGGACCCCGGCCGCCGGTGCCGCCGTCAGGCCAGGGCAGGCGGCCGGTCGACCCGTGCCTCGCCCGGCCACGCCCCGCACCGCCGTGCCGCGTCCGATCGGCCCGCAGGTCGTACTACCCACCGCCCCGGCGGCCGTGCCCGTCGGCACGGGCTCCGGGGAACAGCAGTGAGTGGGTTCCCCGGCCGGCCCGACAACCTGACGGACGGCCCGCGGCGTTCATACGAGGTGCGGCCGGACGAACTGGAAGGTGCGGTGCGGGAGACACTCTCGCGCCAGGTCGCCCTCGCCCGGCCACTGGGCGCCGATCCGGCCGGCCAGGCCATCCGCCGCGCCAACCGGATCCGACGTCGGCGTACCGCGGCCGGCATCGCCCTCGCGGCGGTCACCACCGTGCTGCTCAGTGCCGGCATGGCGCAACTCGGTGCCGAGACCGCCCGGGACGGGTCACCCATCCTGGTGATCGGTGATCCGGACCCGACGAACCGGCCCCGCCCCGCGGCCAGCAATCCCGGCACCGACCCCTCGCCCGGACCGTCGACCTCCCTGGTCATGAGCGAGACGCTGGTCAGCGCCGACGGCCGGCGGTTGGTCCTGCCCGACGTCGGGCCGGCCGAACGCGCCCAGCCCCTGCCGAACGGCGGCGGCTGGCTGGTGGTCGGCGCGCCGAGTGCCGCCGGGCGTTCCCTCTGGGTGGTGCAGAACGACGGCCTGGTGCAGGTGCTCCTCGCCGGTGCGGGCACGATCGTCCTGGCCCCGGACAGCCTCCAGGTCGCCTGGCGCGACGGCGGCGACCTGCTGGTGGCGGGCGTGGTCGGGACCCAGCTCATCGGGGCGGTGCGCACCCCGGCGCCGGCGACGGCGGAACCCGTCCGGTTCGTCGGTGACAGCGTGCTGGTGCGACCCGACCCGGCCGGCGCCGGCCACACCCTCTGGCGGCCCGGTGCCGGGCCGCTGCCCGAGGCCCTCGACAGGGAGAGCCTCAACGTCTACGGGCCGCTGCCCGACGGGCGGCTCGTCGGCCAGGTCGCCACGACCGGCTCCGACAAAGCGTGCCTGGCCGTGCTGACCCCGACCCGTTCCCTGGACCCGGTACGCACCGGGTGCGGTCCCGACCTCAGTCAGGACGGAGTCGGCGGGATCTCACCCGACGGGCGGTGGCTGCTGGTGAACGGGTGGATCGGCAAGGCCAGCCGAGCCCTGCTGATCGACCTGCAACGGCTCGGCGCGAACGCGCCAGCGGTCGCGGCCGGCCCGCCGATGACCGGGGCGATCGTCTGGAGCAACGAGACCGACGCCTCCTACCTCGACGGCAGCGGCGCACTGGTCCGGGTGGACGTCGGCCGGGTACGGGCCGGAAAGCCGGCCAGCCCGGCTCCGGTGCCCGGCGTGCCAGCGGGGGACCGCCCAGTGTTGGTGAAAAGCTTCTGACCCCGGTGCCGGGGCGACATAGGTGAGCCCGACTCGCGGTTTCCCCGGTAGCGTCGGACGGTGACCTCGCGTACCGGCTCCACCCCCCGGATCGACCTGCACACGCACTCGACGGCCAGCGACGGCACGCTGACCCCGGCCGAGCTGGTCAGCGCGGCCTCCGACGCCGGGCTGGACGTGCTGGCGATCACCGACCACGACACCACCGCCGGCTGGGCGCCGGCCGTGGGCGCGCTGCCGCCAGGGCTTCGTCTCATCCGGGGGGCGGAATTGTCCTGCCGCTGGTCCGGCGCGCAGCCGGCGGTGCCGCTGCACCTGCTGGCGTACCTCTTCGACCCGGACGACCCGGAACTGGTGGCCGAGCTGGCCCGGGTACGGGCCGCCCGGGAGGAGCGCGGCGAACGGATGGTCGCCCTGCTGCGGGCCGACGGCATCGACGTGAACTGGCCGGACATCCTGGCCGGCGCGGGCGGCGGCACCGTGGGGCGCCCGCACATCGCGCAGGCGCTCATCCGCGCCGGTCTGGTCGGCAGTACCCGGGAGGCGTTCGGCCCGGACTGGTTGGGCGAGCGGTACCGGCTGCCCAAGGAGGACATCGACGTGTTCCGCGCGGTTCGACTGGTCCGGGCGGCCGGAGGCGTGCCGGTCTTCGCCCACCCCCGGGCCACCCGGCGGGGGCGGGTGGTGCCCGACGAACTGATCGCCGAGTTGGCCGCCGCCGGGCTGGCCGGGTTGGAGGCCGACCACGAGGACCACAGCCCGGCCGAGCGGGAGCACGTACGGGCGCTCGCCGCCGAGCTGGGCCTGTTCGTCACCGGCTCCTCGGATTTCCACGGCACCCACAAGACCGTGCAGCTCGGTGAGTTCAGCACCGGCGTCGAGGCGTACGAGCAGATCGTCGCCGGCGGGGTGACCGAGGTCGCTTCGGGGTGATCCGGGTATTTCGCCCACTGTGCCGCGGCTAGGTTGATCACGTGGATCTGAAGCTGTTCGGCGAGGTTTTCGTGACCCTGCTGGTGATCACTGACCCGCCGGGCATGATGCCGATCTTCCTGGCGTTGACCGGTCCGCTTCCCGCCCGCGACCGCAACCGGGCGGCGTGGCAGGCCGTCGCGTTGGCGCTCGGCGTCATCGTGATCTTCGCGGTGGCGGGGCAGACCCTGCTCGACTACCTGCACGTGGACCTGCCGGCGTTGCAGGCGGCCGGTGGGCTGCTGCTCGTGCTCGTCGCCCTGGAGCTGCTGACCGGCAAGGCCGACGACCCGAGCCAGCAGGTCACCTCCAACATCGCGCTGGTGCCGCTGGGCACCCCGTTGCTGGCCGGCCCCGGTGCCATCGTGGCCACCATGCTCTTCGTCCAGCAGGCCGACGGGCTGGGCGAATTCACCGCGATCGCGGTGGCGATCCTCGCCGTGATGCTCGCCGTCTGGATCGTCCTCCGGTTCTCCGGCGGCATCGTGAAGATCCTCCGGCCGGGCGGGATCGAGGTGTTGACCCGTATCGCCGGCCTGCTACTGGCCGCGATCGCGGTGCAGCTCATCGCCGACGCGGTGGCCGCCTTCGTCACGCAGTACGTGAACATGGCCTGACGGCATCCCCGCGATGTCGGGGGCGGATGGCAGGATCGCAGGCGTGCGACGATCCTCATCAGCGGGGCGGCCGGCCGCCGGCGGTCGGGCCCCACGGCAGCGCGCCGGCGAAGCCGAACAGCTCGGCTTCGAGGGCATGCCGGAGCGGTTGTTCGTGTGCACCCCGAGCAAACTCGGCGCGTACGCGGACTGCCCGCGCCGCTACCGCTACTCCTACGTCGACCGGCCCGCCCCGCCCAAGGGTCCGCCGTGGGCGCACAACTCGCTCGGCGCCAGCGTGCACACCGCCCTGAAAAACTGGTATGCGCTGCCCGCCGACCGTCGGCGCCCCGAGGCCCTGGCCACGCTGCTCAAGGGCACCTGGGTCCGCGAGGGCTACCGCGACGACGAGCAGGAGCGGGCCGCCTACCGGCGGGCGTTGGGGTGGCTGGAGGCGTACGTCGAGACGCTGGAGCCGGATTCCGACCCCCTCGGCGTGGAGCGGGTGGTGGCGGTCAAGACCGCCGTGCTGGCGTTCAACGGTCGCGCCGACCGGATCGACTCACGGCCCGGCCCGGACGGGCCGGAGCTGGCGATCGTCGACTACAAGACCGGTCGCACCGGGCTGGACACGGACGACGCCCGGGGCTCGCAGGCACTGGCGCTCTACGCCTACGCGGCCGAGCGGGTGTTCCGCCGGCCGTGCCGTCGGGTGGAGTTGCACCATTTGCCGACCGGCACGGTCGCCGCCCACGACCACACCGTCGAGTCGCTGGCCCGGCAGCTGAACCGCGCGGAGGAGACGGCCCGAGACATCATGGCGGCCGAACGGGCGGTCGCGGACGGCGCCGACGCGGACGAGGCCTTCCCGGTGGCCCCCAGCCCGCGCTGCGGCTGGTGCGACTTCCGGCGGCACTGCCCGGCGGGCGCGCAGGTTCCGGGCAGGGAACCGTGGGCGGCCATGGACCGGCCGGCCGACGGGTGACCTCGAAGGCACCGAAGCGGCAGCTCAGCCGACCAGCGGAGCAGCGCTACGGCGTGCGGCCCGCTCCTTGGCCGCCTGGATCAACGGCCCCTCCAGATAGCGGCGGGGGACGGCGGCGAGTGCGAGCCGCAGCGCACGCACACTCAGGTCCGCCGACAGTGCGGTGGTCGGCAGACCGAGACCTCCGTACATCCGGCGCGCCCACGCCGGCAACAGCGCGAACGCGGTACCGGCGAGCCCCAGGTACGCCCAGCGCGGCGGGCCGAGAGTGAGCCCCAACCGGACCGGCAGGCTGAGTTTCCACGGCAGCGGCGGGGCGGTGAGGAACAACGCCGTCTCGGCGGCCTCCCGGGTCATCCGCAACTGTGGCCGTACACCCCGGTAGTAGTCCCTGACCTCGGCGGCGGTCCCCGGGACGGTGGTGGGGTCCAAACCGACCAGCTGGGCGGAGCGGCGCTGCTCGGTGTAGTAGGCGTCCACCTCGTCGTCGCTCAGCGGCAGGCCGGCCCGCCGGGCCGTGTCCAGGAACGACTCGACCTCGGTCACGTGCACCCAGCGCAGCAGGTCCGGATCGTCGATCCGGAACGCCTCGCCGGTGAGCGTGTCGGTGGCCCGGAGTCGGTCGTGGAGGCGGCGCAGCCGGGACCCGGCGGCCTCCGCCTCGGCGGTGGTCCCGTAGACGGTGGTCGCCACGTAGGTGGCGGTGCGGACCAGTCGGCCCCAGGCGTCGGTGCGGTAGTTGCTGTTCTGCGCGACCCCGGCCATGGCCCGCGGGTGCAACGCCTGGAGGTAGAGCGAGCGCAGGCCGGCGACGATCAGGATCGGCTCCTCGTGCACCTTCCACGTCACCGAACCCGGACCGAAGAGGCCGAGGTCATCGGAGTCCACCGCCCAAGAGTGCCACGGTCGCGCCGAGCATGCCGGTCCCGTGCCGTGCTTGCCGCTGTCCCCGCGCCGCGCTTGCGGCCGACCCGGACCGCTGTGTGTGGCGGGTCAGACGTCGGCGGAGCGGCGGGCCCGGCAGCTCGGGCAGAGACCCCAGAAGGTCACCTCGGCCTCGTCCACCTCGAACCCGTGCGCGACATTCGGCTCCAGGCAGGGGGCGCTGCCCACCGCGCAGTCGACGTCGGCGATCTCGCCGCAGCCCCGGCAGACCACGTGGTGGTGGTTGTCGCCCACGCGTGCCTCGTAACGGGCCGGACTGCCGGCCGGCTCGATCCGGCGGGACAGGCCGGCCCGGGACAGCGCGCCCAACACGTCGTAGACCGCCTGGGTGGAGACCGAGTCGAGGCGTTCGCGGACCCGTCGGGTGATCTCGTCGACCTCCAGGTGGCCGCCGCCGGCCAGCACCTCGAGCACCGCGAGGCGTGGCCGCGTGACACGCAGGCCCCTCGACCGCAGCAGCTCCTCGGCACCGGACATTCGCCAATGACAGCACGCGGGATCGGCATCGACAACCGTCGCCCGCCCCGGGTGGTCACCGACACAGCCCGGCAAGATCGGGGGTACGGTCCGCGAGGGGTGAACCCGATCGACGCGCCGCGCGTGTGTCCGGTCGAGAGCCTGGGGAAGATCGGCGAACATCGGCTGGCCACCCCTGACCATGATCCACCTGGAGGGGTTCGATGTTCGAGGAGATCCTGGGCCTACCGGTACACGTCCTGGTGGTCCACGCGGTTGTCGTGTTCGTGCCGCTGCTGGCGGTGCTGGCCATCGCGTACGTGGGGCTGCCCCGGTGGCGGCACCGGTTGGACTGGGCGCTCGGTCTCCTCGCCGTGGCCGCGCCGGTCACCGCCTACGTCGCGGTCAAGTCGGGCGAGGCGCTCACCGACGCACTCGTCGCCCGGGGTTTCCAGGGGCCGATCCTCGATCAGATCTTCGAGCACTCCCGCTACGGTGACATCCTGTTCCGCATCGTCGTGCCGCTCGGGATCGTGGCCATCCTGCTGCTCGTGGTGACGAGTGGGCACCCCCGGGTGCCGCAACTGCCGGCGCTGGTCACCCCGGTGCTGGCGGTGGCGGCCGTGGCGCTCGCCATCGCCGCCCTGGTCTACGTCTACCTGACCGGCCACTCCGGTGCCGAGACCGTCTGGGGCACCACGCTCTGACCGCAGCCCCACGCCGGATCTCGGTCTGCCGCTCCGGTGAGCGTGCAACTGGTCCGCTGCTGCCGGCGGAAGGTCAGAAGATGATTCGCGAACAGAGCAGGCAGAGCAGGACCAGCAGCACCACGCCGGCCGCCGCGCCGAAGCCGTAGGTGACCCGCTGCGAGCGTTGCTCGGCCGCGTCCAACCCGGCCATGTCCTGCGGCGGCAGCTGTCGCGGCGGCGCCGCCTGGAGGTGAACGGGCGGACGCCAACCCGTCGGCGGCGGCACGCTCGGAGGCGGCCCGGCGTATCCGCTGGGGGCGTGCCCGCCGGGGGTGGCGGGTCCGGGCGGGGTGGGGTCGGCGTGCCCGCTGGGTGGTGGGGTGGCGGGTCCGGCGGGGGTCGGGTCGGCGTGCCCAATGGGCGGCGAGGTGGCCGGTCCGGGCGGGGTGGGGTTGGCGTGCCCGCTGGGTGGTGGGGTGCCGGGTGTCGGTGCGGGCGGGGCGGCAGGGTGGTCCGACACGGCTTCGTCACCGGTGTCGGGCCGTCGCCAGTAGTCGTCGTCCGGGGTGCTGCCACCGCTGGGGGTCGTCACGCCGTCCGACGCTACCAACGCCACCGGCGGCCCGGTCGTTTCTGGCCGGCGTGCCCACCGTCGACGGCCCGGTCTGGCCGGGCGGTTGCGCTAGTCTTGCCGCTCGTGAGCACCGAGGACCCCGGCCCGCAGGGCGCGCGTGGCGACGATGACCGTCCCGTCGACCTGAGCGAAGACTTCGTGGTGCTGCCCGAGCAGACCTCTGACGACACCGACCGTGGTTGGGGCGAGCGGTCGGGTGGCAACGACGACTGGCTGCTCGCCGAACGCCCACCGCACTGGGACTGACCCCGCCGGCTCGCCCAGGTCCCACCATGTCGGGTTCGGCGGCCGGGCTGTGGGGTCACCGCAGGTCGGTGCTTCACCCGGAGCGCCTTTTGCCGGCGTCGGTTCATGGCACCTCGTCGACCTGCCCGGCCGTGTGGTCTGGCACGGTTGGCGCGTCGGAGGGCACGGCGGTTGGCGGGCATGCGGCCGGGGTGTGCAGGACTGCGGCAGCCAGGCCGAGCAGCGCGGCGACCAGACCGGCCCGCAGCAGGGTGCGCCCGCCGGGCAGAGTGAGCTGGCGCAGCGGGCGCAACGCCCGCGCGGAATCCGGACCGACCATCGACTCTGCCGCCTTCCGTCCCCGAGCGCCGCAGTGGCACCCATGGACGGCAGGCTAGGCAATTTCCCGACGCCTCGGCCGACCCACGGCCGACGCCTGTGGACAACCGCCCGGCCTGTGGAAAACGCCCACCCGTCGGTTTGATTTGCTATGGCGCCCGTCTTGATCGACTCGAAATTCGGGAATCCGGTATATCGAGGAGACGGGGACGGGCCGACTTCCTGAAACCCGAGTTGATCGAGGCCCGGCCCGGCGGGTCGGGCCTCGACGGTCAGGACGCGGAGCTGGCCGCCGCCGCCTTGCCGCCGCCCGAGCCGCCCGAGGAGGACGACCCCGAGGCGGACGACGAGCCCGAGGACGACCCGGACGAGGACCCCGACGAGGACGAAGAAGACGACGAGGACGAAGAAGACGAGGTCGACGAGCTGTCACCGGAGGACGACTCGGACTTCGCCGGCTTGCTGGCCGCGCCGCCGGCCGTCGTCTCGGAGCCGGACGCCCGGGAGTCGGTGCGGTAGAAGCCCGAACCCTTGAAGACGATGCCGACCGAGTTGAAGACCTTCCGCAGTCGCCCCTGACACGCCGGGCACTCGGTCAACGGCTCGTCAGAGAAGGACTGCACCGCCTCGAGCTGGTGACCGCACGCGGTGCAGGCGTACTGGTACGTGGGCACGTTCTCCTCCGGATCTGGGCTCGGCCAGTTGGCACTCGACGTATTCGAGTGCCAATGGTGCGTCATTCGCCCCCGGTTCGTCCAGCGGACGTGTGGGGCGCGACACCATGCGCCGTACCCGGGCCGCCGACAAGCGTACGCATCCCGTCGGCGGGAGTGACGACCGCGCGTACCCGGCGGTCGTGTGGCTCCGCGGGCAGCGCCTCGACCAGCTCACCGTCGTGCAGGAGCGCCACCGTCAGGGTCGCCTCGGGTACCCGGGCGAGCGCGCGGTCGTAGGAGCCGCCGCCGCGCCCGAGCCGCCGGCCGAGGCGGTCCACCGCGAGAGCTGGTACGACCACCAGCTCCGCCTGTGCCACGGCGGCCACCCCGAGCCGGGCACCGGCTGGTTCCCGGATACCCCGACCGGCGGCGATCAGGGCAGCCGGCCCGGTATACGCCGCCCAGTCCAGATCGAGGTCGGCCAGGAGCACCGGAAGGAGCAACTCGGCGTCGTACGGCAGCGCCGCCCGCAGGACCTCGGGCAGGTCATGGCCGCCCGGTTCGGAGCCGACCGGCACGTACGCCGTCATCCGGCGCGGACGACGCCGGCGTACCAGGGCGACCAGCTCGGCCTGCACGAGCCCGGCGGCGGCTGCCCGGGTCGCGGCGGGCAGCGACCGGCGGCGAGCGAGCAGCTCGACGCGGGTGTCCCGCTTCGCCATTCGGGTCACTTCCGCTTCATCAGAAAATTCCGGCACGCAACACTCCTGACGCAACGCCTCTCCCACGGTTGCTCTGTGTCAGCATCGCAAGCAACGGAGGCGGAACTTCCGGGGGGACCGAGTGACGCTACGCGGGCGGTTGACGGCAGCCTTCCTCGTGGTGGTGCTCGGGCCGGTCCTGCTCGGCGCGCTCTTCGTCGCCTCCACCGTCGGAGCCGTCGACCGCAGCCGCTCCACCGAGCGCCTGGCGGTGGCGGCGTCCACCGTGCGCACCTCGGTCGACGCGCTCTGCCAGCAGTTGCGCGCCGCCGCCGACGCGGTGGCCCTCACCGCCGACCCGGCCGTCGGCGCCGCCCAACTGGTCGGCCGGGGCCTCGCCGCCGCGGTGCTGATCACCAACGTGTCCGGCCAGGTCACCTACGTCTCGCCCGGCGCGCCGTCGACACCCTGGCAGGACTGCGCCGGCACGACCGCGAACCCGACCGGGAACCCGACCGAGGGCGCGACCAGCCCGGTCCGGGCGCTGGCCGCTCAGGTCGACCTGCACGACCGCGGTGGCACCCGACTGGGCACGGTGAGTGCCGCGCAGGTGGTCGACCCGGCCTTCGTCGCCCGGCTGGCGGCGGTGACCGGGGTGGCGGTCACCCTGCTCGACAGCGGTGCGAGCGCCGCGCGGGTCACCCACACGACCGAGTCCCGTGACGTACGCGACGCGGTGCTGGCCGCCGCCGTCGGCGTGAACGGCGAGCAGGTCACCGAGACCAACGAGGGCCGGTACGTGCGCAGGCTCGGGCCCTCCGCCGCGCAGCCGCTTCCACTGGTGCTTTCCGTGCCCAGTGAGCGGCCACCGGGGCTGAACGCCACGCTGGTCGGGGTGGTCGTGCTGGCCGGTCTGCTCGCCGTGCTGACCGCCTGGTGGCTGGCCCGGGTGACCACCCGGCCGCTGGCGGAGTTGGCCGGCGCGGTCGACCGGGTGGCGCACGGCGACCTCACCGCCCGGGTGCCGGTACGCAGCCGGGACGAGTTGGGCCGGCTGGCCGCCGCGTTCAACCGGATGACCCGGGAGACCGGCTCCTACGTGGCGGCGTTGACCAGCAACCGGGACCAGTTGCGCGGGCATCTCGCGGTGCTCGGCGACACCCTGGCCAGCACGCACGACCTGCAACGCATCCTGCGGGTGATTCTGCGCAGCGCCATCGGGGCCACCGGCGCGCGCGCCGGCGCCGTGTTGCTGGTGGAGACCGGCGGCGTGCTCGTCGCGCAGTGCACCGAGGGGTTGGACGGGCGCTGGCCGGACGAGGAGGGGGACGGGCCGCCGACGCTGCGGGTGCCGGTCGGCGTCGGGGTGGTCGGCGAGGTCGCCGCCACCGGGGAACCGCAGCGGGGGACGGCGGAGCCGACCGAGGCGCCGACGGGTGAGCCGCGCTGCCGCACGTACGTCGCGGTCCCGTTCGCGGCCCCGGGCGGCGGTGCCCCGGCCACCGTCGGTGGAGCCTCCGGGTCGGCCGACGAGACCGGCGCGGTGGCCGCGCTCGGCGTGCTGGCCCTCTACGACCGGCTGGGCGCCGACGAGTTCGACGACGACGACCTGGCCACCCTGCGCACCTTCGCCGGCCACGCGGCCGTGGCGGTGGACAACGTCCGGGTGCACGAGGAGGCGCAGCGGCTCTCCCTCACCGACCCGCTCACCGGTCTGTGGAACTACCGCTACCTGCGCGAGTCGATCCGGCGGGAGGTGGAACGGGCCAGCCGCTTCGGGCGGATGCTCAGCGTCCTCGCGTTGGACCTCGACCGGTTCAAGGACGTCAACGACACGTACGGGCACGCTGCGGGGGACACCGTGCTCGCCGAGTTCGCCAGGCGGGTGCGCGGCGAGATCCGGGAGGTCGACCTGGCCTTCCGCCAGGGTGGTGAGGAGTTCGTGCTGCTGCTGCCGGAGACCGACGCGCGGGGCGCCGCGATCGTGGCGGAGCGGCTCGGCGCGGCGGTACGCGACACGCCGATCGCCGTCGAGGCGTACGCCGGGCCGGTCCTGGTGACCGTGTCGGTGGGCATCGCCGTGTTCCCGGACAACGGCAGCACCGGGCGGGAGGTGCTGGAGGCCGCCGACGACGCGCTCTACGCGGCCAAGGCGGCGGGCCGCGACACGTACCGGGTCGCCGAGGTGGGCGGGGATCTGCCGACCCGGGAGATCCCGGTGCTCGCGTGCGCGGTGAGCCCACCCGACGGGCTGCCGCGCGCCGGCCAGCCCGTGCCGGCCATCCGGGAGCCGGGCGGGCCCGCCCGGCCCGACCCGGCTGTGGGCGTACCGGAATCGTCGCTGGCAGGCCCGGCGCACGCCCGGCCGGACACCGCCGACGACACGGCGGAGCGCGCGACGGACGGGGCGCGGGCCGGCCCGGACGCGGCGCGGCCGGGGGCGGGTGGCGGCGCGTCTTCTGGGCCACACCCGCCGCGGCAGAGCCGTGGCCGATAGTCTCGCGGCATGTCGGAGCACTCAGCGAACCCCTCATCGACGGTCGCCGCAACTGGCCGTCCCCTGGCGGTCAAGGCCGTCATCCCGGCCGCCGGACTGGCCACCCGGTTCCTGCCGGCCACCAAGGCGGTGCCCAAGGAACTGCTGCCGGTGGTGGATCGGCCGGTGTTGCAGTACATCGTCGAGGAGGCCACGCAGGCTGGCATCGGTGACGTGTTGCTGATCACCGGTCGGGGTAAGACGTCGATGGTGGACCACTTCGACCGGCGTCCGGACCTGGAGACCAGGCTGGAGGAGAAGGGTGACTCCGAGCGGCTGGCCGCCGTGCGGCGGCCCAGCGAGCTGGCCGAGATCTACACGGTGCGGCAGCCCGAGCAGCTCGGGCTCGGCCACGCCGTCGGGTACGCCGAGTCGCACGTCGGCGACCAGCCGTTCGCGGTGCTGCTGGGCGACGAGTTCGTCAAGCCGTCGGAGCCGCTGCTGCCGGCGATGCTGGAGTTGCAGGCCCGCACCGGTGGTGTGGTACTCGCGTTCTTCGAGGTCGACCCGGCCGAGACCAAGCGGTACGGAATCGCCTCCGTCGAGCCCGCCGAGTCGGAGCTGTCCGACATCGGCGAGGTCGTCAAGGTGACCGGGATGGTGGAGAAGCCGAAGCCGGAGGACGCCCCGAGCAACCTCGCGGTGCTCGGCCGCTACGTGCTGCCGGGCAAGATCTTCGACGCGATCCGGCGGACCAAGCCGGGCAGCGGCGGCGAGATCCAGCTGACCGACGCGATGGAGTTGCTGCGCACCGAGGGGACCCCGGTGCACGCGATCGTCTACCGGGGCACCCGCTACGACACCGGCATGCCGCTGGGTTACCTCCAGACGGTGGTGCAGATCGCCGCCGAGCGCGAAGACCTGGGCACCGAGTTCCGGTCCTGGCTTGCCGACTTCGTCAAGGCCGACGCGGCAGGCGGATCTGGTACATGACCGCGACGGCCGACGCCGAGGCGGCCGCGAACGAGTTGACGCCGCTCGCCGACTACCTGGGCAGCGTGCTGCGCAGGTTGCGCGCGCTGCCGCCACTCGACCTCGACCTCACCCAGGCGCACGGCAACGTCCTCGCCGAGGACGTCGTCGCGCCGCACGCCTTCCCGGCCTTCGACCAGGCGGCCGTGGACGGCTACGCCGCACGCTGGGAGGACATTTCCGGAGGGGGTCGGGGGCCGAGCTACGTCCCGGCCCCCTCCGGCACGCGCGGCGGCCGAACCATCCGGCTCAACGTGGTCGGCGATCTCGGTGCCGCGAGCTGGCGGCCGGTCCGGCTCACCCCCGGCTCGTGCTTCTCGGTGGCCGCCGGGGCGCCGCTGCCGGTCGCCGCGGACGTCGTGGTGCCGGTGGAGTGGACCGACCAGGGCATGGCCGCGGTGGAGATCTTCCGCACCCCGAAACGGGGATACGGGGTACGCCGCGCCGGTGAGGAGCTGCCCGCCGGCACTCTGCTCGCTCGGGCCGGCACGTACGTGTCCCCGGCCCTGGTCGCCGTGTTCGCGGCGACCGGCATCGGGCACGTGGTGGTCCGGCCCAGTCCACGGGTGGTCATCGTGGCCACCGGTGACGAACTCGTCGACGTGGGCCGGGGCAGTCAGCCCGGCCAGGTGGTGGACGCGAACTCGCACGCGCTGACCGCCGCGGCGGCCGAGGTGGGCGCACTCGCGTACCGGGTGGGCATCTGCGACGACGACCCCGAGGGGCTGCGCGGGCTCCTGGAGGACCAGACGCTGCGCGCCGACCTGATCATCACGACCGGAGGCACCGGCACCGGCCCCGGTGACATGGTGCGCCGGATCCTCTCCCGCCGCGAGGGCGGTCGCGCCGGGCCGGTCACCTTCACCGATGTGGCGCTGTATCCCGGCACCGCGCTCGGGTTCGGCACGGTCGGCGCCGAGGAGGTGCCGGTGGTCTGCCTGCCCGGCGACCCGGGCGCCGCGCTGATCGGTTTCGAGGTGCTGGCCCGCCCCGCCATCCAACTGCTCGCCGGCGCCGAGCCGGTGTTCCGACCCAGTGTGCGGGCGCACCTGCTGGAGACCGTGTCGTCCCCGGCGGGTCTGCGGGAGTTCCGGCCGGCGCACGTCGCCGAGCGGCGCGGTGGCGGGTACACGGTGCAGCCGCTCAGCGGCGGGCCGTTCACCCTCTCCGGGCTGGCCGAGGCCAACGGCCTGCTGGTGCTCGGCGAGCGGGTCACCACGGCCGCGGCCGGCTCCACCGTGGACGTCCTGCTCCTCGATCGCCGCCGGTGACGTGTCCCGGTCGGATCGTCGGCGGCGTGGTCACCGCGCGCGCGACCGTCGGGCCGTAGCGGTGGGCGCGTCCGGCTCGGCGGGGCCACTTGCGCGCGACACGGTCCCGCGCGGGAGACTGTCCGGGTGAGTCTCTTCGGACCCGCGCGGTCACCGGGCTGGCCGGTGGAGCTGGCCGACGGCCCGGTGCTGTTGCGGCCCTACCGGCGCTCCGACGCGGCCGCGTGGTCGGAGATCCGGCGGGCTAACCGCGCCTGGCTGGCGCCCTGGGAGTCGTCGCTGCCCGGCGGATGGGACGAGATGAACTCGCCGGCCGCCTTCCGTTGGGTGCACCGTGACCAGCGGCGTTCGGCCCGGGAGGGCGAGGGCATGCCGTTCGCGGTCTGCCTGCGCGAGGCCGACCGGGATCGGCTGGTCGGGCACATCAACGTGGGCAGCATCGTCCGGCGGGCGCTCTGCTCCGGTTACGTCGGCTACTGGGTGGACGCCCGGGTGGCCGGCCAGGGGGTGATCCCCACGGCCCTCGCACTCGCCGTGGACCACGCGTTCGGCCCCGGAGGGCTGCACCGGGTGGAGGTCAACATCCGCCCGGAGAACCGTCCGTCCCGGCGGGTGGTGGAGAAGTTGGGCTTCCGGGAGGAGTCGTACCACGTGCGCTACATGCACATCGACGGCGCTTGGCGGGACCACATCGGATACGCGATGACGAGTGAGGAGATCGCCGCCGAAGGGGGTCTGCTGGCCCGCTGGCACCGGGTACGGACCAGCGCTCGGTAGGAGGGCGTTTGCCGACCTCCTGCCGGCCGTCCCACGGACGGGATCGGCGCGGCGCGGTGGCATCCCGGTCGGTGCGCCGTAACCTCAAGTAACTGCAAGCTGCGGCAAGCGCTCCCCGGCCGGACGATCCACGCACTCAGGCGTGATCGATGGAAGATCCTGCGGTCGGCGAGCGGTTGCTTCGAATTCGGTGACGGGAGGGGTGAGGGTGCCGACCTCGGTGCTCCTCGCCGTCCTCGCCGCCGCCGGCCTGCTCGCCCTGGCTCCGGCGCTGGTTCGCCGGTACGACGCCACCGAGCGGCTGGTGGCGGAGCGGGCGCAGTCGACGGCGCGGGTGCTCCAGCGCCGTCGGCGGCGCCGCACTGTGCCGGGACGGCGACCCGTCCATCCTCCGCGCTCACTTGTCGTGACCCTCAGCGAGGACGCGACCACCGGAGCGTTGAGCACGCCGGTCTCCGCGCCCCCGGTTGGCCGTCGCTCCGGTCGGCTACGCGCCGTACCCGCCGCACCGAAGCGGTCCCGCCGCCGTCCGCCGCCGCGCCGACAGCACACCCCAGCCGTGTACCGGCGTCGCCGGGTGCTCGCCGCCCTGCTGCTCCTCAACGTCGTCGAGCTGATCGGCGTGTTGTTCGTCAGCCCGGGCTTCTGGGTCGGCTTCGGGGTCACCTTCCTGCTCCTGGCCATGTACGTGGTCCACCTGCGGGCTCGGGCCCTCGCGGGCCGTCGTCGCCGCCGCGCCCGGGCCCGGGAGGCCGCCTGGCTGGCCGCCCGGCAGGCCGAGGTGCGCCGGGAACAGGCCCGCCGGGCCGCCGCCCGCCGGGAGGCGCAGCGCCGCCTGGCCGCGCAGCGCGAAGGGGTACGCCGCGCCGCCATGGGCCTGGACCGGCCGGGCGACCTGCCGGCGGCGGTCAACGGCGGGTCGGTCTCGTACCGGCGGTCCGGCGGCCTCCGCGGACGCCCCTACGAAGCCGGCCGAGGCGCCTGACCCGCCCGTCTCGGGACCATGCCCTGATCTTGGGGGCCCCGGCCTGCCCTGCCCGTGGTCCTGGCCGTGGGTTTGGCCTGGCCTGGCGTGGTCCGGTCCTGGTCCCGGTCCGGAGCGCCTCCTTTGACTTGATCGACTCGGGTTTCTGAGAATCGGGGTGTCGGAACGCCCGGGACGGCCCGGTTTCCAGGAAACCGAGTCGATCTCCAGGCAGGCCGGAGCGCCGCACCGGGGGCGGATTCGCGGTGGGGGCCGGCGACCTGTTAGCCTTGCTGCCGGCCCGCCCGGTGTAAGCCGGGTGGGACCGAAGCCGGTTCGCCGGCGGGGGGCTGTGGCGCAGACTGGTAGCGCACCTCGTTCGCATCGAGGGGGTCAGGGGTTCAAATCCCCTCAGCTCCACCAAGAAACAGCAGGTCAAGGGCGGGTTTCCGGAAGACGGGGAACCCGCCCTTGATCGTTTGACCGTCGTTTGACCGCCGGACAGAGCCCCAGACCGCGGCACAGGGCGGCAGAACTCGAGCCGAACGGCTGAGTTCGACGGAGTCGGTGGCCCAAGCGTGAGGTTGCGCAGCGGTCGAGTGCCCCCACGATGTGCGTCACCGTGCGGCTCATAGCTCCCGCCCCTCACTCTGACGGGCGCTGTGCGTCGATGAAGACGTGGTTCGCTCGATGCTGGAGTAATTGCTAACTACAGGGTGCGTCCCGGTTGTGAGAGAACTTGACCGCTAGCACTCCTGGCGTTGAGTCGCTAACGCCAGCACCGATCCGCGGCGCATCGATCCACCGGCACGCAAAGAACCTCTGGCGGATTATCGAACCGGACCTGGACGTCGCGAAACCGGTCGGTACCTCCTGCTGGCTGGCACGGGCCACCGGGTCCCGCAAGACCACCCGTCTGACGACAGCCGCCGGCGGCTTGTCCGTGACCTTCAGCAACATCGGAGTGCTCACCGCCAGTTGACCAAGACTGCGGCAAGTCAGTGCGGCCGAGCCATGTGGAGGTCCCGACGATGTTCGTCGCCGATCAGTGTGCCGCCGCATATCGAACGCCACAGGCCCGCGAACCGAACATTGCAGAGCCGCAGATCGAAAGCAGACCAGCCCGCAGATCGTAATCCCGCCGGTTATCATGACTCGTGCCCACATCGCACTTGATCCCCCGCCACGCCGCCGCGCAGGTCGACGCAGCACTCGCTGACACCCGCGTCGTGCTGATCAGCGGAGCACGCCAAGCAGGCAAGAGCACTCTGGTTCGCATCGTCGCGGGCGACCGGCTCGCCGAGCGCCGCGATCTCGACCGGGCGCAGGACCGGGCTGCGGCAATCGCCGACCCGGTTGGTTTCGTGGACTCCGCCGAACTGCTGGTGATCGACGAAATCCAGCGCGCTCCGGAATTGCTGCTGGCCATCAAGGCGGCCGTCGACGAGGACGTTCGTCCCGGCCGCTATCTGCTCACCGGCTCATCGCGGCTGTTCGGCATGGTGGCTGCCCCGGACGCGTTGCCCGGTCGGATGGAAACCGTCGAGCTCTGGCCGTTCTCCCAAGGTGAACTCGACGGCGAGCCGGACGGGTTCGTCGACGCCGTCTTCGCGCTCGGCCCCGAACTGCGACACGAGTCGGACGTGACCCGCGCCGACTACGCGGCCAGGATCGTGCGAGGCGGCCTGCCCGAGGCCACGAACCGCGTCGACCCGCGGCGCCGCCAACGGTTCTTTGACGCGTATGTCCAAGCGCTCATCGATCGCGATGTGCGACAACTGTCCGACATCCAGCACAAGGGCGAGCTGCGCAAGCTGGTGCGCCTACTCGCCGCCAGATCCGCGTCCATCATCGCCGCCAACGCCCTCGAATCCGCCCTCGGACTGAGCCGCCCGACGATCGCACGATACTTCCAAGCACTGGAAGAGATCTTCCTCATCAAGCGGATCCCCGGTTGGTCCCGAAATCTTGGCACCCGTTCAACTGCCGCGCCGAAACTGATCTTTGTCGACTCGGGTATCGCCGCCAACGAGATCGCGACCGACGCCCGCGCACTGCTCCGGCCTGGCGCATCGTTCGGCGCATTGCTCGAATCATTTGTCTTGTCCGAGCTGTCCCGCCAGCTCACCTGGTCGGAGCAGTCTGCCGACCTCTCTCACTACCGCGACCAGAGTAGGTACGAGGTCGACGCGGTGCTCGAGAACAGATCCGGGCATGTGGTCGGGATTGAGGTCAAGGCAGCCACAACCGTTGGATCCGACGATTTCCGCGGATTACGCCGACTCGCCGACCGCCTCGGCGACGACTTCATCGTCGGCATCGTCCTCTACACCGGGACCTCGACACTGCCGTTTGGCGACAGGCTCCGCGCATTGCCGGTTAGTGCCTTGTGGCAGGTTGCCGGCCCACGGACAGGATGACCGGGACGCTCGCCTCCGGCGGCGACGGCGCCAGTGCGAGCACCCGCGCCGGGTCGCGGTCCGCCGTCCGCTTGTCCGTGGCGGCCCACGTGCAGACCGTCATCGACTTCGGGCACCGAGCCCGGCCCTGATCTTCTGCTCCGAAACCCTCGAGTTCTGGTCCAGCAGCGCCACCCTGACTGATGAGGCAGGGCTGAACTTGAGTTTCGTTGGACCGTCCGTCCATGGCCGGCTGTTGTCCGCAGACGGGTTTACCTGGACCGAACTTATTGGGTGGTGGCAGATCGGAAGGGGCGCGACCGGCTCGCCACCGAAAGTCACAGGATGCGATGATTAGTCGTTTGGGGAGTCGGGGCCAGGAACTATGCCATCTAGAGCGGCTTCGATATCAGATATGGGCGTTCCTACGGGTGCGGTCGCAAATTTTACGACTTCCAAATCACGTTCGGGGCGGGCGGTGACCCGCTCAGTGTATACATCGCTTTCCAGTGTGAGGTAATTCTGCGACTGCGCGAATCTCGCAAGGTTAAGTGTCGTGATTGTCTTAACCGCAACGTTCGTAATAAGCAAAGTGCCGGCCTGGAATCGGGCGTCGATATCATGGCCGTGCAACCGTTCGTCTCCGTTGTCGTCTGCGTGTACGAGGTCGCCGTAGAGCCAGGCATAGGCTAACTCTTTGTCTGGCACAAGGCCGCCCAATGACTCCGTAACCGATCCGGTTCTCGACTCGTAGCCGATAGTTCTCCGATCACCCGGGTCCAGCGGTCGCCAACTTGCGCGGATCTCTTGGAGTTGGCCCTTGAGTTCCTCTGGAGCGGGACGAAGGAAGTAGCCAAGAGCGCTGGTAACCTTTGAATGGTAAACCGGATCGCCTTGAAGAAGGAACGGTCGGCATCGAGCGGCGAGGAATCGAGTGCCTCTTCCTCGGGCAAATCCCATGTCATAGTTGCTTTGCCTGACCGAGGCTCGAACTTGAGCGTGAAGGTACCCCGGGCCCACGCCATAAGCATTTCTTTGTCGGCAGCGAGGGAGTGCTCCTCTACTCGACGCGCACGTACTATGAATTTTCGCAGGACTGCTCGGTGGCGGATCTCGACGGCATCCGTACCGCCGACAGAGGTCGCGTCGCCTGATGGCTCCATTCGCTCCAACCCTTACTTCCCTAACGGTGCCTGTTTGTACATGTCGACGCAGTGGGTCGATCGCTCGCGGACTAGATGCGGACTGCATGGCGGCGGCCCTGGAATGCCCCGGCTCAGCAAGGGACTACTTCCCTATCGGATCGGCTCGAGGTGACGGCGTCGCAGGAGCCGGCAGGCCGACAGGAGCAGGAAATAGGTGGCCTTCGCTGCGTTTACGAAGGCTTCGTCGTTGATGGTGAAGTTGACAAATGAGCCGCCGGGAATCTCTGCCTCCACCTTCCGCTTGCTACCGTTCATCAAGGCCCATCCGAGGCCATGCTCGTAGCCGGAGAGTAGACGCCACATCGCCTCGAACAACGGAGCGGACTCGGGCTGGCTCTTGACGAAGGTCAGCTTGGGCAACTCTTGCGCAACGTTGACCTTCTGCTGGATCTCGTTCCATCGCCGGCCGAGTGCAGCAGCCTCCTCGCGGTAGGTCTTCAACGACCCATGCGTCGCGTCCCACTGCTCACGCTCCACGATCAGCTTCGCCGCCTCAGGGAAAGCCTTGAAGGCAGCGCGATGGTTACGCTGCTGGTAGTAGTCGTTGACCTCGCACCGAAGCCCTCGCGTCCGGCGCTCCCGCCCATCAACCGGGTCAAGGATCCATGCGGCGTAGAAGGCCGTCTCGAAGGTGGGCCGCAGCAGGCTCCACGGGGCCCAAAGCGTGGCGCCGTGATGCTCCAGCAATGCGAGCAGTGCCTGGTGGTTGTCCCTGGCGACACCCAGATATCGCGTCACCCCGATGTAGGTACGAGGCCCGGCGACCTGCGACTGGTCGAAGGCGCGGGCAGAGAGTACGTGGCGCCCCTCCAGAGAAGGCAAGCCGTCGACCGCCTGGAACTCCTGGTCAATGAGCTGCCAGTACAGGTGCAGGTTGCCCAGGTCCATCGTCTCGCCGGTGGGAACAGATTCACGCACGCCAGATAGGTTAGGTGCGGCTGGCCAATCCGCCTACCGGGTTACGAAGCCCGGTCGTACCCGCAGTTGTCCTGCCATCCAGTCTGCCGCCGACACCACACTTAGTGGAGCGGACCAGGGCCAGGGTGACAAGGTGGAGCAACTGACCTGACGAGTCTCAATCGCGGCTGTCAAGCGGTCTGTACGGTGTTGGGTCTCCCTTCGTCGGGCAGATTGCTCCTGCCCCGGGTTCTCGGTCAGGTCAAGGCTCGTGCCAGACCTCGGGGGTAACCTTGGCCGGCATCGTTAGGTCCGGCCGTCGGCAGCCCAGGACCAGCCGAACAAGGCAGCGCTTACGTGCGACGTCAGTCGTTGTCCGGTGCTGGGGTTCCAGCCGCTTGCCGGATGAGGTCCAGTAGTAGCTGCTGGTGCGCGGCGATGTGGGCTGAGTTGACGGTCATCCGATACCGGCCCCACCGCGCCGCGTACGACAACACGTCGAGGCCGGAAGCGTCCAACAAGGCACTGGTTTCGTCGCTGCGTGGCAGCCGGATCTCCAAGACCGCGTGGCTGCGCCGCGGTCGCACTTGCACGAAGTTGTCGGCGATGCCGTCGCGGGCCAGACCGATGTAGTGCTTGTTGTACTTCAGCTGCATACCGGGTGCGATGGTATTGACCAGGGCCAGCACCTCGTCGGCGATCGATACGGACGCCGACGAGCTGCGTTGTACCCAGTACGACCGGTCGGTCGCCTGTCCTGGCTCGTCTTCTTCATCCGTGCCGAGCCGGGTTACGTCCAGTACGGTCGTGGCGCTCAACGTCAGCGTCCCGCCCACATTAAGGGCACGCATTTGGATGGCAACAAGCGGGATGGCCCGGTTGAACAGGCTGATCACGTTCAGGAACCGGCTGGTGATGTCCTCGGCGACCAGCACGGCGACGTGCTCGTACTGCGGGTACCGGGACCGCTCGATGTCCCAGTACTCGATGGTGCGGATGATGTGCGCCTCGTCAGTGGGACCGAGCTGGATCTCCACCTCGTATCGGGTGGGCTCGTCCGGGTCTACCAGGAGTAGGTCTAGCCGGCCTGCACGCGGTTGCCGCCGTTCCGCCTGCATCAACACCAGGTCACCCAACCCGAGCAGGCTCGGGTCCTCGGCGATCAAACCTTGTAGCCACTTCTCCGAGAACAGTGGGTTACCACGCAGGCTGACCGGCTTTGCCTTGCGGAACTCCACCTACGTCGCCCCTCTCCTCGCTAAGACGAAACGGCGCTGCCGAGTATGCACCACCCGCGCCCGTCCTTGCATTGACGACGGGGCCTCGTAGCGGGCTGGTCCAACGCCTGGCCAGGGTCTTCCATACAGTGGACCGCACCTGCCCCCTCCGCCAACGGTGGGATCACCGAGCGGCGACGACGGTCGAGGAGACGCAGGGTCCACTCCGGTGACGGCAACGCGTGTGCGGCTTGTGCACGCCGCCCGTACACCGCGACGATGGGTGCTCACGGGCAAACTGATCTTTCGGGGGACACGTGGGTGTGGCGGGCGACAAGGATTCGACCGGCGCTGCGCGCCTGAAGGATAGGCTGCTGGTCGTTGCGGTGCTGGGCAGTCTCGACCTGTCGGCGTGACCGCCCTGGGTTGCTGGCCACGGCCCCGAGCAGGTGGAGCGAGTCCGGCCCGCAGGTCACCGACAACGGAACGGCCCCGACCACTATCAGGATCGGGGTCGTTCGATGTATTAGGAACTCGCCAGCGGCCAGCCACACGGCGATCACCGAGGTCAGCCGGTCGGCGTCCAGTGGCCGGACGTAAGGGCCTGAAACGTCGACCCGAATCAAGCATGACAAATGCCCCGGGTGCAAGGAGCCCGGGGCCCTCCGCATCGCATCGCCGAGCGCGGCCCGCCACACTCCGCGACATTCACGACCGGTTCCGCCGCTACCAGCGCCCAGCTCGTTATCCGACAGAGTGGAGGGCCTTACGCCCGATACCATGTGCCGTCCAAGCGACGGATGCTCGCGGGGGACGCGGGGTACGGAAGGACTTATCAGCCGGATGAATCTGTACCGACTGCTGGCACAGCAGCAACGCCAACATGGATCCCGACAGCTGGGCGCTGATGCGCGACCTCACGCGCCGAGACCTCGTCCTGGTCCTATGACCAGCGTCACCGCAACAGCCGAGACCACCGACGAAGGACGCTCCGGGGCCTTGTTGGGCTCCATCGCGCTATGCATCTCCCGATGCCGGTAATCCTCGTCGGAGACCGAGCAGATCCTCACGTCCAAGCCGTCGCTGAACTACTTCCCGCGCGAGGCACGGTGGTCGTCGACGCCGCAACGCTGAGCCAAGGTCTGAAGAGTCTCGACCCAATCCGTATGGTGCTGGTCGATGAGGCCGGCGGCACGGTCGGCATTAACCGTGATAGACCCGCTCGTGGCTGGCTTCGCCGACTCGCACCCGCTGGGTGGGACCATGGGACGATACTCGGCGGACATGACGCCGCCGTGTTGTCCTCGCGACTGGTCCTGCTTGCTGCCCTGTTGCGCGACCCTTCACTGACCCTAGTGACGCCGGTTGATGAACTGTTCGCCGCTGAGAACAAGCTGGTGCAGTATCGCGCAGCTCGTGAGGTTGGCATTCGGTATCCGACCACCCTGGTCAGCGGTGACGCAGCTGAGCTTGCGGAGCGACTGGGGGAGCCGTTTGTCCTCAAGCCGTTAGGTCCCGGGAACTTCGAGGACCACGAACGCCAGAACGTCGTCTACGTACGCCCCGTTCATGCCGCCGACGTCGCCGGGGCCGATCTGCTTGATGCCCCATTCCTCGCCCAGCAGTTCATCCGTGCGCAGGTCCACTTACGGGTTGTGACGGTCCACGATCGGGCGTGGGTGACCGAACTCGACGGTACCGACGTGCCGGTCGACTGGCGTGAGTACGAGCCCGCTCACCACGCCTTCAAGGTGTCTTCCGCTTGGACGGAAGTGGGAATCGCGGCCGTGCGGTTGGCCGCCCACTTGCGCGTCGGGTTCAGCAGCCAGGACTGGGTTGTCGACAACGACGGCCCCGCATTCCTCGACTTGAACCCCGGCGGGCAGTGGCTGTTCCTACCCGACAGCGCGACGACGTCCGTTGCTCGTGCCCTCGCCGACTGGCTGGCAGGACGTTAGTGCACGTCGTCAAGGGTCGGCTCGCCGAGGCGCGCGTCTACGGCTGGTATGTGCTGGCGGTGCTTCGACCGGGCGTCGAGGTTCCTACCTTCGGGCAACCAGAGTCGTTCACCGCAGACATCGAACGTTTCACCCCGGACGACCTTAAGATCATCGTTGAAGAAGGTCGCCGCCAGGTTGATCGCCAATTCGCAGATCTTGAGAAGACCCGCTCACGTGCCACCACGCTGCTGACGATCGGTCTTGCTGAACTCGCGGTACTGGCGACCAGCGCCAACCGCGTCTTTCTTCTCGGTGTTCCAGCGCGAGTCGTCTGGGTCATCAGCGCCCTGCTGGTGGTGCTTACTATCGGCGGTGCCGCGTCACTGCTCACCTCCCGTGCGGACTTTGGACGCCTGGAGACGCGGCAGCTCGCAAGTGGGCCGATGCCCGTGCTGCGTGAGGCGGCCCTCGGCTACGCCCACGCGGTGGGGGCGGGTGAGGAAACCGTCCGCACCCGTATTACCGTGCTTCGTGACGGTGTGTTACTAGCCGTGGCAGCGGCATTGTTGTATGCAGTGATCTGGCCGTTCGTCACGGCGGCGAAGACACAACCAAGCCCGGCCCCTTGGCCTTCATCCAACGGAGTGAGCACATGCCCCGGGACCTGTACACCATCCTTGCCAGATCGACCGAGCCCGACGACGACGGCAACCCTCAACCTCGCCCCGACAAGCGCAACCCCCACACCGTCCTCACTCACGCGGTAGAGACGATCGACAACGACCGGGCAAGCTACCTTCTGGGCACCATCGCCATCTAGACAGGCAGGCTCGACTCCGAGACGTCCTTCTGGCGCCCGGCTGGCAGCGGCGAACAGCGGTCGGTCACGCCTCGCCGAGGCATCTACTGCGCGATTGTGGTGACCTACTCCGGCAGAATTGGAGCCAGTGCCTGCTTCAGCGGGACGATCCGGAGCAGCGCAGCAGTCATAACGATCAGGGTTTCGACCTCATCCCGACTGTACTGGTAGTCCATGGTGCCCTGAAGGTGTACCGTGCCGCTTGCTTGGTCCTCCAGCGTCGCCCGGATTCGCGCCCACCGCTCAGCAGCGGTCCACTGCTCCCTGTCCTTTTTGCCAGGCCAGGGCCAGCTCGTCTGCTGCTTGATTCCCTCCAGCGCCATGCGAACGTGAATCATCGCTGCGCGAATCTCGTTCCCGGCCAGTTGCCGCTGCGCCTCCCGCAAGAAGTCGGCTGTGCCACGCAGGGGGTCGTTGTCTTCCGGGAACGGCACGACGGTCTCCACTCCGACCGTGCGGCCAAGCGATTCAAGCTGCTGACGCCATCTGCTCTCAGCAACGCTGAGATATATTGTGACGTCAGGGCAGCCGACGAAGCCCGGAGCCCCTGGCAGGAAACCGCGGATCTGAACCTCCAAGCGCAAGTCGCCGAGACGGTTCTGTTCCAGCGCCAGCAACTGCGGATTCGTCAGAAGATATGACAGCTCAACCCTCCGGACCTCGGCCGGTGCTCCGAACGCCACCGAGACGTTCGTTGACGCGAGTGGCGCGCGAGGACCGCTGGTAACTGGGGCGTACAGCGTTGTCTCTAGGTGAAGGAGTCGGCCTGCGTCCGCCACACCTTCGGGGTTCGCGAGGGCGAGCTGCGCTCGAACGCAGTGGGTCCCAAGTCCTCTGGAGATCCAAATGCTCTCTGGCTCAACGGTTGCGAGGTACGTGCCGAGATTTTTCTCGAACCTGAGCTGCTCCACGTGGTGCCCTTCATCGGCGACGGATGCATCAGACCGACGTGTGACACTACCGGTTCCGGCGCTACCCACTACTCCAGGTTCACGACCATGCGTCGGAGGGCACTGGGCAGCCACCGAATCACGGTCACTGTGCCGGACCGACCCCCGTTTACCCCCCGAAAACCCCTGCAAAGTGGCGACCGCCGGTGACAGGCGTCGACAAGCCATGGACCAGGTTTGCCCAGGTCAACGACAAATTTTGATGATCAATGACAAGCCTCGGGCCGTGACGTTCGCATCGAGGGGGTCAGAGGTTGACAACAAATGACAAGGCGCGATGAAATTCGAGAGTAGGAGGTCGTGGATTCAAATCCCTCGTTCGCGACGAGCAACTAGCCCTGACGCCGACGCGTGGTAATGGAGATTCGGTCGAACCCCAAACGTACACGATGGACGAGTTCCCTCCTTACCACGAGGCCATCGATCCGCGCCGGCAGGCCAGGCCGGGGCGAGGCCCGCTTGGTCTCGGGCGAGCACTACCGACGGTCGCTTGCTCCGGTCCGAAGTACAGTCAGTCTCAGAGGGACAGTTCGACTTGCCGCCGTTCGTCGTTGAAGGCGATGACGCGAGCCGACACCCGTTGGCCGAGGGTGACCACCGTGCTGGGGTGGTTGATCCGGTATGTGGCGAGCCGGCTGATGTGAATGATGCCGTTGGCGCCGCCGGCCAGATCGACGTAGACGAACGAGTTGTTCATGTTGCGGACGCTGCCCTGGACCACGGCGCCCACCACGTACCACAACTTGAACTGTTCGTACGGCGGGGGCAGCAGTACCTTGCGAGATAGCACCACAGTCTCGCGGTCGTCTTTTAACTCCACGATCTGAGCGGTGAGGCGGGTGCCGACTGGGAAGCTGGCGGCCAAGTCGTCGATCCGGGTGTGGTCGAGTTCACTGACGTGGATCCGGCCGGTGACTTGGTCTCCGAGGTCGAGGAAGACGAACGGGTGGGCGACCCGGATGACCACGCCGTCGACACGGTCGCCAGCACTGTGCCGATTGCGGTACGCCGCGTAGGGCTTCTGTATGAGGGCCTTGCGGGACAGTTCGACCTGTTCACGCTGGTCGTTGTAGCCCTTGATAAGTGCAAGCATCGTCTCGCCGCTGTGGACCAGGGCGGCGGCGTCCTCGACGCGTTCGTGCGCCAGGTCGCGGACGAAGACGATGCCGGTCACGCCGTCACCGAGGTCGACGTACACATGGGTAGGGGTGGCGAAGTCGACCATGCCGTACGCGGTGGTATGAACGGGGTGGGTCGCGCGGAACGATTCGTACGGGCTCGGTTGGAGCCGTTTCACCGAAAGCTGGACCTGCTTACGTCGGTCGTCGTATCCGATGATCTTGGCGGCGATTGTGTTGCCCTCACTGACTACGTCGGCGCATCCCGATAGCCGCTGATACGAGAGCTCGGAGATGTGCACGACGCCGTTAACGCCCGGTTCAACTTCGACGAAGACACGGCTGTCAGTGATCCGGCTGACGTTCGCCTCTATCAGCTCGCCGATCGGATGGTGGGCGGCGTAGCGCACGTACGGTTTCGGGGTGAGCTGGCGCATCGACAGTTCGATCTTGTCCGGTGGCTCGGGCACGGCGGTGACCAGGGCGCGGATGATCTCGCCTGGGGTGACCACCGTCGCGGGGTCCTCGACGAACGTCCAGCTCAGCTCCCGGATCGGGATCAGCCCTTCGAGGCCGGGGACGAGCTCGACGTAGACACCGTGCCCGGTGACGCGCAGCGCGCTGGCCTCGATCACCGAGCCGGCCGGATGCTGTTCGGTGTATCGCGACGTCAGCCGGCGCTGCTGCTCCAGTGGCGACTCGACGGCGATGACCACGTCAGCGGTGATCTCGACCGGCTCGGTGCGGGTGCCCGAGCGGTAAGCCGGTGCCTTGCCGAGGGCGACGTGGTGCGACCGCGCCCAGAACGACCACACCTCGCTCGTCCATTGCGGGTCGTCGCTGAGCTCGGCGAGGCGGATCGCTGCGGACCGCGACAGCGGCTTGTCGGAGCGGGCCAGTAGGACCGCGCCGGGCGGTGCGAACTCCTTGTCCTCGGTGTCGTCGTCCACGCCTGTCAGGTCGAGTTGCCGGTTCGAATGCCGGACGATGTCGCGCAGTTCGGCTAGGTCGAGGTCGCTGACGTCCAGCCGCGACTTGTCCCGGACGAGGTTGAGCAGCAGCGGCTGTCCGATGGTCATCGCCGGGGCTGCCTCGTCATTGGCTGTTGGTTGCGCCGGGAGGGTGACTAGGTGCCGGATCCCGCGTGCCGAGTCCCGATGCAGCAGGACCGCCTGCGCGTATCCTGCGTCGTTGGGCGGCTGGGACACGATGGCGTTGTACAGCTTGGTCCGGGCGGCGACCCGTCGGGTCGGGTTCGGCGCCTGGTACTCGATGCCGGATCCGGGCGATGCCTTGCTGAGATGCTGGTGCAGCAGCTCCAGCAGGGTGATGGTGTAGCAGTCCCGCGCGCGGGCCGGCATCACGGTGGCGACCAGGGTCGCGCCGGGCTGCAGCGAGTCTAGGAGGCCGTACGCGCCGTGGTGCAGCGACACCGCGATTTCGCGCCGCTTCTCCTGTAGGTCCGCGCGGTGGGTGCTGGCCTCGGCGAGCACGAACCGGCCCCGGCCGTCGACTCGTTCGAAGGACCGCAGGGCCCCTCCGTGGTGCCGCAGGGCGGGGCCGACGCGGACTTCGATCGGGTCGCCCGCTTGCACGCCTTGGTGCTGGGCGGGGTTGCCCTGGGCACCGTTTCGCCAATCCGGCCGCAGCTCTACCGTGACCTCGCCGTTGCCTGGCCGGTAGCTGGTGACCTCGTACCAGCGCTGCTCGTCGAGGGTGCGGCCTGGCACTAAGACGGGCGGCGTGGACACGTCGATGCCGCAGCGGGCGGCGGCCTGCCATTCGCGTACCGGGTCCTCGCGGGCGGCTGCCGTTGGTTCTCGGCGGCTTAGTTGCTCGCATGCCTCGGTGCGGCCGGCAAGGCAGCGTGGGCATGCTCCACAGGCCGCGTATGCGTCGACCTCAAGATCGTTGCGCCGGAAGGCGTTCTCGCGCAGCGTGTGCTCGTCGGCGTATCCGATCCGGCCGGTCTGGGGGCGCAGTTCGCCGTCGCTGTCAGCTCGGGTGGCCTCGGCGTCGTCAGGGTCGGCGCGTCGGCTAAGGCGCCGGCGGCCGGGAGTGGTCTCACCCACGGGCTGCGGGAATGGCTCGATCGTGGCCAGCACCTCGTCGATGGCGGTTTCTGGAGCTTCTTTCCCGCCAGTGGAAGTGCGTAGTCGGATCCGCTGGCCGACCGGCCAACTCGCGAGGATCGCCAGGTGCCGGCCCAGGTCGGGCCGAGTCGGGGCGTGCCGGGACGCGGCCACCACCATTCGGATGGCGTCGGCGGTGCCGGTGGGCTGTGCCGAGCCCGGCTCGGCCAGCGCCCAGGGCTGCGCGATCACCAGGTTGGAGATGCGGCTGTCTGTGCGTGCCTCGCGGCGCCGCAGCGCGATCACCTCGGTGGCGGCGGGCACCACTAGGGTGTCGTCCTCTAACGCGAACGCGGTGTCCTCGCCGGCCTGCGGATCGGCCCTGCCGAAGAGCCCGTCATCGGTGCGCCGGAACCGGTGCCCGGCCAGTGAACGGGTGAGCACGCCGCGGACTCGGTCGATCACCGACAGTTCAAGGAAGCGTTTGACCTCGTCCTTCATAGCCGGGGACAAGGCGGCGAGGATCTGTTGGCGCTTCTGCGCGGTCTCCAGCAGCAGGTCGTGGTTGAGCCACCACTGCCGGGCCCAGCGCTCCCGGGCCCCGGACGGTTCCCAGGGGGCGCTCGCCGGGTCGGCTGCGTCCCAGGCCGCCGCGATCAGCAGCACCAGTTCGGCGTCGTCGGCACAGAGCGAGGCGAGGCCGCGATGCCGGTCGGCAGCCTCCAGCCGCCATTCGTCCGGCCACTCCGGGTCGTCCTGCAGGAGACCACGACGGCCGACGAGGCGGGTATCTTCCAGCAGCGCAAGGACGGTGGCGACTTCAGGTACGCAGGTGAGGCGGTCCGCGTACAAGATGGCGAGTGCGCTGCCCGTGGAACCCAGCCCCTGAAACCGGATCAGCTCCCGGCCGAACGACGTGGGGTGACCATCGCTGTCGACCGCGCCGCCGGCACGCAGCGCCGCGTCGGCGCGGACCAGCTCGCGCTGAAAGGTCCGCATTGCCTGCCGGGCGGTGTCGTCGAGTTCGGTCGTGGTCGGCTCGAACGCCGCGGGCCAGGGGAAGGTGAGTACGTCATCGATGCCGCCCATCCGGGCGGTCATTACCAGCGCTTCCAGGTTCTCCCGGGTGGAGCCAGGCGGCGTGTCCTCGGCAAGGTCGAGGTACTGCCCTTTGGTATAGAGCGGGAACACCCAGCCGGGCGCCTTTCGGCCGACCCGCCCCCAGCGCTGTTTGATGCCGGCCTGGCTGTGGGGCTTGGTCGGGATGTCGCCCTTGGCAAGTTCCGGATCCCACTCGGACTGGGCGATGACGCCGCTGTCCACGACGAACCGGACGCCCTCGACGGTCAACGACGTCTCGGCCAGGTTTGTCGAGATGACGATCTTGCGGGGGTCCCCCTTGCGACGCTTGGCCAGGGCGGCACGCTGCTGTTCTTTGCCCAGCGTGGAGATGAGCGGGAAGACGTGTCCTTCGTACGCCCGGCCGAGCTGCCGTTCGATCTCGGCGCAGACCAGCTCGATGGTCCGCCGAGTAGGCAGGAAGCCCAGGACGTCGCCGTAGATGCCGCGTTCGTCTAGGCCCTTGGCCAACCGGACGATGAACTCCGTCATCTCGGCGGGCATCCGCTCGCGCCACCGTTCGGCCGGCACCTGGCCGGTGTAGCGCAGGTCCAGCAGCTGGGCCGTGGTGTGCCAGACGTCCTCGCGGTAGCCAATGTCGTCCGGGTCCAGGACGTCGTCCTCGTCGAGCGGCGGCGCGTGCCGGGTGGGCCAGTGCCGACGCAGGAACTCCTTCTCGTCGCGGGGGTGCTGGCCCGACAACGGCAGCGATTCATCGCGCCACCGCTCCAGCGCGTCGTCCTCGCCGGGTTCCGGCGTGTCGAGGGCGGGGAACAGCGGCATGCCGTAGCCAAAAGGCTTCTCTGCCGGTACCTCCATCACATGTGCGACCTCGGGGCCGCCAAAGAACTCCTGATAGAACTCGACGTTGAAGGTCGCCGAGGTGATGATCACCCGTAGATGCGGGTAACGGTCCAATTCCCGGCGCAGGAAACCCATGATGAAGTCGATGTTGGTGCTGCGCTCGTGCGCCTCGTCGACGATGAGAGTGCCGATCCGGCTGAGCCGCCCCTCCCGCAGCCAGTTGATCATCGTGCCGTCGGTAACATAGATCAGCTCGCATGCCTCGTCGTGGGCCCGGTCGCCAGAGACCTGATAGCCCACCGGGTAGCCGGGACCAACCCCACCAGCGCCGGACATCACCGCGCCCACGAACGTCGCCACCCCCACCGCAGCCTGCACTCGCGGTTCCGTCACGATGATCGGCCCGAGTTCGGTGAGACGTCCGAACGGGGCATCCGCTGGCAGGCCGGCCAGCGACTCCGACGGCGGGTCCATCAACCGGTACGGCGCAAACGTCGACTTCCCCGTACCGGTCCCCGCCTTAAGGATCAGCACTCGCCGCTCCCGCAACAGCCGGATCATCTCGACGATGTGCTCATCGGTCATGCCGACGTTGACCTTCTGCAGGTCGTAGCTGGTGTTCTCGACGATCTCGTGCACCGTCGGTAGCGGCCCCAAGCCGCCTAGCGGCCCGGTCGGGTTGGTGCGGTCGGCGATCTCACCGACCGTCTCCAGGTCGATGTACGCCACCGCTATGCCCTGGATGTACGTGCGGTGCCGCTGCCGGTGCTCCCGGCACCGGTCTGACCGCGATCCGCCCCGCTCGATAACGTTGCGTGCCCAGTTCTCGTTGTAGGTGGCCTTGTCGCGGCGCCGCTGAAGCTCGGCGCGAACCGTCGCCAGCCGCTTGCGGTTTCGCCCGGATGCCCCCTCCAGCGTGGCGACTTCCCGCTCCAGCCGCTCCACCTCGCGTTGGCACTCCTTGCAGACGAACGCCCGCATGTGCGAGGTGGACGCGCCGCGATGCCGCTCGGTCACATCGTCCATGGCGTCCCCTTCCGGAACGGCGAGCTGTCGACAGTGATCCTGACCGACCGATCCCGCGCGCCGGCCACCGACGCACCGTCGTAGTACATCGGCTGCACCGCCACGCTTCGCGGACGCGCCAACAGGTGGTCGGCGAGCGCCTTGTAGAAGCCGACCACCGCGGCCTCCAGACCAGTCTGGTACAGGTCGAGCCGCACTCGGGAGCCGTGCCGGGCGAGCTCGTCGAGCTGCTGCCGGGTGATGTCGTAGACGAGGTCATCAGTCTGTGCACCCGGGCGTGGCCGGGAGATCTCCGCGTTTCGCAGCCACGCGCCGTCCACCGCGGCATCCATCTCGGTATGTCGGATGGAAAGTAGGGCGAACCGCAGTGTGAGGTCACTTGGCTCCAGCTGGCCGCGCAGCGGCAGCGCCCGCAACGGCATCGGATTCGCTGACCGTGACCCGTCCCGGTACTCCACCGGTACGCGACGCGCCGGTACGCCTGGCTCGGCGCCCGCAAACTCCCGCAGCATCTCGGTTACCGCCGAGTTGTTGATGCCGCTCGGCGCGATCGGCCGCGGCTTAGGCGCGGACAGTGCCTCGCAGATCTGCGCCCGGAACCGCGCCTCGACGGCCTGACGACCGCGGACGCCTCCGGAATCCCAGCGCTCGGCGGGATCCGGCGCGGACTGCGCGTCACTCGGTCTCACCGTGGCGCCGGCATCCAGCGGTTCCACGACCAACACGGGCACGAGTCCCCGCGCCACGATGGCGGTGGCCGCCGCACGCACGCTGGCCGGCATTTCGCCCGGCCACCGGGCAGGATCATCCCCCACCAGAGTGACCTCCGCGCAGGCTGCGGGGTCCGGCAGCGGCATTCGCCGCGCCGGGTCCACGCCTGCGGCCCGCTGCTCCAGGCGCGTCATCAGCGCCTCGAACCGGGCGATGTCGGTGCGGTCACCCGGCTCCGCCTTACGGGCGCGGCTAGCCGCCGACTCGATGTCCTTGATCAGCCGGGCGAGCGTGTCGTCCTTTACCACCCCAGCCAGGCAGGCCGCCTCGGTCGCCATCAGCGGGAAATCCTCGAACTCAGCAAGCGGGCCTCAATGCCTTTGTCGATGTCGGGCAGCCGCTCTGGGCAGCGCAGCAGCGCCACACCGGCGGGCAACTCCGGCGCCGCCACGTCGGCGGGCACCACCACCGCATCCACCACACCTGGTGCGGGCGGCGGCCCAAAAGGTCGGACGGTCAGCGTGCCTTCGCAGGTCACGCCATGCGTCCAGGGGACTGTTCCACCTCGTGGCAGGCCACTAAAGGTCACCACGCCGGTCTCGTCGTCGATGCTCCAGGTGACCCCGTTGTTCCGGTCCTCGACGACGCGGGCCTCGCCATGACCGGCCCCGGCCGCGTCGGTCGAGTTGAGCCGCCGGAATAACATCCCGATCATCACTGCGGCGCGGCACACCACGGACTCCGACTGTCGCGCGCCGCGCTGCTGCCACGATGCGCCGCCGGCCAGGATGGACGCGACCCGAGCGGTGGTCGCCAACAGGTAGTCCAGCTCGATCTCTCGCCACACCTGCGATAACAGCGTGAAGCAGATCCGTTCCGGGCTGATCCCGTACGTTGTGATCGCTATCCGGACATGGGCGGAGAGCTGGTCCGGCATCGGGGTGATCGCTAGGAAGAGGTCCCGTGCCTCGACCGGGGTGATCGCGGCCGGGTCCTCGGCGCCGAGCGGCACGCCAACAGTCCGGCCGAACCGGCGCAGGCTCGCCGGCACCCGCCTCTCCGGATGTCCGGGGTAGAACCGCTGCCGGTTGTTCGCCAATACCCGGGCGTCCCGGTCGAACCGGATCTCCATGGTGCCGCCGTTGCGGAACGCGTCGCACAGTGTCAGCGCGGCCAGCGCCCGGTTGCCCTCGTGCGCGGCGACGTGCGGCACCTCGCAGGTTTGCCAGGCGACCACTGACAGGCCGTCGAATGCGGAGTCCTGCGCGATCGCGGCCAAGCCGACAATTACGTTCTGGCAGGCGATGCGGACCGGACGGACCACGAAGTCGCGTGGCCGCTTCTCCGCCCGCAGGTATGTATCCTTGTACGCCGGCCCGATCTCGTCGAGCATCCGGCGAAGGCCCTCCCCGCGAGCCGCAAGCTCTTCGTTTATCGACGCGACATACGCGAGCGGGTCGACGTCCAGCAAGCGCAGCTGAAACTGAGGGTCTACGTCGGCCAGGTGCAGACGCAGCACGTCGCCAGCACGGGCGGGACCCCAGTCGGCGAGCGCCGCACAGGCGATCGAGCCGTTATCGACCACGGCCAGCGGAAGCAACTCCCGGGGAAGGTCGACGCCAAAGCGTGCGAGCAGCGCGTACGCGTCCGACACCGACATGGCGGAGTCGTTTGCGTGCGGAGTGATTAGCATCCGGGCAACCTCCGTCGGCCAGGAGATCGCGTAGACCCGCCCGAGGCTCTGCGCTACTGGATTCGCCTCGGTAAGCGCCATCACGGCCACTGCTCCTCGCGCGGACCGAGCGGAAGCGCGTTCATCACATCAACCAGCGCCGAGATGCATTGGTTGACGACGTTTCCGGGGGGATCGTCCGGGAGTTCCATCCTGATCGGGTGTTGGTCTTTCCTGTTCGCGCTCCAAGTCCGGTCAGTCACGACAAGAATGACGGTCTTATCCTTCTCATCGTGGATGACGTGGATATGCCGGTTCGGGTCCACGGTCGGCTGCTCGTCTGGCCCGATGAAGTAGTCGATTTTCGACGCAGGAACCTCGGCGTCTAGGCTCTCCCCTTTCGCGCCGTAATAGTACATTTGCCCTACTTCCTGAAGTTCTCCATCCACGCGGTCGCGGCCCCATCGCCTGCTTTCGGGTGCACGCGGCAGGCGGACTGGAGGCCGAGGTGCCACGTGCGCCGCCTTGATCAGATCGGTCATGACTTGTTCAACCGGGACCGGGTCGGATGACAAGTGTTCCCGGCTGACCTCGTTATTGCCGCACCCCATCTGTCCCTCACACCTTTACACATTCGCTCGAGCCGCGATTTCCAAGTGAACTCACAGCAGGACGATACGTAGAGCAGTACGAATGGTGGATTGTTATCATATGCTTGAGCGTCAATGAGCGACGCGCGCCGATCACGGCCGCCCAACAAGTTGGCCGACACTCTGGCAATCCTCCGAACGGGTGAAGAGATGTCCTCCAAATCGTCTTGACGGCGGCGGCGTCTCGCGTTTTCACTTCACTACAATTGCCCACGCATCACATCACCCAAGTGTCCCCAGTACGTCCCCGGAAGGAGACGTGGATGGACGCCAACGGTCAGCAGCGGCGCGTGGCCGCGACCGGGGCGCTGCTGCGACAGCTGCTAGGAAGCCGGCCGGCCTATGTACGGGCGTGGCGGGTGCATGGAGATCGACAACGCGGCGAGATCAACCAGCGAGCCGTAGCGAAGGTGATCGCCCTTCATCTTTGGGAGGAGGGCGTCCGGCCCGACACCGAGATCACGTTACCGTTGAAACTGAAGAATCTCGTAAACCGCGCGTTGACTGGCCAGCGACTCACCGCTTCCACGTTGGAGCAGTTCATCGACGCCTTCGCGATGCCGGAGGAGGACCAGCGGGAGCTGTGGCGCACCTACTTGGGCGCCGAGGGCATCGCGCAGACCGTGTCCGTCCCCCGAGGTATGGCTCGCCGGCAATGGCACAGAACGGTGTCCTTATTTGAGCGGTACTACGTTGACGGCGAGCGCAACCTCGCCCTGCGCCGGACCGTTCAGTGCATCGAGGCCAAGGAGGATGGCGTCGACAGCTATTTGTTCAACCACGAGTCCTCTGTAACTGAGATCAACGTTGTCCACGGCGGCCGGATCGGCCGGCACTACGAGTACGCCGGCGGCTTGATAGCAGACGACATCGTGCTGGAGCACGTTCTCAGCGCTGGCGAACGTGCTGGCTTGGAGTACACCAGCCGCTACGAGTCCGGCAACGGCGTCACCGAGGTACGTCGCCCAGCACGCGGACGCACAGCGAATGTCACTCTCGCGGTCCATTTTGCGCCGCCGGTTTTCCCCACATATGTATGGTTCTCCGTTTGGGCAGACCACATACTTGGCCAGCCAGTAGAAGATCGGAAGGTGCGGCTTCAGCCGTCTGGTACGGCAAGCATATGCCTGCCTTATATGGAGCAGACTGTCATCGGCTTCCGCTGGCGATGGCCGGAGACGTAAGCGGGATGTCCGTGGTTCACGCTATCGACATGACGGATCTGCTGTCGGATTTGGCCTTCGTAGCCGATGTCCTCTCCTGTCTCATCGCGCTCATCCAAATTGCCTGCCCTGCGATGCGTATCGCTCGTCGGCGCCTGCACTTCAGTCGCCAACGCTCGAAGCGCAAGGCGTCTTCGCCCGCTAGTTCGCATGCAGCCCCAGTCACCATCCCTGACTCGAACAGCCACGTGACACTCCCAGCCATAAATGAACCCACATAATGCACGGGTAGTCACCGTTGACCGTAACCAACACCACCGGATGTGTCGCCGCAGTCGGCAGCCGGCTATCAAAGGAGAATGTACAGGCGCAGTTCTTCGTAGCCTGGCCCCCTTCAGTGCAGTGCTAAGCACGTGTCCTCATTTCTAAATGAGGGCGAGGTGCGGCAAATAACGGGACGGGCTCCGCTTACGCGAAGCCCGTCCCAGAACACAGTGTCGGTCGGAAGGAAGAACTACCTATATCACGACCAAGGCGAGCCGCCGACGTCGATGTTCGGCTTGCCGACCGCTCCGATGATGGCGGTCCAGCCGAGCGGGTTCTCCGCGACCGGGGGCCGGTTGTAGCCGTTCTGGTGGTTGTAGTGACCGTGGCCGAAGCCGTCGGGGTGGCCCACCCCACCGTAGTAGGTGTGCATCTGGCCGTTTGGGTACAGAACGAACTTGTTGCCAGTGTCCATGGCTTCCCTTTCGCTCATCGGGGCGTCCAGTCAAGCCCCGCCTGCCCAGATCGCATCAGCCCTATGTCCCCAGTACGTCCCCGGGCAGGCAATCAGCGGAAGATCACCATTAAGATCAAGCGTCCTCGACTTAAGGCGGGACCGGGCGCCGGGCGATGAGCCCCCCGTTTACCCCCCGAAAACCCTCGCCCAGCGTCGACAACCGGTGACAGGCAACGATCACAGCCGTCTTCTGTTATGCCAGGTCAGCCACAAGAGCCGACAACGGACGACAAGGCGAAGATCGTTACTGACGGTAAGAGGGGGTCAGGGGTTCAAATCCCCTCAGCTCCACCAAGAAACAGCAGGTCAAGGCGGGTTCCGGATGACGGGGAACCCGCCTTGATCGTTTGTCCGTCGCTCGTCCGTGGGACGGAGCCCCAGTCCGTGGCACGTGCCGGCGGAAGTTAAGCCGAACGGCTGAGTTCGACGGAGGCGGTGGCCCCAAACGTGAGGTTGCGCAGCGGTCGAGTGCTGCGGCAAGTCAGTGCGGCCGAGCCATGCGGCGGTCCGACGATGTTTCCCGCCGATCACCAAGCCGCCGCATATCGAACGCCACAGGCCCGCGAACCGAACATCGTCGAGCCGCAGATCGAAAGCGGACCTATCCGCAGATCGCAACCCCGCCGGTTGTCATGACTCGTGCCCACACCGCACGTGATCGCCTCGGCTCGTCGATCAAGCAGTTGTGGTGGGTGACAAAGGGGTCACCACGGCATCATGCCGGCACCACAACTCCATGATCGACGGGGTGGGGGCGTGGCGGGGCTGGTTAGGAGAAGCGTTCGGTTGTTACCGGTATCAGGCCGTGCTTCCGCAAAGCGTTCGTCAGGGCGGACAGGACCGGATACACCGCCTCGGCGGCAGCGGTTCGTAGTAGGACGGTCAGGTCTAGACACCAGGCGGGGGTGTGACCGACCCGTCGCAGGTCCCAGGTGAACCGGTCCCCGCCCCTGTCGAGACGACCGCTCGCGACCGAAGTGCCGGTGCCATCGACGGGCGTCCGCCAGGCCGCCCGGAGGCTCGCCACCTGCTCGGCGTGGAGATCCTTGGCGAAGAGGACGCGGTACACCCGCCGCTCGTGGAAGCCGGCCGGTGGCTGTGCGGGGCCGAGCCGCAGCGGCGGGGCGCTGGGCATCGGTTGGTGGTCGAGGAAGTACGTCCGCAGCACCGCTTCGTCCGGCAGTCGACCGGCACCGAGCCTGCGATAGACGGTCTCGGCCTCCGGGCGGCTGCTGGGCACCACCCGCGCCAGCACCTCCGGGTCGGTGCGCATGCCGCGGCTCAGTGCGGCGGAACTCCACCAGCCGACCTCCGGCGTCCAGCCGGCGCTGTCCAGCCCCGTCGTGGTGAAGTCGCGGTGGCGGGTGAACTCCTCCACGACGATCCCCTCCACGCTCTCGATCGACGTCGGGTCGTCGCGCCGCCTCAGAACGAGGTAGTAGTCCAGGGGCGGCCGTCGAGCGGCCACCTCGACGGGCGCGGCGGGAAGCGCATCGGCGGTCACGACCGCCACCGTAGCGATGGGCCACGGCCTCCGGAAGCGGCTAGCATCCGGGTCCCGACGTGAGGAGCCCAGATGACTTCGGCGACCCAGACCCGGTTCGGCCTCGTCGGCAGTGGCTGGCGAGGGGAGTTCTTCCTTCGCCTGGCTCGGCTGCTGCCCGAGCGGTTCCGGGTGACCGGGGTGGTGACGCGTACCGAATCTCGCGGGGAGGCCGTGACGGCCGACTGGGGCGTGCCGACCTTCCGCACGACGGCGGAGTTGCTCGCCCACGAACGGCCGGACTTCGTCATCGTGTCGGTGCCGTGGCCGGTGACACCCGAGGCGACCCGGGAACTGGTCGCGGCCGGCGTACCGGTGCTCGCCGAGACGCCGCCCGCCCCCGACCTGGCGGGTCTGCGTGCGCTGTGGGCCGACGTCGGCGGCAGCGGTCTGGTGCAGGTCGCCGAGCAGTACCTGCTGATGCCCGGGCACGCGGCGCGGCTGTCGTTGGTGCGCGCCGGGGTGCTCGGTGAGCCGACCTCGGTGCAGGTCTCGTCGACCCACCTTTACCACGCGGTCTCGCTGATCCGTGGCCTGCTCGGGGTCGGTCACCAGAGCGCCGAGGTCAACGCGCGTGCCTTCGTCGCGCCGCTGGCCGATCCGCTGTCGCCGTCCGGCTGGAGCGGCGACGACACCCCGCAGCAACTGACCACCACCCTCGCGACCATCGACTTCGGCGGGCGGATGGGGTTGTACGACTTCACCGACAACCAGTGGTGGAACCCGCTGCGTACCCGTCGGTTGGTGGTCCGGGGCTCGCTCGGTGAGCTGGTCGACGACCGGGTGGTCCGCCTGGTCGACCCGACCACACCGGTGGAGTCGGCCCTGACGCGGCGGCAGACCGGCCTCGACCTCAACCTGGAGGGGCTCGACCTGAAGCACATCAGCTTCGACGGCGACGTGGTCTACCGCAATCCGTTCGTCGGCAGTGGACTGTCCGACGACGACATCGCGGTGGCGGACATCGTCGCCCGCGCCGGCGCGTGGGCCCGGGAGGAGGGCCCGGCGCCGTATCCGCTCGCCGAGGCCTGCCAGGACCACCTGATCAGCCTCGCCATCGAGGAATCGGTACGCACCGGCGGGCCGGTCGTCACCGTCGAGGAGGCGTGGGCCCGGTAGGCCCAGACGAACGCGGGGCTGGCCCGGTCGGACCAGCCCCGCGCCCGGACGCTCACGGCTTCCAGGAACCGGCGGTCTGGAAGTGGTACTGGTATTCCAGCGCGCCCGACGTGTCGTGCACGTCGAACACCACGCTCCCGCTGCGTTTCGTGCCGGCGGTCAGGTCGTCGCTGGCCGGCATCGGCTTGCCGCAGCCGGAGAACGCCCCACCGATCGCGGTGGCCTTGGTGCCGTCGGCGGCGACCCACTGGAAGTAGAGCGGGTTCGTCGAGGCGGTGCCCCTGGTGACGGTGACGGTCACGTCGGCGATCACGTACACACCCGCGCCCGGCTTCAGTCCGTGGGACTTGCAGGGTTTGGTGGCACTGCTGAACTTCGTCACGGTGATCTCGACGGTGCCGTCGTCGCCGTCGATGACCAGGGTGTCGCCGGGCGACATGGTGCGGGTGTTGTCGCTCTGCGGCGTCGGCGAGGTCGACGGGGAGGCGCTGGCCTGTGCCTCGCTCACGTGGGTCGTGGCGCGGTTGGTGCCGATGACGACCGCCACGATGCCACCGGCGCAACTGAGCAGGGTGAGGACCGCCGCGGTGACGGCGACGACCACTGCCGAGGTCTTGGAGCGGTTCGTCTGCACCGGTGGTGGCGCGATGATCGGGTAGCCCGGACCTCCGGGTATCCGGTATCCGCTGCCCGCGTCCACCTGTCCGCCAGCCGCCGGATACGCAGCGCCCGAGAACGGCGGCTGCGGTGTCGCCGCGAACGGACGGGTCGGCGGCTGCGTGTTCGGTTGCTGGGGGTCCTGCGGCCCGACGGGGGGCTGGGGGTGGGTCACCGTACTCCTTGACGCCTCGGTACGTGCGGTGCGGGAACCAGTCGACGTTACCGTGGGTGGCGACGCGCCCGAGCGCCGCGCCGGGCGGCATCCCATCGACGGTAGTGATGTGCCGCACTGGCCAGCATGGACGGTGGTCGGTCGGTCACCGAGCGCCAATCTGGGTCGGTGTTCCATTCATTGCCATGAGTGACCAGTGGAGGTCAGCGCAGTGGCAACACGGCGGCGGTGCGAACCAGCCCGTCGGCGACCACGAAGCGGCCGGTGATCGACGTCGGCGGGTCGTCGACCCCCGCCGCGTCCACCCGGGCCGGTGCGATGCGGGCGACGAACGTGCCGGCGTCCGGATCGATGTCGAGTCGGGCGTCGAGGAAGTCCAGCCAGCTGCGGACGACCGGGTGCCACACCTTGTAGACCGTCTCCTTCGCACTGAACAGCACCACCGGCCAGCGGATGCTCCTGGGCAGCCGTGCGCAGGCGGCCTCCTCCTCGGGCAGCAGCACGAGTTTGCGTACTCCCGGACTGAGCTCGCGGTGCTGCTCGGCATCCATCCCGACCGACCTGATGTCGGTGGTGTACGCCGCGGCGGCGGCGCAGTAGCCGGCGGTGTGGGTGATGCTGCCGACGACCCCGGCCGGCCAGACCGGCCCGCGGTCGGCGGCGGCTGGCACGGCGGTCGTGGGTAGACCGAGGTCGCGCAGAGCGCGGCGGGCGCAGGATCGCCCCGCGGTGAAGTCCCGCCGACGGGAATGCACGGCCCGCTCGCCGAGACATGCCTGCTCAGCGGGGAGCAACTCGCCCGTCCAATCCTCCGGACCGGCGACGGCCACCGCTACCGTCGAGGGCAGCAGGTCACGCATCGCTGCGGCCTACTCGTCGGTAGGAATGGCGCATCGGGTCAACCGTCAACTTTCCGACTCCCACGACTGCTGAAGGTACCGCAAAGATGTAACACCGGAGGGACGCGCAGCGCCCTCCCTGATGGCTCCGGGGGGACCACCATCAATGCTGGCCGGCTGGGCAGCCGCCAGTCCCGTGGACATCTGGAAGGACGTGCGATGACCGATGGTGCGGAACGGCCGGGGGTGCGGGCTGACGAGCACGCCCCGAAGACCCCCTGCTGGAGCTGCGGCTCCTGCGGTGACGAGTGGCCGTGCGCGACGAAGCGCACCCGGCTGCTGGCGGAGTACGGGGGTGATCGCGCCATGCTCAGCGTCTACCTGGGCTCCTGCCTCGCCGCTGCCACGGAGGATCTGCGCGCCGCCCCGGTGATGTCGCTTCAGGACCGGTTCATCGGCTGGTTACCGCGCGGCACCCGACCCAGCTGAGCCGCTGGTGGCCCCGCGAACGGCGGGGCCACCAGAGCGGCGTTCAGCGAAGCCGGGGGCGCCGGGTCAGCGCGAAGCCGAACACCCCGGCCACCGCGGCGAGCACACCGCCGATACCGGTCCAGACCCAGCGCGAGCCGAGGTCCGGCAGCCAGTCCGTCAGCGGGTCGCTCTCGTCGTCGGCCTCCGCGTCCACCGGGGGTACGGCGTTGAGCACCGTGCCGGCCTTGGTGTTCGGCACCAGCGGCGCGGCCAACTCGCCGTCGTCGGCCGAGGCGCCCCGGTCGGCGACGCTGCCGACCAGCAGGTCCACGTCGATCGGCGCACCCAGGTCCGGCTCCGGCAGGTCGATCACGGAGAGCCGGACGACGTACGTGCCGGGCAGTGGATCGGCCGACCACGGCTCCGCCCACGGTCGCACCTCGCGCAGCGTGCAGCCCAGCACCACGCTCGACGCCTTCGCGTCCACGGTCGGCGTCTGGGCCCCCGCCGTGCACGCCTGCCGTCGACGCAGCCCGTCGAAGACGTCCACCGTCCAGGTCGAGGCGCCGCTGCGTCCCTTCGGGAAGGTGACGGTGGCGCTGATCTCGTGCACCTGGCCGGCCGTCGCCGGGAACGACCAGTACAGGTGGTCACCGACCGAGGCGTCCACCCGTACCGGCTGCCCCGCGGTGATCGGGGTGGCGGAGAGGAACGACGTCCCGGCACGGTTCACCGGCGTGGCACCCGGCGAGGGGGTCGGGGCCGCGACGGCCGCGGCGGGAAGCAGGGTGACCCCGCCGGCGGCGAGCAGAGCCACCATTGACCGGAACAGTGCGGTACGCATCAGTTCTCCCTCCAGGTGGCGACCCACCAGCGGGTGAGTAGGCCGGCGAGCAGACCGGCGATCAGCCCGACGACGGTGAGCAGGGCAAGCAGCACCCAGCCCCGGCCGAGGTCCGGCCCGTCCGGTGCGGGTGCGGCGTCTACCACGTCGATGGTCAGCTCCACCGGCATGCCCGGGGTCGCCGCGGTGCCGGGACGCGGGGCGAACGAGTTGCTCACCACCAGGCAGACGGTGGTGGGCTCGACGACGGGTGCGGCGCTCTCCTCGGCCTCTGCGGCATCCTCGTCGTCGGCGGTGGCCGACCAGCGCAGCCCGGCGGAGAGCACGTCGGCTCGTCCGCTGCCGGCGTCGGCGCCCCGGACGAGTTCCCGGCCGTCGGCCGCGGTGGCCCGCAGCAGCACCCCGTAGTCCCGGTTGACGGCGCGGTCCAGCGACATGCTCACCGAAGCCCGCAGTTCCTGTCCGGGGCGGATCGGCACCCGGTAGTAGCGGTGCTCGGAGAACGCCTCCCGGTCGGCGTAGACGCCGGGGGCGAGCAGCGGCGCCGAGTCGCAGGCGTTCGTGCCGCCGACCACGGTCGGTGCCCGGGTGTGCGTGTCGCCGGCGCGTTCGACGAGCTGCTTGATCCGGCCGGTCAGCTCCTCGGCGCTCTGCGCGGCGGTGTAGGTCCCGCCGGTCGCGCTGGCGATGCAGAGCAGTTGCCGGCGTACCTTCTCATCGGGGGCCAGGCCGAGGGTGTCGACGACCAGGCTGGTTCCCTGGGCGGCCAGTTCCCGGGCCACCTCGCAGGGGTCCGGTGGGGCGCAGGTGTCCTCGCCGTCGGTGATCAGCACGATCCGGCGGGTGGTGGTCCCGGTGCCCAGATCCTGGGCGGCGGAGCGCAGCGCCAGCCCGACCGGGGTGAAGCCGGTCGGTCGCAGGGTCGCCACCGCCGCCTTGGCCGCGGACCGGTCGACCGGGCCGACCGGCACGATCTGCTGCGTGTCCTGGCAACCGACCTTCTTGTCCTTGCCCCGGTAGGTCGCGCCGAGCACCCGGATGCCGAGCTGGGTCTCCTCCGGTAGCGCGTCCACGACCTCGTTGAAGGCCTGTTGGGCGACGGAGATCCGACTGCGCCCGTCGATGTCGGCGGCGCGCATCGACCCGCTGACGTCGAGCACCAGCTCGACCCGGGGCGGCTCGGGCACCGGTTCCTCGTCGGCCTGCGCCGGAGCGGGCCCGGCCAGTGCGGTGGTCGCCAGCAGTCCGAGAAGGACAGCCGTCGATCGTCTGATGTTGATCACGGCCCGCAGTGTAGTGAGATCCACTTTGGATGATCATTGGGGTGGCGCCGCGTACGTCCCCGCACGGGGGCGGCGATCACCTTCGACCGGCCAGGTCCGCGCTCTGGGTCCACGCCGGGTCACCCTCGGTCAACTGTGCGAGGGAAGGTGTCGGTCCGGCCGCCATCCGTCGGAAATCTGACCCAAGTCGACCCGTTGTGCCGGTGGTGCGCGGTGGTTAAGCTCTTCATGCGCGCCCCAATCGCCCGCTTCCCCCGTGGCAGGCGATCGGGGCGCGCGTCTATGTGAGAGGGCCCGCACGCTTGCGCGTGCGGGCCCTCTGTCGTCGCGCGGTGCGGCGCGTCGCCTGTCGGTGCTTATATCCACCGACCGTCGAGCCACATCCGGGACAGCCAGTCCGAGTACGGGATGAGTCGGCCGACGAAGATCGGATAGAAGTAGGCGAAGCAGAGCCCGACCAGCAGCACGTACGCCCCGGCCGCGATGCTGCCCACCAGCCGGCGTTCGTAACTCGGGTCACCGGGCGCCAGCGGCGCCACCGTACCCACGTCGGCACCGGCCGGGGCGATCAGCGCGCCCAGCACATAGACCACCGCCAGCACCAGGAACGGCACCGCCGGGGCCGCGTAGAACGAGAACATCGTGCGGCCGTCGAGGGCGAACCAGAACCAGGGCAGCAGCCCGGCCGCCACGCTGAGCAGGATCGCGCCGGCCCGCCAGTCCCGGCGGGCCAAGCCCAGCCAGGCCAGTGCCACCAGGGCCGGCAGGAACGACCACCAGAGCAGCGGGGTGCCCAGCAGCAGGATCTCCGAGGCGCAGCTCGGTGCGCCGCAGGCGCCGTCGCCGGACCAGTGGAACGCCACCGGCCGACCGAGCAGCAGCCACTGCCACGGCCACGACTGGTATTTGTGCGCGTCGTCGAGCTGGGCGTGGAAACCGTACGCCGCGCGGTGGTACTCGAAGAGGTTGATCAGCGGCCCGATCACCGGACGGTCACTGAGCGGGGCGCTCGGGTAGGCCGACGCGAGCCGGTAGTAGCCGTCGTCGGTGAGCAGCCAGCCCGACCAGGTGGCGAGGTAGGTGCCGATCATCAGCACGCCCGCGAGCACCAGCCAGGGCAACTCGTCGATCAGGGTGTCCCGCCAGGGCCGGCGGGCCCCCGCCGAGCGACGGACGCCGACCTCCCAGAAAAGCACGAGCAACGCGAAGGCCGGCACGAAGTACAGGGCGCTCCACTTCACCGCGCAGGCGCAGCCGAGCAGCACCCCGGCCGCCAACCGCCACCACGGCCAGGTGCGCCAGCCGGTCGGCGGCCGGCCGGCGCGACCCGGCCGGCTCGGATCGAGACCGTCGTCGAGCGCGCGTGCCCACCGTCGGCGGCGGGCGTCCCGGTCGAGCACGAGTGCGCCGAACGCGGCCAGCACGAAGAAGAGCAGGAAGATGTCGAGCAGGGCCGCGCGGGACAGCACCAGGTGGAAGCCGTCCAGGGCGAGCAGCAGGCCGGCCGCGCAGCCGAGCACCGTCGAGCGGAACATCCGCCGACCGATGCGGACCAGCAGCAACACCGACAGCGTGCCGATCACCGCCGCCGAGAACCGCCAGCCGAACTCCGGCGCGGTGGTGATCAGGTGCCCCGGGACGGAGACCTTCGAGTCCGCGTCCTGATAGCCGAAGGCCCACTCGCCGATGCCGATCAACCACTTGCCCAGCGGAGGGTGCACCACGTACGACGGGACGTTGTCCTTGTAGTTCCACTCCACGCCACGCGAGATCAGCCCGTAGGCGTCCTTGGCGTAGTACGTCTCGTCGAAGATCTTGCCCTTCGGGCTGGACAGCCCGACGAAGCGCACGATCGCCGCGATGGCCACCACCACGGCGGTGGCCAGCCAGGAGAACCGGTCCACCTGGGTGTCGACGGTGGCGAACCGTCGCCGGACCACGGCGGCCACCCCGCCGCCGTCGGCGGGCGGTGCGGTCGGCTCCTGCTGGGGACCTGGCTCGCCCGTCACCTCGACCAACTTGTCCGGATCGGCGCTCGGGCTCTGCGCTGTCGACGCACTCGTCACCCGGCGATCGTAGGCTGCCAAGGTGTCCGGCGGCGCCCGTCGTCCCTGATACCGGTATCCGCAATCAATGAAGGAGACGAATTCGTGGGTGAAATGTCCGAAGTTGGGCGCCTGATTCTGCTCGGTGCCCCGCTCGGCAACCCCGCCGACGCCTCGGCCCGACTCCGCGAGGTGCTGACGAGCGCCGACGTGGTCGCGGCCGAGGACACCCGCCGGCTCACCCGGCTGGCCCGCGACCTCGACGTCACCGTCGGTGGCCGGATCGTCTCCTACTTCGAGGGCAACGAGGAACGGCGCACCCCCGAGCTGGTCGAGGTCATCCTCGGCGGGTACGCGGTGGCGCTGGTCACCGACGGGGGGATGCCGAGCGTCTCCGACCCCGGCTACCGGCTGGTCCGCGCCGCGTTGGAGGTCGGGGCGCCGGTCACCGTCGCCCCGGGGCCCAGCGCGGTCACCACCGCGCTGGCCATCTCCGGGCTGCCCTGCGACCGGTTCTGCTTCGAGGGCTTCCTGCCCCGCACCCCCGGCGGACGGCGAGCCCGGCTGCGCGCGCTCGCCGCCGAGGAACGCACCCTGGTCTTCTTCGAGGCGCCGCACCGGATCGGCGCGACCCTCACCGACCTCGCCGACACGTTCGGCGCGGACCGACCGGCCGCGCTCTGCCGGGAACTCACCAAGACCTACGAGGAGGTCCTCCGCCGTCCCCTCGGCGAGCTGGCCCGGTGGGCCACCGAGGGCGACCCGCGCGGAGAGATCACCCTGGTGGTGGCCGGCGCGCCGGTGACGGCCGCCGAGCGACCCGACGACGACACCCTGCGCGCCGCCGTCGCCGAGCGGGAGGCCGCCGGCCGCTCCCGCCGGGACGCCATCACCGACGTCGCCACCGAGTACGCGCTGCGCCGCCGGGACGTCTACACGATCGTGCACAGCTGACCGAGGTGGTCGGGCCGGCCGACGGTGGGGGTCACCACGCGGCGACCAGGAAACCGACGGTGATCAGCGTCGGGCCGGCGATGGCGGCGGCCACCGCCCAGCGGCGGTGCCGGCGGCCGGGCAGCCGGGCCGACCCGGTCCACCGGACGATGCCGGCCGTGCAGCCCAGCACCACCAGCAGACCGGGCAGCCACCGCAGGTGCCGGCCCACGCCGACGTCCGCGTACGCGGTGCCGCTGTCCGGGCCGGTCATCCGCGCCGGCAGTGGCGTACCGGCCGCGTCCCCTCCGGCGGGCACGCCGCTGACCCGGACACCGTGGGCGATGAAGCGCCCCTGCTCGGCCGTGAAGATGCCCCGGCACCGCTGGGTCAGCCCGCCACCGGTGCAGTCGTCGATCACCACCGTGCCCGTCCGGGCGTGCCCGACGGCGAGCCAGAACGGGCCGGCGCTGACCCAGGCGAAGAACGCCGCGACCAGGCTCAGCAGCACCAGCGCGGCGAGCCCGGGGAGCGGATCCGGCGGTGGGACCGGGCGGCCGGGCGCCCGCCGCAGCGTCAGCCGAAAGCGGAGTACCCGCTCCGGTGCCGGGTCCTTGCGGACCGGGGTGCCGTCCCAGTGCACCTGCTCGATCGGTGCCCAGAAGACCCCACCGTCGTCGTCCAGGGTGTCGTCGGGCCGGCGGCCCCGCTGCCGGTGGCTCTGCTGCCGCACCGGCACCCGGCGTGGCACCGCGTCCACCGGCGCCCCGGTGGTCGGCTCCACCTCGACCGGCTCCGCGCCGGGCTCCCCGGTGGGCGGCGTCGCGCCGACCGGCGGGCCGGGTGGGCCGGGCCGGGCCGGGCTGGGTACGGGCGCGGACGGAGTCGGCCGGGCCGGAGTGGGCGACGGCGCGGCGGGCGTGGGCCGGGCCGGGGTGACGGATCTCCCCGTGGGCGTGGGTCGCTGCTCGCCCGGGTCGGCGCCGGGCACCGGTCGGGGCTGAGGTGCGACCCCGGCACCGCGCGGCGCGGCGGGCTCGAGGCCCGGATCGTCGCCGACCTCCGGTCCGGTGGGACGGTCCTCGTGGTCCCGCGCCGCTCGTCTGCCCGTCACGACGTTCATTGCACACCGGTCCGGGAGGTGGAACCGGCAGCTGAGCCGCGTGTCGGCGACAAATCGGACCAATGGGCGAGGGGGTCGGCCCGGTCCGCCGACCGGGCACCCCCCATTGGTTCGCGGACGCCCCGGACGGGTCACTAGGCTTGCTGCTCATGAGTCACGTTCTCGCGGCGGTGGCCTGGCCGTACGCCAACGGCCCCCGCCACATCGGCCACGTCTCCGGTTTCGGCGTTCCCTCCGACGTCTTCGCCCGGTACATGCGGATGGCCGGCCACGACGTGCTCATGGTCTCCGGCACCGACGAGCACGGCACCCCGATCCAGGTGCAGGCCGACGCCGACGGGGTGACCCCGCGCGAGCTGGCCGACCGGTACAACAGGGTGATCGTCGAGGACCTGCACGGCCTCGGTCTCTCCTACGACCTGTTCACCCGCACCACCACGCGTAACCACTACGCCGTGGTGCAGGAGCTGTTCGAGGGGATGTACCGCAACGGCTACATCGTGCCGAAGACCACCATGGGCGCCATCTCCCCGTCCACCGGGCGCACCCTGCCCGACCGTTACATCGAGGGCACCTGCCCGATCTGCGGGTACGACAGCGCCCGCGGCGACCAGTGCGACAACTGCGGCAACCAGCTCGACCCGATCGACCTGATCGACCCGAAGTCCCGGATCAACGGGGAGACGCCGAAGTTCGTCGAGACCGAGCACTTCTTCCTGGACCTGCCGGCCCTGGCCGAGGTGCTGCGGCAGTGGCTGGACACCCGCGAGGGGTGGCGGCCCAACGTGCTGCGGTTCTCCCGCAACCTGCTCGACGACCTCCAGCCTCGGGCCATCACCCGGGACCTGGAGTGGGGTGTGCCGATCCCGCTCGACGGCTGGCGCGACCGGCCCGACAAGCGGATCTACGTGTGGTTCGACGCGGTGATCGGCTACCTGTCCGCCTCGATCGAGTGGGCCCGCCGCTCCGGCGACCCCGAGGCGTGGCGTCGGTGGTGGTCCACCGACGGTCAGGGTAAGGACGCCCAGTCCTACTACTTCATGGGCAAGGACAACATCGTCTTCCACTCGGTGATCTGGCCGGCGCTGCTCTCCGGCTACTCCGGTGAGGGCTCCCGCGACGGTGAGCCGGGCGAGCTGGGCCGGCTCAACCTGCCCACCGAGGTGGTCTCCAGCGAATACCTGACCATGGAGGGGCGCAAGTTCTCCTCGTCCCGCAAGGTGGTCATCTACGTCCGGGACTTCCTGGAGCGCTACGACGCCGACGCGCTGCGCTACTTCATCGCCGCCGCCGGCCCGGAGAGCAACGACACCGACTTCACCTGGGCCGAGTTCCTGCGCCGCAACAACGACGAGCTGGTGGCCGGCTGGGGCAACCTGGTCAACCGGTGCGTCTCGATGGCCGCGAAGAACTTCGGGGCGATCCCGCCGGTCGACCCGGCCGGGCTCACCGAGGCCGACGAGGCGCTGCTCGCCGTCGCCCGGACCGGGTTCACCACGGTCGGCGACCTGATCGGCCGGCACCGGCAGAAGCAGGCGATCGGTGAGGCCATGAAGGTCGTCGCCGAGGCCAACAGGTACCTCTCCGAGCAGGCGCCGTGGAAGCTCAAGGACGAGGCCGACAAGCCCCGGATGGGCACTATCCTGCACGTCGCCCTCCAGGTGATCAGCGACGCCAACACGCTGCTCACCCCGTTCCTGCCGCACTCCGCGCAGCAGGTGCACGAGCTGCTCGGTGGCACCGGCGTGCACGCGCCGATGCCGGTGATCGAGCAGGTCGACGACCTGGACGGCGGCCCGGCGTACCCGGTGCTGACCGGGGACTACACCGTCGGCGCGCGGTGGGAGTCGGTGTCGATCGAGGCGGGCCGGCCGCTGGCCGCGCCGAAGCCGGTGTTCCGCAAGCTCGACCCGTCGATCGTCGACGAGGAGCTGGCCCGGCTGGCCGACTGACCACACGACGCGCGGCGGCGGGTCGCCCTGCCGCCGCGCGACGTCACATCGCGTACCGGGTGTCCATCACCTGATCGTCGGTCACCTCGACGCCCGGCGCCCAGGCCTCGTAGACGCCGCGTTCCTGGCACTGCGCGCCGGTCGTGAGCACGCTGTCCGGGTTCGGGTAGCGCAGGCGGAGCCGCAGCCAGCCGGCCTCCTCCCTCAGCACCAGGCAGGGCACGCCCCGCCACTGGGCGAACCGGAGCCGGCGGGCCACCGCATCCACCGGGTAACGGGCCGCCCGGGTCATCGCCAGCACCCGGAACCCGCCGGGCAGGTCGGCGACCGCCTCGTACTCGCTGTCGCCGTACATCCCGACGAGTTGGGTGGAGCGGGGCGCGTCGCCGTTCGGCACGTACTCCTGGTCCGGGGGGAGGCCCGGCACCGCCGCCAGCAGGTGCCGCCACTGCGGGCCCACCATCCGCAGCCAGCCACGCTGCTCGGCCTGGTAGGTGTAGAGCACCACCTCCACCCCGTCCGCCGGGTAGGCGATCAGGGCGGCGTTCGCCGGCATCGGCAGGTCGGCGAAGTCCCGGGTGATGAACTCCGGGATGAGCTGACCGTTGCTGGGGACGAAGCCGGTGCCCAGCACCGGCGCGCCGAGCCGGTCCCGGGCGGGCAGCGCGGTCAGGCCACGGTGCGCCTCGCCCACCGGCACGTCGTAGTCGCCCGGGTCGGACGCGCGCCAGCGCAGCGCGTACGCCACGTCCGGGCCGTCGCGGCCGGCGTCGCCATCGGTACGCAGCACCCGCGTCGTCGTCGGCGTCCGCAGATGCGCCACATCGTGTTCGCGATAGCAGAAGCCGTGCGGCAGCCATCCTCGTAGGTAGCCGGCGAGCTGCTGGGCGGAGAGCACCTTCATCATCCGGGTGCCCCGCCGGACCACCGCCGACGCGCGTGCCGTCGCCAGCACCGGGTCACCCGCCGTCGCCGGCTGCTGGCTGAGTTGGTGCAGGTACGCCCAGCCCCGCTCGCGGTGCGCGGGCATCAGCAGCGGCGTCTCCGGCTCGTCGGCCGGCTCGCTCGCCCCGTGCACCGCGGTCACCTCGGTGACGTGCACGAACCGGTGCCACGGCAGCGCGCTACCCGGGCGGGGCGCCCACTCGAAGCCGGCCACCTCGTCGGCGCTGAACAGCTCGTACGCGGCGCCCCGGGCGATCTCCTCGGCCGGGTAGACGCCGCCTCCGAACGCCACGTGCAGTCCGGTCCGTTCGCCGGCGGTGCCGCCGGCCCGGGGGGTGACGCTCATGTCGTCACCTCCCTCTCAGCGAGATGCCGTGTCGGCTTCGTGGCGCGCTGCGTCCACTCACGCGGCGACGGTAGAGTCGCGCGGCGTAGTCGAGGTGAACGTCGGGTGGCGGGAAGGTGGACGAGCCCGGTGTGTGATGCTGTGGCTGATGAGCGAGCCCACTGAATCCCGCCGAGAGCGTGCCGCCCGGCGGGCCGGAGAGTTTCCGCCCGCCCCCGAGCCGCTGCCCCGGCCGGTGCTGGACAGCCACACCCACCTGGACATCACGGTCAGCGAGGCCGGTGTGCCCGGCGGCGGGTCGGCCGACGACCCGGTCGGCGCGGCCGTCGGGTTGGCCACCGAGGTCGGCGTGGACCGGCTGGTCCAGGTGGGCGTGGACGTCGCCTCCTCGCGGTGGGGCGCGGACACCGCCGACCGGTACCCGGCCGTGCTGGCCACCGTGGCGCTGCACCCCAACGAGGCGCCCCGGCTGACCGACCTCGACGAGGCGTTGCGGGAGATCGAGTCGCTCGCCGCCCGCGACCGGGTCCGCGGGATCGGCGAGACCGGTATGGACTTCTTCCGGACCGGTGACGAGGGGCGGGCCGCGCAGGAGAAGAGCTTCCGCGCGCACATCGCCATCGCCAAGCGGTACGACAAGACACTGGTCATCCATGACCGCGACGCGCACGCGGACGTGCTGCGGATCCTCGACGACGAGGGCGCTCCCGACCGGGTGGTGCTGCACTGCTTCTCCGGCGACGCCGACTTCGCCCGCGAGTGCGTCCGCCGGGGCTACCTGTTGAGCTTCGCCGGCACCGTCACCTTCGGCAGCGCGGCGGCGCTGCGCGAGGCCGCCGCGCTCACCCCGGTGGACCAGCTGCTGGTGGAGACCGACGCCCCGTACCTCACCCCGATGCCGCACCGCGGTCGGCCGAACGCGTCGTACCTGATCCCGCTCACCGTCCGCGCGCTCGCCGCGACCACCGGCAGCGACCTGGACGAGCTGTGCGCGGCCATCTCCGCCACCGGCGACCGGGCCTTCGGCCCGTGGTGAGCCCGGCCCGACGGTCGAGCACGACCCCGTCGCTACGCTGCCAGCCATGACCGGTCTCCTCGGCCCGGCGGAGATCCGGGAACTCGCCGCCCGGCTGGGCGTCGCGCCCACCAAGAAGCTGGGCCAGAACTTCGTGCACGACCCGAACACCGTGCGCCGGATCGTCACCGCCGCCGGCCTGACCCCGGACGACGTGGCCCTGGAGGTGGGCCCCGGCCTCGGCTCGCTGACCCTGGGGCTGCTTCCGGTCGCCGGGCACGTGCACGCCGTGGAGATCGACCCGGTGCTCGCCGGGGCGCTGCCGGAGACCGTCGCCCGGCACGCCGGGGCCGACGCCGCCCGGCTCACCGTGCACCGCGCGGACGCGCTGCGCGTCGCCGCCGCCGAGTTGGCCGACCCGGCACCGACCGCGCTGGTGGCGAACCTGCCCTACAACGTGGCCGTGCCCGTGGTGCTGCACCTGCTCGCCGTGCTGCCCACCCTGCGGCACGGCCTGGTGATGGTGCAGAAGGAGGTCGCCGACCGGCTCGTCGCCGGTCCCGGCTCCAAGGTGTACGGCATCCCGTCGGTGAAGCTCGCCTGGTACGCCCAGGCCCGCAGCGCCGGCAAGGTGCCGCCGAACGTGTTCTGGCCGGTGCCCAACGTCGATTCCGGCCTGGTCGCCTTCAGCTGTCACGCGCCACCCCGCGCCGACGTACCCCGGGAACGGGTCTTCGCGGTGGTGGACGCGGCGTTCGCGCAGCGCCGCAAGACGTTACGCGCCGCGTTGGCCGGCTGGGCTGGTGGCGCGGACCGGGCCGCCGCAGCGCTCACCGCCGCCGGTGTCGACCCCGGCGCCCGCGGGGAGTCACTGACCGTCGAGCAGTTCGCCGCCATCGCCGCGTCGGCTCCGGTCGGTACGCCGGCCGCGAAGTAGGCTGACGCCCGTGCCCGCCCAGGACGCCGAGGAGTTGATCGTGGCCAAGCCGTTCGACATTCGCCTGCACCTGTGGGACATCACCCGGTGACCGAGGCCTGGCGACCGGACGACGAGGACGAGCGACGCGGAGCCATCGGACCGGTGAAGGTCCGGGTGCCCGCGAAGGTCAACCTGCACCTCGGGGTGGGCCCGCTGCGCCGGGACGGCTACCACGAGCTGAACACGGTCTACCACGCCATCTCGATCTACGACGAGCTGACGGCCCGCCGGGGGGACACCCTCGCTCTGACCATGGAGGGTGAGGGCACCGGGGAGCTGGCCCTGGACGACACCAACCTGGTGATCCGCGCGGCGCACGCCCTCGCCGGGTACGCGGGCGTGCTGCCGCACGCCCGACTGCACCTACGCAAGCAGATCCCGCTCGCCGGCGGACTGGCCGGTGGCAGCGCCGACGCCGCCGCCGCGCTGGTGGCCTGCGACGCGCTCTGGGGCACCGGGTTGTCCCGCGACGAGTTGGCCGGGATCGCCGCCGACCTCGGCTCCGACGTGCCGTTCCTGATCTACGGCGGCACCGCGCTCGGCACCGGCCGGGGCGAGGCGATCAGCCCGGTGCTGGTCCGCCCGACCTCCTGGCACTGGGTCGTGGCGATCGCCGACGCCGGCCTGTCCACCCCGACCGCGTACCGGGAGTTGGATCGGCTCCGCGACTCCGGTGCCGCCGGTGCGCCGTTGGGCAGCACCGACGCGCTGCTGGGCGCGCTGCGCCAGCGCGATCCCCGGGTGCTCGCCGGTACGCTCGGCAACGACCTCCAGGACGCCGCGCTGGCCATGCGCCCGGCGCTGGCCGACACCCTCAAGGCCGGTGAGGCGGCGGGCGCGCTCACCGGCATCGTCTCCGGCTCCGGGCCGACCTGCGTGTTTCTCGCCGCCGACGCGGCCGACGCGGAGCGGATCGCCGCCGAGCTGACCGCGGCGGGCGTCTGCCGGGAGGCGCGGGTCGCGCACGGTCCGGTGGCCGGCGCCCGAGTCGGCTGACGCCGGTTCGGGCCGGGGCTGCCGGCACGCGGCGCGGGCGTCCGGGGTGTCCGCGTACCCTTGGCAGAGGCGTCCAGGTGCCCGCCGGCACCCGGACGCCTTGATCATGAAGGGTGGAACGTGGCGAACATCGTCAATCTGGACCGGGTGTCCAAGGGGTACGGCGCTGCCGGGCGGCTCCTCACGGACGTCTCGCTCGGCCTGGACGACGCCGACCGGATCGGCGTGGTCGGCCTCAACGGCGCCGGCAAGTCCACCCTGCTGCGGCTGCTCACCAAGCAGGAGGACCCCGACGACGGTCGGGTGACCCACCGCCGCGACCTGCGCGCGCTCTGGCTGCCGCAGCAGCTCACCCTCGCCCCCGAGGCCACCGTCCGGGACGTGGTGCTCGGCACCGCCTGGCTCGCCGAGGGAATGGGCGCCGAACACGAGTGGGCCGGCGACGCCGGGGTGCGGGCGATTCTCGACGGCCTCGGCATGCCGCACCTCGGCCTCGACCAGCCGGTCGGCCCGATGTCCGGTGGCGAACGCCGCCGGGTGGCGCTCGCCGCGCTGCTCGTCCGCGACTCCGACCTGCTCATCCTGGACGAGCCCACCAACCACCTGGACGTCGGCGGTGTCGACTGGCTGGCCCGGCACCTGGTCGGCCGCAAGGGCGCCCTGGTCGTGGTCACCCACGACCGTTGGTTCCTGGACGCGGTCTGCACCACCACCTGGGAGGTCGCCGACCAGACCGTCCGCGCCTACGAGGGTGGTTTCGCCGCCTGGACCCTCGCCCGCGCCGAGCGCGAGCGCGTCGCCGCCGCCACCGAGGCCCGCCGGCAGAACCTGCTCCGCAAGGAGATCGCCTGGTTGCGCCGTGGCCCGCCCGCCCGGACCTCCAAGCCGCAGTTCCGCATCGACGCCGCGAACGCGTTGATCGCGGACGTGCCGCCGGCGCGCGACACCATGTCGTTGCAGCGCATGGCCACCTCCCGGCTCGGCAAGCAGGTGTACGACCTGGAGCACGTCGAGCTGCACGCCGGCCCGAAGGAGATCCTGCGCGACGTCACCTGGCTGGTCGGCCCCGGTGACCGGATCGCCATCCTCGGCGCCAACGGCGCCGGTAAGACCACGCTGCTGCGGATGCTCGCCGGCATCACCCGCCCCGACGGTGGCCGCCTCGGCACCGGCTCCACCGTGCGGCCCGCGTTCCTCTCCCAGGAGCTGGCGGAGCTGCCCGGGCACCTGCGCGTGCTCGAGGCGGTGGAGGAGGTCGCCCGCCGGGTCCAACTGGGGGACCGGGAGGTCTCCGCCGCGCAGCTGGCCGAGGTGTTCGGCTTCGACGACCGCCGGCTCTGGACCCCGGTCAGTGACCTCTCCGGTGGGGAACGCCGCCGGTTGCAGATGTTGCGGCTACTCGCCGGTGAGCCCAACGTGCTGCTCTTCGACGAGCCCACCAACGACCTGGACACGGACACCCTCGCCGCGCTGGAGGACCTGCTCGACTCGTGGCCCGGCACGATCATCGTGGCCAGCCACGACCGGTACCTGATCGAACGGGTCACCGACACCGCGTACGGGATGTTCGGCGACGGTCGGCTGGTGCACCTGCCGGGTGGCGTGGACGAATATCTCGCGCGAACCGCCGAGCGGGCCGGCCCGTCCCGAGCGGGCGTCACCTCGACCGCCGCGCCCGCTGCCTCCTCGGGGGGCGGCATGTCCGCCGCCGAGGTCCGCCAGGCGCGCAAGGAGTTGACCCGCCTGGAGCGGCAACTCGGCAAGCTGGACCAGCGCGAGACCACCCTGCTCGACCAGCTCGCCGCGGACGCCACCGACTACGCCCGGGTCGCCGAGCTGGACACCCAGCTCAAGGATCTGCGCGCCGAGCGGGAACGGATCGAGGACAGTTGGATGACTCTCGCCGAGGACCTGCCCGACAGCTGACCGGTCGGGCGCGCCGGCCCGGGGCCGTGTGCGGCGTCACACCGCCACATGCGCGACAATCGTCGGCGACACCTCACCCCACGGCGTTGGAGACACAGACATGGCCCACACCCCCGTCAACCACCCCGCGCGGCCGATCTACCGGGCGATCGGCGGGCTGACCGGTCTGTACCTGGTCGTCTTCGGTGTGCTCGGCATCATCGCGAGCACCGGCAACGAGATCCTCGCCCAGGACGACACGCGGGTCCTCGGCCAGGGCACCAACCTCGGCTTCTCACTGCTCAGCGTGCTGCTCGGGATCGTCGTGCTGATCGGCACCGTGCTCGGTCGCAACATCGACGTGGTGATCAACCAGTGGCTGGCGTACGGCCTGATGGTGGTCAGCCTGGCCGGCCTCGCGTTCATCCGGACCGACGCCAACATCTTCAACTTCAGCATCACCACCGTGATCGTGGTGATGACCGCCGCCCTGGTGCTGCTGATGGTCGGCATGTACGGCAAGGTCGGCACGGAGGACGAGGCGGAGGCGTTCCAGAAGGCTCGGCTCGTTCTCTGATCTTCGCTTCTGGTTGCGGCTCTTTGGTTGCGGCCGTGGGTTTTCGCCGGAGCCCGAGCTGCTCCGGGCGGTCAGGCTTGATCCCTGCGCAGCTCGGGCTCCGGCGAAAACCTGACCTGGTCCAGCGTCTCGGCGGACCTTTCGGCTTCGTGGTTCCTCGGACAGTTGCCTTCGTCTTGGGTGACAATCCTCCTGAAAACGGTCATATCAGGGGGTCTGGTCATGCCGCACTTTCCGGTGAACCATCCGGCACGGCCGATCTACCGGGCGCTCTCCGGTCTGATAGGCGTCTACATCCTGGTCTTCGGCGTCTGGGGTACCGCGGAGACGATCGGCGAGCCGCTCTTCGGCCGCAACGGCACGTGGGCGCTCGGGCTACGGACCAATCTGGCCTTCTCGCTCGCCTCGGTGATCTTCGGAGTCGTCCTGATCATCGGGGCCTCGCGGCGCACCAACCTCGGCCACTACATGAACCTCACCGCCGGCGTGGTGTTCCTGGTGACCAGCATCCTGATGATGTCGGTGTTGCAGACCGAGGCGAACATCCTCAACTTCTCGATGTCGACGGTAATCGTGTCGATGCTGTTCGGCCTGATCCTGCTCGGCACCGGCCTGTACGACAAGGTCGGCCCACCGGAGCACGCCGAGGCGGAGTTGGAGCACCGCAAGCACCCGGTGGCCGACGTGCACCGCCGCTGATCGGCGTCAGTGGCGCCGTGCGGTGATCGGCGTCAGCGGCGCCGTGCCGTGATCAACGTGGGCTTCGCCTCCAGGTGTGACAACCCGTTCCAGGCCAGGTTGACGAGGTGCGCCGCCACCGTCTCCTTGCGCGGCTTGCGCACCTCCAACCACCAGCGGCCGGTGAGCGCCACCATGCCGACCAGCGCCTGCGAGTACAACTCGGCGAGCTTCGGGTCGTAGCCGCGGCTCTTGTACTCGGCGCCGAGGATGTGCTCGACCTGGTGCGCCACGTCGTTCATGACGCTGCTGAAGTTGGCCGTGCCGGACATCAGCGGCGACTCGCGGACCAGCACCCGGAAGCCGCTGGTCTCCTCCTCGATGTAGCCCAGCAGGGCCAGCGCCGCCTGCTCCAGCAGCTCCCGCGGATGCCCAGCGGTCAACGCCGTGGTGATCCGGTCCAGCAGGGCCCGGACCTCCCGGTCCACCACCACCGCGTAGAGCCCCTCCTTGCCACCGAAGTGCTCGTAGACCACCGGCTTGGAGACCTTGGCGCGGGCCGCCACCTCCTCGATCGAGGTGGCGTCGAAACCGCGCTCGGCGAAGAGTTGCCGGCCGGTCGCGATCAACTGCTCCCGTCGTTGGGCCGCCGACATGCGGACCCGGGAGGTGGGTTTGGCCTTTGCTGCCGGGGCCGGCGCCGTGGCCCGTCGGCCGCCGACAGTCGGACCCTCATCGTCGTTGACCTCGGGCATCTCGCCGCCTCGCTGGCGCTCGGTGACGCCCTGCCGTGGAATGGTGCCTCCGCTGTGCCCGTTCACGTCGTCGCCTCACTGTCGGGCGGTCCGACCGCCCTGCCGCGCCGTTCGACCGTAACCCGATCAGGCCCGGCCCCCCGTCCCCCGAACCCTCCGGTCCCCCCGCGTGGCTCGGTCATCCGGCCATCCTGCCAGGCGGCAGCACCGTGCACCGCCCGGTTTCAGCGGGGTGCGACCGGCTTCACGAGCTTGGCCGCGAGGCGCTCCGGCTTTGGCCAGCGCACCTGGGTTGCCGCGCCCATCTTCTCGAACACCCAGATCACCCGGGCGGAGATGTCCACCTGACCGCGCAGCACGCCGTGTCGGGCGCTGGTCGGATCGGCGTGGTGCAGGTTGTGCCAGCTCTCGCCGAACGACAGGATCGCCAGCGGCCAGAAGTTCGACGCGCGGTCGCCCTGGCGCATCGCGAACGGTCGCTCGCCGTAGACGTGGCAGACCGAGTTGATGGCCCAGGTGACGTGGTGCAGAAGGCCGATCCGGACCAGGCCGGCCCAGAAGAACGCGGTCAGCGCACCCTGCCAGGACCAGGTCACCAGGCCGCCGATCAGCGCCGGGCCGAGCAGCGAGATGGCCACCAGCGCGGGAAAGAGCCGATCGACCCGGCTGATGTCCCGATCGGCGATGAGGTCCGGTGCGAAACGCTCGCGGTTGGACAACTCCCGGCGGAACAGCCAGCCCACGTGCGCGTGGAACAGGCCGCGGGTCAACGCCCAGAAGCTGGTGCCGAAGCGCCACGGCGAGTGCGGGTCGCCCTCCAGGTCGGAGAACGCGTGGTGGCGTCGGTGGTCGGCCACCCACTGGATGATCTCGCCCTGCACCGCCAACGATCCCGCGACCGCCAGGGTCACCCGCAGCCACCGCTTGGCCTTGAACGAGCCGTGTGTGAAGTAACGGTGGAAGCCGACGGTGATGCCGAGCCCGGAGACGACGTACCAGACCAGGCCGATGATCACGTCGGTCCAGCCCAGCCAGCCGCCCCAGGCCACCGGAACGGCGACCAGCAGGGCGACGAAGGGAATCACCACGAACGCCCACAGGGCGGCCAGGATGCCGGGGGCCTGACTGCCGTCGGTGAGTGGTTTGGGGCCGGGAGCAGCGGGGTTGGGATCGAGCAGAGCAGTGGACATGGGACCTCGCAGGGGGATGGAGATGATCACGAAGTTACGCCTACGTCACCGTAACTTACGGCACCGTAGATCGCACGACGAAGTTTGGAACGGTCTTCACGTAACCGTTGAAAGTCGCAGGTCAGACGGCCTTACGGTGGGTGGGGGAGACGGCCTGCTCGCTCGTCCGGACAGGTCTGAGGCGCGGAACGTTCGCGATGCGGCGGGATGAGCGATGGCGTCTGTCGGCCGGGGCGCTAAGGTGTAGCGGCGGGATGTCCATCCCTCATGCGACGTGCTCGCGTCGCTGATCGGCCGTGGTGTAATTGGCAACACCCGGGTCTTTGGTACCCGTATTTCAGGTTCGAACCCTGGCGGCCGAGCTGCCCACCTAAGTCCGTTTTAGGGTCCGGTGGGGGTAAGAGGGAAACGTGCCCGGCCCCGCGGCTAGCATGGCCGCGAGAGTGTCCGCCGTCCCGACGGGAGCCACGTCGTGCCCCAGCCCCACCTCCGTACCGTCGTCGTGCTCGCCGCCGGTGAGGGCAAGCGGATGAAGTCGACACTGCCGAAGGTGCTGCACCCCCTGCTCGGTCGGACGCTGCTCGGCCACGTGCTGAGCGCCGCCGCGCCGCTGGGCGCGGACCGCACCGTCGTGGTGGTGGGGCACGGCGCCGACCAGGTCCGGGCACACCTGTCCGAGGTCGCCCCGGACGCCACCCCGGTACTCCAGGCCGAGCAGCTCGGCACCGGGCATGCGGTACGGATCGCGCTCGACGCCGTACCGGACGGCGCCGGCACCGTCGTGGTGATCAACGGGGACGTGCCCCTGCTGCGACCCGAGACGGTGGGCGCGCTGGTCACCGCGCACGAGGAGGCCGCCGCGGCGGCCACCGTGCTGGCCGCCGAGGTGCCCGACCCGACCGGCCTCGGCCGGATCGTCCGGGACGCCGAAGGCCGCCTGGAGCAGATCGTCGAGGAACGCGACGCCGACGCGACGCAGCGGGCGATCCGGGAGATCAACGCCGGCATCTACGCGTTCGACGCGGTACGGCTGCGGGCGGCGCTGGGCAAGCTCTCCACCGACAATGACCAGGGCGAGGAGTACCTCACCGACGTCTTCGGCCTGCTTCGCTCGGCCGGCGAGCCGGTGGCGGTGCACGTGGCCGTGGACCACGTCGAGACGTTGGGCTGCAACGACCGGGTGGAGCTGGCGACGCTGCGTCGGCTGCTGCGCGACCGGGTCAACGAGGCGTGGATGCGCACCGGGGTGAGCCTGCTCGACCCCGCGACCACCTGGATCGACGTGACGGTCGCGCTGGACCGGGACGCGGTGATCGACCAGAACACCCAACTGCGCGGCGCCACGGTGGTCGGCGCGGGCGCGTTGATCGGCCCGGACGTCACGCTCATCGACACGATCGTCGGCCCGGCCGCGTCGGTGGTCCGCAGCCACGCCGTCGGCGCCGAGGTGGGCGCGGGCGCGAGCGTCGGGCCGTACGCGTACCTGCGGCCGGCGGCGCGGTTGGCCGAGAAGGCGAAGATCGGCACGTTCGTCGAGGTGAAGAACTCCGAGATCGGTACGGGCTCGAAGGTGCCGCACCTGACGTACGTGGGTGACGCGACCATCGGTGAGCAGACCAACATCGGCGCGGCCTCGGTCTTCGTGAACTACGACGGGGTCAACAAGCACCGCACGGTCATCGGCAGCCACGCGCGGACCGGCGCGGACAACATGTTCGTGGCGCCGGTCGAGGTCGGCGACGGGGCGTACACGGCTGCCGGTTCGGTGATCGTCGACGACGTGCCGGCCGGTGCGATGGGCGTGGCCCGGGCCCGCCAGCGCAACATCGAGGGCTGGGTGGTGAAGCGGCGCGCCGGTACGGCCGCGGCGGAGGCGGCGCAGCGGGCTGGTGACGCGAAGGGTGCACGGCGACCTGGCGACGCGAAGGGTGCGTCGGAGGGGGCCGGTGCCGCAAGCGACAGTGAGGCAATCCACGGGGCGGCCGAGACGGTGGGCGGCACATCCGGCCCGGGAGATACTGCAACCGAATAGTCCCTGACCCACCACCACCGGGTCGGGTACCGCCGACAAAACGGGAGCAGACGGGCCCATGGGCAGCATCGTCGCCGAAAACCGCAAAAGCCTGATGCTCTTTTCCGGACGTGGCTTTCCGGAGTTGGCCAAGGAGATCGGCGAGGTGCTCGGCGTCGCGCCGACCCCGGCCGACGCGTACGAGTTCGCCAACGGTGAGATTTTCGTACGGTTCAAGGACTCGGTACGTGGTTCGGACGCCTTCGTGGTGCAGTCCGTCACGCACGGGGTGAACACCTGGGTCATGGAGACCCTGATCATGGTGGACGCGCTGAAGCGGGGGTCGGCCAAGCGGATCACCGTGGTGCTGCCGTTCTACCCGTACGCGCGCCAGGACAAGAAGCACCGCGGTCGGGAGCCGATCTCGGCCCGCCTGGTGGCGGACCTGCTGAAGACCGCCGGCGCGAACCGGATCCTCACCGTCGACCTGCACACCGCGCAGATCCAGGGCTTCTTCGACGGCCCGGTGGACCACCTCTTCGCGATGGACATCCTGGCCGAGTACGTGGAGCACAAGTACGCCGGCCGGCCGATGACCGTGGTGGCACCGGACTCCGGCCGGGTGCGGGTGGCCGAGCGGTGGACCGACCGGCTGGGTGGCTGCCCGCTGGCGTTCATCCACAAGACCCGTGACCCGATGAAGCCGAACCAGGTCGTGGCGAACCGGGTGGTCGGCGAGGTCGAGGGTCGGGTCTGCCTGATCGTCGACGACATGATCGACACCGGTGGCACCATCGCCAAGGCGGCGGACATCCTCAAGGAGTCGGGCGCGGCGGAGATCGTGGTCGCGTCCACCCACGCGCTGCTGTCCGACCCGGCCACCGAGCGGCTGAAGAACAGCTCGATCAGCGAGATCGTGGTGACCAACACGCTGCCGCTGCCGCCGGAGAAGCAGTTGGACAAGCTGACCGTGTTGTCGATCGCGCCGCTGCTGGCGCGGGCGATCCGGGAGGTCTTCGACGACGGCTCGGTGACCACCCTCTTCGGTGGCCTGAGCTGAGTCGTACGCCGCGTTAGCCCTGTTTCCGCACCCGTACGCGCGGGCGGGAGCGGGGCTGGCAAACTGGCGCAAACGGGGCCGGCACGTCGGTGGGAGCGACACCGACGCGCCGGTCTTGAGCCGTGATCGGGGACTGCCGCAAACCCTGGAAACAGCTCGGGTAGACTGGTGCGGTTGCCACGGCGAGGGTGCCCGGCGGGCCGCTGAAAAGCGCCGCACGGAGGCACCGTCATCGACGCGGTGCTCCGGGCAGTCGTTCATGACGCATGAGCCCCAGCGAGCCCCTCGCCCCAGCACCGCCAGACGACAAGCCGCCGCAGCGAAAAGCATCAGGAGTTTCCCCGTGTCCGAGGTAAAGATCAGCGCCGAGCCCCGCACCGAGTTCGGCAAGGGTGGTGCCCGCCGTACCCGCCGGGCCGGCAAGGTGCCCGCCGTGCTGTACGGCCACGGCGAGAAGCCCAAGCACATCGCGCTGCCGTCGCGGGAGTTCGCCGCGGCGATCCGCAAGGGCGGTGCCAACCAGCTCTTCGCGATCGACATCACCGACGGCACCCAGGTGCTGGCGCTGCCGAAGGCGATCCAGCGCGACCCGATCCGGGACACCTTCGAGCACGTCGACCTGATCCTGGTCCGCCGGGGCGAGAAGGTCACCGTCGAGGTCCCGGTCCAGCTGACCGGCGAGGCCGCACGGGACACCCTGATCGTGCACGACCACGACACCCTCTCGGTGACCGCGGACGCCACCAAGGTCCCGGACCACCTCGAGGCGTCGATCGAGGGCCTGGAGGCGGGCACCCTGGTGACCGCCGGCGATGTCCAGCTGCCGGCCGGCGTCGAGCTGGCCGCCGACTCGGAGCTGACCGTCGCCTCGGTGACCGCCGCCCCGACCGCCGAGCAGCTCGAGGCGACGCTGCCCGAGGTCGAGGTGGCCACCGACGAGGCCGAGGCCGAGGTCGGCGAGACCACCGAGGGCTCCGAGGGCGCGGACGCCGCCCCGGCCGCCGAGGGCGACGAGGCGGCCGAGACGCGCGCCGAGGCCTGATCGGTTCGTACTCTGCGACAGGCGTCCCCGGAGGTTCGGGGGCGCCTGTCGGCGTATCGGGAGTCGGTGCAGTGCAGGTCGGAAGGGACGGGTCGTGACGGACGAGGCGGGGCCGTGGCTGGTGGTCGGCCTGGGCAACCCGGGCCGGGAGTACGCCGGGAACCGGCACAACGTCGGGTTCATGGTTGCCGAGCTGCTGGCCGGGCGGGTCGGCGCGCGTTTCGGCCGGCACAAGCGGGCGGTGGCCGAGGTGGCCGAGGCGCGGCTGGGCTTCGGTGGGCCGAAACTCGTGCTGGTGAAGCCACTGACGTACATGAACCTCTCCGGGGGGCCGGTGGCGGCGCTGGCGCAGTTCTACAAGGTGCCGACGACACAGGTGATCGCCGTGCACGACGAGCTCGACATCGGGTTCGGCCAACTGCGGGTCAAGTTCGGTGGCGGTGAGGGCGGGCACAACGGCCTGCGCTCGATGTCGAAGTCCTTGGGCACGAAGGACTACGCCCGGGTGCGGTTCGGCGTCGGTCGACCGCCGGGGCGGCAGGATCCGGCGGACTACGTGCTGTCGGATTTCGGCGCGGCAGAGCGCAAGGAGCTGGATTTCCTGGTGGACCGGGCTGCCGACATGGTGGAGTCGGTGATCGTCAAGGGCGTGGAGCCGACCCAGAACCTCTATCACGGCAGTTGAGCCGGGCGGGGCGTACCCGATCGGTCTCGGCAGGCCCGGTAGTCTGCGCCTTTCGGCGTGCCGCGACCGGCGACGCGAGTCGCGGCGGATCGGCCCGTGCGGGCAGTGCGGCGAGGCGACGGGAGCGGGCAGATGAGCAGTCCTCCGATGATCGATGGCGCGTTCGCCCGATGGTTGGCGTCCCGGGCTGGGCAGGCGCTGCTCGACCTGCGTACCGAGATGGGTTTCGCGGACGGCGGCGCGCTGAAGTCTGCCGGTGACAAGGTGTCGCACGACCTGATCCGCACGGAGTTGGCGAAGTGGCGGCCGGGTGACGCGGTCCTCTCCGAGGAGGACGAGGGGTCGCGGATGGCCTGGGCCGCCGAGGTGAACACCGGGGCGGTGTCGCGGTTGACCTCGGACCGGGTCTGGATCATCGATCCGTTGGACGGCACCCGCGAGTTCTCCGAGGAGGGCCGCTCGGACTGGGCGGTGCACGTCGCGCTCTGGGCGCGCAACGCGCCGAGTCCGCACGGCCTGGTCGCCGGGGCGGTCGGGCTCCCGGCGCAGCATCGGGTGCTGGGCACGGACTACCCGCCGGCGTACCCCCCGATGACCGTCGAGGCGGCCACGGCCGGTGAGCGCAAGATCCGGCTGGCGGCGAGCCGGAGCCGGCCGCCCGTCTTCCTGACCGATCTGGCCGAGGACGTCGGGGCGCACCTGGTGCCGATGGGCTCGGCCGGCGCGAAGATCGCCGCCGTGGTCACCGGCGAGGTCGACGCGTACATCCACGCCGGTGGGCAGTACGAGTGGGACTCGGCGGCACCGGTCGCTGTGGCGACGGCCACCGGGCTGCACGCTTCCCGGATCGACGGTTCTGCGCTGAAATACAACGAGGCGGATCCGCGCCTGCCCGACCTTCTGGTCTGTCGCAAGGATCTCGCCACCCGGTTGCTTGCAGCGCTGCAGAAACATTCCGGGTAGCCTGAGCGTCTTCTTGACATGCCCGACCGGAAAGGTCTGGAAATCGGATGAGCGAGCGAATCGAGCCGGTGTCATGACCACGCCCGCGGCGTACCAGGTGTCGCACCTGGACACCTTGGAGGCGGAGAGCATCTTCGTGATGCGCGAGGTGGTCGCCGAGATGGAACGCCCGGTGCTGCTCTTCTCCGGTGGCAAGGACTCGATCGTCATGCTGCGGTTGGCGCAGAAGGCGTTCGCCCCGGCCAACATCCCCTTCCCCGTCATGCACGTCGACACCGGGCACAACTTCCCCGAGGTCCTGGAATACCGCGACCAGCGGGTCGCCGAGCTGGGGTTGCAGCTCGTGGTGGCGAGCGTGCCGGAGGCCCTGGCCAGCGGCAGGGTCCGGGAGTCCGCCGACGGCATGCGCAACCGGATCCAGACACCGGTGCTGCTGGACGCGGTGGAGAAGCACCGCTTCGACGCGCTGTTCGGTGGCGCCCGCCGGGACGAGGAGAAGGCTCGGGCGAAGGAGCGGGTGTTCAGCTTCCGCGACGAGTTCGGTCAGTGGGATCCGAAGAACCAGCGGCCGGAGCTGTGGTCGCTGTACAACGGCCGGCACCACCCGGGCGAGTCGATCCGGGTCTTCCCGCTGTCCAACTGGACCGAGCTGGACGTCTGGCACTACATCGCCCGGGAACGCATCCCGCTGCCGTCGATCTACTACGCGCACGAGCGCGAGGTGATCGAGCGGGACGGCATGTTCTACGCGGTCAACGAGTTCTTCCGCCCCCGCGCGGGTGAGGAGCGGTTCAAGGCGCAGGTGCGCTATCGCACCGTCGGCGACGCCTCCTGCACCGCCGCGGTCCGTTCCGACGCGGACACCGTGGAGAAGGTCATCGAGGAGGTGGCGGCCACCCGGATCACCGAGCGCGGCGCCACCCGCGGTGACGACCGGGTCAGTGAGGCCGCCATGGAGGACCGCAAGCGGGAGGGCTACTTCTGATGAGCACCGAGATGGTGGCATCCGCGAATGCGGAGGCCCGGGCTGTTGCCGGGGCCGGGCCGGAGGCCCGGGCCATGGACCTGCTGCGGTTCGCCACCGCCGGCAGCGTCGACGACGGAAAGTCGACCCTGATCGGGCGGCTGCTCTACGACACCAAGTCGCTCTTCACCGACCAGTTGGCCGCCGTGGAGGCGGTCAGCGCGGCCCGCGGCGACGAATACACCAACCTGGCGTTGCTCACCGACGGTCTGCGGGCCGAGCGGGAGCAGGGCATCACCATCGACGTGGCGTACCGGTACTTCGCCACCCCCCGGCGCAAGTTCATCATCGCGGACACCCCGGGCCACATCCAGTACACCCGCAACATGGTCACCGGGGCATCGACGGCGGACCTGGCGTTGATCCTGGTGGACGCGCGCAAGGGTCTCGTCGAGCAGTCCCGACGGCACGCGTTCCTGTGCTCGCTGCTGCGGGTGCCGCACCTGGTCCTCTGTGTCAACAAGATGGACCTGGTCGACTGGTCGCAGGAGGTCTACGAGCGGATCGCCGACGAGTTCACCGCGTTCGCCGCGAAGCTCGACGTACCGGACCTCACCGTGGTGCCGATCTCCGCGCTGCGCGGCGACAACATCGTCACCCGATCGGAGAACATGCCCTGGTACGAGGGCCCGTCGCTGCTGCACCACCTGGAGCGGGTGCACATCGCGAGCGACCGCAACCTGGTCGACGTCCGGTTCCCGGTGCAGTATGTGATCCGTCCGCAGTCCACCACCGTCACCGACTACCGCGGTTACGCCGGTCAGGTCGCCTCCGGCGTCCTGAAGCCGGGTGACGAGGTGATGGTGCTGCCCTCCGGCTTCACCAGCCGGATCGCCGCCGTGGAGACCGCCGACGGGCCGGTGGCGGAGGCGTTCCCGCCGATGTCGGTGACGGTACGACTGGCCGACGAGATCGACATCTCCCGGGGTGACCTGATCTGCCGGCCGAACAACGCGCCGGCGGTGGCCCAGGACATCGAGGCGATGGTCTGCTGGATGGACGAGACGGCCCCGCTGCGGGTCGGCGCCCGGTACGCGATCAAACACACCACCCGCTCGGCGCGGGCGATCGTGCGCGGGCTGCACTACCGGTTGGACATCAACTCGCTGCACCGCGACGAGTCGGCCGACGAACTGCGGCTCAACGAGATCGGCCGGGTGCGACTGCGCACCACGGTCCCGCTGTTGGCCGACGAATACCGTCGCAACCGCACCACCGGTGGCTTCGTCATCATCGACGAGGCGACCAACCGCACGGTGGGCGCCGCCATGATCGTCGAAGCCGCCTAACCCCAACCCGCCTGCCCGCCCGCGCGCCCCGCGTCGCCGGCAAGATCGCGCTCGATCCAGGAAGTAGTGGCCTCGCACGACGCCACTACTTCCACGAACCAGCACGATCTCCCACCCCTCCCCACCCTCCAACCCCTCCCGCCCCCTCCCGGCCCACACCCCGCGCCCAGGCTCCGTGATCAAGAGGTTTGCGTCAGGATGCGGGCTCGGATTGACGCAAACCTCTTGATCAACCTGGTCGGGGGGTGGGGGTTAGGGGTGGGGGTTAGGGCAGGCGGGTGGCGCCGGGGGAGGGGAGGACCGTCGCGGTGGTGGGGGCGGTGAAACCCCGTTCCGCGTACGCGCTGGTGACGGCGGCGGCCACCGCGTCGGCCCGGTCGGCCTCGACCAGCGCGAGCACACACCCGCCGAAGCCGCCGCCGGTCATCCGCGCGCCCAGCGCACCGGCCGCCAACGCCGCCTCGACCGCGGTGTCGATCTCCGGCACGGTGATCTCGAAGTCGTCGCGCATCGAGACGTGGGAGGCGGTCAGCAGCGGGCCGATGTCGCGGACCCGAGCGACGCGGAGGAGCGCCACCGTGTCCAGTACGCGCTGGTCCTCGGTCACCACGTGCCGGACCCGCCGCCGGGTCTCCTCGTCCTCGATCTGAGCCAACGCTGCGTCGAGCTGGTCGACCCCCACGTCCCGCAGCGCGGCGACGCCGAGCACGCGCGCGCCGGCCTCACAGGAGCGGCGACGGGCTGCGTACTCCCCGTCCGCGTGTCGGTGCGGCGCCCGGCTGTCGATCACCAGCACCGCCAGCCCGGCGGCCTCCAGGTCGAACGGAATGTGCTCGACCGACTCGTCCCGACAGTCCAGGAAGAGGGCGTGCCCGGCGCGGCAGCGGATCGACGCGGACTGGTCCATGATGCCGGTCGGCGCGCCCACGTAGACGTTCTCCGCCCGCTGCGCCAGCCGGGGTTGCGACTCCGGGGCGAGTTCCAGCCCGCCGAGGTCGAGCAGCGCGGCCAGCACAGCCGACTCCAGCGCTGCCGAGGAGGACAGCCCGGAGCCCAGCGGCACGTCGGAAGCGATCGCCAGCCGGGCACCCGGCACCGGATGACCCGCCTCGCGCAGCGCCCACACCACACCCGCGACGTACGCGCCCCAGTCGCTGACCCGCCCCGGCTCGGCGACGTCGTCCGCGCCGAAGGTGATCGTCTCGCCGGAAAGCTCGGACCAGACCGTCCACTGCTCCCCGTCCTGCCGGTCGGCCGCGACCACGGTGCGCATCGGCAGCGCGAACGGCAGCACGAACCCGTCGTTGTAGTCGGTGTGTTCGCCGATCAGGTTCACCCGGCCCGGAGCAGCCCAGCGCCCGGAGGGCTGGCCGCCGAACTGCGCGGCGAAGCCGGCCGCGGCCCGCTCGGCGACATCACTCCTCGCGCTCACTGTTGTCCCTTCGTTCGCGACTGCGGGGCTCGCAAACCCGGCTCACTCCTCGCGCTCACCGTTGTCCCTTCGACCGCGACTGCGGGGCTCGCAAACCCGGCTCACTCCTCGCGCTCACCGTTGCCCCAGGATGTGTGCGCGGTAGAACGCCCAGGCATCGCCGACCATGTCGTGCAGGGTCGGCTTCCGCGGCACCCAGCCCAACTCCTCGCGGGCCAGCGCGGAGGACGCGACCAGCTCGGCCGGGTCGCCCTCGCGGCGTGGCGCGACCTCGACGGGCAGTTGGTGCCCGGTGACCTCGCGGACCACGTCGACAACCTGGCGGTTGGTGAAGCCGTTGCCGTTGCCCAGGTTGTAGATGCGGTGTTGGCCGCTGGTGGCCGCGTCCAGCGCCAGCAGGTGCGCGCGGGCCAGGTCGGCGACGTGGATGTAGTCGCGGACGCAGGTGCCGTCCACGGTGGGGTAGTCGTCCCCGAAGAGCTGGAGCTTCTCCCGCCGGCCGGCGGCGACGTCCAACGCGATCGGGATCAGGTGCGTCTCCGGGTCGTGCCGCTCGCCGAGCGTGACGTCACCGTCGAGGTGGGCGCCGGCCACGTTGAAGTAGCGCAGCGAAACGGCGGCCAGGCCGTGCGCGATCGCCTCGGAGGTGAGCGCCATGTCGACGGCGAGCTTGGTGGCGCCGTACGTGTTGGTGGGTGCCTTGACCGCGTTCTCGGTGATGGGCAGCTCGGTGGGGTTGCCGTAGACGGCGGCGGTGGAGGAGAAGACCAGCCGGGGCACCCCGGCGGCCCGGACCGCGTCGAGCAGGGCGAGCGTGCCGATGGTGTTGTTCTGCCAGTACAGCTCCGGCTTGACCATCGACTCGCCGGCGGCGATCAGGGCGGCGAAGTGCAACACCCCGTCGAAGCCGGCATCCGCGGTGACGACGCGGGCGGCGTCGTGGATGGACGCCTCGACGTGGGTCGCGTCCGGGGCGAGGGCCGCGCGGTGGCCGGTGCGCAGGTCGTCCAGGATGACCACCTCGTGGCCCGCGTCGAGCAGCATCCGGGTCACCACGCTCCCGATGAAGCCGGCGCCCCCGGTGACGAGCAGTTTCACGTCGTTGCCTCCTGCCTGGCCCGCCCGGGACGTGGCCCTCCGGTGATCACACTAGGGCGGTGGCTGGCACCCTCGCCGACACCCCCGTCAACCCCATTCCATCATAATCTTTCACGATTAAACAGAGCCGAACATCCCGCGTGGCGTCGCGTGATCCCCGGTGCGGTGGGCCCACGGTGTCTACCATCTCTTTCATGCGGGAAGCGGCCCGTTCCGGGCTCCGGCGACGCGCGCGGGTGCACCCCCGCCGCGACCCCGGCCCGCTCGCCCGGGCCGTCGCCCGGATGCTGGTGCGCGCCGCGGATGGGGCCACCCGACTCGTCACCGATCTGCTCGGGACCGGCCCGGCGGCCGGCCGGGAACGCATCTCCGAGGCCGACCTGCGGGATCTGGTCGCCGCGAACACGGTGCTCGACCCGGACGAGCGGCGGATCATCGACGAGGTCCTGGTGGCCGGTGCCAGTCTGATCCGTGAGGTGATGATGCCGCGTACCGAGGTGGTCTTCCTCCCGGCCCGGTTGACCATCGCCGAAGCCGCCCGACTGGTCCGCGCCGAGACGCACACCCGTTACCCGGTCACCGACGGCACTCACGACGACGTGGTCGGCTTCGTGCACCTCCGTGACGTGCTGCTGCGTCCGGATACGGACCCCTGCGTCACCGTCGGCGAGTTGGCCCGGGAGGTGAAACGGCTTCCCGGCAGCAAACGGGTGCTCGCCGCGCTGACCGAGATGCGTCGGGAGGGTCAGCACCTCGCGGTGGTGGTCGACGAGTACGGCGGCACGGCGGGGATCATCACCCTGGAGGATCTCATCGAGGAGTTGGTCGGTGAGATCCACGACGAGTACGACGCCGCCCCGGACCCGGTACACGCCGGCCTGCCCGCCGTGGTGGACGGCCGCCTCAACCTCGCCGACTTCGCCGAACGGACCGGGGTGGCACTGCCACCCGGCCCGTACGAGACGGTGGGCGGTTTCGTCATGGCCGCGCTGGGCCGGCTCCCGGTGCCCGGTGACGAGGTGCCGGTGCCCGGTGAGCCCGCCGATGCCGGCGCGTCCGGTCCGGCCGACCCGCCGGCCGGCTGGCTGCTGCGGGTGCTCACGTTGGACGGCCGCCGGGTGGCCCGGCTCGCGGTCTCCGCCGCGCGCCCGACCGAGCAGCGCCGCGCGCACGACCCGGAGCAGGACGCCGAGCAACGCCGTGAACCCACCGTCGAGCAGGCCCGGGAGGCGGTGGCGGGGCAGCACCGTCGGGTCGCGGCCGGGCCGACGCGCCGGATCGGCGCGGGCGAGCCTCGCGAGGTCAGCAGCCCGGCACCGGCGGGCCGGAGCCGACCCGCCGGCCCGTCATGACGGGCCGGCTTGCTTGCTGACAGAATTATCGCCATGTCCGACGTTCCCGCCCGGCCCCGCGTCTTCTCCGGCATCCAGCCGACAGCCGACTCGTTCCACCTCGGCAACTATCTGGGCGCCGTGCGGCACTGGGTGGCACTACAGGACACGCACGACGCGTTCTACTGCGTGGTGGACCTGCACGCCATCACCGCGGGCCACGATCCGGCGCTGCTGCGCCAGCGGACCCGGGTGGCCGCGGCCCAGCTCTTCGCGGTCGGGCTCGATCCGGAACGCAGCACCCTGTTCGTGCAGTCGCAGGTGCCCGAGCACCCGCAGCTGGCCTGGGTGCTCGGCTGCATCACCGGCTTCGGTGAGGCCAGCCGGATGACCCAGTTCAAGGACAAGTCGCAGAAGCAGGGCAACGAGCGGGCCAGCGTCGGGCTGTTCACCTACCCGATCCTGCAGGCCGCCGACATCCTGCTCTACCAGGCCAACGCGGTGCCGGTCGGCGAGGACCAACGTCAGCACCTGGAGCTTTCCCGGGATCTGGCCCAGCGGTTCAACTCGCTGTTCGGCGCGACGTTCACGGTGCCCGCGCCGCACATCGTCAAGGACACTGCCAAGATCACCGACCTCCAGGACCCGACCGCGAAGATGTCGAAGTCGTCGTCCTCGCCGGCCGGCATCATCGACCTGCTCGAAGACCCGGCCCGGTCCGCCAAGAAGATCCGCTCGGCGGTGACCGACACCGGGCGGGAGATCGTCTTCGACACCGAGACCAAGCCCGGCGTGTCCAACCTGTTGACCATCCACTCGGCGCTCAGTGGCCGTGGCATCGACGAGCTGGTGGCCGCGTACGCGGGCCGTGGCTACGGTGACCTGAAGAAGGAGTTGGCCGAGGTGGTGGCGGACTTCGTCCGCCCGATCCAGGAGCGCACCCGCTCCTACCTCGACGATCCGGCGCAACTGGACAAGCTTCTCGCGGCCGGCGCGGAAAAGGCCCGCGCGGTGGCCTCGACGACCCTGCGGTCCGCGTACGAGCGGGTCGGGTTCTTCCCGCCCGTGCGCGGCGAGTAACTCCGCGGTACAGGTGGCCGGGTCGGTGGTCGGAGGGGCGGCGCGAAGCGTGGATCGCAGTGGTGGGGTGCCGCCGACCGGCGACACCATCCAGATCGGCATCGCGGTGGACATCCCCGAGCCGTGGGGTGCCCAGCTCACCCGGCGACGGATCGAAGCCGGTGATCCACTGGCGGTGCCGGCGCACGTGACGTTGCTCGGGCCCACCGAGATCCGGACGGCCAACCTGCCCGCGGTCGAGCGGCACCTGGCCGCCGTCGCCGCCGCGCACCTGCCGTTCACGCTGCACCTGCGGGGCACCGGCACGTTCCGTCCGGTCACCCAGGTGGTGTTCGTCGCGGTGGCCTCCGGGATCAGCGAGTGCGAGTTGCTGGCCGCCGCGATCACCGCGACGCCGGACCTGCGCCGGGAGGCCCGCTTCCCGTACCATCCGCACGTCACCGTGGCACAGGACGTGGCACCGGAGGCCCTGGACAAGGTGTACGAGGATCTGGCCGACTTCTCCGCGATGTTCGAGGTCGACGCGTTCACCCTCTTCTCGCACAGCGGGCAGGCCCGGTGGCAGCCGCGTCGCGACTTCTGCCTCGGCGACTGAGCCGCCGGCGACGCGCCGGCCGGCGAGCATCGGAAGCCGGTTGCCACCACAGCGGTCGGAGATCGGCGAGGATGATCGCGTGAACGTGATCGGCCGGATCGAGGCGGGCATCGACCGCTGGGTGAGCGCCGCGCGCCACCGGTCGGGGCTCTTCGATCATGTGTGGCGGGCCGGCGCGCTGTACGCCGAGGTGCTGGCCGGCAGGTTGGCCGCGGCGATCGCCTACTACGGCTTCTTCGCGGTGTTCGCGCTGGCCCTGGTCGCGTACTCGATCTTCGGCGCGATCCTGGAGGACAACGACGAGGTGAGCGCGGCAGCGGCCGACTTCCTCAAGGAGAATCTGCCGTTCCTGGACGCCCAGCAGATCGCCAACTCCAGCGGCACGGTCGGCGTGGTCGGCCTGATCATCCTGGGCTTCACCGGGATCGGGTGGGTGGAGGCCATTCGGTCCTCGCAGCGGTTGATGTATCGGCTCAACCAGCAGCCGGGCAACCTGGTGGTCCGGCGGCTCGTCGACCTGGGCGTGATGATCGGCGTCTTCGTGCTGCTCGGCGTCTCGGTCGCGGCGGTGGACGCGCTGGAGTCGCTGCTGCGTTTCCTGCTGCGCAGCACCGGGTCGGTGGGTCTGACCACGATCAGCGCGGTGCTCAGCGTGTTGGTCAACACCGTGCTCGCCACCGCCCTCCTGCTCGCCGTGCCCCGGCTGCGGATGAGCCGGTCCCGGCTGCGCCCGGTGGTGGTGCTGGTGGCGGTCGGGATCACGCTGCTGAACACCGTGGGGCGGTACTACGTGGTGCGCACCGAGCGCAATCCGGCGTACACCGTGGTGGCCGGCGCCGTCGGTCTGCTGCTCTACCTCTACCTGCTCAACCAACTGGTGCTGTTCGGTGCGGCGCTCCTCGCCACCAGCCCCAACGGCCGGGTGGTCGACCTCGCGGAGACCCCCGCGCCGCGAGATGTCGACGAGGGCACCGACCCCGGTACGCCGGGCGGTGCGGGCTGATGACGGAAGGCGCGCAGGTGCTGATCTCGGTCGACCAGGACTCCCCGGTGCCCCCGTACGAGCAGGTGCGCGGGCAGCTCGCCGAGCTGATCGGAGACGGTCGGTTGCCGGTGGGCAGCCGCCTACCCACCGTCCGGCAGCTCGCCGCCGATCTGCGGCTCGCCGCGAACACGGTGGCCCGCGCGTACCGCGAGTTGGAGGCGGCCGGGCTGTTGGAGACGCGGGGACGCAACGGCACCTTCGTCGCTCCCGGCCGGGACGACGCCCTCGACCGGCTGCACCGGGCGGCTGCTGGCTACGCGGCGGAGGCGGTCCGGTTGGGCGTACCGCCGGCCACCGCGCTCGCCCTGGTCCGTGCCGCCCTGGACGCTGTCCGCCCCGGCTGACCGGCTGCCGATCGACCGCCGGATGGGCGGTAACTGAGGAGAAAGGCGTCGGCGCTCGCGTTTGCCGACCATGATGAGCGCGTGGGCGCTCTCATGACACTGGACCTGCCGGCGGACTCGCCGCTCCTCGGCCTGCCGTGGATCATCACCTTCGGTCCGCTCGGTGACCTCGACGAGTGGGAGCCGGTGGTCTGCGGGCCGTACGAGCGGCCGCACGCGTTGGCACTGGCCGAGGCGGTGGTGGCCGAGGAGCAGTTGATGGCCGTGGTGGAACCGCTGCTGCCGGCGTTGTCGGCCGACGAGATCCGCAGTGAGATCGCCGCCGCGCAGGTCGCCGCCGAGGACGAGGCCCGCCAGGTGGAGAGCGCCGATCTGTACGGGGACTTCGAGGACGTGATCGACGAGGAGTTGGACGCCGCAGCCGACGAGGCGGGCCACGGTGAGCCCGCCGAGCCGCCGGACGAGGCCGAGGTGCGCGCCGGCTTCACCAGGATCGCGGCGCTGCTCACCGCGAAGTGAGCCGCTGCTCACGGCGAAGTGAGCCGCTGCTCACCGCGAAGTGAGCCGTCAGCGAGTCACCGCGAAGTGAACCGTCAGCGGGTCGGCGCGCGGTCCAGCACGCAGAACTCGTTGCCCTCGGGATCGGCGAGCACCGTGAACTGCTCGGCTCCGGTCTGCCCGACGTCGACCTGCCGCGCGCCGAGGCTCAGCAGCCGCCGTACCTCGGCCTGGGGGTCCGCGTCGGCGACCAGGTCGAGGTGCAGCCGGTTCTTGCCCCGCTTGGCGGTGCCCGAGCCCTGCAACCACACGCTGGGCGTGGCGGCGGACGGCTGGCCCGGCGGCCAGAGCTTGGCGCTGCCGTCGTCGCCCTGCTCGACCTGATAGCCGAGCGCCGCGGACCAGAACGCCACCATCACGTCCAGGTCCTCGACGTCGAGCGTGCACTGAGCGATCCGTACCACCATGGGTCACCTCCGCAGCGATGGTGCCCGATGCGGTACCCGCGACGCCTGCGGGTCACACCACCGGCCGGGTACGGACACCGGCGCCGCACGGAGCGGACTCCGCGCGGCGCCGGTGGCACCTCACCCCCCACCACAAGGGGCCGGTAGCCCAGCCGCCCGTCGGCGCGGGGCACGACGAACGACCAGGTCGATCTGGAGTTACCCGTTCAGCGCTGTTCCAACCAGACTGCCGCGTCAATTGGCAGGAGATGACCGGAGCGCTGCTCGGTGAGCGTGTCGCTGGCGACGAGCGGCTGACCGTACCCGTCGATCGGGACCGGTGCGCCGCTCAGGTTGACCACGCAGGTCAGCACGCTCGCGCCGGCGGCGCGGGAGAAGGCCAACACGCCCGGCCCACCCTCCAGCCAGGTGACCCCGTCGGCGGCGGCGGTCAGCGCGGGGTGAACGTGGCGGATCCGCAGCGCGGTCCGGTACAGCTCCAGCGTGGAGCCGGGCACGTCGGTCTGCGCCGTGACCGACAACGCCTGCCAGACGGCCGGGGTGGGTAGCCAGCTCAGCTCGCTGCCGGCCGGCCCGAAGCCGTACGGGGCCGACTCGCCGCTCCACGGGATGGGCACCCGGCAGCCGTCACGGCTCTCGCCGGTGCGCAGGAACGCCGGATCCTGGCGCAGCTCGTCGGGAAGGTCGAGCACCTCCGGCAGGCCCAACTCCTCGCCCTGGTAGAGGTAGGCGCAGCCGGGCAGGGCGAGCATCAGCAGGCTCGCGGCGCGGGCTCGCCGCAGCCCTTCGGCGCCGTCGCCGTAGCGGGTGACGTGCCGTTGCTTGTCGTGGTTGGACAGCACCCAGGTGGTCGGCGCCCCGACCACGGTCGCCTCGGCCAACGCGGTGTCGATCACCTTGCGGAACGAGTCGGCCGACCAGGTGGCGTCGAGGAAGTCGAAGCTGAAAGCCTGGTGCAGCTCGTCCGGGCCGATGTAGCGGGCCAGCCGCTGGGGCGTCTCGGCCCACGCCTCGGCGACCGCCATCCGACCGCCGGGGTAACTGTCCAGGATGGGCCGCCAGGCGCGGTAGATCTCGTGTACCTCGTCCTGGTCGAAGTAGGGCAGCCGACCCCTGCCGAGCAGTTCGACCTGGCGCTGGCCGGTGGTCATCGAGCTGAAGCCGACGTCCGGCAGCCCTTCCGCTTTGATCATGCCGTGTGCCACGTCGATCCGGAATCCGTCCACGCCGCGGTCCAGCCAGAACCGCAGCACGTCCTCGAACTCGGCGCGGACCTGCGGGTGACGCCAGTTGAGGTCCGGCTGAGCCGGGTCGAACAGGTGCAGGTACCACTGACCGTCCGCGATCCTGGTCCAGGCCGGGCCGCCGAAGATGCTCTCCCAGTCGTTCGGGGGCAACTCGCCGTGCGCGCCCCGGCCGTCGGCGAAGAGGTAGCGGGCCCGTTCCGGTGAGCCGGGGCCGGCGGCGAGCGCGGCGGTGAACCAGGGGTGCGCGCTGGAGGTGTGGTTGGGCACCAGGTCGACGATGATTCGCAGGCCGTGGGCGTGCGCGTCGGTGATCATCGCGTCGAAGTCGTCGAGGGTGCCGAACATCGGGTCGACGTCCCGGTAGTCGGCCACGTCGTACCCGCCGTCGATCATCGGCGAGGTGTAGAAGGGGGTCAGCCAGAGCGCGTCCACCCCGAGGTCGCGCAGGTACGGCAGGCGCTGCCGGATGCCCTGGAGGTCGCCGGTGCCGTCGCCGTCGCTGTCGGCGAAGCTGCGGACGTACACCTGGTAGACGACCGCGGCGCGCCACCAGTCGTCGTCGGTGGCGTGCGGAGGGGTGGCGGCGCTGATCATTCGAGCAATATGCGGCCCGTCGCTGCAAGAGTCAAGCAGTTCTTGCGTAAGAGAGGCGCGCGGAAGTCGGCGCGACCGCGGTGGAGCCACGGACCACCAGCTCCGGGCGGAACAGGTACTCGGAGTGCGGGGCGCCGTGCCCGTTGATCTCGTCGACCAGGGCTCGGACGGCGGCAACCGCCATCGCGGTGACCGGCTGCCGCATGGTGGTCAACGGCGGGTCGGTGAAGGCCATCAGCGGTGAGTCGTCATAGCCCACCACGGAGAGGCCGTCGGGCACGTTGCGACCGCGTTGGCGGGCGGCCCGGATCGCGCCGAGCGCCATCAGGTCGGAACCGCAGACGACACCGGTGACGCCGCGGTCCAGCAGTCGGCCGGCCGCCGCCTCGCCACCCTCCACTCCGAACAGGGACAGCTCGGCCAGGGGGCCCAGGTCGGCTTCGGCGACGCCGGCCAGGCGGGTCATCGCGGAGCGCCAGCCGGCCACCTTGCGCTGCACCGGAACGAACCGGTCCGGGCCGGTGATCAGGCCGATCCGTCGGTGCCCGAGCGCGACTAGGTGGGCGACGGCCAGTTCGGCCGCCTCCCGGTCGTCGCAGGAGACGAAGGGCGCGCCGATGCCGGGCACGTACCCGTTGATCATCACGACCGGCAGTGGCCGGGCGAGCAGGGCGCGGTAGCGATCGTGGTTGGCGGCGGTGTCCGCGTGCAGGCCGGAGACGAAGACGATCCCGGAGACCTGCCGGTCCAGCAGCATCTCCACGTACTCGTCCTCGGTCACGCCGCCGGCGGTCTGGGTGCAGAGCACCGGGGTGAACCCGCTCTGCGCCAGTGTCGACTCGATGACCTGGGCGAACGCGGGGAAGATCGGGTTGTCCAACTCCGGCACCACCAGGCCGACCAGCCCCGCGCTGCGCTTACGCAGCCGGGCGGGGCGCTCGTAGCCGAGCACGTCGAGGGCGGTGAGAACGGCCTGCCGGGTCTCCGGGGCCACGCCGGGGCGGTCGTTGAGCACCCGCGACACCGTGGCCTCGCTGACTTCGGCCTGCTGGGCGATGTCGGACAGTCGAGCGCGCATGGCGGCACTTTAGCCCACCGGCAAGTTCTTGCGGGGTGCTCTGCAAGCCCTTCCATAATCTGCAACGTCTTGCTAACGTCCCCGCAACATGCGAGAGCAGCGGCGCACGTCCATGCGCCGGTTGGCAAGAACTTCCAGAGGTTTCCACTGGCGGGCCGTCCTTCCCCCGGCGGGCCCCGCCATGACGACAGGAGTACCGATGCGCATCCGTACCGCGGGTGTGGTCGCCCTCTTCGCCCTGGCGCTCGCCGCCTCGGGCTGTGGTGGCGACAGCGACGAACCGGCCGCGAAGGAAACCCCCAAGGCCGCCGGCGGCAAACTGGTGATCTGGGCGGACGACAAGCGGACCGCCGCCCTCAAGCCGTTCGCCGAGAAGTTCGGCCAGGAGAACGGCGTCACCGTCGAGGTCCAGGCCGTCAGCAAGGACCTCCAGACCAACTTCGTCACCGCGTCCCAGCAGGGCAGCGGCCCGGACGTGGTGGTCGGCGCACACGACTGGATCGGCAACCTGGTGCAGAACGGCGCCATCGACCCGGTGCAGCTCGCCGCCGAGCAGAAGAGCGCGTTCAACCCGACCGCCATCAAGGCGGTCACCTTCAACGGCCAGCTGTACGGCGTGCCGTACGCGCAGGAGAACCTGGCGCTGATCCGCAACACCGACCTGGCCCCCGAGGCGCCGAAGACCATTGAGGACCTGGTCGCCGACGGCAAGAGGCTCAAGACGGCCAAGAAGGCCACCGAGACGCTCTGCCTCCAGGTCGGCCAGAACGGCGACGCGTACCACATCTACCCGCTGTACACCTCGGCCGGCGGCTACCTGTTCGGGACCGGCGCCAACGGCGACTACGACCCGAAGGACCTGGGCGTGGGCAAGCCCGAGTCCGTCGCGGCCTTCAAGAAGATCGGCGCGCTCGGCGAGAAGGGCGCGGGGGTGCTCAAGCGCTCCATCTCGGACACCAACTCGATCGCCACCTTCACCGGCAAGAAGTGCGCGTACCTGGTCTCCGGGCCGTGGGCGGTGGCCGACGTCAAGAAGGCCAACATCAAGTACGACATCTCGCCGATCCCCGGCTTCGCCGGCGGCAAGGAGGCCCAGCCGTTCGTCGGCGTGCAGGCCTTCTACGTCGCCGCCAAGGGTAAGAACAAGGCGCTGGCCCAGGAGTTCGTGGCCAACTACACCAGCACGCCCGAGCTGGCCGTCGCGCTGTACAACGCCGAGGCCCGGCCGCCGGCGCTGACCGCCGCTCTCGACCAGGTCAAGGGCACCGACCCGGACCTGGCCAAGTTCCAGGAGGCGGGCAAGAACGGGCAGGTGTTGCCGGCCATCCCGGCGATGGCCGCGATCTGGGACCCGTTCGGCAAGGCCGAGGCCGCCGTCATCGGCGGGGCCGACCCCACCAGCACCATCACCGCGGCCGGCAGGACCATCTCCGGCCAGATCAAGTAATGAGTACGCCGCTGTCCGGCCCGGGGTCTGCCACGCAGGCTCCGGGCCGGGAGCCCGCCGGCTCCCGCCTTCCGCGCCCACGTCCGTCGCGCACCCGCGACGACGCCCCGATCACCCTGACCGGGCTCGCCGGCAAGGTGCTCCTGCTCGGCCTGACCGCCGGTGTCGCGGTCTGGGCGGCCTTCCCGCTCGTCTCCGCCGGGATGTGGGCCGGACTGGCACTGCTGGCGGCGTCCACCGCCGGGCTGTTCTACCTGTACCTCACCCGCCGGCACATCCCGGCCAAATACCTGGTCCCGGGCACCCTGTTCCTGATCGCCTTCCAGGTCTTCCCGGTGCTCCACACCGCCAGCACCGCCTTCACCAACTTCGGGGACGGGCACCGGGGCAGCAAGGACGACGCGATCGTCGCCATCGCGTCCTCGTCGGTCACCCAGGTGCCCGGCTCCGCCCAGTACGCCCTGTCGATCGCCACGAAGGGCGACCCGGCCACCGGCTCGCTGGTCTTCCTGGTCACCGATCCGGGCACCGGCACGGTCTCCGTCGGCGACACCGCCGGACTACGCCGACTCGACGCCGCCGACGTCACGGTCGGCGCCGGTGGCAAGGTCACCGCCGCCGACGGGTACACCGTGTTGAACGTCGGTCAGGCCAGCGCCCGCAGCAAGGAGATCACCGACCTGGTGGTGCCCACCCCCGGTGGCGCGCTGCGTTCCAGCGGACTGTCCCGCGCCTACGAGGGCAAGGCGGTGCGGGCGTACGAGGCGGGCTGCGACTGCGTCCGGGACACCGAGAGCGGGCAGACCTGGACCGCCGACGAGGAGGCGGGCGCCTTCGTCGCCGCCGACGGTGAGCGGTTGGCCCAGGGTTGGAAGGTCGACGTGGGGCTGCGCAACTTCACCCGCGTGCTCACCGACGAGAGCATCTCCGGCCCGTTCCTGAGCACCCTCCTGTGGAACTTCGGCTTCGCCATCGGCTCCACCGGGGGAACGTTCCTGCTCGGCATGCTGATCGCCGTCGTGCTGCACGCGCCCCGGATGCGCGGCACCAACGTCTACCGGGTGGTGCTGGTCCTGCCGTACGCCATGCCGTCGTTCGCGATGCTGTTGGCGTGGCGGGACATGTTCAACGCCGACTTCGGTCTGATCAACAGTCTGCTCGGGGTCGATGTGGACTGGTTCGGGCAGGCGTGGACGGCCCGCTTCGCGGTCATCCTGGTGCAGCTCTGGCTCGGCTACCCGTACATGTTCCTGGTCGCCACCGGCGCGTTGCAGGCCATCCCGCGCGAGCTGACCGAGGCCACCTCGGTCGACGGGGCCTCGCCCTGGCAGTCCTTCCGCGCCGTCACCCTGCCGCTGCTGCTGGTCGCGCTCTCCCCGTTGCTGATCTCGTCGTTCGCGTTCAACTTCAACAACTTCAACGCGATCTACCTGACCACCGACGGCGCGCCCTTCCCGCCCGACAACCCCGCCAACGGCGCCACCGATCTGCTCATCACGTACACCTATCGGCTGGCCTTCGGCGGGCAGGGCGCGCAGTTCGGCTTCGCCGCCGCGATCTCGCTGTTCATCTTCGCCATCGTCGCGGTGGTCTCCGCGGTCAGCTTCCGCCGGACCCGCAAGCAGGAAGAGGTGTACGCGTGAGCGCGAGGAGTGAGCTTGCGAGCCCCGCAGTCGCGAACAGCAGGAGGACCGCGTGAGCGCGAGCTCCGGTCGACGGCGTAACCGTTGGTGGGCCCAGGTCGGCTGGCGGCACCTGGTCGCTCTGCTCGCCGTGCTGTTCAGCCTCTTCCCGATCGTGTTCGTGCTCTCCGCGGCGCTCAACCCGCTCGGCACGCTGTCCACCACCGAGCTGGTGCCGACCGGTGGGGTTTCGCTGGACAACTTCGTCGGGTTGTTCGAGCGGACCGCCTTCGAGCGATGGTTCCTCAACTCGCTGCTGATCGCCGGGCTGGCGTCGTTCGCCTCGGTGTTCCTCTCGGCGCTCGCCGCGTACGCCTTCTCCCGGATGCGGTTCCGGGGCCGCCGGGTGGGCCTGCTCGCGCTGCTCCTCATCCAGATGTTCCCGCAGTTCCTGGCGATCGTGGCGATCTATCTGATCTTCGGCACGATCACCGAGCTCTGGCCGTCGATCGGCTTCAACACGCCGTGGGGCCTGCTGCTGCTCTACCTGGGTGGCGCGCTCGGAGTGAACACCTGGTTGATGAAGGGTTTCTTCGACACGCTGCCCCGGGAGTTGGACGAGTCGGCGACCATGGACGGCGCCTCGCACGCCCAGGTCTTCTTCCGGATCATGCTGCCGCTGGTCGCGCCGATCCTGGCGGTCGCCGGGCTGTTGGCCTTCATCGGCACCATCAACGAGTTTCTGATGGCCAACGTGTTCCTCACCAGCACCGATTCCAAGACCTTGGCGGTGGGGATGTTCGGCCTGCTGGAGGGTAACGAGCGCAACAACAACTTCGGGATCTTCGCGGCCGGCACCCTGCTCACCGCGATCCCGACGGTGCTGGTCTTCCAGTTCCTCCAGCGGTACATCGTCTCCGGGCTGACGTCGGGCGCCGTCAAGGGTTGAGGCCGGGGGGTGGTCAATCCCGGGGTGCCGCGAGGTAGGGTGCTTCGGCACCGCCCCAACGCTGCTCAGCGATAGCGGGCCAGCGAACGTGTGGCGCGCCTGCTTCACTAGCCGCTGGTGACCCGCCGCCCCTCCATTCGCCGTCCGGTGCCGTTCCCGGGGAGACTTTCGTGCAACTGTCGATCTTGATGCCGGTTTACAACGAAGCGGAACGCGTCGCGGAGGCCCTGAAGCAGGCCCTCGCGGTGCCATACCCGTGTGAGATCGAGATCGTGGTGGTCGACGACGGCAGCACCGACGACACCGCCGAGATCCTCGGCCGGATGGATGACGCGCGACTGCGGGTCGTGACGCATCCGCGCAACGCGGGCAAGGGCGCGGCGATCAAGACGGCGGTGCAGAGCGCCCGGGGCGAGTACATGGTGATCCTGGACGCCGATCTGGAGTACGACCCGCAGGACATCCCGAGACTGTTGGCGCCGGTGTTGGACGGGCACGCGACGGTCGTCTACGGCAACCGCACCTTCGGCAGCCACAGCGCCTACAGCTTCTGGTACGTGGTCGGCAACCGGGGTGTGACGACGGCGGCGAACGTTCTGTTCAACTCGTACATCGGCGATCTGGAGACCTGCTTCAAACTGATGCCGGTGGAGCTGTACCGGTCGCTGGACATCCGGTCGCGTGGGTTCGGCATGGAGGCCGAGGTGACGGGCAAACTGCTACGGCGACGGATCCGCCCCTACGACGTGCCGATCACCTACCGGGCGCGGGGCCGGGCCGACGGCAAGAAGATCACCTGGCGGGACGGCGTGGAAGCGCTGTGGATCCTGGGCCGGGAACGGGCCCGGCGCCGCCCCGAGGGTATCCCCGCGAAGACGCTCGCCGACCGATGACGACCACGAAGCACCCGGAGCCGACCACGATCGCCCGCGTCGCCGTGGCAATCGTCGGGGTGGGCTGTCTGCTGCTGACCGTCCAGGGCGCCGTGCAGGCCGCCGGTCGTGGTGTGGCGCTGATGACCGACCGGGAACACGACCTCGCCGCACACCAGTACCAGGTGGACTTCGAGACGCTCTGGCGTCAGTTCGTCGAACAGGTGCCGACGGGCAGCCGGATCTCCCTCATCCCGGCCCGCGCCAACAAGGACCTGTGGCATCAACGGTTGAGCGAGTTCGCCGCGATGCACGGGTGTGTGGTGGTCCAGGGGACGCGGTGGGACTATTCGGTGGGCGTCGCCCTGGTGGAGCGGAAACGACCCTCCAGCGCCGGCGCGCGGTTGGTCGTCCGGAAGGCCGACTGACGACATGGATCCCACCCCGGCTCTCGCCGTCCTCGCCCTGCTCCTCGCCGGCTTCCCGCTGGCTTTCGTGATCCTGCGCAGCCCCTTCCTCGCGCTGCTCCTCGCGCCTCTGGTGGCGGCGCTGTTGAGCACCGTCGCGGTGGTCCTGATGCTGGTCATCGGCGGTCCGCTCCCGCTCTGGACTGCCCTGGTGCTGGCCGCCGGCGCGGCTGCCGCCTGGTGGCTGTGGCGCCGCCCCGGCGAGCCGGTGGCGTACGGCGGCTGGTCGCACGCGCTGCTGATCGCGCTGCCGCTGCTGCCGCCGTTCCTGATGGTCTTCGAGCCGGCCTACCAGTGGGACGCGCACTCGATCTGGTGGCTGCACGCCGGCTACTTCGCCAACGGGAGCGAGTACGCCCGCGCGGCGATCGGCAGCCCTGCCTTCGTCTTCTCACACACCGACTACCCGCCGCTGGCCTCCGCGCCGGTCGCGGCCGTGTGGAGCGTCGTCGAGCCGGACTTCCGGACCGCCCAGCTGGTTGGCGCGGTGGTCACCGTCTCCGCGATCGCGATGCTGGTCCACCTGGTCCGGCGGGCTTTGGATCGGGTGTCCGCCGGGGGGGCGTGGGCGCTCGCCATCGGGGTGGGTCTGACGTCCTGGTCGACCGTGACGTACGGGGTGACCGGCGGTCTCGCCGACGCGCTCTGGTCGGCCGCCTTCGCCGGTGCGGTGGTGGCCCTGCTGCTCAGCGCCGATCCGCTGCGCCGCCCCCTCTTGCCGCTGTTGCTGCTGACCGTCGCGGCGCTCACCAAGAACGAGGGGCTGGTGGCCGCCGCCGGCATCGCACTGCTGGTCACCCTGCGGGCCCGCGCCGATTTGCGGCGAGCCGCGCTGGTCTGGCTGCCGGTGCTGGCCGGGGGCGCCTGGGCGGTGCTGGCCCGCTTGCTGAATGCCCAGTCCGACATCACCAACGGCAGTTCGGGTGGCGGCACCTCCCGGGACACCGAGCTGGTGGAGCGGTTCCAGCTCACCGTCACGGCCCTGTGGGACGTGGTCGGTTCGGTGCTGGTGGGCGCCGCCGTGGTGGCGGTGCTCGGCGCGCTGTTCCTGCGGGCCCGCCGCCGTGCGACCGGGTTGGCAGCGGACGGCTGGGTGTGGGCGGCCAACGGGTACTACCTGACCGTTCTGGTCGGGACCTACCTGACCGGTCCGAACGACATCGAGTGGTGGCTGTTGACCTCGGTGGAACGGGTGACGCTGCCGGTGCTGCTCCTGTCGGCGGTGAGCCTCGCGGGATGGGTCGCCGTCGCGTTCGGCGGCGGCGGTCTGCGCGCGCAGTCGCCACCGGTGCTCGACGAGCCGCGTGAGCCAGCTCTGTCGGGCGCCATGCCCAAGGCGACCGGCTGATCAACAGCCGCGGGCAGTTCCCACTACTACAATCCGTCGTTCATAGGGAAGTATGGCGAGCGTGGAAGCTCTCAGACTCATTCTCCTCTACGTCCATCTGATCGGGTTCGCCCTGCTGCTCGGCGGCTCGATCGCTCAGTACCTCAGCAACCGGCTACGGATCAACCCGGCCATGCTGTGGGGCGCGGTGATCCAGTTGCTGACCGGGCTCGGTCTCTCCGCGCCGCTGCGCGACGGCGACGAGCCGGCGCCGGCGAAACTTGTGACGAAGTTGGTGATCGCCCTGCTGATCTTCGTCATGGTCTTCTTCTCCCGGAAGCGGGACGTGGTCAACCGTGGTCACTTCCTCGCGATCGTCGGTCTGACCCTGGTCAACGCGGCGGTCGCGGTCTTTTGGCGGTAACGTCCGGGGCGAGGGGGACCCCTGGAAAACCGGACGTTGCGGACGCCTGGGCGCTCGGTTACCAGCACGAAGAGTGACTTGCCCCACGCAAGGGTTACACCCGGGTAACAGGCGCTCAACAGTCGTGCACGATTGTCGGCCGGTGGGTGGGCGCGGGCGTACGCTCCCGTCCGTAACGTGGGACAGCCGGCGGCACACCGCAGGTCGGCTGATGGGCTGCCACCGCACTAGGCGCGGTGTGCAATGGGAAGGAGACGTCTTGCGCTCGGTGCGTGGGATGCGGATCGCCTCGATCGTCGCGGTGGGTGGGCTCGCGCTCACCGCCGCCGCTTGTGGCGAGGCGCCCAAGGATGACAACAACGCCGGCAGTGGCGCCAAGAAGTTCAGCGCCTGCATGGTTACCGACGTCGGCGGCATCGACGACAAGTCGTTCAACGCCTCGGCCTGGAAGGGCCTGCAGGAGGCCAAGGCCGCCAACGACAACATCGATATCAAGTACGTCGCGTCGAAGGCCGAGGCCGACTACGAGCCGAACCTGACGCAGTTCGTCAACCAGAAGTGCGACTTCATCCTGGCGGTCGGTGGCCTCATGGCCAACGCCACCTCGAAGATCGCGAAGGCGAACCCGAACCAGGAGTTCGGCATCGTCGACGCGAACCCGGGCGACCCCAACGTCTACCCGATGCAGTTCGACACCGCCCAGGCGGCGTTCCAGGCCGGCTACCTGGCCGCCGGGCTGTCCAAGAGCGGCAAGGTCGGCACCTACGGTGCGGTACCGATCCCTCCGGTGACCATCTTCATGGACGGTTTCGTCGACGGTGTGAAGTACTTCAACACCACCAAGGGCAAGAACGTCCAGGCGCTGGGCTGGAACAAGGACACCCAGAAGGGCTCCTTCTCCAACGCGTTCGACAAGCAGGACGAGGGCAAGAAGGTCTCCGACGCGCTGGTCGCCCAGGGTGCGGACATCATCATGCCGGTCGCCGGCGGCTCCGGCCTCGGCACCACCGCCGCGGCCAAGGCTTCGGGCGGCAAGTACAGCACCATCTGGGTGGACGTCGACGGCTGCGAGAGCACCCCGGACTGCTCCGCGATCGTGACCACCGTGGTCAAGAACATCCCGGATGCCGTCAAGGAGGCCGTGGTGAAGGCCGCCGCCGGCGACAAGCTGCCGGCCAAGCCGGGCTTCGTCGGCACCCTGGCCAACAACGGTGTCTCGATCGCCCCGTACCACGACTTCGACAGCAAGGTTCCGGCCGAGCTGAAGGCCGAGGTCGACAAGATCAAGGCGGACATCTCCGCCGGCACCATCACCGTCACCTCGAAGGCTCAGCCGACCAAGTGACAACCGGCCGACCGCTCCGGTGAGATCATCGGGAAGGTCGGCGGGGGACAGGTACGACCGATCGGCCGCTCTGGCTCTGCGGGTTACCCCGCGGGGTTGGAGCGGCCGATCGCGCACCACGTCAACCGGCCGGTCCGGCCGGGTCGACGGCAGCTAGGCTGCACCATCGCTCGCACTCCAGGAGGTTGCGCTGAGACTCGAACTGCGCGGCATCACCAAGCGGTTCGGTGATCTGGTCGCCAACGATCACATCGACCTGACGGTGGAGCCTGGAGAGATTCACGCCCTGCTCGGCGAGAACGGCGCGGGCAAGTCGACCCTGATGAACGTGCTCTACGGGCTCTACCAGCCCGACGAGGGCGAGATCCTGGTCGACGGCAAGCCGCTGAGGCTGAAGGGCCCATCCGACGCGATCGGCGCCGGGATCGGCATGGTGCACCAGCACTTCATGCTGGTGCCGGTCTTCACCGTCACCGAGAACATCATGCTCGGCGCCGAGCAGGTCAAGGGCGGCATTACCGGCTTCCTGGACCGGCGGCGGGCCCGGCGCGAGGTCGCCGAGGTGTCCGAGCGCTACAACCTGCGGGTCGACCCGGACGCGGTGATCGAGGACCTGCCGGTCGGCATCCAGCAACGAGTCGAGATCGTCAAGGCGCTCACCCGCGACGTCGACCTGCTCATCCTGGACGAACCGACCGCGGTGCTCACCCCGCAGGAGACCGAGGAACTGCTGACGGTCATGCGGTCGCTGAAGGCGGCCGGCAAGTCCATTGTTTTCATCACCCACAAACTGGGCGAGGTCAAGGCCATCGCCGACCGGATCACGGTGATCCGACGCGGGAAGACCGTCGGCACCGCCTCGCCGGACGCCAGCCGGGACGAGCTGGCCGCGTTGATGGTCGGGCGCAACGTCCGACTCACCGTGGACAAGACCCCGGCCACGCCGGGCGAACCGATGCTCGAGGTGGCCGGGCTCGTCGTCGACGACGACCGGCAGATCCGCGCGGTCGACGGGGTGGACCTGACCGTACGCGCGGGCGAGGTGCTCGGCGTGGCCGGTGTGCAGGGCAACGGTCAGACCGAGCTGATCGAGGCGATCATGGGCCTGCGCCCGGTGCTCGCCGGCACGGTGAGCCTGGCCGGCGACCGGATCGACGGCTGGAAGCCCAAGAAGGTGCTCCGGGCGGGTGTCGGCTACGTGCCCGAGGACCGCAGCGTCGACGGCCTGGTCAAGGAGTTCAGCGTCGCGGAGAACCTGGTGCTGGACATCTACGACCGGCCGCCGTTCGGTGCCGGGCTCGCGCTGAAGCCGGACGCGATCGCCGCCTCCGCGGCGGAGCGGATCGAGCAGTTCGACGTCCGTACCTCATCGGCCGACGCGGCGGTGGGCACCCTCTCGGGCGGCAACCAGCAGAAGGTGATCGTGGCGCGGGAGCTGTCCCGGCCGCTGAAGCTCCTCATCGCCGCCCAGCCGACCCGTGGTGTCGACGTCGGGTCGATCGAGTTCATCCACAGCCAGATCATCCACGAGCGGGACATCGGCACCGCCGTCATGGTGGTCTCCAGCGAGCTGGACGAGGTGATCGGGTTGGCCGACCGGATCGCGGTGATGTACCGCGGTCGGATCATCGGCATCGTCGGCCCGGACACTCCGCGCGAGGAGATCGGCCTGCTGATGGCCGGCGTCAGCCCGGACGCGGCCCACGAGGCCATCGCGGCACCGGCCGCCGACGAGACCGGCGCGGCACCGGCAGCCGACGAGACCGGCGTGGCAGACGGGAGCCCGGCGCGCGACGCGGGCTCCGCGAGCGAGGACGAGGCATGAGCGAGCAGCGAAGCGGAGTGACGGCATGAGCAACCTGCCCAACCCGCAGTCCGGCTCCCCGGACAAGGAGCCGGTGAGCGAGGCGCAGGCCGCGCAGAACGCGCTCGGCAACACCGAGCGCGCCGAGACGGCGACCGTGCCGGGTAGCGCGACGCCGGAGCCAGAGCCGAAGCCCACCCTGGGCCGGTTGTTCCTGGACAACCTCTGGGCGGCCAACACGTTCACGGTGACCCTGCTGTCGTTGGTGTTGGCGATCGTGGTCGGCGCGGTGCTGATGATCATTTCTGATCCCGACGTGCTCTCCACCTACTCGTACATCACCTCGCGCCCGTCCGACGCGATCAACTCCAGTTGGACGCTCGTCAGCGAGGCGTACGCGAACCTGTTCAAGGGCTCGATCTTCGACCCGGAGGCGTTCTCCGGTTGGCTGGACGGCGCCAACGGCTGGCAGGCGGTGCTCGCGCCGATCTCGGAGACGCTGACCTACGCGGCGCCGCTGGTCTTCACCGGTCTGTCGGTGGCGCTGGCCTTCCGTGGCGGCCTGTTCAACATCGGCGCGCAGGGTCAGGCAACCATCGGCGTGATCATGGCGGCGCTGGCCGGTTTCCTGCTGCCGCTCCCGCCCGGCCTGCACCTGCTGGTGGCGGTGTTGGCCGGTGCGCTGGGCGGGGCGATCTGGGGTTTCATCCCCGGCATTCTCAAGGCCCGTGCCGGCGCCCACGAGGTGATCAACACGATCATGCTCAACTACGTCGCCACGTACTTCCTCACCTGGTTGATCGTGCAGAACGGCGTGCAGGACCCGACCCGTACCGACGCGATCAGCAAGGCGGTGGACAGCTCGGCCCAGCTGCCCCGACTGCTCGGCGACAACCTGCGGGTGCACGCCGGCATCCTGCTCGCCGTGCTGGCCACCTGGGCGGTCGCCTGGCTGCTGAACCGCTCGACACTCGGCTTCGAGCTGCGCGCCGTCGGTGCCAACCCGGACGCCGCCCGTACCGCCGGCATCAGCGTCACCCGGACGTACATCCTGATCATGGTCTTTGCCGGCATCCTGGCGGGTCTGGGCGGCTCGAACATGGTGCTCGGCTCCACCGCCAGTGCGTTGACCCCGCTGGTGGTCGCGCAGATCGGCTTCGACGGCATCCTGGTGGCACTGCTCGGGCGGGTGAAGCCCTGGGGGGTGCTGCTCGCCGCGCTGCTGTTCGGGGCGCTGCAGGCCGGGGGTAACCGGATGCAGTCGTACTCCGGGATCTCGCTGGAGCTGGTGACTGTGCTCCAGGCGCTGATCGTCATCTTCATCGCCGCGCCGGCCCTGGTGAAGGCGATCTTCCAGCTCCGGGCCGCACGCGCTGCCCGGTTGCAGACGAGCCTGGCGAAGGGCTGGTAACTCATGTCCACCATGGCTGTCCCCGACATCGCCGTCGCTCCGGTCGACGAGGGCTTCTGGACCCGCAGCCGCAAGGTCGGCCTCACGCTGCTGGGGCTCGGCCTGCTGGCCGCGGTGCTCTTCGGCGCGCTGGCCACCGACCAGGAGGCCCGGTTCACGCTCAGCGACGACGCCGCCGGCGCCGCATTGGAGATCAACGGCACGATCGGGGCGATCCTGTTCGGGATCATCGCGATCGCCGCCGGGGCGACGCTACTGGCCGGGGTGCCGAAGCGGTGGTTCGTCACCGTGCTCGGCGTCGGGCTCGTCGGCTTCGTGCTCTCGTTCCTCTGCTGGCAGGTATCCGCCGCGCCGACCGGGCAGAACTTCATGCCGCTGGTCAACATCATCCGGGGCACGTTCATCCTGGCCCTGCCGCTCATCTTCGGCGCGCTCGCCGGGGTGCTCTGCGAACGCTCCGGCGTGGTCAACGTGGCCATCGAGGGCCAGCTGCTGATGGGCGCGTTCAGCGGCGCCCTGTTCGGCAGCATCTCCGGCAGCGTCTGGGTGGGCCTGGTCGCCGCCGCCATCGGCGGGGCGTTCATCTCGCTGCTGCTTGCCGTCTTCGCCATCCGCTACCTGGTCGACCAGGTCGTCATGGGCATCGTGCTGAACCTGCTGGCGGTCGGCGTCACCGGCTTCCTCTACGAGCGGCTGATGCAGACCGACGCGGCGAAGTACAACAGCGCCCCCCGCTTCAGCAACTGGGAGATCCCCCTGCTGAAGGACATCCCGGTGCTCGGGCCGTCGCTGTTCCGGGGCAACATCTTCCTCTATCTCGGGCTGCTCCTGGTGCTGGTGATCCACATCGGGCTGTTCCGCACCCGGTGGGGGCTGCGGACCCGCTCGGTCGGCGAGCACCCCATCGCCGCCGACACCCTCGGCGTCAAGGTGCTGCGGGTGCGCTACCGCAACGTGCTGCTGGCCGGTGTGGTCGCCGGCATCGGCGGCGCGTCCTACACGCTGGCGCTCTACTCGTTCACCAAGAACATGATCGGCGGTAAGGGCTTCATCGCACTGGCCGCGCTGATCTTCGGCCGGTGGAACCCGACCGGCGCGCTGCTCGCCGCGCTCTTCTTCGGCTTCGCCGACCAACTCGCCACCTACCTCGGCGCAATCAGCAGCTCGATCCCCAGCCAGTTCCTGGCCATGCTGCCCTACCTGGCAACCATCCTGGCGGTCGCCGGGCTGGTCGGCCGGGTCCGTGCGCCCGCCGCGGACGGCAAGCCGTACATCAAGGGTTGATCGGCGAAGTCCGCCGCGCCGCAAGCGATGGCACCGGGTCGGGGGGCGGGGGGGGGGGGCGCCGCGGGGCGCTGACCGGCCAAGTGAAGGAGGATAGCCCGAACACCACCACCGAGGCGGTCAAAGAACAAAGCAGAGTCCTCTCCGCCGGCCGCCCGCCCCGCCCGGCCGCCCCCCCCCGGGCCCACCCCCGCCGCCCCCCCCCGGTGGCCCGGGGGTCCCCCGCCGTGGGCGCCCGACCCGGTGGCCCCTAGAAGGTGATCCGGTCGCAGCGACCGCCACCGGCGACGATCCGGTGGTTCATCGCCCTGGCGGTCTGCGGCCCGTAGACACCGTCGCTCGTGATCCCGAGCGAGCTCTGCACACTCTTGAGAGCGTCGCGGGTCTTCCCGCCGAAGTCGCCGTCCACGGTGAGGCCCTTGCGGTAGCAGGTGTTCAGGTTGGTCTGCAATTCCCGCACAGCGTTGCCGTAGGCCCCGTAGCCCATGGTGCAGCTCGGTGACAGGTCGTCGCTGCCTGGCACGTAGTTGTTGTCGTAATAGAGCGCCAGCACGCACTGTGGAGCGGCCGCGGCCGGGCTCGCGGTCAGGACCACCGGCAGGGTCGCGCTGGCGGCGACCACCGCGAGCGCCATCGTTACCTTCAACCTACGCATCGGGAACGGTCCTTCCTGATCGAAAACTGGTGGCGAGTGACGGGACCATCGTGACGATGCCCGCCACCGCCTCCACACCGTCGCGACACCGAACTGCCACATCCACCGGAGCACACCGGGTGCCGGCGATCAGGGACCGACATGGTGTTGGTACGTGCGCCGGACGGCCGGCCGTTGCTCGGTCTGCGCCGGAGGAAGGCCGGGAAGCTCGACGTATCCCGGTCGCCCCGCCCCGAGCAGCTCGAACGCCGCCCGGATGTGGGCGTACGCCGTTTCCAGGTGATGGGTGATGTTGCCGTCGAGGTTGATCTCGGCGCGGTCCGGTTGCCGGTGTGGGGCCGGCGGGGCGGCCAGCCGGCTGACCCCGGCGCGGTTGTCGACGGCGACCTGCGTCGGCGTGTTCAGCGATTGCAGCAGGTGCCGCTCCCTGGCCTTGGCGACCGGCCCCGGCTCGACGCCGAGTTCTGCTCGGAGCCGGTCGCGATAGCTGCGGTAGACCGTCAGCGAGTCGATGGACCTGCCGCTGTCGGCGAGCGCGTCCATCAGCAGTATCGAGACGTTCTCCCGGAGCGGCTCGATCTCGATCAGGGCCCGTAGCTCCGCGATCGCCCGGTCGTGGCGTCCCAGCCGCAGGTTGGTCGTCGCCAGCCGCTCCATCGCGGCCAGCCGCAGCTCGTCCAGCCGGGCCGCGTGGGCACGCAGCTCCTTGGCGTTGAGGCCGTCGAGTGCCGGGCCGGACCAGTGCGCCAGCGCCTGTTGCAGCCGTCCGGCCGCGTCGGCCAGCCGGCCGTCGGCGATCAACTCGTCGGCCGTGCGCACCTCGCGCTCGAAGCAGTCGGCGTCCGTCTCGAAATGATCGCCGCGAAGCTGGTAGCCAATTCTGTTGCGGTCGATGGTGAGGTCCCCCGGAACGGACCGGAGATTTCGTCGCATGAGCGACACGCAGTTCTGGATCTGTTCTCTGGCGGTCGCCGGAGGAGTCGACTCCCAAACGGCGTCGACCAGCCGATCAAGGGAGACCGACTTATGGTGATTTACCGCCAACATCGTCGCAATGATGGTTGCTCTCCGGCCGGCCACTGCGAACACTTCTTTTGCGCAGGGTGAACCCAGAAGCAGAAACCGCATGCCTTGCCCCCGTAGCCGTGGTGTGCGGTGCCAATGCTGTCCATAGTGCCCGGGACATTGAAGAGTGTCAAGATCATCGAGGGGCGTCGGCGCTGCCCGGGAGCGACGGTCAGAGCAGCCCTCTGCTGATCAGTGTCGGTGGTACGTCCTGCCGGCGATCCACCCACCGACCCTGGTCGGTGGACCACCAGTAGTAGCGCTCGTCGAGCAGGCGGACCCAGATCGCCAGCAGGTCGGCGAGGGACGCCGTGCGGGCGACGCCGACGTCCTCCGGCTGGGCCGACCACAGGTGGACGGGCGAGCCGCCCTGCGCGGACCGGCCGAGGTCGACGAAGACCAGGTTGCCGTCGAGGGCGAACAAGGGCAGCCAGGACGGCCGCCAGTAACCGTCCCAGTCCCGATCGTCGGCCGGATAGTGGGCACGGCCGCACACCCGCAGCATCAGGCTGCGCTCGTCCATCGCCTCGGTCAGGCTGAGGAACTCCCAGCCGCCCGGCCCGATCTGGCTCTCCACGCCCAGGCGGGTCCCCGGCTCAAGGCGGCGCACCCCGTCATGCCAGCCCCACCACCGTCGCACCTCCGCCGGCAGGTGGAGATCCGCCGCCCGGAACGCGGCGGCGAGGTGGTCGTCGGAATGCCCGGGGGCGAGCCGCGCGGCGATCGGCGCGTTGTTTCGACGCCACTGCAATTCGAGTCGCCCGAGAACGGTGGTCAGTTTCTGGTCGGCGTCGGACACGGTTGCAGGATCGCACGGTCGGCCGGGCGACACAATCCTGGGAAACGAAGAACCGGCCGATCGCCGCGCTTCTGTTTCGAAACGCGTCGACCGGCCGGTCGCTTGCCGTCAATCGCCGAAATGGTTCGTCAGCAGATGTAGAGCGTCTTGGGGATGTTTGTCGTACCGGTCAGCGGAATGGTCAGGTAGGGCTGGCCGTTGCTACTCAGGAAACGTGGCACCAGCGCGCTGTACGTGCCACTGCTCATCTGACACTTCGTGTACATCGCGCCGACCATCGACCCCTCGGCCCGGTTCTCACCGGTCGGCACCAACCGGAGCCGGGTGCTGGTCGGCGAGTTCTCACCGAGGTGGTAATCCCATGCCGCGCCCTGCTCACTGGTGAAGAACGGGAACTCGTCGCACTGCATGCCACTGGGGCGAGGGCTGGGACAGGTCGTCTGCTTGATGGCGGACAGGTTCATCCAGCTACGCGACCACCCCCGCTCCTTCTCGCTGCTCTTGACGTAGTGCAGCGCCACCCACGACGGGTTTGCCTTCAGCGCCTCCATGTCGTTGTTCGCCGCCCCGGCGGCGTCCGCCGCGGTCGGGAAGAGGATGGGCATGGTCATGCAGGGGTCCTCGACGAGCCCGCCCACCCGCGCCAGTCGCAGGCAGGTCTCCGCGGCGTTCTGCGCCTGGGCCGCGGTGATCGTCCAGCCGTCCGCGGCCCGGGTGGCCACGTAGTTGCTGATTCGACTCTGCACGGCCGAGGTCGAGCTGTAGCCGGCCAGGCTCGAGTTGACCAACCCGGCGAGCTGCCGCTGACCCTCCACGTTGGGGTGCCAACTGCCCGCCCCCGGGGTGTCCCGGCCACTTCCCGACTCCGACGTGGCGATGACGGCGTGTATCCAGCTGCCGTCCGAATCCGGGCAGGCCCCGTGAGAGTCGGGGCCGGTGCCGATTCGCCACCGGTGGTTGGGGTCGACGAAGCGGATATTGACGCCCTGCCCGTGGACGGTCTCGACGGCCTTCGCGATGCTGATGTTCAACAGGTTCGCGAAGGAGTTGAGCAGCCGCTTGCGCTCCGGGGTGATGAGATAACAGCCGTCCGCCGGATCGTCCTCGAAGAACCGCGGATAGCCGACGACCACGATCTGGGCGTTCGGCGCCCTCGTGTGGATCGCCCGGTAGGTGGCCAGCAGATGGCTCGGCAGCTGGTTACGGATCAGGTTCGTCTCGTACTGCTTGAGCGGTGCGGGGTCCACCACGTCGTTGTTCCGGGTCAGCCGGAAATCGTCGTCGTAACAGTCGCCGATCGCCAGTGAGCAGGCCTTCATCACGTCGCCGAAACGAACGTCGTTGCCGCCGACCGAGATGCTGACGTGGGTGGTGTCCTCGTCCAGATAACCCTGGTCGACCTGCGTCAGTTCCCCGTAGTGATAATCGGTTCTGCCCCAGTCGGTGCTGCCCCGCTGGTCGTCGGCGCTCGGCGGATTGTTGACGGCGTCCGCGGTCACGCTCGTGGTCATCGCCCCCGAGCAGGCGATCATCGCGAACGAGGCCTTGCCCTCGGCCGCCTGCGCGGCGATCGGTTGCGTCTGGCCCGGCAGGGTCACCAGGCGCGGATAGGCGTACTGCTGGGACCGGTGGCAGGCGTTCCGGTCGAGGGAACTGCCGCTGTCCCGGTTGTAGTCGGAGTTGCGGTCGTACGGGGCGCCGCCCTCCCCGGCCGTGTACGAGTCGCCCATCGCCACGTAGAACGCGGACGGTTTGCTGGTCGGCACGAAGGCGACGGCGTCGAAGATGATGCTGTCCTCGCCGCGTCCGTCGGCGGTGACGGTGCTCAGCGCGACACTGGCGTTGCCGCCGAGGTTGAAGGTGCCCAGGTCGACCCACCGGTTCGTCTGCCAGGTCTGGTTGAGCACCCGGTAGCGACTCTTGCCGTTGCCGAGGTTGATCGTGTATTTGGCCTGGCCGGTCCACGCGCCGTGGTCCGGCACGGAGACCATGACCCTGGTCCACCCGCTCATCGGCTGGGACAGGGTCCAGGTGCCGGTCGTCTTCAGCTTTCCACCCTCGTCGCCCGCGGTCCGGGTGTGACCGCGCCAGAAATGGCCGCCGAACCCGGCGCCGATCTGGTGGAGGTCGACCTTGGCCGGGTAGCGGCCCTGGCTGTCCGAGGCGAAGTCGAGGCGGAAGGTTCCGGCGTTCGACCACGGTCGGCCGCAGTTCGGTCGGATCGACGGGGTGCCATCCGGCATGTCGTCGATCACCTTGGCGCCGGACGGCAGGCCGGAGAGGTCGCACTTCGGCGGGAAGCTGGTCCCGTCATCCTGGTACGCGTACCCCGGGTCGAAGCGCAGGACCTCGTTGCCGCAGGCCACGCACGCCTCTCCGGGTGCTGCCTTCCAGCCGACCGGTTGGTTGTACCAGCACCGTAGATCGTAGAGGCCGGCCGCGTTCCGGTTCTCGCACGGCCCGGCCGGCTCGCCGATCACGTCGGGGTCGTCGGGAGTGATCTTCTTGGCCGGGTCGCAGTGGTTCGACTGGTTGCAGAACAGGTCGAACGGCGGCTTGGCGAGCACCCGCATCGGCACGGTGGTCCACCAGGCGGCCCGGTAACCGGCCACCAACGTCTCCGGCGACTCGTTCAGCTCGATCGGGTGGCCCGCCCAGCCGATCACCTTCTCCGGGTAGGGCCACTTCTGCGGAGTGCGGGCGTCGTCGTACGTCACTTCGAGGAAGGGCAGCCGCTGCGGGTCGTAGCGCGGGTTGATCGGATTGTTGAGCCAGCCCACGCCCCATGGCTGACCGTCGCCCTTGTTCGGGTAGAAGCCCGAGTTGTACGCCCAGACCGCGAAGAACCAGTTTTCGATGGCGGCCGGGTCGGCGTCGTGCACGGTCAGGCCGGCCGCCCTGGTCTCGTTCCACTTCTTCTGCAGGATCTGGAGACCAGCCGCGATGTTGGCGGCGAAGTCGAGGGCGACGGCCCGTTGCGTCTGGTATTCCCACGCCTCGTCGCCAGGTCCCTTCTCCTTGCCGGCGAGTCGCATGTGGTCGGTGACCTGGGTGGCGCCGTAGCCGCAGTCGGCGTCGGCCCAGTCGATGTCCCAGTCGTCGCCGGTGCTGGCGTTGTAGATGTCGATGCCGTAGTAGTTGCCGATCAGCGGGTTGGCGGTGACACCGGGCAGCGCGAACCGCGCCGCCTGCCACATGTTGGACTCCTGCGCGATGATGCCGAGCATGATCTGCGCCGGCACGCGCCCCCCGCCGGTGAGCGGCACCAGGGGAAAGAGTCCCTGCGGGCTGTAGGCGGGCATGCCCAGGTTCTTCCAGTTCGCCTCCCGGGTCATGTGCAGGGAGTCGGTGATCGCCTGGTCGACGGCCCACTCCACCTGCCGTGGCTTGGGCTGTAGAGCCTGGTTACGCGGGTCGTTGCGGGGCACCGAGCAGGTGCGCTCGGCCTCGACCGGATCGTTCGGCGAGGCGGCTGCCCGCTGGTCGGTGCCGGGTGCCCGGCCCTGCGGTGACGTGGCTCGGGCGGCCGGCCGTCCGAGCTTCGGGTGCGGCGTTCGGCCCGACGCGGCGGAGGCATTCGTCGCCACGGGTGCGACCTCGAAGGCCACGCTCTCGCCGGTCGCGGTCATCCGGGCATCGATCCGGACCGGCTCGGGGGCATCCGGCGTCACCGTCCGGGCGGTCGGGGCGCCGGTGGTCGGAGTCTGGCTGATCCTGGTGAGCGCCACGGCGCCCTCCGAGGAGACCTCCGCGCTGGCCGGGACGTCCAGCCGCCGCGTGCCGGGCGGCAACGTCGCCACCCGGGTCGCGGCGCCGGTCACAAAGGCGCGTCCGCCAGCTCCCCGGGTGAGCCCGAGGCCGCTCAGGGTGCCCTCGGCGAGAGTGGTCACGGCCGCACCGGGTCGCGGCACGGTGCGCTTGACCCGCGCGCTCTCGGCGGAGCGGTCCATGAAGACCACCCCGCCGGTACGGTCGGGCACCAGCCGGAAGGCGGTTCCCTCGGTGGCCGCGAGCGGGGTCATGCTGCCGTTCGCGGCGACGCGCACCAACCGGCCACTGCCGGCGGCGACGATGCCGCCGTCGGTCGGCACCGCCGCGCCGAGTTCCGTGTCGAGCAGGATCGGCGCGGACAGCGAACCCGCCTTGGCGTCCACCGTCAGCAGTCGGCTCTGGACGGTCCGGACGGTGGGTTCGTTGATCCGTTCGCCGCCGAACTGCGCGACGACGGCCTCCTCACCGGCGCCACAGCCAGGATTGAAGTACGCGAGCGAACTCTGCACCGGCAGCTTGGTGACCTTGCCGTCGACGAGGTCCACGACGGCGGTGAAGCCACCCCGGTCGAAGAGGTCCGCCTTGTTGGTGAAGGTTCGTGGCGCGTACACGACGACCAGCCGTCGCCCCGAACCGGTGAGGCAGGCGTTGCCGATCCACTGGTCCGCGTCGAAACCGGGTTCGGCCAGGGTCGCCACCGTCTGCCAGGTGTATCCGCTGCGAGCCGTCGCCGCGAGCACGTGGAAACCCCGTACGTCGCCCGAGGTCGTCCAGCTCACGTCCGTCGACGTGCGCCAGCCACGCGGCAGTACCTCGTCCCGTCGCTCGGGAGCGACCCGGTCGGTGCGGGCATCCGTCCCGGCCGTCGGGGCTGCGGGCCGCACCTGGGTTGCCGGACTCTCCGGTCGTGCTGCCCGCGCCTGCGTCGCGCCGAGCGGGATCGTCATGGCGGAGAGGGCTACGGCACCGAGTGCCGCCACCATCCGCCACTTCCCCGTTGATCGTCTTGTCAGCAAGCCATCCTCCTGATCTCTCCCCGTCTCCTGACCGCGAGCAGGGGGCCGCCGAAGTGACGGCGGGCGAATCATTCGGAGCGGGCACATCATCCGGCCATCACCGGCCGGGACGATCTGCTGCGGGTGGGGCGGCGACCGGGCCGCGCGGCTGTCTCGCGGGGGAGCTACCTGCGGAACCGCCGTCTTCGTCTGCCGGAACGGGCACCTGTCCGCCGCGAGCGGTGCGCGCCCCGGCGGAGAGCCGCACGGTGGCGACGTGATGTCGGCGTGATGGGGGGCGGCCCTAGCGTCCGGCGCGACGCCGACGTCACGGCGTCTCATCGGGGAAGGACCAGCAGAATGCGCAAGTCATCGATCCTCCGCAGGGGCGCGCGAATCGCCGTCGCCCTCGTCGCCGCCGCCGGGCTCGGCGCCGTCATCACGCCGGCTGCCCCCGCGGCCGCCGCCTGCAGCTCCGTTGTCGACGCGAAGTACGCAACGCTGAACGGCTCGATCATCGGCGGCTGGAAGCTGGTCCAGAACAGCGCGTGCACCGAGCGTTGGGGTCAGATCGTCGTCGACTACCAGCCCGACCCGACCGGGATCCCGTACGCCATCCGGGTCGAGCGGCAGATCTACTCGCCGTACGGCTACGCCCTCCAGGCCGCGTACAACAAGATTTCGGGCGTCGGCTCCGAGGGCACCTGGAACACCAGCCACACCACGAACACCGGTGGGGACACCGACCGGCACCGGATCTGCTGGGGCTACGCGGTGTACAGCGGCGGCTGGAAGGCCCCGTCGAGCTGGCCGAACTGCACCGCCTGGAAGTACTGAGCCGACAGGTTCACGGCGCGGTCGGTGGGGGTGTCCCCACCGACCGCGCTTCGTCGTTCCCGGGCTGACCCGGGTCCGACCGGTGGCTGCTGTTCGGGCCCAGGCCGCAGGTCGGATGGCTGATGCGGCAGAATTGCCGGCATGGAGATCGACTGGGCTCGCCTGCGCGCCGCCGCCACCGAGGCGATGCGGCACGCGTACGCGCCGTACTCGACGTTTCCGGTCGGCGCGGCAGCGCTGGTCGACGACGGCCGTGTGGTGGTCGGCTGCAACGTGGAGAACGCCGCGTACGGGGTGACGCTGTGCGCCGAGTGTGGAGTCGTGTCCAGCCTGCACGCCACCGGTGGCGGTCGGCTCGTCGCGCTCTCCTGCGTCGACGCGACGGGTGAGCCGTTGATGCCGTGCGGCCGCTGCCGGCAGCTGCTCTGGGAGCACGGCGGGCCGGAGTGCCTGATCGAGAGCAAGACCCGCCCGCTGCGGATGGCCGAGCTGCTGCCGCACGCCTTCGGCGTGGAGGATCTGGAGGCCGTCACCGGAGAGACGCCGGTGCCGGTGGTCCCGGAGCGGTTGGCCGCCTGGCGCGGGCGCGGCACCGTTTTCGTGCACCCGGACATGTCCGCCGGTCAGCAGGTCTGGACGGCGTACTGGGAGCGCTCGGCCGGAGACGACGCCGGCGCCGAGACCGGGGTGTTGGAGGAGGCGCCGAGCTGGGACGACCCGGCCGAGGCGATCACCTGGGGTCTGGCCCGTACCCCGCGGGTGGTCGTGGTGGACGCCACCGGCACCATCTTCTGGGCGGGCGAGGGTGAGCCGCCTGCGGAGATTCCGGTTCGCTGGGGTTGATTGTCGTTGCGGTTGAGGGCCGGGGCCGACCGTGCCCGGCCCCGGGGGGTCAGGCTTGATCCCTCCGCCGGGCACGGTCGGCCCCGGCCCCGTCGTGGTCATCGGCCGTACGCCGGTGCCACCATTCGACTAGGAAAGATCTTCTGATGAGTAGTGGGTTCGCTGCGGTTGATGTCATTCGGGCGAAGCGGGACGGGGGTGTGCTGTCGGACGCGCAGATCGACTGGGTGGTCGACGCGTACACCCGGGGGGTTGTCGCCGACGAGCAGATGTCCGCGCTGGCGATGGCGATCCTGCTCAACGGCATGACCGGGCCGGAGATCGCCCGGTGGACGGCCGCGATGATCGCCAGCGGTGAGCGGCTGGACCTGTCGGCGGTACGCCGGCCGACGGTCGACAAGCACTCCACCGGAGGAGTCGGCGACAAGATCACTCTGCCGCTCACCCCGCTGGTGGCGGCGTGCGGCGCGGCGGTTCCGCAGCTCAGCGGCCGGGGTCTCGGCCACACCGGCGGCACGCTCGACAAGTTGGAGTCCATCCCGGGCTGGCGGGCCACGGTGAGCAACGACGAGTTCATCGCCCAGCTGGACGAGGTCGGCGCGGTGATCTGCGCGGCCGGTGCCGGGCTCGCGCCCGCCGACCGCAAGCTGTACGCGTTGCGCGACGTCACCGGCACCGTGGAGGCGATCCCGCTGATCGCCAGCTCGATCATGAGCAAGAAGATCGCCGAGGGGACCGGGGCGCTGGTCCTCGACGTCAAGGTCGGCTCGGGCGCCTTCATGAAGTCCGTCGACCAGGCCCGCGAGTTGGCGCGCACCATGGTCGAGCTGGGCGGTGCGCACGGCGTGCGGACGGTCGCCCTGCTCACCGACATGTCCACACCGCTCGGCCTGGCGATCGGCAACGCGGTCGAGGTGACCGAGTCGGTCGAGGTGCTGGCCGGTGGTGGACCGGCCGACGTGGTGGAGCTGACCCTCGCCCTGGCCCGGGAGATGCTCGCGGCCGCCGGACTGCCGGACGCCGATCCGGCTGCGGCGCTGCTGGATGGCCGGGCGATGGACTCCTGGCGGGCGATGGTCCGGGCCCAGGGCGGTGACCCGGACGCGCCGATGCCGACGGCCGCCGAGGTGGAGGTGGTCCGCGCCGAGCGGGACGGGTACGTCGCCGCCGTCGACGCGTACGCGATGGGGGTCGCGGCGTGGCGGCTCGGCGCGGGCCGGGCCCGCAAGGAGGACCCGGTCAGCGTGCCGGCCGGGGTGGTGTTGCACAAGCGGCCGGGCGACGAGGTGCGGGCCGGTGACCCGCTCTACGAGCTGCGTGCCGAGGACGCGACGCGGATTCCGGCGGCGCTGGCCGAGGCCGCCAAGGCGGTACGGATCGCGTCGACCGCACCGGCGGCGACGCCGCTGGTCATCGAACGTATCGGCTGACCGACCCGGGGTCGCCCTGGCATGGTGCCGGTCACCTGGGAGCGCTATTGTCGCAGGCCAAGGGGGGACAACCGGCCTTGCGCCGGCGCGAGCAGACAGGAAGATCCGCCGTGACCGTTGCTGCCCCCGACCCACGTGAGGTGCGCGAAGCGAGCCTGGACGAGCTGTCCCGGCTCGGCCTGCCGTTGCCGCCGGCCCAGTTTCCTCTGGTCTGGGAGCCGGGCGACCAGATCGACCTGCGTCCCACGGCGGAGATCGAGGCGCGGATCGCGGTGCTGCACCTGATCCTGGCCCGCTGCTTCGGGATGCCCCCGCAGGCGGCGATGAGCTGGCTGCTCGGCTCGCACCTGGTCGAGATGGTCACCCCGCCGGAGTGGCAGTTCGTGATGGGCGGCAAGGGCGACCACCGGTCGTTCGTGCTGCATCACGACGCGCTCTTCGCGCTGGCCTGGGTGCTCGGGCTGAGCAAGCAACTCGACCCCACCCTCGCGGTCGACGAGCGGCTGGTCGAGCGGCTGCCGCACATCGCCGAGGGGGAGACCTTCCCGCACTGGCGCTCCCGGATCCTCACCGCACCGCAGCATCCGGCCGACGCGGCCGCCCTGCTCGACCTGCACTACTGCCTGGACTGGGCGTACCTGGAGACCGAGCGCGGCGGCCGGCGCGCGCCCGGCCTGGTCGACGCGAACGCGATCGGGCAGCGGCGCTGGGCGTTGGAGTGGGCGGTGATCCTACGCGGGCCGTACCACGACGAGCCGCCCGGCTGGGAAGAGGTCGACCTCTCCACCTGAGCTCAGCGGGGTCGGTACGCGTCCACCCGGACCGACACGGTCACCCGGACCGGTTCCGGCAGGGCGGCCAGCCGGGCGGCGAGCGCGCCCGGGTCGGTGTGCCAGGCGCTCGGGCCCATCCCGACCAGGGTGGCGACCTCCGGCCGGGTCAGCGCCAGCTCCGTGCGGTGCACCGCCGAGCTGATGAGGGTGAAGTGCCCGCCCAGGCTGCCGGTCACCCGCTCGGCCTTGTCCGGGTCCACCCGCAGCAGGTCGAGGGCGTCCACCAACTCGGCGAGGTGGTCCAGGTCGGGCGTCACCACCAGCAGCGTCCCGGCCGGATCGAGCACCCGGTGGAACTCGGCGCCGTTACGCGGGGCGAAGACGTTCAGCAGCACGGCGGTCGAGGCGTCCGCGAGCGGCAGTCGCCGCCAGGTGTCGGCGAGCGCCGCGGCGGCGCGCGGATGCGCACGGGCCGCGCGGCGCAGCGCCGGCTTGGACACGTCCAGGGCCAGACCCACGGCGTCCGGCAGCGCCGCCAGCACCGCACCGAGGTAGCGGCCGGTGCCCGCGCCGGCATCCACCACCAGGGGGTACGCCCCGAAGCCTGACACGGCCCGCGTCGCGGCGTCGGCGAGCGCGTCCGAGACGAGGTCGTAGTGCCCGGCGGCCTGGAATTCGGCGCGGGCGGCGACCATCTCGGCGGTGTCGCCGACGTGTGGTGCCCGCCCGGTGAGCAGATTGACATAGCCCTGACGCGCGAGGTCGAAGCTGTGCCGCCGTGGGCAGCGCAGGGCCCTGATTTCGGTGGCCTGCTCCAGCGGTTCGCCGCAGACCGGGCAGCGCAGCCGGTCGAGGACCCGAGGGTCGATGCCCGGCCGCGGCTTGTCCAACCCCCGGAACGCGTCCATGCCGTCGAGCCTAGTGGCCTGGCTCGGCGGGCCTGAGCTGGCTGACTAGGGTCTGAGCATGGTCGCAACTATCCGGTACGAGGACATCGTCAAGGTCCCGAAGGCACTGCTGCACGATCACCTCGACGGCGGGCTGCGGCCGGCGACGATCGTCGACCTGGCCGCCGAGGTGGGCCACGAACTGCCCACCACCGACCCGGAGGCGCTCGGACGCTGGTTCGCGGACGCGGCGGACTCCGGCTCCCTGGAGCGTTACCTGGAGACGTTCGCGCACACCGTGGCGGTCATGCAGACCGCGCCCGCGCTGCGTCGGGTGGCCCGCGAGTGCGCCCTGGACCTGGCCGCCGACGGAGTGGTCTACGCCGAGGTGCGCTTCGCCCCGGAGCAGCACCTGGAGCGGGACCTGAGCCTGGACGAGGTGGTCGAGGCGGTGCTGGCCGGGTTCGCCGAGGGCACCGCCCAGGCGGTCGAGGCGGGCCTGGGCATCCGGGTGGGCACCCTGCTCACCGCGATGCGGCACGCCGCCCGTTCGCAGGAGATCGCCGAACTGGCCGTGCGGCACCGGGACGCCGGGGTGGTCGGCTTCGACATCGCCGGCGCTGAGGCGGGCTTTCCGCCCACCCGGCACCTGGACGCCTTCGAGTATCTCCAGCGGGAGAACTTCCACTTCACCATCCACGCCGGCGAGGCGTTCGGTCTGCCGTCGATCTGGCAGGCGATCCAGTGGTGCGGGGCGGACCGGCTCGGCCACGGGGTGCGGATCGTCGACGACATCGCCCCCGACGGCTCGCTCGGTCGGTTGGCCGCGTACGTGCGGGACAAGCGAATCCCGCTGGAGCTGTGCCCCTCGTCGAACGTGCAGACCGGCGCGGTGGACTCGATCGCGGACCACCCGATCGGCCTGCTGCGGGACCTGCGCTTCCGGGTGACCGTCAACACCGACAACCGGCTGATGAGCGGCACCTCGATGTCGCGGGAGATGGCGCTGCTGGTGGAGACGTTCGGCTACGGCTGGAAGGAGTTGCAGTGGTTCACCATCAACGCGATGAAGAGCGCCTTCATCCCGTTCGACGAGCGGCTGCGGATCATCGATGAGGTGATCAAGCCGGCGTACGCGAAGTTGCTGGCCTGAACTCAGCCGTGCGGGTGGCCGGCGAGCAGGCCGGCCACCCGGCGCAGCACGTCCCGGGCGCGGGCCGCCTCCGCGCCCAGGCCCATCTGCCGGCGCAGCACCGCGGGCTCGGCCCGCAGCAGCGTCACCCCACGTCGAATCAGCACCCGTGGCGCCTTGCGCTGCTCGGACAGGTCCCGGGCGAGCCGGCGCAGGAAGGTCGCCCCGCGCGGTCGGCGCAGCGCGTACGCCCCGGCGAGCAGGCCACGGCGTCGGCACTCCTCCACGATCTCGGCGGCGAAAATCCCTTCAGCCACGAAAAGTGGCGATCCGTCGACCGCAAATGGCCGGGTGGCCACCCGTCGATCTGCGCCGATCGCATAAACCGGCACATCGGCCCGCCCCTCGTGGGCAAGTCGGGCAATGATTTCCACCGCACTGTCGGCGTCCCAGGACAGCGGCGATTCCCAATCCACCTGGCCGTTTCGTCGCGGCAACGTAGGGTCATCGCCGTCTTTGTAGAAGTCGTCCAGGCAGAGCACCGGCAAGCCGGTTTGCTGCGCTATGTACGACTTTCCGGACCCCGAGGGGCCGGCGAGCAGGACAACGCGATGCGGATGTTCCATTACCTTCAGTTACTCCGGCCAGACAGACTGCTATCAAATCGCACCAACATCTCATCACACCTTCGGTCCGGGACAACCTGGGCTTTCTTCTTGTCGACCGGCGTGATGGAATCTCGGGGGTCCGACCCGCCGGGTCGGTCGCTGGGCGTTGCCCGGGGCAACGCGTTCAAGCTGTAATCGCGAGGGCGGTGACGTGAGCAAACGGCCAAAGACGGCGGGCTCCTTCCTGTCGCGGCTGCGCCGGCCGGCCAGCCGGCTCCGGGACATGCCGATCTGGTCCAAGCTCGGTCTCATCATGATCGTGCCGACCATCGCCACGGTCGTGGTGGGCACCAGTGGTCTCATCGACCACGTGGAGACGCTCAACAATGCCAACCGAGCTGGCGACCTGGCGGACCTGTCGAGCTACTCGGGTGACCTGGTCGACAGCCTGCAGGACGAGCGGACCGCCGCCGTGCTGCTGCTGGGTGCGGACGGAACGCAGCCGACGGCGCAGTACCAGGAGGCCTACAACCGGGTGAACTCCCGGGTGGACCAGGACTCGATCCCCTACCGGCAGCAGCGGACCGAGATCGAGGACCTGCCGAGCAGCCTGGAGAGTCTGCTCGACAGCATCGACCAGAACCTGCAGGACCTGTCCGGCATCCGCAGTCAGGTCTTCAACGGGAAGCTCGCGCTCACCGAGACCGTGCAGGCGTACGAGGGTCTGATCAGCGACCTGCTCGCCATCCGTGACTCGTCCACGCAGCTCGCCGGCGACAACCAACTGAGCGACCGGATGCGCGCCGCCGCGGCGGTCGCCCGGGAGAAGGAGTTCCTCGCCGTCCGCCGGGTCGTGGTGCACCGCGCGCTGGGCGTGAAGGGCGGAAAGCGCCTGACCCCGGCCCTGCGCCGGGACTACGTCGCCAGCGACACCGGCCAGCAGCAGGCACTGCAGAGCTTCAAGGCCGTCGCCACCCCGGACGACGCGAAGTTCCACGACCAGACGGTCGCGGGCGGTGACCGCCGGCAGGCACAGAACTACACCGGCTGGATCGACGGCAACACCACCGGCGACATGCGCGGCGCGCCGTTCGGCCCGGACCAGTGGGAGGCCGCCATGACGGCCAACGCCAAGCTGATCCGCACCGTCGAGACGAAGCTCGACAGCGAAGTGGTCAACGAGGCCGACACCCTCCGCTCGGACGTCCAGCGACAGGTCTTCCTGGAGACCGGCCTGCTGCTCAGCATGCTGCTGCTGGCCATCCTCTTCGCGTACCTGGTCGCCCGCTCGATGGCCCGCTCCCTGCGTGAGCTGCGGCAGGGTGCGCTCTCCGTCGCCCAGTACGGCCTACCGCAGGCGGTGGCCCGACTGCGCGACCCGCAGGTTGTCGGGCAGCTCTCCCCGGTGCAGCTGGCCAACCAGATCGCCGAGCCGCTACCGGTCCGCAGCAAGGACGAGTTCGGCCAGGTGACCGAGGCGTTCAACGCCGTCCACCTGGAAGCCGTCCGCACGGCCGCCGAGCAGGCCGCGCTGCGCGCCTCCGTCGCGACCATGTTCGTCAACCTGGCCCGCCGTTCACAGATCCTGGTCGACCGCCTCATCGGTCACCTCGACCGGCTGGAGCGCGGCGAGGAGGACCCGGACCGGCTGGCCGAGCTGTTCCAGCTCGACCACCTGGCCACCCGGATGCGCCGCAACGACGAGAACCTGCTGGTGCTCGCCGGTGCCGACTCCACCCGCGTGCAGCGTGAGCCGGCCGCCCTCATCGACGTGCTCCGCGCCGCCCAGTCCGAGGTCGAGCACTACACCCGGATCGAGTTCGGTGTCATCGACCGCGACATCGAGGTCGCCGCGCACGCGGTCAACGACCTCGTGCACCTCGTCGCGGAGCTGTTCGACAACGCCACCGCGTTCTCCCCGCCCGACTCGCAGGTCATGGTCGAGGCCCGCCGCGTCGGCGACCGCGCCTCGCTGTACGTCGAGGACCGCGGCATCGGCATCAGCGCCGAGCAGTTGCACGACCTCAACGAGCGGCTCGCGACGCCGCCGCAGGTGGACGTGGCCGTGTCCCGGATGATGGGTCTGGTCGTGGTCGCCCGGCTGGCGTCCCGGCATGGTGTCCGGGTCGAGCTGCGCCCCGGCAGCGACCGTGGCACGGTCGCCGACGTGACGCTGCCCACCTCGGTGCTGGTACCCCGGGCGCTCTCCGGTCGGGTGCAGCAGCCTCCGGCCCTGCCGGCCGTCGGTGCCCCCCAGTTCGGCGGTCCTCAGCAGGGCGGCCCCGCGCCGGTCTTCGGCGCGCTGCCGGCGCTGGGCAACGGCCCCCGCCCGAGCGAGTCCGGAAACCAGGTCACCCTCGGCGGTCGTCCGTTCGACCCCGCCTCGCGCAACGGTGCCGGCACTCCCGCCAACGGCGGCGCGTACCGCTCGATGCCGGCCTGGTCCGACCTGACCGGCGCGGCCGGGACGAACGGCGTCAACGGCGGCGACGGGTTCACCCCCCGACCGGCCAACGGTCAGGGGACCGATCCGCTGCCGCAGCGTCGCTCGGGCGACGACGCCCCGACCTCCGGCCAGCAGCCGTCCATTCCCCGGCAGCTGCCGAGCAGCCCCGAGACGCACCCGTACTCCGCGCCGCCGGTCTCCGCGCAGCCCTACTCCGGTGCGCCGGTCTCCGCCTCGCCCGCCTCCGGCCAGCCCTACTCGGGTGCGCCGTACGGCGGCATGCCGGTGTCCGCCGCCCCGGCCTCCGGGCAGCCGTACGCCGGTCCGCCGGTGTCCGCCGCCCCGGTCTCGGCCTCGCCGGCGTCCGGTCAGCCGTACTCGGGCCAGCCGTACTCGGCGCCGCCCGCCTCTGGCCAGTCGTTCAGCGGGTTCGCGCCCCGATCCGCCCCACCCGCACAGGCGCCCAGCGCCCCCGCACCGCCGGCCTGGCCGCCGGTGCCGGGTGGCGACCGGGACACGGCGACCCCGCCGGTGCCCGAGCGGCTCGCCGCCGCTCTGGACATGACGACGGAGCTGCCGCGGGTGCCGCGACCCGGCGAGCAGCCCGCCGCGGCTCAGCCTCCGGTGCCAGCTCCAGCTCCTGCACCGGCACCGCAGAGTCGGCCGGCGCCGCAGCAGCCGCAGGCGCAGAACCGTCAGCGGTACGCGGACGAGACGATGGAGCTGCCGATCTTCCGGGAGCTTGAGTCGGCCTGGTTCCGTACCCGCCGTCCGGGCTCCGAGGAGACCGCGGCCGGAGCCCAGCCAGCGACGAACGGCGACTCCGCGACCCAGCAGTTCGCCACGGTCGAGGCCACCGGTCGGGCAGTCCACAAGACACCACCCGGGACGACAGGTAACACACCGATGGCAGACACTCCGACGGTCGGAGGAGCGCCGCGGGACAACGGCTCCACAGCGAACGAGGGCACCCGCCCCAGCCTCGCCGAGAGCCTGCCGAACCGCCGGCCCCAAACGCAGACCAACGGCTGGCAGACCGCTGCCGACGACGGCTGGCGAGCTGCCTCCGCGGCGGCTGGCGCGGTGCCGGTGAGCGAGACCACCACGACCGGCCTGCCGAAGCGCAAGCCGATGGCGCAGCTGGTGCCCGGTGCGGTGGAGAAGCCCACCACCTCGGTCCAGCGGCGCTCCCCGGAGGCGGTCCGTGGCCTGCTCTCCGCCTACCACCGGGGCGTGCAGCGAGGGCGTAGCACCTCGGACAACCCGACCAGCCCGGAGGCGACTCCGGGAGGGCAATCCTCGCAGTCTGGCTCAGGCCCGGTGGCCGGGAGCGGGCAGAAGGAGCAAGAAGGATGACAACTACGCAGGATCTTGGTTGGCTGCTTGCCAACTTCGCCGACCGGGTGCCCGGCGTCGCGCATGCGGTCGCCGTATCGGCGGACGGCCTACTCCTCGCGTCGTCACGGGATCTGCCGCGCGACCGGGCAGACCAGCTCGCCGCGATCTCATCGGGTTTGGTCAGCCTGACCCAGGGGGCAGCACGCTGCTTCGAGGGAGGCGCGGTGTTGCAGACCGTCGTGGAGATGGACAATGGCTTCCTGTTCCTGATGTCCATCTCGGACGGCTCGTCCTTCGCCGTGCTGGCAGCCCGCAGCTCCGACGTGGGCCAGGTCGGCTACGAGATGGCGTTGCTGGTCGACCGGGTGGGCGACGCGTTGACCCCGCAGCCGCGTGCGGCTGCGGGCATGCTGGGCTGACACTCAGCCGATCGTGAGGTCGGCACGACTGCAACGACAACAACGACGGGTTTCACCGGTGGGAGCCGGTTACGGGTGCGAAGGAGGTGAGCGGCGAGATGGCCGATCGTGACGAACCGACCGGAGCGTTGGTCCGTCCATACGCCGTGACCCGTGGTCGTACCCGTCCCCGGCTCGACATCGCGCTGGAGGCGCTCGTCGAGACGACGGTGCGCGGCCGGGCCGCTGCCAATGGCAACGGCGGCCAGGGCCGCGAACACCAGTACATCGCCGCGCTGTGTGACGGACGCGTGCAATCGCTCGCGGAGATCGCGGCGCGGATGCAGCTCCCGCTCGGTGTGGCCCGGGTGCTCATCGCCGACATGGCGACGGACGGCCTGGTCGCGGTCCACGAGCCGACCATCCTGGACGACTCCGACGACGCGGTGGGCACTGAACTGCTGGAGAGGGTGCTGAGTGGACTTCGCAGGCTCTGACATGTCGCACCGCCCGCCGAACCCGAGCGGCCGCGTGACGTCGGCGAAGATCGTTATCGCCGGTGGATTCGGCGTCGGTAAGACGACGCTGGTCGGCTCGGTCTCGGAGATCACGCCGCTGACCACCGAGGCCATCATGACCTCCGCTGGCGTGGGCGTCGACGACACCCGGCAGGTGCCGGGCAAGACGACGACCACGGTGGCCATGGACTTCGGCCGGATCTCGATCGACCGTGACCTGATCCTGTACCTGTTCGGTACGCCGGGTCAGACCCGTTTCTGGTTCATGTGGGACGAACTGGTGCGGGGTGCGATCGGTGCGGTCGTGCTGGTGGACACCCGCCGGCTGGCCGACTGCTTCGCGGCGATCGACTTCTTCGAGCACCGCCGCCTGCCGTACCTGGTGGCGATCAACTGCTTCGACGGAATGCAGTACCACGACCCGCAGGACGTTCGGGACGCCTTGGCGATCTCGAGCGACGTGCCGGTGGTGGCCTGCGACGCCCGTAACCGGGAGTCGACGAAGCACGTGCTGATCTCGCTGGTCGAGTACGTGCTGACCATGCGTCGTACGCGCGCCGTCGCCCCGGCCTGATCGGGGCGCTGCCCGCCCGGTGGTGGCTCTGGCCGCCACCGGGTGCAGCACCCTGCCCGCACGTCGCACCGGCGCGTCCCTACGCCGCCTCCCGAGCGTCTCGGAAGCCGTCGGGCCCCCGCACCCTGGGTCCGTGGCTCTTCCGGGATCGTCGAGAGGCGGCGTTGCCGTGTCCGGGGTTCTTGGCGGTACGCGAGAGCGCCCGCAGTCAGCTGACTGCGGGCGCTCTCGCGGATGAGCAGGATCAGGACTGGTAACCGGCCGAGCGGTACTCGTACTCCCGGTCGTCGTCGCGGTCCCCGTGGTCGCGGCTGAAGTCCCAGCCGCCGGCGGCCTCGCGACCGGGGCGACCACCCACCGCGAAACCGCCGATCTCCTGGCCGCGACGCCAGCCACGGAAGTAGCCGGTCGTGTTCTCCGCGAGGCTTGCCGCATCACGCACTATCCGCAATGGGCGCTCCTCGCGCAGCGGCGAACCAGGGACCAGGTTGGCCTGCGGCACGCGCTTCGGCAACCCGGCGTTGGTTTCGGCGCCCACCGCCGGGCGGGCGGCCTGCTCGGCAGCCTGCCAGCCGGTGTCGGCCGTGGTCGACCAGTCCAGATCGGACTCGTCGGCGTGCCCGACGAACCAGGCCGACTTGGCCTGCGCGAAGATCAGCAGATCGCCGTCGCCCTCGTCGGCGACCGGCGGCGGCCGGTGCTCCATGGGCGGCGGCCGGTGCTCGACCGGGGGCGCCGGCCGGTGCTCGGCGGGGCGCTCGGTGCGGGCGGCGGCCCGACCGTTGCGAGCGGCCTGCTCCCGGTCGACGAGACGCAGCGGGGGCGTCTCCAGGTGCTGGTCCGCGGCCGGGTTGGGCCCCTCGCGCAGCGCCCGGTCGGCCAGCGGCGGCGGCTCCACCAGCCGCAGCATGGGTGGTTCCTGCGGCAGGTCGTCCGCCAGCCAGGGCGGGGTGACCCGACCGTCGGCCCGGCCCGGATCGGTCGGGGCGTCGACGCCGCGGTTGCCGCCGTACGAGTAGGCCACCGGGTTGTTCGGCGAGCTGTCGGACGGGTCTTCCGGGTTGTTGACCAGCGGCCAGTTGGCGCGGGAGCCGGGCGGCGCGGCCTCCTGACCGGGTCGGGGGGTCGGCACCGGAATGCTGAGATCGGTGGCGCTGAACCCGCCGGTGGGCGGCTCGTCGACCGGTCGTTGCAGGTGGCTCGGCCGGGGCTCCCCGTTGGTCTTGGGCCGGGGCGGAATGACCGTGCGCTGCCGTTCGGCCCGCGCGTTGTTGATCGCGGCGGTGGTCAACGTCGGCCGGAACGGCTCGCCGGCCTCGGCCGGAGGCACCAGGCCGCGCTGTGCCGGCGCGATCGGCGTGATCCCGGGCGGCGGAGGCGGCGGCGAGGACACCGGTCGATTGGTCGGACCGTCGATCCGGCTGGGCAGCGGCTCGCTACGACTGGGCAGCGTGGACGCGGGCGGAGCGGCCATCGCCGCCGGGGTCATCGGGGCGGGTGCGACCGGTGGTGGCGTGACCGGCGCCGGGGCGACCGGCGGCGGCCCGAGCGGGCGGGGCGACGCCAGCGGCGCGGCACCGGGGGCCGGCTCGGGACGGCTGCGCCGCCCACCGGTGGGTGCCGGGTCGGCGGCCGGCGGCGTGGGTCGAACCGACCGCAACCCGGCGTTGGTGCCGGCCAGGCCGGTCAACCCGGCGTTGGTGCCGGCCAGGCCGGTCAACCCGGCATTGGTGCCGGCCAGGCCGGTCAGCTCACCGACGGACTCGCCACGGCGGGCAGCGGCACGGCGGCCGGGTGCCTGCACTGGCGTGCTGACCCGTGAGCTGAGCGCGCTGACCAGCGCCTCACAGCCGGCGTCGCAGGCCCGTACCGAGGCGACGGCCTGCCGGACCGTCTCCGCCACCGCGGACGTGAGCGCCCGGTTGACCGCGGCCCGTCGCGGTGTCTCGGAGATGGCGACCCGCAGGGCGGTGACCGCCTCGTTGATCTCCTCGGCATCGGCGACCCCGTCCGCGGCGAGGTGCGCGGCGATGGCGTCCGCCGCGACCGACACCTCACGGCCCCGGGCCACGGTGCCGCCGAGCATGCCCGGCTCGGGCAGCGCGTCCAGCACCGCCAGAGAGACCGGCTCGGCCGGATCCGGGTACGCGCGCAGGGCGGCCGGGTAGAGCTCCCGCAGCACCTCACGCAGCGCCACGGCGGCGGAGTGTCGACCACTGGCCAGCGCGGCGTGCGCGGAGAGCACCTGCTTGTAGCCGGCGAGGTCCCGGGGTGCCGGCAGGGTGACGGCGGAGAGCGCCCCCGCCTGCAACGCGCGGGCCAGGCCGACGGCCCGTCGTTCGGCCGGGGGTGACTGCATCTCCTCGAGGGAGTCGTCATCGGCGAACCGCTCGGCGAAGTCGTCCACCGAGTCGTCGTCGGCGATCGCCAGGGGTCGCCCCGCCGCGCTCAGCAGCGAGGTGACCGTGTGGTCGTCGCTGTCGGCGGCGATGGCCGCACCGCTCGGCCCGCCCGACCGCTCCACGAGCAGCGCGACGAGCTGGGCGTAGCCAGCGGCGTCGTCGCTGATCTCGCAGACATGCAGCAGACGGCCTGCGTCGTCGACCACAGCGGACGTCAGCGTCGAGCCGGCGGAGGCCGGTCGGTCAGCCGGATCCGCCGAGGCCAGACCGCAGTAAACGCGCACGAGCGCCACGGCGTCGTCCTCCTCCCGGGACAGGTCTTTCCTCTGCCAGCAACTGATGCTCCCCGGTACGGGTCAGTCGCGCCAGTCCACGACCGCAGAGATCTTGCCGACAATGGTGCGCCAACCCAAACTCGCGGTCTGCGCTCCGATCTTCTTCAGCCGCCGTCGACCCATGAAAGCACCGATCCCACCGTTGGCGGTGGCGCGCAGCGCCTCGTCCAGGTCGTCGAGGCTGGAGCCGGCGGAGAGCATGTCGAGTACCGCAGGCAGCCGCAATGCGTACGAGATGTCACGCGCGACCTCGCCGGCCTCGATCAGCAGGGTGGAATCCCACGTGTCGTGGCCGCCGCGGAGGTTCTCCACGACCAGGTCGAGTTCGTAGGTGTCCTCGTCGAGCGGCGCGATGTCCGCCGGCTCCACCCGTTCGGACAATTCATTCCAGCTGTCCAGTTGGGACAGATCGTTGGGCGCCCCGGACCGGATGAAACTGACGAGCGACTCGGGGGTCTTGAACAGCAGCAACTTGCCCCGGTTGCTGAGGAAGACCGGCACCTCCTCGTCGTCCGCCTGGTCCGCGTCGTCCTCGTCCACCTCGTCGGCGTCGCCGTCGGCGGCGGCGTCACGGCGGCGCCGCGTCGACTCGTCGTCCTCGTCCTCGGCGGCGAACTCCTCGGCCAGCTCCTCGTCGAGGATGACGACGGTCTCGTCGTCCTCGTCCTCCTCGAGCGCCTGGCGGCGGGCGAGGAACGGGTCGTCCTGGTCGCGCTCGGTGACGTCGGTCGGGGTCAGCGAGCTGGCCGGCCGGTACGCCCGCAGCGTGAAGCCCGTGCCGGCGGGCAGTGCGATCTCCACTGGGTCGATGCGCAGCTCGTCCCAGAGCGAACGGTCGACCGAGGCCGACACGCGGTCGGTCTCGTCTGGCTCGGCCGCGCCGGTGGTGTCGTCGAGCTCGGGCTCGTCGGCGTCGGGCCGTTGGGGCGACTGGCGGGCCACGCTGACCTCCGTGTGCTTCGGGTTGCCCACCCGCCGGGGTCTCTGACCGGCGAGTGACTCTGGGCACATACCCTAGTCGGCGGCGCTGGGTGACCGATGCCCGCACCCCGGTGGCCGGTTGGCGCACGGGTCCGACCTGCGGGTGGTCACCGGTGGCGAACCGGCGGTTCGACAAGTAGCGTAGCTACGTATGAAGGCCCAGGCGCTGCACGGCCATCTCGACGCTCTGCTGCTCGCCGTCCTCGAACAGGGCGCGCTGCACGGCTACGCGATCATCGAAGCGCTGCGCGCACGCAGTGACGGCAGTCTGGATCTGCCCACCGGCACCATCTATCCGGCGCTCCGGCGCCTGGAACGCGCCGGTCACGTGGCGAGCAGTTGGAGCACCGTCAACGGTCGCGAACGGCGGACGTACCAGCTCACCGACTCCGGCCGGCGGGCCCTGGCGGGGGAGCGCGCCGGGTGGCACGAGTTCCAACTGACCGTCGGCCGCTTCCTCGATCCGGGCAGCCCGCCCACCCCGGCCTGACCCTCGCGGCCGCCGATCAGCGGGTGACGGTCAGCAGCCAGCCGCGCGCCGCACGGGTCAGCGAGAAGTACGCGCCGCCCACCAGCACCGCACCGACGATCATCGGGGGCCAGCGCAGCGCCGCTTCCCAGAGATTGAGGGACCAGCTGAAGAGGGCGCAGCCGGTCAGCATGGCGAGGGCCAGCAGGCCGGTCAGGCCGGCGCCCACCGCGCGTTGCGCCAGGGCCAGGCCGGGCCGTGGCGCACGGGCACTCGCCCAGACCACCAGCAGGCCGGCCGTGGAGAGCAGCAGCGTGCTCAGCCAGATCCAGTCGACCGAGTTGGACAGCAGCAAATAGCCGGCCGGCGGGCGTGGGCCGTCGCTCCAGCTCGCCCCTCGCCAGGTCAGGTCGCCGGCGGCCATCCCCAGCCCGGCGACCGCCAGCATCCGCAGCGAGAGCCCACGCAGGGCGCCCACCGCCAGCTCGGCCTGCCAGGACGGGAGCAACTGCGCCGGCGACCCGAACTCGACCACCGCCCGGCGCTGCGCCTCGGTGGGTGGCACGCCACTCTCGCGGTACGCCTCGACGGCGTCCAACAGCCCGTGCCGGGCCTCGGTCAGCAGGTCGGACTTGAGTCGCGCCGGCCCCTGCAACCGGGCGGCCAACTCCCGCAGGTGCTCGTCGACCACCACATCCTCACCGCGCTGCATGGCACCACCCTGCCATGTCGGCACGGCGCTGACGTCGGGGAGAACCCTGGTACGTCCCCGAGCGCGGTCAGGGGGCGAGTGCCAGGTAACCCCGCTCGGCGGCGGCCTGGAGCAGCCACTGGTCCCGGTACCAGCCCGGGGCGGCGACCAGCTCGGCGTGCCGACCGCGCTGGATCACCCTGCCGCCGTCCAGGACCACGATCTCGTCCAGCGCCTCCAACCCGCTGAGCCGGTGGCTGATCAGCAGCACCGAGTGCCCGGCCGGGGTGGCGGCGAGGGCGGACGCGAGCACCGCGTCCGCGGCGGCCGGGTCGAGCCCTTCGGTGGGCTCGTCGAGCACCAGCACCGGCGGAGCGGCGAGCAGGGCCCGGGCCAGCGCCAGCCGCTGCCGCTGGCCGCCGGAGAGCTGCCCACCCTCCTCGCCCACGAGGGTGTCCCAGCCCGCCGGCTGGGCGCGGACCCAGTCCAGCAGGCCGGCTGCGGCGGTCGCCCCGGTCAGCTCCTCCTCGCCCGCCCCGGCCCGCCCGAGCAGCAGGTTCTCCCGCACCGTGGCGTGGAACACGTACGCCTCGGCCAACAGGCCGCCGACCGCGCGGGGCAGTGCCTCCTCGGCGTACGCCGAGAGGTCGTGACCGTCCAGGGTGACCCGCCCGGACACCGGCCGGACCGTGCCGGTGAGCACGGCGGCCAGGGTGCTCTTGCCGGCGCCGCTCGGGCCGACGACCGCGATCCGACGCCCGGCCGGCAGGTCCAGGTTGACGCCGTCCAGGGCGGGCGCCGCGCCGGGCCGGTACCGCACGGTCACGTCGGCGAAGCGCAGCTCGTGCGGGCCGGCGAGGTCTGTCGGCGGGGTCGGCGGGGTCGGCGGGGTCGGCGGGACGGCGTCGATCAGGTCGGCCACCCGGGTCAGGCCGGGCCGCAGCTGCGTCCACTGCCGGGCTGCCGCGAGCAGCGCCAGCGTCACCTCGACGGCGGCCAGTGCGCCGACGGCCAGGACGCCCACCAGCACCCCCGGCACGTCCGCGTGGAGGGCGATCAGCACCACCGCTGCGGCGCTCACTCCGGCGGTCAGCACGCCGACCGCGTCCACCGCGAACCCGGTGGCGGCCAGCCGACGTTCCAGCCGGGCCAGCCGGTGCGCGCGCTGCTCGGCGGCGCGCAGCGTGCCAGCGGTCGCCCCGAACGCGGCCAGGTCGGCGGCGCCGTGGGTGAGGTCGATCGCGTCGGTGGCCAGCGCGCCCCGCAGCGGGGCCACCTCGGCCGCGCTGCGGCGGGTGACCACGGTGGCCAGTGCGGGCAGCGCGACCCCGGCAACCAGCAGCCCGACGGCGAGCGCGCCGGCGGCCGGTGGCGAGATCAGCGCCGCCACGGCGACCGCCAGCACACCGACCAGGGCCGCCGCCGCGCCGGGGACCAGCACCCGCAGCAACAGGTCCTGGACGGCCTCCACGTCGGAGACCAGGCGGCTCAGCACGTCCCCCGAGCGGTGCGCCGTGCCACGGCGGGCCGCCAGGGTGGCGAAGACCCGGGCCCGGACATCGGTGATCATGCGGAGTACCGCGTCGTGCCCGGCGAGCCGTTCGGTGTAGCGGAACACGCCCCGACTGATGGCCAGCGCCCGGACCGCGACGATCGCCACGGTGAGGCGGTCCAGCGGCGGCCGACCTGCGGCGCTCATCAGCAGCCAGGTGGCGGTGGCCATCAGGGCCAGTCCGGCGAACTCGGTGGCGGCGGCCAGCAGCCCGGCTCCGACCAGGCGGCCCAGGTACGGCCGGGCCAGTCGCAGCACCGCCCGCTCGGCGGCGACCCGCCCGGTCGGTGCCGCGCCAGCCGCCGGCTCGTGTTCCCCGGTCATCGGGCGGCCTTCCCGGTCGGTTCGGGTGTCAGCTCGGTGACCCGACCGTCCTCGACGCGCAGGATCCGGTCGGCGTCGGCGAGCAACGCCGGTCGGTGCGCGACGAGCAGCGCGGTCCGTCCGGCCACCAGCCGGCGGGTGGCGTCGAGCACCACCGCCTCGGCCGCCGTGTCGAGCCGGGCGGTGGGTTCGTCGAGCAGCACCACCGGGGCCGACCGCAGGAACGCCCGAGCCAGTGCCACCCGCTGCCGCTGCCCGCTGGACAGCCCGTGCCCGCGCTCGCCGAGCAGCGTGTCGAGGCCGTCCGGCAGGCCGGACACCACGTCGTCCAGGGCGGCGTCGTGCACCGCGGCGGCGAGTGCGTCGGGCGGGGTGTCCGGTGCGCCGAGGCGGATGTTGTCGGCCAGCGAGGCGGCGAAGAGGTGCGCCCGCTGCGGCACCCAGGCCAGTTGCCGACGCCAGGCGTCCGGGTCGGCGGTGGCGAGGTCGACCCCGTCCACGGTGATCCGACCGCTGGTCGGGGTCACGAAGCCGAGCAGCAGGCCGAGCAGGGTGCTCTTGCCGGCGCCGCTGGGCCCGATGATGGCGATCCGCTCGCCGGGCCGGATGGTCAGTGTCACGTCGCGCAGCGCGGTGGTCCGCTCGTACGCCACGGTCACGCCCTCGAACCGGATCTCGGCCCGCGCGTCCGGCGCGGAAGCGCCTTCGGCGGCCCGGGGCGGGGCGGGTGCGGCGGAGACCGTCAACGCCTCGTCGAGCGCGGCCAACCCCTCCATGCTGGCGTGGAAGCGGCTGCCGGCGGCCCGCAGCGGCAGGTACGCCTCCGGGGTGAGCAGCAGCACCAGCAGCGCGGTCTGCAGGGCCAGGCCGCCGCCGAGCAACCGGATGCCGACCGGCACCGCGACCAGCGCCACCGAGAGGGTGGCGACCAGCTCCAGCACCAGCGCGGAGAGGAACGCGATCCGCAGCGTCTTCATGGTGGCGACGCGGTGACCGTCGGCCATCCGGCGTACCACGTCGGTCTGCGCCCGGGCCCGGCCGAACGCGCGCAGCGTCGGCAGCCCGGCGACCATGTCCAGGAAGTGCCCGCCGAGCAGCGCGAGCCGCCGCCACTGCCGTTCGGTGGCGGCCTGCGCCTGCCAGCCGAGCAGCGCGCCGAAGACCGGGATCAGCGGCAGGGTCAGCGCGATGATCACCGCCGAGCTCCAGTCGGCGAAGACGACCCGGGCCAGCACCGCCAGCGGCACCGTCACGCTCAGCACCAGCTGCGGCAGGTACCCGGTGAAGTACGCGTCCAGCGCGTCCAACCCCCGCCCGGCCAGGGTGGCGATCTCGCCGGCCCGCTGCCCGGCCACCCAACCGGGCCCGTGCCGGCCCACCGCGCCGAGCAGGTCGGCCCGCAGCGTGGCCTTGACCGTGGCGGCGACCCGCGCGGAGACCGTGCCCTGCGCCCAGACCAGGGCCGAGCGTGCGGCGACCGCGACCACGAAGCCGGCCAGCGCCGGTCGGTCCAGCCGCCCGTCGATGGCGGCGGCCAGCACCGACGCGAGCGCGGTGGCCTGCGCCACGATCAACCCGGCGGCGAGCACGCCCAGGAGCGCGAGCACGGCGAGATCGCCCCGGGCCGCGGGGACCCGGCGCAGCAGACGCGGGTCGAACGGACGGCGGCTCACCAGTACACCGGTGCCCTGCCGTCGGTTCGTCCTCGGAAAACCCACCAGCACATCGCCTGGAAGCCTAGTAGGGCCGGAAGTAGCGGCAGCGCCACCCAGCCGAGGAGCCGCAGGGTCGGCGCGCTGGCGGCGGCGTCGGCCACCAGCAGCGAGGCGTCCGGGTCGGTCGTGGACACCAGCACGTAGGGCCACAGGGCGGCCCCGACCAGCGCCACCGGCAGTGCCAGGGCCGCGCCGGTGGCGACCAGGGCCCACCCCGGCCGCCGCCGCGCCAGCGCCGCGCGGGCCGCGAGCAGCGTCGCCACGAGCAGCACCGGCAGGAGTACGGCCAGCGCCGGCCGTTGCACGGCGTCGCGTACCCGGGTGGAGAGCAGGCCCACGACGGTGGCCAGGGCGACCGTGGTGAGCGCCACCGGCACCAAACGGCGGGCCGTGCGGCCGGCCTCGGTGGCGGCATCGGCCGAGAGGCGCAGGGTGAGGAAGGTCGCGCCGTGCACCGCGACCAGGGCGAGCATGGCCAGTCCGGCGGCGGCCGCGAACGGGGTGGCCAGGTGCGTCACCCCGGCGACGTGCCCGTCGGCCTGCAGCGGCACACCCTGCAACAGTGCGGCGAGCAGCACGCCCCAACCCAGCGCGGCGAGAGCGCTGCCGACCACCACGACGCGGTCCCAGCGGGCGCGGATCCGCTCGTCGTCGGGCCGGCTGCGCAACTGCACCCCGACGGTGACCAGGATGACGCCGACCAGGGCGCCGGCGACGGCCGGATAGCAGCCGGCGAGCAGCTCGCCCTCCAGGAGCGGGAACGCGCCGAAGAGGATGCCCACGGCGGCCACCAGCCAGACCTCGTTGCCGAGGAAGAACGGGCCGAGGGCGTTGAGCGCCGCTCGCCGCCCGGCCGGACCGCCACAGCGGGCGAGCAGCAGCCCGACGCCGTAGTCGTAGCCGGCGAGCACCAGGTAACTGGCGAAGAAGAGGCCGAGCAGGGCGTACCAGGCGAGGTCCACGGTCTTCTCCTCAGGTGCTCAGATGAGGGCGGGTTCGGGGTGGGCCGGTGCGCTGGGCGGTGCCGGTGGGCGGCCGAGCGCCGGGTCGGCCGCGCCGCGTCTGGCGTGCCGGGCGAGCAGCACCCAGTTGGTGACGGCGAGGGTGCCGAGCAGCAGGCTGAACCCGATCAGCGAGGCGAGCATCAGCGGTGCGCCGACCGGGGAGACGGCCTGCTCGGTGGGGAGCAGCCCGTACGCCACCCAGGGCTGGCGGCCGACCTCCCGGGAGATCCAGCCGAGGATCACCGCGACGAACGGCAGCGGCAGGCCGAGCAGGATCAGCCAGAGCGGGAAGCGCAGTCGGATGATCCAGTCCCGGAAGAGCAGCGGGAGCAGCAGCCAGACGCAGCCGAGGGTGAAGCCGATCAGGATCATGAAACCCAGCCCGACGCTGGCCAGCACCGGTGGCGTGTAGTCGCCGGGGCCGAACCGCGAGGTCCACTCGGCGATCAGCGCCTGGGCCTCCGGGCCGTCCCCGCCGAACTTGGTCGGCTGCACCGCGCCGACCGGGCTGAACTGGGCGAAGCCGAAACCCTGCACCATCGTGATGGCCAGCGCGGCGGTGACCAGGCCGATCCGCAGCGAGGTGCGGAAGAGCGCGAAGTCGGGGGTGCGTCGGATCAGGTGCCATGCGCCGACCGCCGCCATCAGCACCCCGCCGACCAGCAGCGCCGCCGAGACCACGTGCCCGAAGGCCATGCCGAGGCTGGGGTTGGTGAGCAGCGCGCCGAAGTCGGTGAGGTGGGCGATCCCGTCGCGGACCTCGTAGCCGACCGGGTTCTGCAACCAGGAGTTGGCCACCATGATCCAGAACGCCGAGGCGTACGCGGTGATCGCCACGCCCCAGAGCAACGCGAGGTGGACGCCCCTGCCGAGCCGGTGCCAGCCGAATATCCACATTCCGAGGAAGGTGGACTCCAGGAAGAACGCCACGAGCGTCTCGATGGCCAGCGGCGCGCCGAAGACGTTGCCGACGTAGCGCGACAGGCCGCTCCAGTTCAGCCCGAACTGGAACTCCATCACGATGCCGGTGGCGATGCCGAGCACGTAATTGATCACGTAGAGCTGACCCCAGTATCGGGTCAGCCGCTCCCACTTCGGGTTGCCGGTGAGTACCCAGGCGGTCTGCATGCCGACCAGCAGGGTGACCAGGCCGAGTGTGACGACCACGAACAGGAAGTGGATCGAGGTCGTGGTGGCGAACTGCAGGCGGGCGAGGAGCAGGGTGTCCATGACCAGCCCTCCGTAGGTTGGCTCTCTTGTCGTAGTCACCCTACACGTAGCTTCGCTACATGTCCGCCTACTACGTCCTGTCGTAATGAAGTCTACGACAGAACGTAGTAGATAGGCTGGGAGGAAGATCGCGCTGGAACCTGGTTGTAGTGGCCTCGTGCCACTCGGATGCCACTCGATCCTGGATCGAGCACGATCTTGAAATGGGGCGCGGTGGGGGCGGACGTCAGCTGTCAGCTTGGCGCCGGCGCTGTCAGCCTGGCGCGGGCGCGCGGGCGCGCGGGCGTCAGCTCAGGAACAGCGTGACCGGCAGGGCGACCAGGGTGGTGGCGACCGCGAGGGCGGTGGCCCCGAGCACCCGCGGCGGCCGGTCACTGACCAGCAGACGCTGCACCCGGACGTCGAGATCCCGGTCACCCACGCCCAGCGCGCCGGCCGGTGTGATCCGGTGACCGGCGGCGGCGAACCGGCGTAGCGCCCCCGCCAGCGGGGCGTCGGCGTGCAGCTCGCGGGCCTTGTCGTCGGCGCGCATCTCGACCAGCAGGGCGACCCGCTCGTGCGCGTCACGCACCCAGCCGAACCACGGCAGCGCCCGGCACAGCGCGGTGAACGGCAACAGCACCAGATCGTGCCGCTCGTGGGCGTGCGCACGCTCGTGGCTGAGCACCGCGGCCAGCTCGGCGGTGTCCAACAGGCTCAGGGTGCCCGCGCTGACCACCACCTGCGGCTTCACGCCCGGCAGGCAGTACGCGGCGGCGCTCGGATGATCCAGCACCAGCGCCCCCGGTGCGGCCGGATCGTTCCGCGCGACCAGGGAGAGCAGGTCCCGGTGGCGACGCTGGGCGCGCACGGTGCCGTGGATGCTGCGGACCGTCGTGGTGACCAGCACGGCCCCGATGCCGAAACCCACGCCGACGCCGGCCAGGTGGAAGGTGCCCACCCCGATCGGCAGTGCGCCGTGGGCGAGGTCGTTGGCCAGGGCGAGCAGTGCGCTGCCGGTCGGCCGGTCGTACCCGCTCAACCCGAGCGCCATCGGCAGACCCATCGCCGACAGGCCCAGCGCCAACCCGACGGCCTGCCAGCAGACGATCGCCACCCGAGGGCTACGCCACGTCCAGGTGGAACGGGCCAACACCTGGGCGGTCAGATAGCAGGCCAGCATCGTGGCGGCGAAGTGCACGGCATAGGCCATGGCGCGCGCCCTACCGCTCCGCTGCCTCACCGGCGGGTCGTCGGCCCGCCGGCCCGTCCACCCGATCGGTCAGGGCGTCGCCCCCACCCGCGTCGCCGCCGGTGGAGCCGGGCGCGGTCAGGCCGGCCTCGCTGCCCAGGGCCGCGCGCAGCACCTCGGCCTCGGTGCCGGTCACCGAGCGGGCGAATCGCACCAGCGCGGCGTCCCGGCTGCCACCCAGGTCGAGGGCGTCGAGCATGAGCTGGGCGATGTGCGCCTCGCGGCTGGCCGCCGGCCGGTACCGCCAGGCCCGGCCCTCCCGCTCCCGCTGCACCATGCCCTTGCCGGCGAGCCGGTCCAGCACGGTCATCACCGTGGTGTACGCCAGCTCGCGGCCGTCGAGCGCGTCGGCCACCTCGCGCACGGTCACCCCGTCCGACGTGCCGGGAACCACGTCCCACAGCACGTCCATCACCGCACGCTCAAGATCGCCCAACCGAGTCACGAGCCAATCCTACCCCCGGTAGTAGACCCCCGACCCACCCCACCAGGCACTGCCCCGCCCAAGATCCCCACAAAAACAAGGATGTAGTGGCCTCCATCCGCCAGGAAGCCACTACATCAAGGAAACTGCGCGATCTTGGAGCAGGAAGCAGGAAGCAGGAAGCAGGGAGCAGGGGCCCGCCCTGGCCGGTAACCCAACCCGAGGCGGCACCCGCAAGCTGACCCGCCCGACGGACCCGGCCCACGTCAGGTTTTCCGGGGAGCCCCGCCCGCGGAGGGATCAAGCCTGACCGCCCGGAGCGGGCGGGGCTCCCCGGAAAACCAAAGAGGCCGAGAACCGACTCATACCCCCTTGGGATGCCACACCGTCTTCGTCTCCAGCAGGGCGGTCATCGGCGCCACCCCCGGGTCGGCGGTCCAGTCGTGGTCGCCCGTGGCCGGTCGGAGCACCCGCTTGAGGTTCTCGGCCGCCTTGACCTCCAGGTCGGTGGCGAGCGCGGCGTCGGTGACCCCGGTCAGGTCGATCGCGTTGACGTCCAGGTGTGCCGCCAACGTCGGCGCGGTCTCGGTGATCGCGCCGGTGAGGATGTTGACCACACCGCCGGGCAGGTCGGAGGTGGCCAACACCTCGGCCAGCGTCACCGCCGCCAGGGGCTCGCTCGGGGAGGCCACCACCACCACGGTGTTGCCGGTCACGATCGCCGGGGCGATCACGCTGACCAGGCCGAGCAGCGCCGGGCGCTCCGGGGCGACCACCGCGACCACACCGGTGGGCTCGGGCGCGGAGATGTTGAAGTAGGGGCCGGCGACCGGGTTGGCCCCGCCGTACACCTGGGCGAGCTTGTCGGCCCAGCCGGCGTACCAGACCCAGCGGTCGACCGCGGCGTCCACCTCGTCGCCGGGGATGCCCAGGGCGACGAACTGCTCGCGGCGGCCCTCCAGCATCTCGGCGGCGCGGTAGAGGATCTGACCCCGGTTGTACGCGGTCGCGCCGGCCCAGCCCTTGACGGCGGCGCGGGCGGCGACCACCGCGTCCCGGGCGTCCTTGCGGGAGGCCAGTGACACATTCGAGGACTGCACGAGATACGACCGTCCCGACTCGCTGCGCGGGAACTTCCCGCCGATGAAGAGCTTGTACGTCTTACGTACCGCGACCCGCTCAGACATTGAGGTAGCCCTCCAGCCCGTGCCGGCCGCCCTCGCGACCGTAGCCCGACTCCTTGTACCCGCCGAACGGCGAGGTGGGGTCGAACTTGTTGAACGTGTTGGCCCAGACGACACCGGCGCGCAGCCGGTCGGCCATCCACAGGATTCGGGAGCCCTTGTCGGTCCAGATCCCCGCCGACAGCCCGTACGGCGTGTTGTTGGCCTTCTCCACGGCCTCGGCCGGGGTGCGGAAGGTGAGCACCGACAGCACCGGGCCGAAGATCTCCTCGCGGGCGATCCGGTGTGCCTGGGTGACGCCGGTGAAGATGGTGGGCGCGAACCAGAAGCCCCGGTCGGGCAGGTCGCACGGCGGCGACCAGCGTTCGGCGCCCTCGGCCGAGCCGGCGTCGGACAGCTCGCGGATCCGCTCCAACTGGGCGGCCGAGTTGATCGCGCCGACGTCGGTGTTCTTGTCCAGCGGATCGCCGACCCGCAGTTGGGCCATCCGCCGCTTCAGCGACTCCAGCACCCGGTCGGCGACGTTCTCCTGGATCAGGAGGCGGGAGCCGGCGCAGCAGACGTGCCCCTGGTTGAAGAAGATGCCGTTCACGATGCCCTCGACGGCCTGGTCGATGGGGGCGTCGTCGAAGACGATGTTGGCGGCCTTGCCACCCAGCTCCAGGGTGAGCTTCTTGCGGCTGCCGGCCACCGACCGGGCGATGGCCCGGCCCACGTCGGTCGAGCCGGTGAAGGCGACCTTGTCCACGCCGGGATGCTCGACCAACGCCCGGCCGGTGTCACCGGCGCCGGTGAGGATGTTGACCACACCGGCCGGCAGGTCCGCCTGCTGGCAGATCTCGGCGAAGAGCAGCGCCGTCAGCGGGGTGGTCTCGGCCGGCTTCAGCACCACCGTGTTGCCCGCGGCGAGCGCCGGAGCGATCTTCCAGGCGAGCATGAGCAGGGGGAAGTTCCACGGGATGACCTGCGCGGCCACCCCGATCGGCTGCGGGTTCGGCCCGAAGCCGGCATGACCCAGCTTGTCGGCCCACCCGGCGTAGTAGAAGAAGTGCGCGGCGACCAGCGGCAGGTCGACGTCGCGGCTCTCCCGGATCGGCTTGCCGTTGTCCAGCGACTCCAGGACGGCCAGCTCCCGGGAGCGCTCCTGGATGAGCCGGGCGATCCGGTACAGGTACTTCGCCCGGTCCCGGCCCGGCATTGGACCCCAGACCCTGTCGTACGCCTTCCGGGCGGCGCGCACCGCGCGTTCCACGTCGGCCGCGCCGGCCTCGGCGACCTCGGCCAGCACCTCCTCGGAGGCGGGGTTGATCGACTTGAAGCTGCCACCGTCGGTCGGGTCGACGAACTCACCGTCGATGAACAGCCCGTACGAGGGCTTGAGGTCCACCACCGAGCGGGACTCGGGGGCGGGGGCGTATTCGAACATCGGCTATCAGTCCAGGGTGAAGTAGTCGGGACCGGAGTAAACGCCGGTCGTCAGCTTGGTGCGCTGCATCAGCAGGTCGTTGAGCAGGCTGGACGCGCCGAAGCGGAACCAGTCCGGGTCGAGCCAGTCGGTGCCGACGGTCTCGTTGACCATCACCAGGTACTTGATGGCGTCCTTGGTGGTCTTGATGCCACCGGCGGGCTTCACACCGACCTGCCGACCGGTCGCCGCGCGGAAGTCACGGACCGCTTCGAGCATCACCAGGGTCACCGGCATCGTCGCCGCGACCGGGACCTTGCCGGTGGAGGTCTTGATGAAGTCGCCGCCGGCCAGCATGGCCAGCCAGGAGGCCCGCCGGACGTTGTCGTAGGTGGCCAGCTCGCCGGTCTCCAGGATCACCTTGAGGTGGGCGTCCCCGGAGGCGTCCTTGGTGGCCACGATCTCGTCGTAGACCTCCTTGTACCGCCCGGACAGGAACGCACCCCGGTTGATCACCATGTCGATCTCGTCGGCGCCGGCCGCGACGGCGGCCCGGGTGTCGGCCAGCTTGATCTCCAGCGGTGCCTGGCCCGACGGGAACGCGGTCGCCACGCTGGCCAGGTGCACGGAAGATCCGCGCAGCACCTCGGCCACGTGGGGGACCATGGCCGGGTAGACACAGACCGCGCCGACGTGTGGGCAGGACGGGTCGGCCGGGTCCGGACGCAGCGCCTTCGCGGCGAGGGCGCGCACCTTGCCCGGGGTGTCCGCCCCCTCCAGGGTGGTCAGGTCGACCATCCGGATCGCCAGGTCGATCGCCTGCGCCTTGGCGGTGGTCTTGATGGATCGGGTGCCGAGCTGTGCCGCCCGCTGCTCCGCGCCGACCTGGTCCACGCCCGGCAGGCCGTGCAGGAAGGTCCGCAGAGCGGTCTCGGATCGTCCCAGCTCGGAGAGGTCCGACCGGGCCGACGTCGTTGTCGCCGTCATGCCGGGAAGTCTACGCACCGGACCGCCGAGTGATCTTGCTCACGAAGGCCCGGTGACGCCCCGACGTGAGCGACGTGCCTGGTCCGACCGCACCCGCACCGCCGCGCGCTACGGACCGGTAGGTTGAGCGATCGTGGACGTACACGTCATTGACCACCCGCTGGCCCAGTCCAGGTTGACCGCCATGCGGGACGCGCGCACCGATTCCTCGACGTTCCGGGCGGCGCTGCACGAACTGACCACCATGCTGGTGTACGAGGCGGCGCGTTCCTTCCCCGTCGAGCGGTACCCGGTGAAGACGCCGGTCACCGGCACCGAGGGCACCCGGCTGGCCAACCCGCCGCTGCTGGTCCCGGTGCTGCGCGCCGGGCTCGGCATGGCGGACGCCGCGCTGGGGCTGCTGCCCGAGTCCTCGATGGGTTTCGTGGGCCTGGCCCGGGACGAGGTGACCTTCGAGCCGCGCGCGTACATGGAGTCGCTGCCGCGCGACCTGGCCGGGCTGCCGGTGCTGGTGCTCGACCCGATGCTGGCCACCGGTGGCTCGCTGGAGCACTGCTGCCAGCTGCTGGCCGACCGCGGCTGCACCGACATCACCGTGCTCTGTGTGCTCGCCGCTCCGGTCGGCATCGAGCGGCTGGAACGCTCCGGCCTGCCGTTGCGCCTGGTCACCGCCTCGATCGACGAGGGGCTCAACGACCGGATGTTCATCGTCCCCGGGCTCGGCGACGCCGGCGACCGCCAGTTCGGTGGCATGCCCCGCTTCTGAGGCGTTACCCGGTCGGTGCCGGGTCCGGCGGGTCCGCGCGCGCCGGTGCGCGGACCCGCTACCGTCTTCGGCCATGACTGGTGTTGCGCTCGCCGAGGAGTTGCTGCTTCTCGCCTACGACGACACGACCGGCAAGGCGACCATGCCGCGGATCAGCCTGGACCTGGGCATGGCCGCCGCGGTGCTGGTCGAGCTGGCCCTGGCCGGCCGGATCGCGTACGCCGACGGGTCCCTGACGGTGGTCGACCCGACACCGACCGGCGAGCCCTTCAGCGACGAGGTTCTCGGCCGCATCGCCGCCGACACGCCGCACACCCCGGCGTCGTGGGTGCAGCGACTGCGGCACGGCCTGCGTGACCGGATCCTCGCCGACCTGTGCCGGGAGGGCGTCGTCCGGGACATCGACGAGACCGAGTTGGGCTTCATCCACGTGCACCGTTACCCGGTCGTGGACAGGTCCGTCGAGGCGGAGACCCGGCAGCGGCTGGCCGAGGCCCTGACCGGCGCGGCGGCCCCGGACGAGCGGACCGCCGCGCTGGCCACCCTGGTCGTGGTGCTCCGGATGGAGTCCGCGCTCGGGGTGAGCGGCGAGGCCGCAGCCGACGCCCGCCGCCGGTTGACGGAGATCGCGACCGGCGCCGGGTTCTCCGGCGAGGTCAGCACCGACGACTCGGTGGTCCGCCCGTCCGTCGGCCTGGTCGTCGCCGCCCTGGCCCGGGCCGTCGACCAGGCTCTCGGCCCACGCCGCTGACCGTCGGGTCGACCCGCTCGGCCCGCCTTCCGCTGCGCACCCGCCGACGCGCCACCGGCCGACGGTCCGGCGGTGCTTTCGTGGGTGCGGAGCGAGGGGCGGACCTGTTCCGGGTGGGTGCTGCGGGTTCAGATACCAAGGGCGGCGCTGACCTCGTCGCGCAGCGCGGCGACCGCCGACGCCGCCCGGCCACGGGCCGTCCGGACGTCACCGTCCACGACCGGCTCCACCACCTCCAGGTACGCCTTGAGCTTCGGCTCGGTCCCGGACGGGCGGATCACCACCCGGGCCGCCGCGGTGCGCAGGATCACCACGTCCGACTCGGGCAGCAGGTCCTTGACGCTGTCCACCGGCTGCCCGAGTAGGGCGGTCGGGGTGGCCGCCCGGATCCGGGCCATCGCGTCGGCGATGATCCGCAGGTCGTCCACCCGGGCGGAGAGCTGGTCGGTGTGGTGCACGCCGAACTCGGCGGCCAACTCGTCCAGCCGGTCGGTGAGCGTGCGGCCCTGTGCCTTCAGGCCGGCGGCCAGCTCGGCCACGGTCAACGCGGCGGTGATGCCGTCCTTGTCCCGGACGTGTTCCGGGGCGACGCAGTACCCGAGCGCCTCCTCGTAGCCGAAGACCAGCGGCGCGCTCCCGCCGCCGGCCCGCACGATCCACTTGAAGCCGGTCAGCGTCTCGTCGTAGGGCAGACCCCGGGCCGCGCACATCGCCCGCAGCAGCGACGACGACACGATGGTGGTGGCGTAGAGCCCGGTCACCCCGCGGCGCATCAGGTGGTCGGCGAGCAGCACGCCCACCTCGTCGCCGCGCAGCATCCGCCAGCCGTCACCACCGTCCCGGACGACCACGGCGCACCGGTCGGCGTCCGGGTCGTTGGCGATGGCGAGATCCGCGCCGGTGGAGTCGGCCAGGGCGATCAGCCGGTCCACCGCCCCCGGCTCCTCCGGGTTGGGAAACGACACGGTGGGGAACGCCGGGTCCGGCTCGGCCTGGTCGGGCACCACGCCGGGAACCGGGAAGCCGGCGCGGGTGAAGGCGGCGGTGAGCACCGCCGCGCCGACCCCGTGCAGCGGGGTGTACGCCACGGTGAGGCCCCGTGGCCCGGCCGGGTCGATCACCGCGGTGGCCCGTTCCACGTAGGCGGCGACCAGGTCGTCGCCGAGCACCTGACCGGGTTCGCCCAACGGCACCCGGGTCAGCGGCCCGACCGACCGGATGGCCGCCTCGATACCGGTGTCGGCGGGTGGCACGATCTGCGCGCCGGCGCCCAGCTCACCGCCCAGCTCCGCGCCGAGGTAGACCTTGTAGCCGTTGTCCTGCGGCGGGTTGTGGCTGGCCGTGACCATCACCCCGGCGACACCGCCGAGGTGGCGCACGGCGTACGCCAGCACCGGGGTGGGCAGTGGGCGGGGCAGCAGCAACGCCGGGCGGCCGGCTCCGGTGGCCACCTGGGCGGTGCGCTCGGCGAACTGCCGGGAGCCGTGCCGGGCGTCGTACCCGATCACCAGGGGGCCGGTGCCGCCCTGGGCGGCGAGCCAGCCGACCAGGCCGGCAGCGGCCTGGGTGACCACGGCGAGGTTCATTCCGTTCGGGCCGGCGCGCAGCGGACCGCGCAGGCCCGCCGTGCCGAAGGTCAACGGGCCGGCGAACCGGTCGGCCAGCTCCGGCGCGCTCGCCGGCAGCCCGTCGAGCACCGCCGTCAGCTCGTCCCGGCTGACCGGGTCGGGGTCGTCGGCCAACCAGCGCCGGGCTTGCTCGCGAATGTCGTCGATGTCAGTGGTGTCCGCCGCCATGCCCCTTGATAGCACGGCGACGGATCACCCCTGTGGGTTCCCTCCGGCTCAGCCGTTCCCGGTGAGCTGGAACGTCCGCACCATCTCGTCGAAGATCGGCTTGCTCTCCGCGAACTTGGCGTCCGTCGCGGTGAGGTAGAACGAATACGCCTTGCCGTCCTGGGCCACGCCCCGCCAGACGCCGTGCCGCATCACGTCACCCGCGCCGCAGGTGTACTCGAATTCGGCGGCCGGTTTGCTGGCCAGCTCGGTCTCCGTGGAGGAGATCTGGTTGTACGGCTTGACGCAGGAGGTGCTCCGGGTCTTGAGACCGTTCTCGGCCGTCTCCGCCCACCGGGCGGAGCTGCTGGTCCACTTCTCGGTGATGATGCGAACCTTGCGGCCGCTGTCCTCCGGGTCGACGTAGTCGGTGTACGAGCCGCCGGTGGTCTTCTTCCAGCCCTTCGGCACCATGACCTGGATCCCGCGGGCGGCGTGCTCCTGCATCTCGACGGCGGGAGCCGCCGGGGCGGACGCGGTGGGCTTCGCCGCCGAGGTGTTCGGCGGGGTCTCGTCGTCGCCACCGGAGAGCGCCACCACGGTGAGCAGCAGCACGACGACCAACCCGCCCGCCGCGGCGAGCTGCACCTTGCGGGGCCAGCCCTTGACGGTGGTGACGAGTTGACCTCCGGTGGCCCGGGCCTTGTCCAGCGCGCCACCGCCCGAAGCGGCGGGCGTGGCGGCCCAGGGCTGGCCGGTGCCGGGCACCGACCACTGGTTGCCGCCGCCGTAGGTGCCACCGATGCGCTGGGTGGCCTCCGGCGCCCCGCCGAACCCGACCTGCTGGGTGGCGTCGGCGGGACTGCCGTAGCTGACCCGCTGGGTGGCGTCCGGGTGCCCGCCGGCGTCCACCCGCTGGGTGGCGTCCGCGTTGCCACCGTAGGTGCGCCCGGCGGCCGGTCGGCCGGGTGTCGGCATCGCGCCCGTGGGCGTGTGCAGCGGGCCGGCCAACGCGTCGGCGCTGGTCTCGTCGAGCCCGCCGGTGGCCCCGGCCGCGCCGGCCGCCCGCTTGCGCTCGCCTCGACGCAGCGCGGCCAGCCGGTCGGTCAGGGACTCACCCGGGGCCAGCATCGCCGGGCCGCCGATCTGGCTGTCCGGCTTCGGCTCCGGCTGGGCCGGCGGGAGGACAGGCACGGGGCGCTGCTGCACCGGCACCACGGCGTACGGGTCGGTGACCGAGTGCACGGCGGTCGCCGTGCTGCCCAGCGGGCCGGCGAGCAGCTCGCGCAGCATGGCCCGGGAGGTGTGCACGTCCAGTCGACGCGCCGGGTCCTTCTCCAGCAGACCCATCAGCACGCGGGTCAGCGGGCCGCTGCGTTGCGGCGGGGCGGGCGGGTCCTCGACCACGGCGTGCATGGTCTCGATCGGGTCACCCTTGTCGAACGGGGGCCGCCCCTCGACCGCGGTGTAGAGCGTCACACCCAGCGAGAAGAGGTCGCTCGGCGGGCCGAACTCCTGGCCCATGGCCCGCTCGGGCGAGATGAAGTGCGGCGAGCCGAGCACCATGCCGGGGGTGGTGAGCTGCACGTCGGTGGGCATCCGGGCGACCCCGAAGTCGGTCAGCACGCAGCGCCCGTCGGTGCAGATCAGCACGTTGGCGGGTTTGACGTCGCGGTGCAGCACGCCGATCGCGTGCGCGACCTCCAGCGCGCCGAGCAGCGCGATCCCGATCTTGGCGACGGCGCGCGGCGCGACTGGCCCGTCCTCGATCACCATGTCGGCGAGGCTGCGGGCGTCCAGCAGCTCCATCACGATCCACGGTCGGCCGGCCTCGGTGACCACGTCGTACACCTGCACCACGGCGGGGTGCTGGATGGCGGCGGCGGCGCGGGCCTCGCGCAGGGTGCGTTCGTACATCGCGTCCCGGTCGCTGGGGGCCAGCCCCGGGGGTAGCACAACCTCCTTCACCGCCACGTCACGGCGCAGCAGTGTGTCTGTGGCGCGCCACACCGTGCCCATGCCGCCGTTGCCCACCGAGGACCGCAGCGAGTACCGGCCACCGATGGTGGTGCCGGGCGCCGCTCGTCCGTTGGCGGGACTAACTGGTCCGCCGCTCCACGTCGGGATCTGAGTCACAGAAAAGCCACCGGGGGAAATCGAGGGGGGCTGGGACACAACCCCCCTATCTTGCTGGTTCCGACGCCCGATGCGAAAGCCGACGCGACGGACGTTTGTCGAAGTCGACAGAACGTGCCCTGTCGTTCACCTGGTGTCGACCGGTCGGGACGCACTGTGCGGTATCCCTCACCCGACGACGTGGCCAGGCGTCCTACCATCCGGGGATGAACCAACGGCGGTCAAGCGAGTCCGGTTTCCCGATCAACGGCGTCTACACCGAGGCCGATCTTCCGGAAGACCTGGACTCCCGGCTGGGCAGCCCGGGCGAGTTCCCGTACACCCGGGGGGTCTATCCCACCATGTACACCTCCCGCCCGTGGACCATGCGTCAGTACGCCGGCTTCGGCACCGCCACCGAGTCCAACGCGCGGTACCACCAACTGTTGCGGGCCGGCACGATGGGCCTCTCGGTCGCCTTCGACCTGCCGACCCAGATGGGCTACGACTCGGACGAGCCGATCGCGCACGGCGAGGTCGGCAAGGTGGGCGTGGCGATCGACTCCATCGAGGACATGCGGCTGCTCTTCGCCGACATCCCACTGGACAAGGTGTCCACCTCGATGACCATCAACGCGCCCGGCTCGGTGCTGCTGCTGCTCTACCAACTCGTCGCCGAGGAGAACGGGGTGCCCGGCGCGGCGCTCAACGGCACCATCCAGAACGACATCCTCAAGGAGTACATCGCCCGGGGGACGTACATCTTCCCGCCGAAGCCGTCGCTGCGCCTGGTGGCCGACACGTTCGCGTACTGCCGCAAGGAGGTGCCGAAGTGGAACACCATCTCCATCTCCGGTTACCACATGGCCGAGGCCGGCGCCACGCCCGCGCAGGAGATCGCGTTCACCCTGGCCAACGGCGTGGAGTACGTCCGGGCGGCGCTGGCCGCCGGGCTCGCCGTCGACGACTTCGCGCCCCGGCTGTCCTTCTTCTTCGTGGCCCGCACTACGTTGCTGGAGGAGGTGGCGAAGTTCCGCGCGGCCCGGCGGATCTGGGCGCGGCTGATGCGTGACGACTTCGGCGCCAAGGATCCGAAGTCGATGATGCTGCGGTTCCACACCCAGACCGCCGGGGTGCAGCTCACCGCGCAGCAGCCCGAGGTGAACCTGGTCCGGGTGGCGGTGCAGGGGTTGGGCGCGGTGCTCGGTGGCACCCAGTCGCTGCACACCAACAGCTTCGACGAGGCGATCGCGCTGCCCACCGAGAAGGCGGCCCGACTCGCGCTGCGTACGCAGCAGGTGCTGGCGTACGAGACCGACCTGACCGCCACCGTCGACCCGTTCGCCGGCTCGTACGTGGTGGAGGCGATGACCGCCGAGATGGAGGCCGCCGCCGTCGAGTTGATGGAGCGGGTGGCCGATCACGGTTCGGCGGTGGACGCGATCGAGGCCGGGTTCCAGAAGCGGGAGATCGAGCAGTCCGCGTACCGGATCGCCCAGGAGATCGACTCGGGGGAGCGGGTGGTGGTCGGGCTCAACCGGTTCACCGTGGACGAGGAGGAGCCGTACGAGCCGTTGCGGGTCGACCCGACGATCGAGGCGGCCCAGGCCGACCGGCTGGCCCGGCTGCGCGCCGAGCGGGACGCCGACGCGGTGGCGCGGGCGCTCGCCGATCTGCGGGCCGCCGCCGACGGCACCGACAACGTGCTGTACCCGATGAAGGAGGCGCTGCGGGCCCGGGCGACCGTGGGCGAGGTCTGCGGGACGCTGCGCGAGGTGTGGGGCCTGTACCGGCCGACCGATCGCTTCTGACCGTCCGGCCGCGGCCCCGGTCGGGCGCGGTGTGTCCAGCGGGTCGAGCGGGTACCGGGTCGGTTGAGCCTGGACGCACACCGTGTGCGCCCACGATGTGAGCGTGCGTGTGAGCGTCCTTATCCGGCTCGTTGCGGAGTGTGGTCGGCTAATTGTCGGAGTGTCAGTTCACCACCCCGACTAATGCGACAATTCGCAACAGGGGGCCGAGTGCCGTCGGGTATTCGTGACCGCCTCGATCGGTTACGCGTTGTAGGAGGTGAGGGGCAGATGACGGCGTTCGACCGCGATCTACCTGCTGTCCCCCACCTTGACGAGCGCTCTCAGCAGGGCATACGTGACGCTGTGCGGTCTGATCATTACCGTAACGAGGTTGCGCAGCGTCACCGTCGGAGGTCTAGGCTGTCTGCTGTCCCCGATGATCCATCCATCTCTAGTGATCGAGAATTCGACGTGACGAGTGCGTTGACGCTGCCCACGAGTGGCCAGCTGGCGTCGTCCTGGCCGGAGCCGCCGCCCGGATCCCAGCCCCTGCCCCGCGAGCTGGACCACCTCCTCGCGCTCCGGGTACCGGGGCTGATCGCTACGCGCCGTCACCTCCACTCGCACCCTGAGCTCTCCGGCAACGAGTTCGAGACGGCCGCGCTGATCGCCCGGGAGCTGTCGCTCGCCGGGCTGACCCCGCGCCTGCTGCCCAAGGGCAATGGCGTGATCTGCGACGTCAACGGCCGGCCGGACGGCCCGGTCATCGCGCTGCGCGCCGACATCGACGCCCTGCCGCTGGACGACCCCAAGGACGTCGCGTACCGGTCGACGGTGGAAGGCGTGTGCCACGCCTGCGGGCACGACGTGCACACCTCGATCCTGCTCGGCGTCGGCATGCTGCTTGCCCAACTCGCCGACCTCGGCGAGTTGGACGGCCGGGTCCGGCTGATCTTCCAGCCGGCCGAGGAGATCCTGCCCTGCGGATCGCTGGAGGTCATCGAGGCCGGTGGCCTGGACGACGTGGTGCAGATCTTCGCGCTGCACTGCGACCCGAACCTGCCGGTGGGCCAGGTCGGTCTGCGGGTCGGCCCGATCACCGCGGCGGCCGACAACGTGACCGTCCGACTCTCCGGCCCGGGTGGGCACACCGCCCGCCCGCACCTGACCGTCGACCTGGTCGACGCGCTCGGTCGGCTGATCACCGAGGTGCCCGCCCTGGTCAGCCGCCGGGTGCCGGCCAACAGCGGCCTGCTGCTGGTCTTCGGCCACGCCTCGGCCGGCACCCGTTACAACGTCATCCCGTCCGAGGCGAGCGCCTCCGGCACCCTGCGGGTGATGGACCGCGACACCTGGGAGCAGGCTCCCAAGATCGTCGCTCAGGTGGTGCGGGACGTGATCGCGCCGACCGGCGCCACGGTCGACCTGGAATACCTGCGCGGCCGGCCACCGGTGTGCAACGACTCCCGCGCCATCCAGGTGCTGACCGCCGCCACCTCCGCCGCGCTCGGCCCGGACGGGATCGCCGAGACACCGCAGAGCATGGGCGGCGAGGACTTCTCCTGGTATCTGGAGTACGTCCCCGGCGCCCTCGCCCGGCTCGGCGTGGGCCGCTCCGGCCCCAACGTCGACCTGCACCGGGCGAGCTTCGACGTGGACGAGCGGGCCATCCCGGTCGGCGTACGGGTCATGGTGCAGACCGCGCTGCGGGCACTTGCGGCGGTGCGCTGACCGGCGCGACCAGCGCCGAGGGCCTGCGCCGCCGGCGCAGCACCACCAGCAGCACCACCAGCAGCACCCCCAGCGGCACGCCGAGCGCCACCAGCCACGGCAGCAACGCGCCCAGCACCGTGAGCAGGACGGTCATCGAGACGACGAACGCCTTCCAGCCGCCCCTGAGCCCGACCAGGAAACCGGTCTCGGCCTTCTCCTCGGTGGCCGTCGCCGCCGGCCCGACCAGCGACACGGTGATGGTGGAGAGGGCGGTGAGGTCGGCCAGGCGTCGCTTCTTGGCCTCCAGCGAGGCCAGGTCGGCCTCCCGGCGACCCAACTCGTTCTCCAGCGACACCAGGTCGGTGATCGAGGTGGCTCGGGCCAGCAACCGGCGGGCGCTGTCCACCCGGGCCCGCTGACTGGCGATCCGCGCGTCGAGGTCGACGGTCTCCTCGGTGACGTCCTGAGTGTCGATCTCCCGGCTCTGCTGCCGACCGAGCTTCGCGATCTCGTCCACCACGCCGGTGAACCTCGCCGCCGGCACCCGCAGCTCCAGCTCGGCCACCGCGTCGGCGTCGGCACTGCGCCGCTGGTCGCCGCCGACGAAGCCACCGGCCCGGGTCGCCACGGCGGTGGCCTCGCGGGCGGCCGCGTCCACATCGTTCACCTGCACCCGCATCGTTCCGGTGTAGATGATCGCGCGCTGGTCGACCCGCAGGTCCGGCGCGCCGGCGCCGGCCGCCTCCGGCGCCCCGGCGGCGGCGTCCTTGCCCACCGCACCGCCGTTGGCAGCCGGCGCCTCCGCCGCCGAGCCCGCGGTGTCCTTCGACCCGCTGTCGCCGGCACCGCATCCCGTCAGCGCCAACGCCGCCGCCAGTGTCGTCGCCGCCAACAGCGCGCCGCGGCGTCGTACCACCTGTCCGTCCATCCCCGCTCCCATCGTCGTCAACCGGTGTGGCGATAGCTCGGACGCGGCGCACACGTCGGCCGGTTCCGGCAGACTGCGCTGAGGACGTCACGATTCGATAATCGAGGAGTCACGATGCGGCTCACCAAGTACGCCCACTCCTGCCTCCGGGTGGAACACGACGGGGGAGTGCTCGTCATCGACCCCGGGATGTTCAGTGACCCCGCGACGGCACTGGACGGCGCGGACGCGGTGCTGATCACCCACGAACACCCCGACCACCTGGACCTCGCGGCGGTACGCCTCCAGCTCGACCGACGGCCGTTCCCGATCCACGGACCCGCCTCGCTCGCCGGGGCTCTGGGCGACGCGGCCGAGGTGTTGAACCCGGTCAGCGTCGGTCAGTCGTTCACCGCCGCCGGGGTCGCCGTTCGCGCGTACGGGGGACGGCACGCCGTGATCCACCCGGACATCCCGGTGGTCGACAACCTCGGTTACCTGATCAACGACGTGGTCTACCACCCGGGCGACGCGCTGGTGGTGCCCGACGAGACACCCGTCGACACGCTCTTCGCGCCGATCCACGCCCCCTGGTCGAAGTTCTCCGAGGTGGTCGACTTCATCCGCGCGGTCGCACCCCGGCGCGCGTACGCCCTGCACGACGCGCTGCTCAACGACAACGGGCTGGGCGTGCTCGACCGGCAGTACGCCGCGCTGTCCGGCACCGAATACCAGCGACTGGAGCCCGGTAGCCGGGTGGACGTCTGACCCGATGCCCGGCCTCTCCGCGGAGCTGGTGCAGCAGCTCTACCGCACCCCACCGGACCGGTTCGTGGCCGCCCGGGACGCCGCCGTGGCCGAGGCCCGCCGCTCCGGCGACCCGACCACGGCTCGACAACTCGCCCGACTGCGTCGCCCGACGGTGGCCGCCTGGCTGGTCAACCTGCTCGCCATCCGCCGTCCGGAGCTGGTCGCCGACCTGGTGCAGCTCGCCGACGCCCTGCGAACGGCCCAGCGGGAGCTACGCGGGCCCCGACTGCGGGAGCTGTCCGCGCAGCGCCGCGCGGTGGTCGGCGCGCTGGTCGCCGAGGCCCGCAAGCTCGCCGCGGCCGAGCCGGACGCGCCACCGGCGAGCCGGCTGCCCCTGGCCGAGGTGGAGGCGACCCTGAACGCGGCGTTCTCCGACGTCGAGGTCGCCGAGCAGGTGCGCGCGGGTCGCCTGCTGCGGGCGGCCAGCTACGCCGGTTTCGGCGAGGTGCCCCGGCCCCAACTGCGGCTGGTCACCGGCGACGAGGGCGAGGAGGACGAGGAGCGCGAGGAGGAGCGCCCGCCCCGCCGACCCGGCGCCCAGCGGGGGCGTCCCGAACCGGCGCCCCGCACCGACCGAGCGGCCGAACGCGCCGAGCAGGCCGAGCGCGCCGCGCAGCGGGCGGCCCGAGCCGAGCGGGCCCGGCAGCGTCGCGCCCTGGACCGGGAACTGGCCAAGGCACGGGCCGACCAGGAACGCGCCGAGGCCGAGTTGACCGAGGCGACCGGGCACGAGCGCGACGGCGCCGCCGTACTCGATGGCCTGGAGGCCGAGCTGGCCGAGCTGGAGCGGCGGCGCGCGGTGGCCGAGCAGGATCTCAGCCGGGCCAAACTCGCCCGACGGGCCGCCGAGCGGGCGGTCACCGTGGCGCGGCGGCGAGCGGGTGAGGTCGAGGCGGCGGTCGAGGCACTGGCGGCCGAAGAGGGGGATGCGGACGCGGGCGGTGGCGCGGCAGACTGACCATCGATGGACGACGACGAGTGTGCGGGCCGTCCACGGCGAGTGGCCCCGGGTCGGGGCGTGGTCGTGGTCGACGGGTCGGGTTGCCCGCCGAGGGCATCGCGGTGACTCCGGAGCAGGTCGCGGCCGCCAGCAAGCCGGTCGTTCTCGACCTGGGTGACGCGTTCAGCCGGGACCCGACGACGTTGCGCCGGGCCCGACTGCTCGGCATCTCCGGCTGGGCCTTCTACATCAGTGGCCGGGCCGGGGCTCTCGGCGAGGTGCGGGCCGAGACAGCCGCCGCGGCCCTCGGATTCATCGCCCCGGACGCGGTCGCCGACGGTTGGGACGCCGCGGCCCGGGTCGTCCCGCCGTTCGAGGTGGCCGCCGCGAGCCTCGCCGAGTGCTGCCGATGGGGTGTGCAGCAGCTCGGCCCCCTGCCCGGCACCGAACGCCTGTCGGCGCTCGTCGAGCGGGCCGTGGTGGCGGCGGAGGCCAGCGGGATGCCGCTCTTCGCCGCCTGGCGGGCGATGCCGCTTCCGGATCTGTCTCCCGGTGCCCGCAGCGCCGCCGGGCTGCGGCTGCTGCGGGAACACTTCACCGGCGCCTACCTGCTGGCGGTACGCGCCGCCGGGATGAGTCCGCTGGAAGCCGTGCTGGCCGGGCCGGAGGGCGAGGCTGGGGCGGTGGCCTGCGGCTGGCCGCCTCCGTACCCGCCGATCGGGCCGCTGGTGCGCCGCCGGCTCTGGGCGGAGGCGGTGACCAACCGGCTGGCCGCGCCGGCGTTCACGGCCCTCGGCCCCGCCGACGGCGCCGAGTTGGTGGAGTTGCTGCACCGCACCCGGGTCGAACTCGGCTGAGCCTCCCGGCGGCCAGAAAGCTGAGCCTCCCGGCCGCCAGAAAATGGGCGGCGCCCGAGGAGATCGGCTGCCAGGATCTCCTGCCGTGACCCTTCCCGCTGGTTGGACGACGCGCCGGCCCACCCTCGACGACGTGGCGGCGATCCTCGCGGTGGTGCACGCCGCCGACACCTTCGCCATCGGCCATCCCGACTTCGACGCCGAGGACGTCGTGGCGTCGCTGACCGGACCCCACTTCGATCCGGCCCGGGACTCCTGGCTGGCCATCGACCCGGAGGACGCCGTGGTCGGCTGGGCGACAGTGGACAACCCGACCGGGGTGGGCCGGGAGTTCGTGGAGGTCTACGTCGATCCGGTACGGGCCGCCGGCGTCCGCGCGCCGTTGCTGGTCCGCCAACTGGACCGGGTCGCCGAACGCGCTGCCGAGCGGGGGCTGCCGTCGCTCACCGCCCGCTGCGCGGTCTTCGCCCCGGAACGGGACTGGGAACGTGCCCTGCGCGGGCTCGGGTTCACCCTCGTCAAGCGGTACGTCCGGATGAGCCGACCGCTGGACGACCTGCCCGACGAGCCGGCCGACCCGCCGGCCGTGACGGTGCGACCGGTCCGCCCGGACGACGAGACCGACCTGGTGGAGTTCCACCGGATCTACCAGGCCGCCTTCGGTGACACCCCGGATCACGAGCCACTGTCGTACGAGCGGTGGCGGGCCCGGATCGGCGACCTGACCGCCTGGGACGAGTGGTTCGTCGCCGAGCTGGACGGGGTGCCGGTCGGCGCGTTGCAGTCCTCGGACCAGGCGCTCGACCAGAATTCCGGCTGGGTGAAGAGTCTGTCGGTGCTGTCCGCGTACCGTCGCCGGGGCGTGGGTGCGGCGCTGCTGCGGCGCGCCTTCGCCCGCTACGCCGAGAAGGGGCGGCGGGCGGCCGGCCTGGGTGTCGACCTCACCAATCCGACCGCCCCGCTGTCGCTCTACCGCTCGGTTGGCCTGCGGGAAACCCATTGGACCGACATGTACGAACTTCCCGTACCGGCGGTCGGTGTGTGATTGGCGACCCCGGTCGGGCCCGACCGGCGATCCGATCGACGGCGGTAGCAGACTGGACGCGTGCGATACGCGCTGCTACGCCGACGCGGTGCCGGTGGGGCGGGCCCGAAGCTCGGTGACGTAGTCGTCCGGGGCGCCCGCCTTCTCGGCGGCGTTCGCGATCTCCGACAGATACCACGACGTCGGCAGACCACCCTCGTACCCGTTGAAGACGTAGATCCACGCGGTCACGTCGCCGTCGAGGGTGGAGACCCGCACGTGCAGCTTGCGGTACGTGCCGGCGGTCACGCCCTCGATCTCGTCGAGTTGGCCCGCGTCGTACGGGTGGATGTCGTAGAGCGCCACGAAGACCCGGTCACCGGGAGACTCGACCAGGGTGCTCACCGCGCCCTCCCAGCCGATCACGTCGGCGCCGGCGAAGGTCAGCCGCCAGCCCTCCAGCCAGCCGGTGCCCACCATCGGCGAATGCGGACAGTAGGCCCGCATCCGGGCGGGATCGAGATTTGAGCCGTAGGCGGCGTGATGACGCACGGCGATGACGATAGCCCGGCCGACGGGTGGGGGAGAATACGACAGTGCGTGTCGAATGCGCTCGGGAGAAGAAAGTCACTGTGACCATGGACGAAGGGCGAACGCTGTGAGCCGGATCGTGATCATCGGCGGGGGGCCGGCCGGGTACGAGGCGGCACTGGTCGCCGCCCAGCTGGACGCCGATGTCACCGTGGTGGAGGCCGACGGTGCGGGCGGCGCGTGCGTGCTCTCCGACTGCGTACCGTCGAAGACCTTCATCGCCAGCTCCGGGGTGGTCACCGGCTACCGCGACACCGAGGAGTTCGGGGTGCACTCGGACGGCCTGGAGGCGGTCACCGTCGACGCGCGGGCGGTGCACGAGCGGGTCAAGCGGCTCGCCCTGGCGCAGTCCGCCGACATCCACGCGAAACTGCTGAAGGCGGGGGTCACCTTCGTGGCCGGCACCGCCCGGCTCGGCGAGGACTCCCTCGGGCACACCCACCGGGTCGTCGTCAGCCCCGCCGACGGGGGCGAGGAATACTCGATCGACGCGTCCACCGTGCTGGTGGCGACCGGCTCGACCCCCCGCCAGCTGCCCACCGCCGTACCGGACGGTGAGCGCATCCTGACCTGGCGACAGGTGTACGACCTGCCGGAGCTGCCCGAGCACCTGATCGTGGTCGGCTCCGGCGTGACCGGCGCGGAGTTCGCCAGCGCGTACCTGGCGATGGGGGTGCAGGTGACCCTGGTCTCCAGCCGGGACCGGGTGATGCCCCACGAGGACGCCGACGCCGCCTCCGCCATCGAGCGGGTGTTCCGTAACCGGGGCATGGAGATCCTCAACAACTCCCGGGCCGACGCGGTCCGGCGTACCGACGACGGCGTCGAGGTGGAGCTCTCCGACGGCCGTAAGGTGACCGGTTCGCACGCGCTGATCACCGTCGGTTCGATCCCGAACACGGCCAACCTGGGTCTGACCGAGTACGGGGTGGAGCTGGGTCGGGGCGGCTACGTGACCGTCGACCGGGCGTCGCGGACCAACGTGCCCGGCATCTACGCCGCCGGCGACTGCACCGGGGTGCTGCTGCTGGCCAGCGTCGCCGCCATGCAGGGCCGGATCGCCATGTGGCACGCGCTCGGCGAGGCGGTCCGGCCGTTGCGGCTGCGTACCGTCGCGGCGAACGTCTTCACCGACCCGGAGCTGGCCACCGTGGGTGTCTCCCAGGACGAGGTGGACGCGGGCAAGGTGCCGGCCCGGCAGGTGATGCTGCCGCTGTCCGGCAACGCCCGGGCCAAGATGGACGACCTCTCCGACGGTTTCGTGAAGCTGTTCTGCCGGCCCGCCAGCGGTCAGGTGATCGGCGGTGTGGTGGTCGCTCCGAAGGCCAGCGAGCTGATCCTGCCCATCACCATGGCGGTGGAGAACAACCTCACCGTCAACGAGCTGGCCCAGACCATCACCATCTACCCGAGCCTGTCCGGCTCGATCACCGAGGCCGCCCGCCAGCTCATGCTGCACGAGTTGGAGTAACGCCCGCCCCTTGTCGTCGATCATGGAGTTGTGGTGGGCGGTTCACGCCGCGACGCCGCTTCGGTGAGGCACCACGACTCCATGATCGACCACGGCGCGGGCCTGGGTCAGCGCGACGATTGCCAGCACCGCCACCTCGACGAGGATGAGCAGCCGTTCGGCCAGGCCGATCAGCAGACGGTCACCGGGGTAGGCGGACCAGACCATCGCCGCCGCCAGGGTCAGGCTCAACAGGACCAGGATGCGTAGCGTCCGGGCGGCCGGCGCCAGATCGCGCCGACGGGCGAGCAGCCAACCGGCCGCCGGCAGTGCCAGGAACGCGGCCACCGACGCGTACCGGTGCACGTAGGCCGCCGTGGTCATGGCCGTGCCCGGATCGTTCGTCGGCACCACCGCGGCCAGCAGCAGGCCACCCGCCCACGCGCCGAGCAGCAGCTCGGCCGCACGGCCGGACGGTGCTGGTGCGCTGCGACGCAGCCCGTACAGCAGCGCCACGGTGGCGAGCGCGAGCACCACCATCGCGACGTCGATGACGCCGCCCCGGTCGGAGACCGCGAAGTCGCTGATGGTCAGCGCCCACGGGTTGAGGTCGTCGTTGACTTCCAGGTGACCGATCACGGTGAGCAGCGCCGCCAGGGCGATTCCGCCCAGGGCCAGCAGGCCGGTACTCCGGGTTTCAGGCATGCCTCAGCCTGTCGCCGCGGACACCCCAGCCGAATCCGGGACGGCCACCGAAATCGCCCCCCGGGACCACCCCTAGAGGCCTTCAGTGGTGCGCGGTCAGTCGATGGGGACGTCGACTGCGGCGGCGGCGCGGGCGTGGCGGGCGCTGACCAGGGTCATGGCCCAGCCGGCCGCGGCGAAGCCGGCCGCCGCGGCGGTGGCGATGATGGCCAGCCGCCAGGCCGACTCGGTCAGCGCGGTGCCGCCCAGGTGCCCGACCAGCGCGCCGTAGGTCGCCCAACCCAGCGCGGCGACGGCCTCGTAGAGCACGAACAGGCGGTACGGGTAGCGGCTACGGCCGGCCGAGAAGCAGGCAGCCATCCGGCCGCCGGGCACGAACCGGCAGAGCAGGATGACCAGCGGCCCGGGTTGTCGCAGCCCCTGGGTGACCCGGCTGGCCACCCGGCGGGCGCGGCTCAGCTCGGCGTGCCGTGGTTGCCGCCGGTCCGGCGCGCTCCGCCCCAACAGGTAGCAGGCCAGGTCGCCGGCGAACACACCGAGCGTGCCGACGGCGATGGTGACCGGCAGGCTTAGCCCGCCGTAGACGGTGAGCGCCCCACTGGTGATCATGACGATCTGGGTGGGGATCACCGGGACGAAGGCGTCCGCGATCAGCAGGGCGAGCAGCACCAGGTACGCCCACGTCGGCGACGCGACGTCAGTCAGAAGTTCGGGCACGCCTGCCACCTCGCCGGATGCGGCCGATTGGGTGTCTTGAGCCTGACGTCGTGTCCGGCGTCACCGTGGACGGCCCCGGCCCGTGGTGATCGTCGACACGGCCGGGCCACCCAGCTACAACGAGGCCGATCGCTGTCGGGTGACGGGTTTCGTGGCTGTCCCGCCCGTTCCGGGCGGGCGGCGGATCGGCGTTCGTCGGCGTACCGTTGGCGGCGCGGCCATGCCCGTCGGGTCCCCCGTTCCTGACGATTCGGCCGCCAGGGCCGCCGGCGGGTCCCGCGCCGGCGGCCCACCCCTCTCCCGCCGCCGCAAATCCGGGTGCGTCCCCGACTGCCGGGCGGGTACGGTCGCGGTATGCGCAGTGCGGTAGTGGTGACCACGACGCCGGGTGTCCCCGGCGCGCCGCTCTGACGTAACCACCGTCGACCAGGCCCCGGGGCGATCCGCCCCCGAGGGCCGCGCGGCGTTCGGTGTCCAGGTCGCCTCCGGGTCGTACCCGATCCAGGAGCCCGACATGATCGACCACCGTAGGCTCGGCCGCGAGCTGGACCTGTTCGTCTCCGATCCGCTGGCCGGTGCCGGCCTGCCGATCTGGCTGCCGGCCGGCGCCGCCGCCCGGCACGCCGTCGAGGAGTACGTCCGGGAGTTGGAGCGTCGCTCCGGCCACCAGCACGTGTACTCGCCGCCGCTGGGCAAGCGTGAACTCTTCGAACTCTCCGGCCATCTCGGCTACTTCGCCGACGACATGTTCCCGCCGATGCGGCTGAGCGCCGACGACGAGTTCGTGCTCCGGCCGGCGCTCTGCCCGCACCACGCGTTGGTCTTCCGGGCGCGGGGGCGTTCCTACCGGGAGCTGCCGTTGCGGATCGCGGAGCTGGGCGGGATGTACCGCTCGGAGCGTTCCGGCGTGCTCGGCGGGCTGTCCCGGGTACGCGCCATCTCGCTCAACGACGCGCACACCTTCTGCGCCCCCGACCAGGTTGGCGCGGAGGTCGTCGAGATCCTCGGGCTGATCCGTGCCGCGCACGCCGCGCTCGGCGTCCGGCCGGCCGGGTTCCGGCTGTCGCTGCGCGGCCCGGGTGGGAAATACGTCGGCGACGACGCGCAGTGGGCCCACGCCGAGGAGTTGCTGCGCGAGGCGCTGGCCGGGGTGGAGTACGTCGAGGCGCCGGGGGAGGCCGCCTTCTACGGCCCGAAGATCGACATCCAGATCGTCGACGCCGCCGGTCGGGAGTCGACCATCTCCACCATCCAACTGGACTTCGACAAGCCCGAACGGTTCGACCTGTCGTACACCGACTCGGACGGGAGCCGCCGTCGGCCGGTCATGGTGCACCGCAGCCTGGTCGGCAGCATGGAGCGGCTGTTCGCGTACCTCATCGAGGTGCACGAGGGCGCGTTCCCGGCCTGGTACGCGCCGGTCCAGTTGGTGCTGCTGCCGGTCGACGACGGCCAGGTCGACGCTGCGGTCGAGCTGGCCCGGCGCGCTGTCGACGCCGGCCTGCGGGTCGAGGTCGACGTGGCCGGCTCGTTGGGCGCCCGGGTCCGGGACGCGGCGCGCCGCCGCGTCCCGTACCTCGGGGTGTTGGGTGCCCGGGAGGTGGCCGACGGGCATCTCGCGCTGCGCCTGCGCGGCGGCCACGCCCTGGGCCCGATGCCCGCCGACGCCGCGCTCGCCCTGATCGGTGGGCAGGTCGCCGCCCGCGCGGCCGACCTGCTGCCGCCGGCCTGACCCGCCCACCGATCGGAGGATGCGACGCATGCGCTAGACCGTCGCGGGTTGAGCGGCCGGTTCCTCGTCCACCACCGCGCCGGTGAACTGTGAGCGGTAGAGCCGGTGGTAGGCGCCCTGGGCGGCGAGCAACTGCTCGTGGGTGCCCTGCTCGACGATCCGGCCGTTCTCCATCATCAGGATCAGGTCGGCGTCGCGGATGGTGGAGAGCCGGTGTGCGATGACGAAGCTGGTCCGGTCCGAGCGCAGCGCCGCCATCGCCCGTTGCAGCAGCACCTCGGTGCGGGTGTCCACGGAGCTGGTGGCCTCGTCGAGGATCAGCAGCGACGGCTCGGCGAGGAACGCCCGAGCGATGGTGATGAGCTGTTTCTCGCCGGCGCTGACGTTGCTGCCCTCCTCGTCGATGACCGTGTCGTAGCCGTCGGGCAGGCTGCGCACGAACCGGTCGACGAAGGTGGCCCGGGCCGCGGCGAGGATCTCCTCCTCGGTCGCGTCCGGCCGCCCGTAGGCGATGTTGTCCCGGATGGTGCCACCGAACAGCCAGGTGTCCTGGAGCACCATGCCGATCCGGCCGCGCAGGTCGTCGCGGCGCATCGTGGTGATGTCCACCCCGTCGAGGGTGATCCGGCCGGCGTCCAGCTCGTAGAACCGCATGACCAGGTTGACCAGTGTGGTCTTGCCGGCGCCGGTCGGGCCGACGATGGCCACCGTGTGCCCCGGCTCGGCGACCAGCGACAGGTCGTCGATCAGTGGCTTGTCCGGCTCGTAGCGGAACGAGACGTGCTCGAACTCGACCCGTCCGTGCGGGTCGGCCACGCGGGCCGGCTCGACCGGGTCGGGGGTCTGCTCGTCGGCGTCGAGCACCGCGAAGACCCGCTCGGCCGACGCCACCCCGGACTGGAGCAGGTTGGCCATCGAGGCGAGTTGGGTGAGCGGCTGGGTGAACTGGCGGGAGTACTGGATGAACGCCTGCACGTCGCCGAGGCTCATCGTGCCCGAGGCGACCCGCAACCCGCCGACCACGGCGATCGCCACGTAGCTCAGGTTTCCGATGAACATCATCGACGGCATGATGATCCCGGAGATGAACTGCGCCCCGAAGCTGGCACGGAACAGCTCCTCGTTCTTCGCGTGGAACGCGGCCTCCACCTCACGCTGCCGGCCGAAGACCTTCACCAGCTCATGACCGGTGTACGCCTCCTCGATCTGGCCGTTCAGCTGCCCGGTGTGCGTCCACTGGGCGATGAACTGCTTCTGTGAGCGCTTGGCGATGCGCTGGGTGACCAGCACCGACAGCGGCACCGCGACCAGGGCCACCAGGGCCAGCACCGGCGAGATCCAGAACATCACGGCCAGCACGCCGACGACGGTCAGCAGCGACGTGAGCAGCTGGCTGAGGGTCTGCTGGAGGCTGGTGGAGATGTTGTCGATGTCGTTGGTGACCCGGCTGAGCAGCTCACCGCGCGGCTGCCGGTCGAAGTAGGGCAGCGGCAGCCGGTTGAGCTTCTCCTCCACCTCGGCGCGCAGCCGCAGCACGGTGCGCTGGACCACGCCGTTGAGCAGCCAGCCCTGCCACCAGGACAGGAGGCTCGCCGCCAGGTAGAGCCCGAGCGCCAGCAGCAGCACCCGACTCAGGGCGCTGAAGTCGATGCCCACACCGGGCACCACGTCCATCCGGGCCAGCATGTCGGCGAAGCTGTCGTTGCCGCTGGCTCGGGCCGCCGCGACGGCCTGCTCGGCGGTGGTGCCGGCGGGCAGTTGCCGACCGATCACCCCGCTGAAGATCAGGTCGGTGGCGTGGCCGAGGATCTTCGGCCCGGCCACGCTGAAGCCGACGCTCACCACCGCGAGGGTGATGATCGCGGCCAGGTGCATCCGGTGTGAGCGCAGTCGGCCGAGCAGCCGGCGGGCCGAGGGCCCGAAGTTCATCGACTTCTCGGCGGGCATCCCGGCGCTCATCCACCCCGGGCCGCCACCCGGGCGCCCCGGCGGCAGCCGCTTCGGCGTCCCCGCGTCGCCGCCGGGTTGCTGCGGGGTGCCGCCGGCCGGCTTCTGACTGGGTACGGCCGCGGCGCGCGGCTCGTCCTGCTCGCTCATGCCGCCACCTCCGCCGTCTGCTGCGAGGCCACGATCTCGGCGTACGTCGGGCAGGTGTCCAACAACTCCGCGTGTCGTCCCACTCCGACGACCCCTCCATTTTCCAGAACGATGATCTGGTCGGCGTCGATGATCGTGGAGACCCGTTGGGCCACGATCACCACCGCGGACTGCGCGGTGACCGGCCGCAGCGCCGCTCTCAGTCGCGCGTCGGTGCCCAGGTCGAGGGCGGAGAACGAGTCGTCGAAGAGGTAGATCTCCGGCTGCCGGACCAGGGCCCGGGCGATGGCCAGGCGCTGCCGCTGCCCACCGGAGACGGTGGTGCCGCCCTGCGCGATCGGCGCGTCCAGCCCACCGGGCATCTGGGCCACGAAGTCACGGGCCTGGGCGATCTCCAGCGCCGTCCACAGCTCCTCGTCGGTGGCGTCCGGGTTGCCGTAGCGCAGGTTGCTGGCGACCGTCCCGGTGAACAGGTACGGCCGCTGCGGCACCAGGCCGATGCGCCGCCACAGCTCGTCCGGTGCCAACTCCCGCACGTCCACCCCGTCGACCAGCACCGCGCCTGCGGTGACGTCGACCAGGCGCGGGATCAGCGAGAGCAGGGTCGTCTTGCCGGCGCCGGTGCTGCCGATGATCGCCGTGGTGGTACCCGGGGTGGCCCGGAAGGAGATGTCCCGCAGCACCGGCTCCACCGCTCCCGGGTACTGGAAGCGCACGCCGCGCAGCTCCAGCTCCGCTCGGGTGGGCAGCTCGGTGACCGGCGCGCTGGCCGGGACCACCGAGGAGTCGGTGTCCAGCACCTCGACGATCCGCTCGGCGCAGACAGCGGCCCGCGGCACCATCATCAGCATGAAGGTGGCCATCATGACCGCCATCAGGATCTGCATCAGGTACTGCAGGAACGCGGTGAGCGCGCCGACCTGGATCGCGCCGGCGTCCACCCGCTGCGCGCCGAACCAGAGCACCGCCACGCTGGAGACGTTCAGCACCAGCATGACCACCGGGAAGATCAACGCCAGCAACCGTCCGGTACGCAGCGCGGTGGCGGTCAGGTCGGCGTTGGCGACGCCGAACCGGTCCGTCTCGTACGGCTCGCGGACGAACGCGCGGACCACCCGGATGCCGGTGATCTGCTCACGCAGCACCCGGTTGACCGTGTCGATGCGGGTCTGCATCAGCCGGAAGCCCGGCACCATCCGCCGGATGATCGCGCCGAGCGCGATGGCCAGTACGGGAACGCTGACCAGCATCAGCCAGGAGAGCCCGATGTCCTCGCGCAGCGCCATGAACACGCCGCCGACGCTCATGATCGGTGCGGCGACCAGCATCGTGCAGCTCATCAGCACGAGCATCTGCACCTGTTGCACGTCGTTGGTGTTACGGGTGATCAGCGACGGCGCCCCGAACCGGGCCACCTCGCGGGCCGAGAAGCGGTTGACGTGCCCGAACAGCTCGGCGCGTACGTCGCGGCCGAAGCCCATCGCGACCCGGGCGCCCAGATAGACGGCGGCGATCGAACAGACGATCTGGATCAGGCTGACCAGCAGCATCCAGCCACCGGTGCGCACGATGTAGTCGGTGTCGCCCCGGGCCACGCCCTGGTCGATGATGTCCGCGTTGAGGCTGGGCAGGTAGAGCGAGGCCATGGTGCCCACGAACTGGAGCAGCACCACCGCCAGCAACGGTCTCTGATAGGTGCGCAGTTGGCCGCGCAGGAGTCGGATCAGCACGCCGGGTCCTTCGTTTCGGTAGGGCGTCCGGTCATCCGCGGGTCGTCGCCGCTGCCGATGACTTCGAGCAGGAACTCCCGGATCACCTGGGCCTTCGCCGGGTCGGCGTCGACCGAGGTGAGGGGCCGTCCGGAATGCATGAGCGCGCCGAGCGCGGCCACCCGCTCCCGCCCGGCGGGGGTGATGGCGAGTCGGATGCTGCGCCGGTCGCTGTCGTCGCGCTGCCGCTCGACCAGGCCATCGCGTTCGAGCGTGTCGACGATGCCGGTAAGCGTCGCCGGGCGGACGAACCCCTTCTCGGCGACCGCCCGGTGCGGCAGCTCGCCGTGTCGGGCGAGCGTCATCAGGGTGATCATGCCGGCCTGGGTGAGGCCGTGCTCCTCGGCGAGGTAACGGTTCCACCGTTGCCCGACCAGGTGCCCGGCCACCACCAGCAGCCGTCCGAGCGGCACGTCCTGGAGGGTCACGAGTTCCACGACAAGTAGATTAGCCCCCTGATAGTCAGGCACCAAACGAAATTGCCGTGGCGGCGGCCACGAACACGATCTGTAGGGCGGTGCGCTGGCCGAGCGGGGTGACCGGCCGGCCGGCGAGGGTCAGCCCCCGGCGGGCGGCGGAGACGTTCGCCGGGAACATCGCCAGCATGAGTAGGCCGAGCCCGGCCGCCGCGACCCGCGCGGTCGCCGGCACCAGCAGGCCGATCGCGCCGATCAGCTCCAGCGCGCCGGTGACGGTGACCAGCAGACCCGGCCGGGGCGGTCGGGGCGGGACCATCGCGATCAGGTCGGCGCGGCGCTGGCCGACGAAGTGCGCGACGGAGGTCAGCGTGAACATCACGGCCAACCCGACGCGCAGCGCGGGAATCCAGCCGTCCAGTGCCCAGACGCCGGCCAGTCCGGTGAGTCGAGCCAGCGCGGTGCCGACGATCAGGGCGATCAGGGGTGCCATCGGATCCTCCTCTGTCGAACTTGTCGATGACAAGATTGCGCGTCAAGGTGGCATCTTGTCAATGGCAAGATACGATTCGAGGATGACCGACACGCGCGCCTACCACCACGGCGACCTGCGCCGCGCCCTGCTCGCCGCGGCACTGGAGGCGATCGAGGAGGTCGGGCCCGCCGCGCTGAGCCTGCGTGACCTGGCCCGTCGGGCCGGTGTCTCGCATGCCGCGCCCGCCCACCACTTCGGCGACAAGGCGGGCCTGCTCACCGCGCTCGCCGCCCAGGGCTTCGACCTGCTGGCCCAGACGTTGACCGAGGCGGATGACGATCTGTTGGAGGCCGGCGTTGCCTACGTCGACTTCGCCGTCACGCGCCGCGCGTACTTCGACGTGATGTTCCGGCCGGAGCTGTACCGGGCCGACGACGCCGAGCTGGTCGCCGCCCGGGAACGCGCCGGTGCCGCGCTCCGCTCCGGGGTGGCGGCGCTACCCGCCGGCGGCGTGCCCGTCGACACCGGCCGGGACGCGCTCGCGGCCTGGTCGATCGCCCACGGCTTCGCCACTCTCTGGCTGGCCGGCGCGCTGCCCGACCGAGTGGGCGATGACCCCCGGGAGGCGGCCCGCGCAGTCCTGAGCCGCCTAACCGCCTAACCGCCTAACCCCCGCCCCGCCCCCGGCCACCCCGCCCCCGGTTGATCATGAAGTTATGGCCACGGCACGCCGAGGCGGGAGACGATAACTTCATGATCGACGAGGGGTGGGGGGTGGGGTTACCAGCTGGTGGGGAGGGGCATTCCCTCGGTGTAGCCGGCGGCGCTCTGCACGCCGACGATCGCCCGCTCGTGGAACTGCGTCAGGTCCCGTGCGCCGGCATAGGTGAAGGCGCTGCGTACCCCCGCAATGATCTCGTCGATCAGGTCCTCGACGCCGGGTCGGTTCGGGTCCAGGTGCATCCGGGCCGAGGAGATGCCCTCCTCGAACACCGCCTTGCGGGCCCGGTCGTACGGGCTGTCGTCGGCGGTTCGGGCGCTGACCGCCCGAGCCGAGGCCATCCCGAAGCTCTCCTTGTACCGCCGGCCGTCCGCGTCGGTGTACAGGTCACCCGGCGACTCGTAGGTGCCGGCGAACCAGGAGCCGATCATCACGTTCGACGCGCCGGCGGCGAGCGCGAGTGCCACGTCCCGGGGGTGCCGCACCCCGCCGTCGGCCCACACGTGCCGGCCCAGCTGACGGGCGGCGGTCGCGCAGTCGAGGACGGCGGAGAACTGCGGCCGACCCACCCCGGTCATCATCCGGGTGGTGCACATCGCGCCGGGGCCGACGCCGACCTTGATGATGTCCGCCCCCGCCTCCACCAGGTCGCGTACGCCCTCGGCGGTCACCACGTTGCCGGCCGCCACCGGTACCCCCGGGTCCAGCTTGCGGACCGCCTGGAGTGCGGAGATCATCCGCGCCTGGTGGCCGTGCGCGGTGTCCACGACCAGCGTGTCCACCCCCGCCTCCAGCAGCGCCTCGGCCTTACCGGTCACGTCGCCGTTGATCCCGACGGCCGCCGCGATCCGCAACCGGCCCCGGTCGTCCACGGCCGGCGTGTAGAGGGTGGCCCGCAACGCGCCCTGCCGGGTCAGCACCCCGACCAGCCGACCGTCGGCGTCCACCACCGGCGCGAGCCGGCGACGACCCGCGGAGAGCAGATCGAAACCGGTACGCGGATCCGCGTCCGCCGGAACGGTGTGCAGCTCGGTGGACATCACGTGCCGCAGTTGGGCGAAGCGGTCCACGCCCGTGGTGTCCGCCTCGGTGACCACACCCATCGGCCGGCCGGCGTCGTCGACCACGATCACCGCACCGTGCGAGCGCTTGGGCAGCAGGTGGATGGCGTCGCCCACGGTCTCGGTCGGGCCCAACGTGATCGGCGTGTCGTAGACCAGGTGCCGCTGCTTGACCCAGGCGACGACGTTCGCCACCACCTCGATCGGGATGTCCTGCGGGATCACCGCGATGGCGCCCCGGCGGGCGACCGTCTCCGCCATCCGCCGTCCGGCGACCGCGGTCATGTTCGACACCACCAGCGGGATGGTGGTGCCGGTGCCGTCGCCGGTGGACAGGTCGACGTCGAGCCGGGAACCCAGGTCGGATCGGCCCGGCGCCATGAAGACGTCGGTATAGGTCAGGTCGTGCGCGGGGACCGCGCCGTGAAGGAACCGCACCCGGCAATCATTCCCGCTCGCGGTCGGTTCCGCCGCCGGTGGTCGCGGAAAACACTCGCACCGCCCCGGCCGCGCTCGGAGTGTGGGCATCACCGAGGCGTCAGCCCAGCAACAGCGCCACGGCGAGCCCGGCCATCACCACGGCGATGATCGCGTCCAGCACCCGCCAGGCGCCGGCACGGGCGAGCAGCGGTGCGAGGCGTTGCGCGCCCACGCCGAGCGCGGTGAACCAGACCACGCTGGCCAGGACTGCGCCGGCGCCGAACACCCACCGGTGTGGGTGCTGTTGGGCCACGCCGCCGAGGAGCAGCACGGTGTCCAGGTAGACGTGGGGATTCAGGTAGGTGAAGGCGGCGCAGGCGAGCAGGGTCGCCCCCAACGTGGCCGGCGGCCGCTCGGTGGGCAGCAGGGCGCCGGGGCGCACGGCACGGCGGGCGGCGAGCGCCGCGTAACAGAGCAGGAACGCCGCACCGCCCCAGCGGATCGCGGTGAGGAGACCCGGTCGGCCCGTCACCAGCGTGCCGACCCCGGCCACCCCCGCCGTGATCAGCAGAGCATCCGACGCGGCGCAGGTCAGCACCACGGGTACGACGTGCTCCCGGCGCAGGCCCTGGCGCAGGACGAAGGCGTTCTGGGCGCCGATGGCGACGATGAGCGCGATGGAGATCGAAAAGCCGGCGACGGCGGAGGTGAGCACGGGTCGACGCTAGGGTCGCCGGCCACCACCAGTCCAACTAAAGATTCTGACGCAACTTAAGCTGAGCTGATGAACGGTCTCGACTCGGCGCAGCTGCGGACACTTGCGGCGGTGGTGGCGGAGGGCAGCTTCGACGCGGCGGCCCGACTCCTGCACGTCACGCCGTCGGCGGTGAGTCAACGGATCAAGGCGCTTGAGGAGACCGTCGGTCAGGTGCTGGTCCGCCGCGCCCGACCGTGCGTGGCAACCGACGCCGGCCGCCCGCTGCTGCGCCTGGCCGGCCAGCTCACGCTGCTGGAACGGGAGGCCCTGGCCGACGCCCGCGGCCCGCTGGCCGGCGGCGGGCGGGTCCGGGTCGCCGTGGTGGTCAACGCGGACTCACTGGCCACCTGGTTCCCCGCCGCGCTGGCCCGGTTGCCGCAGCGGGCCGGGCTCTCGTTCGACCTGCGACAGGACGATCAGGACCACACCGCCGAGCTGCTCCGCGACGGTTCGGTGACGGCGGCGGTCACCGCCCAGCGGGAGGCCGTGCAGGGCTGCCGGGTGCTGCGACTCGGGGCGGTGCGCTACCGCGCGCTGGCCGCGCCGGAATTCGCGGCGTCCCACTTCGCCCAAGGACTCACCGCCACCGCGCTGGCGAACGCGCCGCTCATGGTCTTCGACCGGAAGGACCGGGTGCAGCACCGCTTCATCCGGGCGGTGGCCGGCCGGCCGCTCGACCCGCCGGTGCACTACGTGCCGTCGGTGCCGGCGTTCAGCACGGCGATCCGGCTCGGGTTGGGCTGGGGCCTGGTGCCGGAACAGATCGCCCAGGCCGACCTGGCCTCCGGTCACTGTGTCGACCTCGCGCCGGGCCGACACCTGGACGTCCCGCTGTACTGGCAGCACTGGCGGCTGGAGTCGGACGTGCTGAACGCCCTGACCGCCGCCGTCCGTGAGGTGGCCGCGGAGCACCTGCGCTGACCGCTGACCGGACACGATGGCCCGCCCGCACGGCGGGGCGGGCCCTCCGGAACCGGTCAGGCGATGGTGCAGATGGGAGCGCCAGCGGTGATCACGGCACCGACCTCGGCGCTGAGACCGTTGACCGTGCCTGCCTTGTGGGCGTGCAGCGGCTGCTCCATCTTCATCGCCTCCAGCACCACGACCAGGTCGCCCTCCGCCACGGTGTCGCCGTCCGCCACCGCGATCTTGACGATGGTGCCCTGCATCGGCGAGGTGAGCGCGTCGCCGCCGACCGGAGCGCCGGCCTTGGCCCCGCCGCCGCGCCGGGTCGGCTTGCGGGAGGCGGGAGCCACTGTGGTCGTACTCCCGCCGAAGCCGGCGGGAAGGCTGACCTCGAGGCGCTTGCCGCCCACCTCGACCACGACGGTGTCGCGTTCCGCCGGTGCGCCGGCGGCGCCGGCGGCGGCGGTGAACGGCGGCACGGTGTTGTGGAACTCGGTCTCGATCCACCGGGTGTGCACGGTGAACGGCTCGGCGGTGAACGCCTCGTCCCGCACGACCAGTCGGTGGAACGGCAGCGCGGTGGCCATCCCGTCGAGGACCATCTCGTCCAGGGCGCGCCGGGCGCGTTCCAGCGCCTCGGTCCGCGTCTCACCGACGATGATGACCTTGGCGAGCAGCGAGTCGAAGTTGCCGCCGATCACGTCGCCGGCCGAGACGCCGGTGTCGACCCGCACACCCGGGCCGGTGGGCAGACGCAGAGCGGTGACGGTGCCCGGGGCGGGCAGGAAGTTGCGGCCCGGGTCCTCGCCATTGATCCGGAACTCGATCGCGTGCCCGCGCGGCGTCGGGTCCTCGGTGATCCGCAGCTTCTCCCCGTCGGCGATCCGGAACTGCTCGCGGACCAGGTCGATGCCGGCGGTCTCCTCGGTGACCGGGTGCTCGACCTGAAGTCGGGTGTTGACCTCCAGGAAGGAGATCGTGCCGTCCGCGCCGACCAGGTATTCCACCGTGCCGGCGCCGTGGTAGCCGGCTTCCCGGCAGATCGCCTTGGCGCTCTCGTGGATCTGCGCCCGCTGCGCGTCGGTGAGGAACGGCGCGGGCGCCTCCTCGACGAGCTTCTGGTGGCGGCGCTGCAACGAGCAGTCCCGGGTGCCCACCACGATCACGTTGCCGTGCTGGTCGGCGAGGACCTGAGCCTCGACGTGCCGAGGCTGGTCCAGGTACCGCTCGACGAAGCACTCGCCCCGACCGAACGCCGCGACCGCCTCGCGGGTCGCCGACTCGAACAGCTGGGGGATCTCCTCCATGGTCCGGGCGACCTTGAGGCCACGCCCGCCACCACCGAACGCGGCCTTGATGGCGACCGGCAGGCCGTGGTCGACGGCGAACGCCATCACCTCGTCCGGATTGGCCACCGGGTCCGGGGTGCCGGGGACCAGCGGCGCGCCGGCGCGCTGGGCGATGTGCCGGGCGGTGACCTTGTCGCCCAGGTCGCGGATCGCCTGCGGGGTGGGACCGATCCAGGTCAGCCCGGCGTCGATGACGGCCTGGGCGAAGTCGGCGTTCTCACTGAGGAAGCCATAACCCGGGTGTACGGCGTCGGCGCCGGCCCGGGTGGCGACGTCGAGCAGCTTGTCGATGCGCAGGTAGGTCTCGGTGGCGGTGTCCCCGCCGAGCGCGTACGCCTCGTCCGCGAGGGTGACGTGCAGGGCGTCGCGGTCGGAGTCCGCGTACACGGCGACGCTGCCGAGGCCGGCGTCGCGGCACGCGCGGATCACCCGAACGGCGATCTCGCCGCGGTTGGCGATGAGTACCTTGCGCACCTTCGTGGCTCCTCCCGGGCAGGTTACTGACGGGGAGTGTATCGGCCGTCCGCAGGCGACCCTAACGATCGCTCAGTGTGGGATGCCGCACTGAGCCCACCACGGTTTAGTCAAACTTGGCTATTACGCTTGTCGGGTGTCTTCGACTCGGATGATGATTCTCGGTCTGGTGCGGTGGATGCAGCCCGTGCACGGCTACGACGTGCGCCGTGAGCTGTTGAGCTGGAGTGCCGACAAGTGGGCGAACGTACAACCCGGATCGATCTATCACGCGCTGCGCAAGCTCACCGAGGAGGGGCTGCTCCGCGCCGTCGCGACCGAGCAGGTCGGCGCTCGTCCCGCCCGGACCACGTACGAGGTGACCACCAAGGGGGACGACGAGTTCGAGACCCTGCTGCGTAACCACTGGTGGAACATCAGCGAGCCCGCAGACCCGTTCGTGGCGGCCTTCTCCTTCCTGCCGGCGATGCCCCGGGCCGAGGCCGCCGCGGCCCTGCGCAACCGGGCCAACCTGCTGCGCGCCGGTGTCGAGTCGATGCGCGCCTCGCTGGAGTCGGACTGGGTGCGCAACCGCAAGCCGGCACACGTCGGCTGGATGTTCGAGCTGTGGTCGGCGCGGGCCGAGGCGGAGATGAGCTGGTGCGAGCGGGTCGCCGACCGGATCGATTCCGGAGTGTCGTACCTGCCTGCTGAGCTGGATGAAGCGCAGGGTTGGTCGGGGTGGCGAGACGGCGGGGAGTCGGCCGCGGCCGGCTCGGAATAATCAACGTTGACCAAAAACGCTATATCGCGTTAGCCTGCTGGCGGCACAGCGGGGGAGTGCGCCGTCCGGCGTCGTCCCACCCGACGGCCGGCACAGTCGGCCCGAACGACCAGGAGCAAAAATGATCGAGACCAGGGGGCTGCGGAAGTCGTTCCGCTCCCGCGCGGGTCGAGAGACGAAGACGGTGGACGCCGTGCGGGGCGTCGACCTCGCGGTCGCCGAGGGCGAGATCTTCGGTTTCCTCGGCCCGAACGGCGCGGGCAAGACCACCACGCTGCGGATGCTCGCCACGCTGATCGAGCCGGACGGTGGCGAGGCCACCATCGCGGGCGCCGACCTGCGCAAGGACCCGGCCGAGGTGCGCCGTCGCATCGGGTACGTCCCGCAGGGCGGCAGCACCTGGGACGAGTCCACCGCCCGCGAGGAGCTGGTGCTGCACGCCCGGATGTACGGCATCGGCAAGGCCGACGCGCAGCGGCGGGCCGCCCGCGCCCTGGACGCCTTCCAGCTCACCGAGTACGCCGACCGCAAGTGCAAGACGTACTCCGGCGGCCAGCGTCGGCGGGTGGAGATCGCCCTCGGCATCATCCACGAGCCGAAGATCGTCTTCCTGGACGAGCCGACCACCGGCCTCGACCCGCAGAGCCGCGCCCACATGTGGGACGAGATCCGGCGGCTACGCGGCGACGGGATGACCGTCTTCATCACCACGCACTACCTGGACGAGGCCGACGCGCTCTGCGACCGGATCGCAATCATGGACAACGGCGAGGTGGTGGCCGAGGGCACCCCGGCCGAGCTGAAGCGTGAGATCTCGGGCGACGTGGTGCTGGTCGGTCTCGACCTGGCCGCCACCCCGCAGGCCGCCCAGGCGCTCGACGGCGAGCCGTACGTCAACAAGCTGGAGACCGCCGACGAGGGCGGCCTGCGCCTCTACGTCGACGAGGGCGCCACCGCCATCCCGCAGGTGCTGCGCCGGCTCGACCACGCCGGGTTGGAGCTGCTCTCGATCGAGCTGCACCGACCCAGCCTGGACGACGTCTTCCTCACCAAGACCGGCCGCTCGCTGCGCGAGTCCTGACCACCGGAGACGACCCTCATGAAATTCGCCCGTGACACGTGGCTGATCTTCCAGCGCCAAACCCAACTCCTGCTGCGCAACCCGGTGTGGGTCTTCGTCGGCGTGTTCCAGCCGGTCATGTACCTACTGCTCTTCGCCCCGCTGCTCAAGCCCGCGCTGAACGCGCCCACCCAGGCCGCCGCCTACAAGATCTTCGTCCCGGGCCTGCTGGTGCTGCTGGCCATCTTCGGCGGCCTGTTCCAGGGCTTCGGCCTGATCGCCGAGCTGCGCGCCGGCGTCATCGAACGCTCCCGGGTCACCCCGATCAGCCGGCTCGCCCTGCTGCTCGGCCGCTCGCTGCGTGACGTGGTCTCGCTCCTCGCGCAGGCGGTCATCATCACCCTGCTGGCGCTCCTGTTCGACCTGCGGGTGTTCCTCGGTGACCTGCTGCTGGCGTACCTGATGCTCGCCCTGATCGCCCTCATGACCTCGGCCGTCTCCTACGGCGTCGCCCTCAAGGTCAAGAGTGAGGACGCGTTGGCCCCGCTGATGAACACCGTGGCGCAGCCGGTGCTGCTGCTCAGCGGCATCCTGCTGCCGCTGACCTTCGCCCCCGGCTGGTTGCAGGGCATCGCCAACTGGAACCCGTTCTCCTGGGCGGTCGACGGCACCCGGGCCCTATTCGCCGGTGACCTGGGCAGCGACAAGGTCTGGCAGGGCCTGAGCATCACCGCGGTCCTCGCCGCGCTGGGCGTCTACTGGGCGGCCCGCCAGTTCGCCCGCAGTGTCCGCTGACGCTGGTTCGCGCTGTTCCTGAAAGTCGGGGTGTCCTCCACTGGAGGACACCCCGACTTTCCGTGTTCGGTGGTTGCCGGCGTTCAGCGGACCCGGGCGAGCGTCAGGCCGTCCGCGATCGGCAGCATCACCGGGTCCACCCGTACGTCGGCGAGGACCTCGTCGTTGAACGCGGCGATGGCCCGGTCGCCTTCGTCCTGCGGGGCGATCACCCGGCCGCCGCGCAGCACGTTGTCGACGGCGATCACCCCACCCGGACGCATCCGGGGCACCAGCTCCGCCCAGTAGATCGGGTAGCCGGTCTTGTCCGCGTCGATGAACGCGAAGTCCAGATGACGCTCGTGCGGCAGCTCCCGCAGCCCGTCCGCGGCCGGCCCGATGCGCAGGTCGATCAGATCCTGCACCCCGGCCCGAGCCCAGTAGCGCCGCGCGATGCCGGTGAACTCGTCAGAGATGTCGAAGCAGGTCAACCGCCCGCCCTCGGGCAGACCACGGGCGATCGCCAGCGACGAGAGCCCGGTGAACGTGCCGACCTCGACGGCCTGCCGCACGTCGAGCAGCCGGGTGAGGAACGTCAGGAGCGCGGCCTGCTCCGGGGCCACCTGCATGGAGGCCTGCTCGGGCAGCACCGTCCGGGTCTCGTCGGCCAGGTCCCGGATGATCTCGTCCGGCGGGGAGCCGTGGGCGATCAGATAGGAGTGCAGCTCGTCGGTGAGCGGGAGCGACTTGGTGGTCATGACCGGACGTTACCGAGCGGCTCGACGGATTGTCCGCCCGGCGCGACCTTCGTCCACAGGTCGGTGATCCGCAGGCCCAACTCGGCGAGGAGCCGGCGCAGCAGCGGCATCGACAACCCGACAACCGTTCCCGGATCACCCTCGATCCGCTCCACGAACGGCCCACCCAGCCCGTCGATGGTGAACGCGCCGGCCACCGCCAGCGGCTCACCGGTGGCCACGTACGCGGCGATCTCGTCGTCACCGATGTCGGCGAAATGGACCGTGGTCGAGGCGACCGCCTCCGCCCGCCGCCCAGCGACCACGTCGACCAGGCAGTGCCCACTGTGCAGGACGCCACTGCGCCCCCGCATCCGCATCCACCGCCGGGTCGCGTCCGCCGCGTCCGCCGGCTTGCCGAGAATCTCCCCGTCGAAAGCGAGCACCGAGTCACACCCGATCACCAACGTCCGCTGATCGGCGGCCGCGTTGAGTCGGGTCAGCACCGCCTGCGCCTTCAGTCGAGCCAACTCCAGGCACAGCTCCTCGGCCCGATCCGTCACCACCAGGGACTCGTCCACCCCGCTGACCAGCACCTCCGGTTCGACGCCAGCAGCCTGGAGCAATTTACGACGGGCAGGGCTCGCCGAGGCGAGCACGAGGCGGAGCGGCAAGGTTTCAGACACGAGCCCGACGTTACCGCCCAGCCGGCAAGGATTCCGAGACCCGCCCAGCCGGCAAGGATTCCGAGACCCGCCCAGCCCCGGCCGTTGGTGGCCCGCCCCCCGCTCGCGCCCGCGCCGCCCCGGGTGTCGGGCCGCCCGGGTGTCGGGCCGCCCCGGGTGTCGGGCCGCCTTGATGTTGGGGCGCCCGGGTGTCGGGCCGCCCTGGGTGTCGGGCGCCTTGATCCACTCGACTTTCAGGAAACCGCGCTATCCCTTCGCGTTGGACACCGCGACTTCCTAAAAGGCGAGTGGATCACGCTTCTTTGACCGGTCAGCGGCTGATTCTGGGCGGCGGATCATCACCGCGCCGGCGGCGCCGCGCAATCACCGCCCACCCGACCCCGGCAGCGACGAGCACCCCGAGAGTGGCCAACCCACGCGCGGTCGCGCCATCGCCGTCGTCACCCGGCTGGGCATCAGCCGTCGTGGTCGAGCCAGCATCGGCCGGTGCGCTCACTGATTCAAACCCCAGCGGCGGTACGTCCGCGGTCAGCGCCGCCACAAGATCGATCACCCCATAGCCGTACTCGTTGTCACGCCCAGGAGGGCCTTTGTCGACGGCGGTAGCCGTGAGCCTGTGGGCTACCTCTCGCGCCGGCAGGTACGGGTACTTGGACCTGATCAACGCAGCCGCACCCGCCACGATCGCCGTCGCGTCGGAGGTTCCAGTGCCCTTGCGGTACTTGCCGTCGATGCTCGTGCTGTAGATATCAACCGCTGGTGCAACCACGTCAATCTCCGGACCAGTCACCGACACGGCAGCATGGTTTCCGTCTCGGTCGACTCCACCAACGGCGATAACTTCCGGGTAACGTGCTGGGTAGCCCACCATCTGGCTCCAGGGCGCGTTGCCGGCGGCCGCAACAACTACAATGTCAGCTTGTAAGGCGATTCTGACCGCCTGTTGCAGTCGAGCGCTTACCCCGCCAGCGATTGAAATGCTGATGACATCGGCGCCGCCGTTGATGGCGTACTCTATTGCCGCTGCCAATGATTCGGAATCGCCATCTGCGCCAGGCGGTGAGCAAAATATCGGCAGGATCTTGGCCTTTGGTGCAATGCCAAGCGCACCAGAAAGTTCGTCGCCATGGGCCGCGATGAGGCCAGCCATCCCCGTGCCATGGCCGTCTCTATCGGTCAGTCCGTCACCGCCACCTCCAGCGATCACGTCCTTTCCAGGTAGCAGGTTGTCCCTTAGGTCCGGATGCTGATCTACGCCACTATCGGGGAGGGCAACGATTATCCCATCGCCTTGGCTGACCTTGTGGACATCGGTGATCTTCAGAAAATTGAGATGCCATTGCTCGGCACGGGCGTAATTGTCGTCCGCTGGTAAAGCAGCTTTTGGAATTCCTCCCGAAAGGCTCAAGGCCAACAGAAGGGGGAGGGCAAGGTATGACCTCACCGAGGAAGGCCGAGAGCGGGGCCCGGGTCGATCGGGCCGTCCTCGTCGGGCGGGAGGACCACGGGTGCGACCCCTTGCTCCGTCCTCCACGGATGATCCGGGTCCCATCGGTTGGACTCGCCATCACCGTCACTGTCATCGCGGATCCATCGGCTAGGCCGAATAGGCGGGGTACCCGCATGCCAACTGGCCCCAGTCCCAGGGGCACCGCCAATGGGCGACATTCCGCTGACGCTCCCGAGGGCGCGCGGAGCACTCGGCCGCGACCCTGCCCCTCCCGTTGGGGTTGTCCCAGCGCTACCACCACCGATGACACCTCCGACGGGATTGACCCGGCGCGGTGCGGTCGGACCGCTATTAGGCGGCCCCAGGCCAAGCCCCGGTGCCCCACCGATTAAGCCGCTTGGTGGAACTGGTCGAGGTGCTGGGGTCGCATTAACCCCATTGGTTCTCGGCGCCTCGGGTAATGGCCGCCCCGTCGATCCGTGTTGCTGAGTTGGCGACCTAAGGGTCCTTGACCTGTTAGGAGTGGGTCCAGGGCTTGGGGGTGGTATCCCGATGCCGGTTGGCTGGCCGGCGGGTCCTGCCTGTTGGCCGCGTGGCAAGTCCTGAGTGTTGGGGATTGGCGCTGCGGGCGCCCCGCCAAGGACAGGGCCAATTCCTCTTGTGATCGGCAGTCGGTCGCCTCGTGAATCGCCTGCGAATCCGCTGGAAGGTGATATTTGTGCGGTTGATCGAATGGGAACCGTGACAATGGGTGGAATGACGGGAGCAGCCGTTGTTGTCACAGCAGTTCCCTCCTCGTCGACGCGAGAAGCGGGTCGCGGCGGGGGTTTTTGGAGGGTGGCTTGGGCTTGTTGTAGTTCGCCGCTCAGGTTGAACATCATCGACCGGGCCCGCACGTTCAGGCGTTCCAGCTCCCCATCAGTGACAGGTGGCTGGGTGACCCTGTTGCCCATCACCGCTTTCGGGTCGGCGGCCATCGCCTCGTACGCCTGCTTCTGCTGGAACTTGGTCGCGTACTCCTCATAGACCTTGCGGAGTGCGGCGCGGGTGGTGCCGATGGCCTGGGTTGCGGCGGAGAGCGCGGTGTAGTTCGCGGCGGCGGCGTCGTGGGTGCGCTGCACCTTGTCGATGAGTTCGTCGAGTTGGGCGAGGTACGTGCTGGAGGCCGCGCTGGTCTCAGGCGGCCACGCCTCGGCGAGCCCGCGTCGGTATTGCTGGAGGCGGCCGAGGTGGGTTTGCGCCAGGTCGCAGACCTTGCGCCAGCCGGCGACCTGTTTCCAGTGGTTGGTGGTGTCGTGGTCCTGGAGGCAGGCCCACATGCTGTTGACGTCCATGAGCTGCCAGTCGGTGAGGCCGGAGGTGCGGCCGCTGCCTCGTTCGATCACGGCAGCACCACCGGCCCTTCGGCGTCGGGGCTGGTCGGGTCGGTCAGGGTCGGGGTCGGACCGCCGGGCAGGACGGTGGCCGGATTGGCGAGGGCGCGTTGCACGTCCACGACCCGGGCAGCGGTGAAGGCGTCGCTGTCGGCGTAGTGGGTGGCGACCTGATCGGCGGCGGAGGCGAGGTGGCCGGTGGCGCCTCGGACGGCGTACACCATGTCGGCGGTGGCCTGCTGCGTCTCGTGATGTGCGTGCAGGAACGTGACCAGCTCGATGAAGGCGTCGCACGGGTTGGGCAGCTTGGCGGACATGTCTTCGGCGATGTACGACAGGTGCGGCGCGTAGTTGCTCTCCACCTCGGCGGCGAGCCGGTCGGCGAACTCGCGGAGCTGGCTGATGTCGGCCTCGATGCCGCCGTAACCGCGTAGCCAGGGTGCTGGCCGGTCCTCTTCGGGGATCATGGAACCTCCCTACCCGTAACGGCACCGTTTCCCTGAGTGAGGTTAACGGCTCAAAGCGACCCTGGCAGCCCCCGTACGGCGGGTCGGGTCAACGCGGTAGGCCGGCGGCGCGCCAGGCACCGGGGCCAACGCCGCGGCCGGCCGGTCGACCACTGCGCGCCCAGGCGGACGTCGTCGCGGGCGCGGGGACGGCGGCCGGGCGGGACCGGATGATGATCGCCCCCACCAGAGCGGCCAACTCCTCGGCGGTGGGCACGCCGCGGACGACCCGGAACAGCGGCTCTTCGGCAGACATGCCGACAGGGTACGCGGCCGGAAGTTACGGAGAACGCACAGTGGCGTGCCGGCGGTGTGAGCGTCAGCGGGTCCGGGTACCGTCTCACCGATGTCGAACGCGCTTCCCCAACTCGTCGCTGACCGATACCGGCTTCTCTCGCCGCTCGGCCAGGGCGGCATGGGCCGGGTGTGGAAGGCGCGCGACGAGGTGCTGCACCGGGACGTCGCCATCAAGGAGTTGGTGCCGCCGCCCGGTCTGACCGACGAGGAGCGCCGCGAGATGCGCGAGCGCTCGCTGCGGGAGGCGCGGGCCATCGCCCGGCTCAACCACGCCAACGTCGTCCGCATCTTCGACGTGCTGCGCACCGACGGCGACCCGTGGATCGTAATGGAGTACGTGGCGTCGAAGTCGTTGCAGGACACTCTCGCCGAAGACGGCCCGGTGTCGGTGGCCCGCGCGGTGGAGATCGGCCTGGGCGTGCTGGGTGCGCTCAGCGCCGCGCACAAGGCGGGCGTCATGCACCGCGACGTCAAGCCCGGCAACGTGTTGCTCGGCGACGACGGTCGGGTGGTGCTGACCGATTTCGGTCTCGCCACGATTCCCGGCGATCCCAACGTGACCCGCACCGGCATGGTGCTCGGCTCGCCCGCGTACATCTCGCCGGAGCGGGCCCGGGACGGCACGGCCGGGCCGGAGGCCGACCTGTGGTCGCTGGGCGCGACGCTCTACGCGGCGGTCGAGGGCAAGTCGCCGTACGCCCGGCCGTCGGCGATCGGCACCCTGGCCGCGTTGGCCACCGAGCCGATTCCGCCGCCGAAGAACGCCGGGCCGCTCAAGGCCGTGCTGAACGGCCTCCTGCGCAAGGACCCGAACGAGCGGATCACCGCCGAGGTGGCGGAGCGGTTGCTGCGCCGCGCCGGGGGCAAGCGGTCGCGCGGGATTTCACTGCTCGATGGCGTACGCCGGCCTGGGCCGAACGGTCCGCGCGAGCCGCGCCCGCCGCACGTGCCGGCGCCACGACCGGCCGAGAGCACGGACCGGCCGGTGTCGCCGCCAGCAGCACCGGCTGCCGCTGCGGCCGCCTCCGCCGCCGCTGCCGCCGCGACCTCCGCCGCCGTGACTCCCGCCGCGGACGCCACGCCGACGTCCGTCGTCTCCTCCGGTGTGGACGCCGACCCGACCGCGCTGGTACCAGCCGACCCGACCGCCGCGGTCGACCGCCCGGCAACGTCCGAGGCCAAGCCGTCCAACGCCGACCCGACCGCTGGCGAGCCGACCGCGAAGGTCGCGGTCACGGGCGACTCGACCGGTGACGGTACGACCAACGACGACGACGAGCCGACGATTGTCGACGGCCCGCCGGTGGCGCCGGAGCAGCGCAAGCCGTCGACCCCGACGGCGCTCATGCCCCCGGTGGGTCCGGCCGGTCGTGCGCCGGTGCCGCCGTCGGACGGCACGAAGCCGAACAACACCCGACGCAACCTGCTGATCGGTGCCGTGGTCGCCCTACTGCTGATCGGCCTCGTGGTGGTCGTACCGATGCTGACAAAGGGCGACGACAAGACCCCGCAGGCCGACCCGACCAGTGCTGCCGCGACGTCTGAGCCGGCGCCGACCTCCGCTGCGGCCGCGCCGCCGCCCACCACCGGTGCCCCGACTCCGTCGGCCTCCGCGACGCCCTCGGTCGACCCGAACGCGCTGCCGGCGGGCTGGAAGCTGCACCGCGACCCGGCCGGCTTCGCCCTGCCGATCCCCGACGGTTGGGTGCGGAGCCAGGTCGACGGCGTCACGGTCGTCTTCGACGAGTCCAACGGCCCGGGTGAGCTGCTCGTGCAATGGACCAGCAGCCCAGCGAAGGATGCGGTCGCGGACTGGCGGGAGCAGGAGCCGAATCGCGCTAGCCGCGTCAACAACTACCAGTACCTCAGCATCAAGGCGTGCGACTTCTGGAAGACCTGCGGGGACTGGGAGTGGCTGGAGACCCGGGACGGGCAGCGGATCCACGTCCGCAACCGGGGGTTCGTGACGGCCAGCAACCGGGGCTACGCCCTGCGGTGGGAGATCGCGGAGAAGGACTGGCAGGCCAAGCTGCCGGACTTCGAGCGGATCGCCAAGGGTTTCGTGCCCGACCGGCAAGACTGAAACTCACTCGCATGACCGTCCGTCGTCGTGGGTAATTGACCTTCGACGACGGAAGGAGGCACGACATGGGTTACCGACGGAGGGACGCTCGGCCCCGGCTGGCACTGTGGATGCTCGTGGCGCTCGGCGACGCGATTCTGCTGCTGGTCAGCGCGGGGGCATCGGTGCTCGTCGCACTGTTCGGCGTCGTGGTCGTTGCCGGCCTTGGCGTGGCTGGCTGGCGGATGGCCCGCCGGGGCGCGCTGGCTCGTGAGGATGCTGTGGTGCCGGCGTTGAGTCGGCGGCGGGCTTGACCCGGCCCGGTGGTGTGGCGGCAGCCGGACCGATTGTCGACCGTGATGGTGACCGTCGATCCCGCTGCCGCCAACGGACCGATCAGGTGTTGTTGGCCAACGCGATGAGTCGACTGCGGTCGCCGTTCCAGTAGTTGCGGTCCACGTTGCCGCTGATCCCGGAGACGACGCCGGTGCTGGTGTACTGCCAGAAGCTCCACACCGGCGCGCCGGCCGGCAGGGCGCCCGGCGTGCTCGACCAGCGGGCCAGCCAGAGCGGGTGGTTCGCCCACGGGCCGGTCCAGCTGCCGGTGCACTGGTTCCACCAGCTCGTGGTGGTGTAGATGACCGCGTACCGGCCGGTGCGGGAGCGGTAGGTGTTCAGGAAGTCCTGCACCCAGTTGCGCATCCCGGTGGTGCTGAGCCCGTAGCAGTAGCCCCCGCTGTACGGGTTGGCCTCGATGTCCAGCGCGGCGGGCAGGGTGCGGCTGTCCGCGGACCAGGCACCGCCGTTGGAGGCCAGGTAGGCGGCCTGGGTGGAACCGGCGGAGATGTTCGGCCGGGCGAAGTGGTACGCCCCGCGGATCACCCCGGCGTTGTAGGCGTTGACGTAGTTGGCGTTGAAGTTCGGGTCCTTGTAGCTGGTGCCCTCGGTCGCCTTGATGAAGGCGAACTCGATGCCCGCGTTGCGGACGCTGGTCCAGTTGATGGTGCCCTGGTAGCGGGACACGTCGATGCCGGCCGTGGTGGCGGCGGCCGCCGGTCCGGCGGTCGCGACCAGGGCCGCCGCCGCGGTGGCGAGGACGGTGAGGCCGGCCGCGAGCGCGCGGCGCAGCGATGATCGGGTACGGGCCATGAATGCCTCCAAGGACGTGGTTTTATCGACATCCATCTTTGGAGTTAAGTGCCCTTGATCGCAAGAGCGACTGAAAAAAGCTTCATCGACGCGCGTCGGTCGCCCCGGTGACGAGAGTGGAACGGGTCAGCGCAGCGTGGCCGGGTCGAGTTGCCAGCGGAACGGCTCGACGACGGTCAGCGTCTCACCGGGCTTCGCCACCTGATCCTCGACGTAGTGCTCACCGTCGAGTCGGAACAGTCGCAAGGGGTTGTGGTCGCACCGCTCGACGCAGGCTGTAGACGAGTTCCCACGACACCAACTGGTGCCGCTTGCTCGGGGCAGGGCTCACGATCAGGCTCCCGTCGAGCAGCTCGACCCGGTCCGGGGTTTCACCCGAGGCGAAGTAGTCGGCCTCGGTCCAGAGCCCGACGTGGTGTCCCAGGGGTTCCGCACTCATCGGCGCTCACCTCCCGCTTCACTCGCCGCCCGATCAGGTTCACAGGATACGAGCCGGTGCCTCGGGAGCGACACGGAACGCCGCCGGTAGGCTCGCGCCCCATGATGTCGATCGACGGGCTGGGCGACCTGTGGGACACGCTGTTCGGCGCGCAGCCGGACCCGCCCGCGCTGCTGGTGATGCTCACCGGGGCCGTCGCACTGGTGGTGGTCTCCACCCGGCTGCCGTGGCGGATCGCCCGTAACGCGATCACCATCGCCCACGAGGGCGGGCACGCCCTGGTCGCCCTGCTCACCGGCCGCAAGCTGCGCGGCATCCGGCTGCACTCGGACACCTCCGGGCTGACGCTCTCCGCCGGCCGCCCCACCGGACCGGGCATGATCCTCACCCTGCTCGCCGGATACGTCGCGCCGCCGCTGGTCGGGCTGGCCGGCGCCTGGCTGCTCGGTGGCAACCGGATCACCCTGCTGCTCTGGGTGGCGGTGGCGCTGCTGCTGGCCATGCTCGTCATGATCCGCAACGTCTTCGGCGTGGTGTCGCTGCTGGTCACCGGCGCGCTGGTGTTCGCCGTCTCGTGGTACGCGACGCCGCAGGTCCAGGCCGCGTTCGCGTACGCCGGGGTGTGGTTCCTGCTGCTCGGCGGGGTGCGGCCGGTGGTCGAGCTGCAACGGCTGCGTTCGCGCGGCCGGATGCCCGCCTCCGACGCCGACCAACTCGCCGGACTCACCCCGTTTCCGCCGCTCTTCTGGGTGGGTGTCTTCGCCCTGGTCAACCTGGCCGCCCTGCTGGCCGGCGCACTCCTGCTGGCCGCTCCCTTCCTCCCCACGTCGTCCTAGGCCCTGATCGGCAGCGGGAGCCGCGCGGGCGGGCAGAATGAGGGCATGCGATACGTGATCATCGGGGCGGGTGCGGTCGGCGGAACCATCGGCGTACGGCTGGCCCAGGCCGACCGGGACGTGACCCTGGTCGCCCGCGGCGCCCACCTGGACGCGATCCGCGAGCGGGGTCTGACCCTGCGGCAGCCCGACGGCGCGGTCACCACCCGACTCCCGGCGATGGACCGGCCCGCCGACCAACCGTTGCCGGCGGACACCGTGCTGATTCTCACCGTGAAGTCGCAGGACACCGCCGCCGCGTTGGCCGCCTGGGTGGACGCTCCGGTGGTCGGCGGCGGCACGGCGGGCGAGCGTCTGCCGCTGGTGACCGCGCAGAACGGGGTGGCCAACGAGCGGGCCACGCTGCGGCTCTTCGCCGACGTGCACCCGATCTGCGTCTGGCTGCCGGCCACCCACCTGGACCCGGGCGTGGTGGTCGCCAACGGGTACCCGCACCCCGGGATGCTCCACATCGGCCGCTACCCCGCAGGCGCCGACGACACCGACCGGGCGATCGCCGCCGACCTGACCGCCGCCGGCTTCGTCGCCCCGGTCCGCACCGACGTGCTGCGCTGGAAGTACGGCAAGCTGCTCAGCAACCTCGGTAACGGCCTCCAGGCGCTGCTCGGCCAGGACATCCCGGACGCGCTCGTCGAGCGGGTACGCGCCGAGGGCGTCGCCGCGCTCGCCGCGGCCGGCATCGCGCACACCACGCCGGAGGAGGAGAAGGCCGAACGGGGCGACCTGGTCGGGCAGCGCCCGGTCGACGGTGAGGCCCGCTCCGGCGGCTCCACCTGGCAGAGTCTGGCCCGGGGCACCGGCTCGACCGAGGTCGACCACCTCAACGGGGAGATCGCGCTGCTCGGCCGGCTGCACGGCGTACCGACACCGGTCAACGTGGCCGTGCAGCGGGCCGTACGCCGGGCGGTCCGGGAGCGGATCGCGGCCGGCGCGTTCCCGCTCTCCGAGCTGGAGAAAATGGCCGCCTGAACGGGGCAACCGACGCCCCCGTCCGGTGCGTGTTCCCAGCGACCGACACGGGGAGGTAGTAGGTGCCGGACGTCGACGGGTTCGACGAGTTCTACCGGGGGAGTCGGCAACGGCTGCTCGGGTTCGTCTACGCCCTCACCGGCGATCGGGGCGAGGCGCAGGACGCCGTGCAGGAGGCGTACATCCGGGCGTGGCAGCGCTGGTCGACGGTCAGCGCGTACGACGAGCCGGAGGCGTGGGTGCGGGTGGTGGCCAGCCGGATCGCGGTCAGCCGGTGGCGCAGCCTGCGTAGTCGTGCCCGCGCGTACCTGCGGCACGGGGCAGCCGAGACCGTTCCCGGCCCGGGCACCGACACCGTCGAGGTGGTCGCCGCCCTGCGCCGACTGCCCGAGGAGCAACGCGTCGCCATCGCCCTGTACTACCTGGTCGGCATGCCGGTCGCCGACGTGGCGCGGGAGACCGCGGCGCCGGTCGGCACGGTCAAGGCCCGGCTCTCCCGGGGGCGCGCCGCGCTCGCCGGCCTGCTCGCCGTCTCTGATCTGGAGGAGGCCACCGATGCGTGACGACCCGACCTTCGTCGAGCAGATCCAGCGGGACCTGCGGGACGTGCGCTGGCTCGACCCGGAGGAGATTCGCTCCCGGGCCCGTCGCCGCAGCCAGCGCAGAATTGTCGTGGCCACCGTCGTGCTGGCCCTCGCCGGGGTCTCCGCCGCGGCGGTCGCCGCACCGGGGAAGCCGCCGCCGACGGCACTGCCGGCCGCCTCTCCCACGCCGACCCGCCATGAGATCACCACCGACGCCCTGTTGCAGGTGACCGACCTGGAGCAGTCGGCCAATGTCGTGTGGCTCAGCCAGTCGGGGCTCGGCGAGCCGGTCCAGCTGGATCAGTTGCTCGGCTCCTGCCGCACGAGCCAGGGATACTCGGACGGGTGGCAGATGTCGATCCTGTCCCGCTCACAGACCCTGCTGAGAGAGGACCGGCCGGGCACCTACGGCGCTGGCGAGGCTCTCGTCACACAGGATCTCTACCGGCTGGTGCCGGAGGCGGCCACCAAGCTCCTCGCCACAATGGACGACCTGGTCGCCCCGTGCGCCGAGTGGAACAGCGTCGGCGAGTACAACGTGGGGGGCGCAACGGGCACCGGGTCGGCGAGGCAGCGGTGGACGGTGGCCCAGCGGGATTTCGCCGGCGACGGGGCCGCGCTGCTGCGGCACACCGCTTCGCAGCCCGTCGACCAAAGAACGGGTCAGCCCGTCGCCGCGGTGCCCAGGCCGACCAGCACCGCGGTGGTCCGGGTGGGTGACCTGATCACGGTGCTCAAGCTGGGGCAGACCGGCACCGAGCCGGAACTGCGTCGCCTGGCGGGCGTCGCCGCCCGCCGGATGTGCGCCGCCGCCAACCCGCCCTGCTGAACCCGGGCGGGGCCAGCGGGGCGCGCCGCCACCAACCCGCCCTGCTGAACCCGGGGCGGGTTCAGCAGGGGCAGCGGCACGATCAGAGCGGGATGTTGCCGTGCTTCTTCGGCGGCAGGGTCTCCCGCTTGGTGCGCAGGATGCGCAGCGCCCGGACGATCTGGGTACGCGTCTCGTGCGGCGGGATCACCGAGTCGATGTACCCACGTTCGGCCGCCACGTACGGGTTGGCCAGGGTGTCCTCGTACTCGGCGATCTTCTCGGCCCGGACCGCGGCCGGGTCCTCCGCGTCGGCCAGCTCGGAGCGGTAGAGGATGTTCACCGCACCCTGCGCGCCCATCACCGCGATCTGCGCGGTCGGCCAGGCGAAGTTCAGGTCCGCGCCGAGGTGCTTGGAGCCCATCACGTCGTACGCCCCGCCGTACGCCTTGCGGGTGATCACGGTGACCTTCGGGACGGTCGCCTCGGCGTACGCGTAGATGAGCTTCGCGCCCCGGCGGATGATGCCGTCCCACTCCTGGCCGGTGCCGGGCAGGAAGCCGGGCACGTCCACGAAGGTCAGCACGGGAATGTTGAACGCGTCGCAGGTACGGACGAACCGGGCGGCCTTCTCGGAGGCGGCGATGTCCAGGGTGCCGGCGAAGTGCATCGGCTGGTTGGCGACCACGCCGACCGGTCGCCCCTCGACCCGGCCGTACCCGACCACGATGTTCTGCGCGTAGAGCGGCTGGACCTCCAGGAACTCCCCGTCGTCGAGGACGTGCTCGATGACCGTGTGGATGTCGTACGGCTGGTTGGCCGAGTCCGGGATGAGCGTGTCCAACTCCCGGTCCTCGTCGCTCACCTCAAGCGAGGCGGGGGCCTCGACGACGACCGGCTCGTCGAGGTTGTTGGACGGCAGGTACGACAGCAGCGCCTTGACGTAGTCGACCGCGTCCTCCTCGTCGGTGGCGAGGTAGTGCGCGTTGCCGCTGCGGGAGTTGTGCGTGCGTGCCCCGCCCAACTCCTCCATGCCGACGTCCTCGCCGGTCACCGTTTTGATCACGTCCGGGCCGGTGATGAACATGTGCGAGGTCTGGTCGACCATCACGGTGAAGTCGGTGACCGCCGGCGAGTAGACCGCGCCACCGGCGCAGGGCCCCATCACCAGCGAGATCTGCGGGATGACACCGGAGGCCCGCACGTTGCGGAAGAAGATCTCGCCGTACAGGCCGAGCGAGACGACGCCCTCCTGGATGCGCGCGCCGCCGGAGTCGTTGATGCCGACCACCGGGCAGCCGATCTTCATGGCCAGGTCCATCACCTTGACGATCTTCTCGCCGAAGACCTCGCCCAGCGAGCCACCGAAGACCGTGAAGTCCTGCGCGAAGACACACACCTGCCGGCCGTCGACCGTGCCGTAGCCGGTGACCACACCGTCGCCGTACGGGCGGTTGCGCTCCAGCCCGAAGGCCGTGGACCGGTGCCGGGCCAGCTCGTCGAGTTCGACGAAGGAACCCTCGTCGAGCAGCATCTCGATCCGCTCGCGGGCGGTCTTCTTCCCCCGCGCGTGCTGCTTCTCGACGGCGCGGGCCGACCCGGCGTGCACGGCCTCGTCGACCCGGCGCTCCAGGTCCGCCAGCTTGCCCGCGGTGCTGTGGATGTTGGTCCCGGTCTCGGTAGTCACCCAGGGAATATAACGATGGTTCAGGTGAATGCCGCTGTGCAGTACACCTCAGTGTCGACCGGAGCACCGCCGTAGGCTGGCGGAATGCCGGGCTCCCCGTACACCGATCTGGACCGGCCGCCGCTGTCGGCGGCCCGGCTGCGCCGCGCGTTGGTCGCGCCGAACGGGCCGTGGGCCCGGTTGGAGTTGCGCGCCGAGACCGGCTCCACCAACGCCGACGTGGCCGAGGCGGCCCGCGCCGACGAGCCCGAGGGCCTGGTCGTGGTCGCCGAGCGGCAGACCGCGGGCCGGGGCCGGCGCGGTCGGGTCTGGCAGTCGCCGGCGCGGGCCGGCATCGCGACCAGCGTGTTGCTGCGGCCCGGCGAGGCCGTGCCGGACCGCGGTTGGCTGCCGGCGACACCCACCGGGTACGGCTGGCTGCCGTTGCTGGCCGGCGTGGCGCTGGTCGAGGCGGTGGCCCGGCTGGCCGAGCTGGACGCCACCCTCAAGTGGCCCAACGATCTGCTGATCGGCGACGCGAAGTGCGCCGGCGTGCTGGCCGAGGCGGTGCCCGGCCGCTCGCCGGACCAACCCCCGGCCATCGTGCTGGGCATCGGGCTCAACGTGACGCTGCGCGCCGACGAGCTGCCGGTGAACCCGACCGGGCTGCCGGCCACCTCGCTGCAACTGGCCGGCGCGGCGGCCACCGATCGGGATCCGCTGCTGCGGGCGCTGCTGCGGGCGGTCGCCGAGTGGTACGACCGCTGGCGCTCGGCGGGCGGCGACGCGGTGGCCAGCGGCCTGCGGGAGGCCTACCTGGCGGCCTGCGCGACGATCGGTCGCGAGGTGCGCGTCCTGCTTCCCAACGGCGAGTCCCTGACCGGCACCGCGACCGGCGTGGACCCCGACGGCCAACTGCTGCTCACCACCGCGACGGGGGAGCGGACGCTGGCCGCCGGGGACGTCCTGCACCTGCGCTGAAACCCACCCCGCCGGCGCGCTTCCCGCGAGCGTGCGACGGCGTCCGGGCCGGGCTGGTGAGAGCCGCGCGACGGCGACCGGAAGTGCAAGATCATATACAGCTTGTCGGGCCGCGTGGCGGATGTCGTGGTGGGGCTTGCGGGGTTTACCGTCTGCGCGTCGAGACAATGGCGTTGGAGGTTCCCGTGGCGTTTCCTGAAGACGTGCTCACCGAGGACGAGCACGTCGTGCTGCATCTGCACCCGCACTGGAAGGCGCTGATCCGGCCGATCGCGGTGCTGGTGCTGGCCATCGCCGCGGTGGTGGTCGGTGTGCTGCTGTTGCCCGAGAGCGGTGGCGGTTCGATCGCGTTGGCCGTGATCGGGGCAATCGCCCTGATCGCGGTGCTCTGGCTCGGCCTGTGGCCGTTCCTGGTCTGGCGTACCACGCACTACCTGTTCACCAACGAGCGAGTGCTGCTTCAGCAGGGTGTCTTTTCCCGGGATCGGCGGGACCTCCCGCTCACCCGGGTCAACGACCACTCGATGAACCAGCGTTTCATCGAGCGCCTGCTCGGCTGCGGGACGCTCACCATCGAGTCGGCCGGTGAGCGCGGCCAGTCGGTGCTCGCCGACGTGCCGAATGTCGGCAAGGTGCAGACCACCCTGTACGAGCTGGTCGAGGCACAGCACGACAAGCACTCGCTGGGCGACGGAGAGATGCGCGACATGCTCGCCGACATGCAGGACGGCAAGCCGCTGCGCGACACCACGACCTGATCCGGGCCGCTGGTGACCCGCCCCTGCCGGGGCGGGTCAGTCGTGTCGTTGGGCGCCGGGCGGGTCGCTGGCGGGCGCGTCAGCCTCGGGCCGGCCGGGCTCGGGCCGGTCAGGCTCGGGCCGCTCACCTTCGGCTGGATCGGCTTCGGTGGGATCGGTGGGATCGGTGGGATCGGTGGGATCGGCCTCGGCCGGGCGGACGGCGAACCAGCCGCGGAAACGGGTGCGCAGCACCTCCTGCTCGGGCCGGTCGTCGGGGCCGAGGCGGAGCATGGTGCCGGTGAGGCTGACGGTGCCGAGCCCGGGGCGGGCGGTCGACGGCCGGGCGCCCATCACGTCGACCCGGACCGCGAGCCGGTCGCCGGCGCGGACGGGGGCGAGCCAGCGCAGCTCCTCCAGGCCGGGGGACGCGTCCGCGGCCGCCCGGGACAGCAGGTGGTCGACGTACGCGCGCATGAACAGGCTGACCGTGTAGAAGCCGCTGGCGATCAGGCCGCCGTGCCGGCTCCCCGCGGCCAGGTCGGGGTCGACGTGGTACCACTGCGGGTCGAAGCGGCGGGCGAAGGCGACCATCTCGTCGCCATCCACGGTGACCACGCCGAGGTCGACGGTGAGCCCCGGGACAAGATCCTCGAAGAACAGCTCGGCCGGTCGCCCCGTGCCGGAGCGGGCCTCGGGGGCCGTCACCGGCGGGGCGCGCGACGGGTGCTGACGTGCAGCTCCGCGGCGAGTTCCGCGTCCAGGTCGGCGGCAGGGCTGACGCTCAGTCGGGTGGGTCGGCCCTGGGCGGGTGCGCCGGGCGGAGCGTCGGGGCGCTGTGCGGAATCCGCCTCCTCCAGCTCGGACACGGATTCCGCCAACTCGGCGACCGGGTCCATCTCCGCCATGGTGTCCCACTCGTCGCGCGGAATGTCGTGCCAGGTGGTCTCGGGCTGCGCGGCCTCGTCCTCGGCTGGGGCGACGGGCTGGAAGACGAAGGTCCGGTAGGACCAGAAGCGGAACAGCGTGGCCAGCAGGACGCCGACGGTCTTGGCCAGGTTCAGCGCCAGCAGTCCGTGTACGCCGAGGCCGTATTTGGCCGCCGCCACGGCGCCCAACTCGATGAGCAGACCAGCGCCGTTGAAAAGGAAGAACAGCAGGTATTCCCGGCGAAGTGCCGATTTCGGGCGATCGCGGTACGTCCAGTGCCGATTCATCAGGTACGACGTGATCGTGGCGACGATGGTCGCGATCACGGTCGCCTTCAACTGACCATTGACGAAAACGGTCAGTGCAAGGGCATTGAACACCGCGTAATTGATGACGGTGTTGATGCCGCCGACGATGCCGAACTTGAGCGCCTCGTGGATGAACTTCTGCCAGCGCTCAGGCAGCAGGCGGACAAGACGCATGCGAAACACCTTAGGGCAGTCGGTGCGGCCGGCGATCACCGGCCGAACGAGGTGGGCGGCAGGTCACGCCCCGTGGTCACGGTCGGGATTCACCTGCGGAAGGGTCGGGGTTCCCGCTTCGACGAAGACGAACCGCCGGTACGACCAGAATCGGAACAGCGTGGCGAGCCCGGTGCCGACGATGTAGCTGGCGAGGTTGTCCGCCAGTCGCGTCTGGAACACGGACGGCCAGATGGCCCCGAGGCCGTAGCGGCTGATTGCGAGGCAGGCGACCGTGATGCCGAGGCCGACCGCGTTGAAGAAGAAGAAGAGCGCGTACTCCCGGGCGGCGTTGTTGCGCTGCCGGTGCCGCCAGGTCCAGAACCGGTTGCCCACGAAGGCGACGGAGGCCGCGATCACAGTGGAGATCGTCTTCGCCGTCAACTCCTCGACGCCGTGCTTGCTCGTCAAATAGTTGAAGAGCGCGAAGTCGATGAGGAAGGCGAAGCCACCCACGGTGGCGAACTTGCTCATCTCGCGGAGGAGGTGACCGAATCGGTCGAGGAGTCTGCCGACGAGACCCTGTCGAGTCTGCCGGGGACCCGGTTGTTCCCCGGTCATCGTGGCGGCCACGGGGGGAGCCTACCGGCTGCGACCCAGTCGGCGGGGTAGCAACGGCAAGCGGACGTGCTCTCCGGTGGGGGCCCAGCACCGTGTGCCTGACCGCTGCACCGAGCGTAGCCAATTGGGAGGACTGAGGCGCTCCGGAACGGGAATCCACGCACCGGTCGGCGGGGCAGGTCCACGGCCCGACCGCAACAAGCGTCCGCCGGGGTGCACAACAAGATTTGCGTGAAACTGCGCGGGAAAGCGGGTATCAGCTCGTGATGCCGCAGCGAGGCCGTAGCTTGTGCAGTTCTTCACAACCTGTCCCACTGACTCGGAAGGCTGCCCGGTTTACGCTGAGGCCAATCCCAGGTTTCCACGAAGGCGACGCATCGCGCCGCCGAGTCTCGTGCATCCCATAGATCGGTCAGCGTCGACCACAAGGAGATGTGTCATGGTTGCTCCGGCTGTTGTGCGGGGTATTGATCAGGCCCCGACGTCCCACCCGAAACTGCTCGCCTGGGTCCGTGAGGTCGCGGAACTGACCACCCCCGACCGTGTCGTCTGGGTGGACGGCTCCGACGAGGAGTGGCGTCGCCTCACCGATGAGCTGGTCGAGGCCGGCACACTGGTCCGGCTCAACCCGGAGAAGAAGCCCAACTCGTTCTACGCGCGCACCGACCCGACGGACGTCGCCCGGGTCGAGGAGCGCACCTTCATCTGTTCCGTCGACGAGGCGGACGCCGGCCCCACCAACAACTGGATGGCGCCGGCCGAGATGAAGCGGACGATGACGGATCTGTACCGGGGCTCGATGCGTGGTCGCACCATGTACGTCATTCCGTTCGTCATGGGCCCGGTGGAGGCCGAGTCCCCGATGTTCGGTGTCGAGATCACGGACAGCCCGTACGTGGTCGCCTCGATGCGGATCATGACGCGGATGGGCACCCGGGTCCTCGAAGCCATGGGCGACAACGCGGACTTCGTGCACGCGCTGCACTCCATCGGCGCCCCGCTCGCCCCCGGCCAGCAGGATGTCTCCTGGCCCTGCAACGACACCAAGTACATCTCGCACTTCCCGGAGACCCGGGAGATCTGGTCGTTCGGCTCGGGTTACGGCGGCAACTCGCTGCTGGGCAAGAAGTGCTACTCGCTGCGGATCGCCAGCGTGATGGGCCGGGACGAGGGCTGGCTCGCCGAGCACATGCTGATCCTCAAGATCACCTCGCCGGAGGGTCGGGTCTACCACATCGCTGGCGCGTTCCCGTCGGCCTGCGGCAAGACCAACCTCGCCATGGTGGAGCCGACCATTCCCGGCTGGAAGGTCGAGACCATCGGCGACGACATCGCCTGGATGCGGTTCGGCCCGGACGGCCGCCTCTACGCGGTCAACCCCGAGTACGGCCTGTTCGGCGTCGCGCCCGGCACCGACTGGAAGACCAACGCCAACGCCATGCGCACCCTGGACCGGGGCAACTCCATCTTCACCAACGTCGGCCTCACCGACGACGGCGACATCTGGTGGGAGGGCATGGGTGAGCCGCCGGCGCACCTGATCGACTGGAAGGGCAACGACTGGACGCCGGAGAGTGACAGCCTCTCCTCCCACGCCAACAGCCGCTTCTGCACCCCGATCACCCAGTGCCCGATCCTCGCCGACGAGTACTTCGACCCGAACGGCGTGCCGATCGACGCTATCCTCTTCGGCGGTCGCCGCAAGGACACCGTTCCGCTGGTGACCGAGGCCCGCGACTGGGTGCACGGCGTCTACATGGGTGCCACGCTCTCCTCGGAGACCACCGCGGCCGCGTCCGGCGCCGTCGGCGTGGTCCGACGGGACCCGATGGCGATGCTGCCGTTCATCGGCTACCACGCCGGGGACTACTTCCGGCACTGGATCGAGATGGGCAAGGGCGCCGACGGCGACGAGGCGAAGCTGCCGAAGATCTACTACGTCAACTGGTTCCGGAAGGACCCGGACGGCTCGTTCCTCTGGCCGGGCTTCGGGGAGAACTCCCGGGTGCTCAAGTGGGTCGTCGAGCGGATCGAGGGTACGGCCGACGCGGTGGAGACGCCGGTCGGCATGGTTCCCGCACCGGACGCCCTGGACGTCGAGGGTCTGGACATGACCCCGGAGGACGTCCGGATCGCCCTGAAGGTCGACCCGGACGAGTGGCGCAACGAGCTTCCGATGATCACCGAATGGTTCGAGAAGTTCGGTGACAAGCTGCCCGGCGTGCTCTGGGCCGAGTTGGACGCGCTGCGCGCCCGCCTCGACGCCGCGCAGCCGCAGCGCTAGGTGTGAAGTCCGCCCCGTGCGGGCATCGTCGGATCCCATGAGGACGGCCGCCGAGACCCAGGTCCGGCGGCCGTCCGCCGTCCGGGTGCTGACCGTCCTGTTGGCGACGACGGCGGCGGCCACCGTCGTGGTCGAGCTGCTCAACTGGTGGTACGCCCCGGAGCAGGGCTTCGGGCTGGCCGTCCGGACCGGCTGGGCCATGCTGCGCTCGTTCGGCTTCCTGTTGCTGAGCGGGCACGTACGGCGCGGTCGCACGGCCGCTCGCCCGTTCGGGCTGATCCTCGCGGTCACCACGATCTTCGCGGTAGGCCGGCTCATCGTGCCCCGGCAGGGGGTGCCGCCGCTGCCCGGCCTGCTCGGCTTCGCCATCCTCACGGCGCTCTGTGCCGCGGTGGTCTGGCTGCTCTACCGCTCGTCGGCGTTGGCCGGGCACCTCGTCCGGCACCGTCCCCGCCTCGTCATCGACCAGGCCGGCATCTCCTGGCGGGAGACCCCTCCGCGTCGACCACAGGCCAGCGCCTGGTTGCTGACCAGCCGGGTTGCGGCCTTCACCTACAGCCCGCTGATGCTGGTGCCGGCCCTGGTGGCCGGGGATTCGATCCTGGACGGTCGGCTGAGCGCGGCGCCGGCCGTGCTGTTCTGGTTCGGCGCGGGCATCTCGGCCAGCTACGCGGTGCTGTTCTGCACCGCGTTCCTGATGCGTGGCAAGGACTGGGCGCGTGGCCTGCTGGTCGTCGTCACGGTGGCCGTGCTCGCCGTGGACCTGCCGCTGTGCTGGTGGCTGCTCGGCGTGGACGGCCTGGTCCGCGACGGTGCCCCCCTACTCGCCGCCGCGGCGCTGACGCTCTACGGCCTGCGCCGCGCGGCTCGCGCCCCCGACGCCGTCTCCGCCTGAGCGCCGGCACGATCTCCCCACCTGTCGGTCGCCTCGCGACCCGCAGCCCAAAGGACCGGGAGCACCACCAGGTAGTCGCACGCTGTAGAGCTGCCCCAGATATGGGCCACCGTCGCGGCCCGAGCCCGAACGTCTGTGCGGCCCACGTCTGTGCGGCCCACGCCTGTGCGGCCCACGCCTGTGCGGCCCACGCCTGTGCGGCCCACGCCTGTGCGGCCCACGCCTGTGCGGCCCACGCCTGTGCGGCCCACGCCTGTGCGG